>NZ_JAUNTN010000016.1 GCF_030538695.1 Paracoccus sp. (in: a-proteobacteria)
TCTGGGCGCCCAGTTTTTATGCCGTGGGCGCGCGCGGGTTTACCTCGGGCCTGATCAATGTCTGGCCGGAAAGGTCGCTGGCGATTCATGCGGCGCTTGAGGGCGGGGATTACCACGCCGCCAACGCTCTGATCGCCGGGATGCGCGCCTTCGAGGATATCCGGGCCGAGGAAATGAACGGAACCAACGTCACCGGGGTCAAGGCCGCGCTGATCGCGCAGAGTCTGGACTGCGGCCCGACCCGCCCGCCATCCGCATGGCCGCTGACCGCCGCACAACAAACCAAACTGAACGCCTTTATGGCCGCCAATCACCTGATCTGAGGGTTCACATGACCGATTATATCCTTTCCGATACAACCCGCGAGAAGCTGAAAAAGGTCTCGACCGCATCGGTTGCGACGGCGCTCTATAAACGAGGGCTGCGCAACCAGTTCATTCAGGGCGTGGTGCCGGTGGCGCGCAAGCCCGAAAATATGGTTGGGCAGGCGTTCACCCTGCGCTATATTCCCGCGCGTGAGGATCGCAACCCGATTACCGTGTTCCGTAACGCCGACCATCCGCAGCGCGTGGCGGTGGAAACCTGTCCGCCCGGTCATGTGCTGGTCATGGATGCGCGTAAGGATGCCCGCGCCGCCACGGCGGGGTCGATCCTGATAACCCGGCTGGCACTGCGTGGCGCGGCGGGTGTGGTCTCGGACGGAGGTTTCCGTGATGCCGAAGGGATCGGTGCACTGGACATGCCCGCCTATTACGCGCGCCCTTCGGCCCCCACCAACCTAACGCTGCACGAGGCGCTGGACATCAATGTGCCTGTCGCCTGCGGCGATGTCGCGGTATTTCCGGGCGATGTGCTACTGGGCGATGGGGACGGGGTGATGGTCATTCCGGCGCATCTGGCCGATGAAATTGCCGAGGAATGCACCGGTATGGAAAGCTATGAGGACTTCGTGCTGGAGCAGGTGCAGGCAGGCGCCGGGATCATCGGGCTGTATCCATCCACCAAGGACGAAAACCAACAGAAATACGCCGAATGGCGTCAAAAAACGGGGCGCTGAGATGACCTTCACACCACATGGCAAACATCTGATTGCAGGCGAATGGGTTGGCGGGGATCAGACCTTCCGGTCCGAACCCGCGCATGGTCCGGCGCATGATTTCGCGGTTGGCACCGTCGATCTGGTGGACCGTGCCGCGCAGGCGGCCGAGGACGCGTTTTGGGATTATGGCTATGCCAGCCGCGAAACCCGTGCAGCGTTTCTGGACGCCATCGCGGACGAAATTGAATCCCGCGCCGATGCCATCACGGAAATCGGCACACAGGAAACCGGCCTGCCCGAAGCGCGCCTGAACGGCGAACGTGGCCGCACAACAGGCCAGTTGCGGCTGTTCGCGGACCATATTCGCAAGGGCGACTATCTGGACCGGCGCCATGACCCGGCGCTGCCTGACCGTCAGCCCTTGCCGCGTCCCGATCTGCGGATGATGCAGCGCCCCATCGGCCCGGTTGCGGTGTTTGGTGCGTCGAACTTTCCGCTGGCGTTTTCGGTCGCCGGCGGGGACACGGCGGCGGCTCTGGCGGCGGGCTGTCCGGTGGTGGTCAAGGGTCATTCGGCCCATCCCGGCACCGGCGAAATCGTGGCCGAGGCGATCCATGCTGCCCGCGCGCGGCTGGGCCTGCATCCGGGCGTGTTCAGCCTGATCCAAGGCGGGCGGCGCGATGTCGGGCAGGCTCTGGTCCAGCACCCGCTGATTAAGGCGGTCGGCTTTACCGGCAGCCTTGCGGGCGGGCGGGCGCTGTTCGATCTCTGCGCTGCGCGGCTCGAGCCGATCCCGTTCTTTGGCGAGCTTGGCTCGGTCAATCCGATGTTTATCCTGCCTGCTGCCGCGGCGGCACGGGGTGCGGCAATCGGCGAAGGCTGGGCCGCATCGCTGATCATGGGCGCGGGGCAGTTCTGCACCAATCCCGGCATCGCGATTGTTGCCGAAGGCCCCGAAGGCGACGCCTTTGTTCAGGCTGCGACCAAGGCGCTGGCCAAAGTCGGGCCGCAGGTCATGCTAACCGATGGCATTGCGACGGCCTATCGCGAAGGCCGCGCACGCTTCACCAAACGTAATACCGTGCGTGAACTGCTGGGCAATGAGGACGTGGGCCGCCAGGCCAGCCCCAACCTGTTCGAGACCACCACTGAAGCCTATCTGCAAGATCACGCCCTGGGCGAAGAGGTGTTCGGCCCGCTGGGTCTGGTGGTGCGCGTCGCCTCGCCTGACGATATGCAGCGGCTGGCCCGTGGGTTCGAGGGACAGCTGACCGCCACCATCCACATGGATGCAGACGACACCGCTCTGGCCCGCGACCTGTTGCCGGTTCTGGAACGCAAGGCAGGACGAGTGTTGTTCAATGGCTTTCCTACCGGCGTCGAGGTCGCCGATGCCATGGTTCACGGCGGCCCCTATCCCGCCAGCACCAATTTCGGCGCAACATCGGTCGGAACCCTGTCGATCCACCGGTTCCTGCGGCCGGTCAGCTATCAGAACATCCCTGACGGCGTGATGCCCGACGATCTGCGGAGGTAAGCGGCACCGCTGCCGCTGAAACAGGCACATACCGACCGTTAGACCTGTTCGTTTCGGCAGGGCTTGCTTTCGCTTGTGCTTCGCCGGAATATCGCCATCTATCAGCGCCCGAACCGGCGCAGGAACGACAGGGAAAACACCATGAAAACCATCTCGACCCGCGCCTTGCTGCTGGCAACGGCTGTTGCTTTTGCTCCGGCGGCCTATGCCGAGACCCCCGCCGACACGCTGGTGGTGGCGGCGCAGATCGACGACATCATCAGCCTTGACCCGGCACAGAGCTTTGAGTTCAGCGGCAATGATGTCACCAAGAACCTTTATGACAAGCTGGTCGATTTCGACCCGCTGGATCTGGACAAGGGCGTTCAGCCCGAGCTGGCCGAATCGTGGGAGGTCAGCGAGGACGGCAAGACCATCACCTTTACCATCCGCGACGGCGCAAAGTTCCAGTCCGGCAACCCCGTCCGGGCCGAGGACGCCGCCTGGTCGATCCAGCGCGCGGTCAAGCTGGACAAATCCCCGGCCTTTATCCTGAACCAGTTCGGCCTGTCGGCGGATAACGTCGATCAGATGGTCCGCGCTGACGGCAACAAGCTGATCTTTGAAATGGACAAGCCCTATGCGGTGTCCTTTGTGCTGAACTGTCTGTCGGCCAGCGTTGCCAGCGTCGTGGATAAAGAAACCGCGCTGGCCAATGCACAGGGCGACGACCTTGGCAACGGCTGGCTGTCCACCAACAGCGCCGGTTCCGGCCCCTGGGTGCTGGCGCAATGGCGCCCGAACGAGGCGCTGTCGCTGACCGCAAATGCGGATCACTGGGCCGGTGCGCCCAAGCTGAACCGCGTGATCATCCGCAACGTGCAGGAAAGCGCCACCCAGCGCCTGCTGCTGGAACGTGGTGATGTTGACGTGGCACGGAACCTGAACCCCTCGGATGTGGGCGGGGTCGAGGACAACGCCGCGCTGAAGGTCAATAACGAAGAACGCGGCAAGATCCTCTATATGGGCCTGAACCAGAAAGACCCGCTGCTGTCGAACCCTGCCGTCGTGCAGGCGATGAAACATCTGGTCGATTATGACGGGATCTCGGGCAGCTTCCTGAAGGGCCAGTTCACCCCGCATCAATCCTTCCTGCCTGCCGGCTATCTGGGTGCGGTCAATGATCTGCCGTGGGATTACAATGTGGAAAAGGCCCGCCAGATCCTGACCGAAGCCGGGATCACCAGCGGCACCGTGACCACCCGCGTGCGCGACATTCCCGAATACGTCAACACCGCGCAGGCGCTGCAAGGCGCGATGGCGCAGGTCGGGCTGACGCTGAACATCGAACAGATGACCGGCGCGCAGGTGCTGGACGGCTATCGCGCCCGCGAAGTGCCGATCTTCATTGGCGAATGGGGGCCGGATTACGCCGACCCGCAGACCAACGCCGGCACTTTTGCCTGGAACCCCGACAACAGCGACGAGGCCCGCCTGACCGGCAGCCTTGCATGGCGCAACGCCTATGCCGTGCCGCAGGCGATGAATGACGCCGTGGCCGCCGCCGTGACCGAGGGCGACACCGCCAAGCGCGAACAGATGTATCGTGACATTCAGGTGGAATATCAGAACTCTGCCCCGATCGTGCCGCTGTTCCAGAAAATCGAACAGGCGGTGATGCAGGCCAATATCCAGAACTGGTCGGCGGGCGGTTCCGTCACCGATGTGTCCTATGCCCAAGTGACCAAAGGCGAATAAGTTGACCGCAACTGACACCAACGGGGGGCGGGAAAACCGCCCCCCAAGCTATCGTGCAGCCCTTTGGGCGCGTCGGGCGCGTGGCATTGGCGGCCTGCTTTTGTCCTTTGTGCTGACCGTCGTTGGCCTGCTGCTGGTGACATTCATCATCGGTCGGGTCATGCCGATTGATCCGGTGCTGAAAGTCGTGGGCGAGCGCGCCACGCAGGCCCAATACGAGGCCGCCCGCATCGCCATGGGCCTTGATAAACCGCTGTGGCAACAGTTTTTTATCTATATCGGTGATGTGCTGCGGGGGGATTTCGGGCGCTCGATCTCGACCGGGCATCCGGTGGCTGATGACATCCGCCGGGTGTTCCCCGCCACGCTGGAGCTGGCCACGCTCGGCACACTGATCGGGGTGCTGGCGGGGGTGCCGCTGGGCGTGATCGCCGCCGCCCGCCGGGGCGGCTGGGCCGACCAGATCGCCCGCGTGGTGGCGCTGGTGGGGTATTCCATGCCGATTTTCTGGCTGGGTCTGATGGCGCTGCTGCTGTTTTACGGTGTGCTTGGCTGGGTCGGCGGGCCGGGCCGTCAGGGCATCATCTATGACGGCATGGTGCCGACCGTCACCGGCATGATTCTGGTCGATTCGCTGCTGGCCGGGGACTGGGCCGCGTTCAGGGACGCCTTCAGCCATATCATCCTGCCCGCCAGCCTGCTGGGCTATTTCAGCCTTGCCTATATCAGCCGCATGACCCGCAGTTTCATGCTGGAGCAACTGACCGCCGAATATATCACCACCGCCCGCGTCAAGGGATTGTCGGAACGGCAGGTCATCTGGGGCCACGCCTTCCGCAATATCTCGATCCCGCTGGTGACGGTGATTGCGCTGTCCTTTGGCTCGCTGCTGGAAGGGTCGGTGCTGACCGAGATCATCTTCAGTTGGCCCGGCATCGGTCAATATGTGACCAAGGCGCTGCTGGCCGGGGACATGAACGCCGTGCTTGGTGGCACATTCGTGATCGGGCTGTGTTTTATCGGGCTGAACCTGTTGTCCGACATCATCTATCGCCTGCTGGACCCGAGGTCGAAATGAACCAACTGACAAAGGACTGGCTGTTGTCCGACGCCCCCGCAAGCCGTCGTCAGGCGCGGCTGGGGCGGATCTATCAGGGCTGGCTGACCTTCAAGGCGAACCGGCTGGCGCTGGCCGGGCTGATGGTGCTGGTCGGGTTGCTGCTGGTGGCGGCTTTCGCGCCATGGATCGCGCCGCATGATCCCTATGCGCAGAACCTTGGCAACCGGCTGGCCTTTCCCGATACGCAGCACTGGCTGGGGACTGACAACCTTGGCCGGGACATCCTGTCGCGGCTGATCTGGGGCAGTCGGGTAACGCTGTTCATCGTCGGCACCGTGGCGCTGATCGCACCGATCCTTGGGTTGGCCATCGGCACCATTGCCGGTTTCGCAGGCGGTTGGGTCGATCAGGTGCTGATGCGTGTGACCGACATCTTTCTGGCCTTCCCCAAGCTGATCCTGGCGCTGGCCTTTGTGGCAGCCCTTGGCCCCGGCATCGGCAATGCGGTGCTGGCGCTGGCACTGACCGCATGGCCACCCTATGCCCGACTGGCGCGGGCCGAAACGCTGACCATCCGCAACAGCGACTTTATCGCCGCCGCCCGGCTGCAAGGCGCGGGGCCGCTGCGGCTGCTGATCGGGCATATCTGGCCGCTCTGCGTGTCCAGCCTGATCGTGCGGGTGGCGCTGGATATGGCGGGGATCATCCTGTCCGCTGCCGGGCTTGGCTTTCTTGGCCTTGGTGCGCAGCCGCCGATGGCAGAATGGGGGCAGATGATCTCGGAAGGGCGTCAGTTCATTCTGGATTACTGGTGGGTCGCCGCCGCGCCGGGGATGGCGATTTTCATTACCAGCCTTGCCTTTAACCTGCTGGGCGACGGGCTGCGCGACGTACTGGACCCGAAAGGGGGTGCGCAATGACCGAACCGCTGCTGTCCGTGCGCAACCTGCGGGTCAGCTTTCCCACCCGTCAGGGCAGCTTTGATGCCGTGCGCGGCGTCAGCTTTGACCTTGGCCGAGAGCGGCTTGGGGTGGTGGGCGAATCCGGCTCGGGCAAGTCAATGACCGGCCGCGCCCTGCTGGGCCTTGTCCGCGCGCCGGGCCGTGTCACCGCAGATCACATGACGCTGGACGGGCGGTCGATCCTGAACCTGCCAGAGCGCGAGATGCGCCAGATCCGTGGCGCACGCATCAGCATGGTGATGCAAGACCCAAAGTTCAGCCTGAACCCGGTCCTGTCCATCGGCCGCCAGATCACCGAGACCATCCGCCTGCACAGCCGCACCAGCCGCGCGGATGCCCGGCAAAAGGCGCTGGAAATGCTGGCCGCCGTCCAGATCCGCGACCCGGAACGGGTGTTCGACAGCTACCCGCATGAGGTCTCTGGCGGCATGGGACAGCGCATTATGATCGCCATGATGCTGACCCCTGACCCGGAAATCCTGATCGCGGATGAACCGACCTCGGCCCTGGATGTGTCGGTGCGGGCCGAAGTGCTGAACATCATGGATGCGCTGGTCCGTGAACGCGGCATGGGGCTGATGTTTATCAGCCATGACCTGAACCTTGTGGCGCAGTTCTGCGACCGGGTGCAGATCATGTATGCGGGCCGCATCGTCGAGACCCTGCCCGCCAGCGAACTGCACAACGCCCGCCACCCCTATACGCAAGGGCTGCTGAACAGCTTGCCGCGCCTTGACGCGCCGGTGCCGCGTCTGCCGGTGCTGCAACGTCAGGACAGTTGGCGCGACGAGGAACAGACCACCACCCTGCCGGGAGGGCTTTGACATGCAACCGATGCTGAATGTGCAGGGGCTGAACGTCTGGTTTGGCCATGCGCCCGACCGGGTGGACGCCGTGCAGGATGCCGGGTTCAGCGTCGCCCCCGGCGAAAGCTTCGGCCTTGTGGGCGAATCCGGTTCTGGCAAGTCCACCATCCTGCGGGCCATCGCCGGGCTGATCCCCACATGGTCCGGCCAGATCGAGGTTCAGGGTCAACCCGTCAAAGGCACCCGCCGCGACCGCAGCTTTCTGCGCAAGGTGCAGATGGTGTTTCAGGATCCTTATGCCAGCCTGCACCCGCGCCACTCGGTCGATCGGGTGCTGTCGGAAACCCTGCATTTACAGGGTATCCGCGACATCGACAGCCGCATTGATCTGCTGCTGAACGATGTGGGCCTGGGTCGGGGATTCCGGTTCCGCTATCCGCATCAGCTTTCCGGCGGTCAGCGCCAGCGCATCGCCATCGCCCGCGCGCTGGCCGGGGATGCGCGGTTGCTGCTGCTGGATGAACCCACTTCGGCGCTGGATGTCTCGGTTCAGGCCGAAATCCTGAACTTGCTGGCCGATCTGCGGGCGGAACACGGGCTGACCTATGTGATGGTCAGCCACGATCTTGCCGTCGTCGGCCATCTCTGCGACCGGCTGGCGGTGATGCAGCATGGCCGGATCACCGAGGTGATGGACACCGCCACCCTGCGCAGCGGCACCGCTCAAACCGACTATGCCCGCCACCTGATCGCCACCAGTCAGGGCTATTCCCGCGCCTGAAGGACATGCTGCCCGCGCCACCGGGCGGCATGATCGCAAACCCAAGAAAGGCCGCATCCGCGACGGACGCAGCAAAAGGGCTTTGCCTGTTCGACAGCGGCATCCATTTCGACCCCGTTCCCGGCGTCGCGCAGATACCACCACCTGCCGCCTTGCTGGCCGGTTCATCCCCATTGGGTGCGGGGACCATGCCCCCAATCCGAAGGAAGCGTCACGATCCCTTCATCTTGTCGATCAGGTGAGCAATCACACGGCAACGGGATGGTCCATCATCGCCGCCCGCCTTCAGCACGGAATGGCCCCTGAACTGGTTCCGCAAGCATCGCGGACAGGCGTTCCAGAACGCCGGAACCAAAGCAACGACCACGCAGGCTGCTCCCCTAAAACCGATCCAGCAGCCGGCCCAGATAGTCGCGTTCATCGCGCGGGCGGGCGGGTTCGGTGCTGCGGCGGCGGATTTCGTCCAGAAGGTCGCGGGCGCGGCTGCCGGGGTCGGTCAGAGCGCCGGAAATATCGCCTTGGTTCACCTCGCCGCCTTCGCCCGGCAGGACACGGCCCAGCGGGTCGGTCTCCATCCGCCGCGCCTGCGGCACCACGCTGCCGGAACCGCCGCTGCCATCAGGCTGGCCCGAGCGGCTTTGTGCCTCTCCCTCGCCCTGCCCCTGTTGATCGGCGCCGGGCTGGCCCTGCTCGCCCCGCGCCATCCGGTCAAGCCCGCGCATGGCTTCGCGCATCGCCTCGATGGCTTCGGCCTGACGGTCCATCGCGCCGCCAGGGTCATCCCGACGCAGCGCGTCTTCGGCCTCGCGCATGGCGCGACCGGCGCGGTCCATCTGCTGCTGCGCAGCGTCGCCCTCGGGCGTGCCTTGCCCCGGTGCCATGCCGCGCTGACGGCCCAGTTCCTCGCGCAGCGCACGCTGACGGTCGGCCATCTCATCGCTGTTACCAGGCTGCGCCTGCTGGCCGTATTGCTCCTGCATCCGGCGGAAACTTTCATCCGCCAGTTCCTGCTGCTGCCGCAGCGAATCCGCCAGCCGTCCCGAAGGCCCGTCGCGCCCGCGCCCCTCGCCCTCGGTGTTACGCACCCGCAGATTTTCCATCATCCGGTTGAATTGCTGCAACAATTCCTGCGCCTCGGCCATGCGGCCCTCGTTCATCAGGCGCTGAATCTCGTCCATCATCTGCTGAATACGGTCGCCGGTCAGCATCTCGCCCTGCTGCGGGCTGCGGTCAAAGCGTTCGGCCGGATCTTCCCCGCGCTCGGCCAGCATATCGGTATAGTCGCGGGTGGCCTGCGACAGCTCATCCATCAGGCGTTGAATCTCGTCGGGGCTGGCGCCCTGACGGATCGCCTCGGACAGCTTTTGCTGCGCGTGCTGCATCCGGGCCAGCGCGTCATCCAGCCCGCCATCCTCACGCTGAACGGCAGCCTGCCACAGCGCCTCGGCCAGTGCATCGCGGGCATCGGGGGTCAGCGGCCCGGCCTCCAGCAGCGCGACCACGCCGCGCAGATCATCGTGCAGACCGTCGGTCATAAAGCCTTCGGGCTGCCAGATCATCGCCCGCAAAAGCTGCGCCGAGCGTCCCGCATTATCGCGCGACCACAGCAAATCCCGGCGCAATTCGATCAGCGCCGCCGCGAAAGGGTCAAAAAAGCGCCGCCCCGGCAGGATCACCTGCGCTTCCACACTTTCTGCCTGCTGGCCAATGCCGTCCTCAACCGACAGCCGCAGCACCACCGGCAGGTTCGCCCAAGGATGCCGCGCCAGATCGCCAACCACCTGCCCGCTGACATCGGCCCGCCGCCCCGGTCCGGGCAGCGGCAGGGCAATTTCCACCGGCTCGCGCGGCTCAGGCGCGGTCGCCAAGCCATAGCGACGGTCCACGGCATCGAGGTTCAGGCTGATCCGCACCAGCCCCGCCTCGACCCCATTATCATCGCTGGCGGTAAAGGACTGCACCAGCCGTCCATCAGCACGGCGCACGGGCGGCCCGCCAAGCGCGACCACCGGCGGCGCATCGGGTTGCACCGTCACCGCAAGCCGCCGGTCGCCAAGGTCCAGATGGCCGGACCGATTGACCGCCAGTTCCGGCGCGTCCTCGGTCCCGCTGATCGCGCCCAGATCCGAGGACCAGCCCGGCACGCCACCATAAAACCGCAGACTGATGCGGCTGCCCTGCGGCAGTTCCAGCGCATCGCCCGGATAGGCGTTCAGATAGATCACCGGGCGGCGGGTATAGGCGGGCGGTTCGGCCCAAGCCTCCCACGAAGGCCCACCCGCAGGCAGCGCCCCCCGGCCCGCGGCCAAGGCGCCAAGCCCCTGCCCAACCTGCCCGGTGCTGCCAAAGATCAGCGCCATGCCCAAGGCCAGCGCCGCCATCAGCCGCAATCCGAACGGGTCGCGCCGCGCCAGACCGGCATCGGGTGCCACCGCCCGCGCGGCTTGTGCCGCCTGCGCCATCTGCGCCTGATGCGCGGCCCAAAGCGCGCCGCCTTCGCCCACCGCCTGCCGATCCTCAAGCGCAGACAGGGGCCGCCCCGGCAGTTGCGCATCAACCCGGCGCAGGGCCTCACCCCGCGCGGGCGGGCGGAACCGCCACACGCCCCGGAAAGCCGCCACCAGAACCACAATCCCGGCGGCGGCCAGCCCCCATCCGGGCAAGGTCACAAAGGTCAAAACCGCCCAAACCAGCGCCAGCACCGCCGCCAGCGGCCAGAATGCCCGTGCCAGCACCTCATACCACAGCCCCGCCTGCGTCAGCAGAATGGCCCGAGACGCCGCATTATCTTTTGTCCCGAAATATCCTCCGGGGGTCCGGGGGTGGAAAACCCCCGGCCAACGGTTCGATTTGTCCCGACCTAGATCCATTCCGGGATGGTATCGCGGGCCAGCATGTCTTCCAAGCTCGGCCTTGCGCGGATCACCGCCCATTTATCGCCGCTGACCAGCACTTCCGGGACCAGCGGGCGGGAGTTATATTCCGACGCCATCACCGCCCCATAGGCTCCGGCCGAGCGGAACGCGACCAGATCACCCGCCGCCAGCGCCGGCAATTCCGCGCCTTTGCTGAAGGTGTCACCCGTCTCACAGACCGGGCCAACCACATCATAAGGCGCGACATCCACCCCCGGCGCGGATTCCACCACCGGCACGATGTCGTGATGGGCGGAATACATCGCCGGGCGGATCAAATCGTTCATCGCCGCATCAACGATCAGGAAATCACGGCCTTCGCCATGTTTGACGAAAATCACCTCGGTCAGCAGGATGCCTGCGTTCCCGGCGATATTGCGGCCCGGCTCGATCTCGATTTCGCAACCCAGATGACCGACAGTCTCGCGGATGACCTGACCATATTCGATCGGCAGAGGCGGCGCGTTATTGTCGCGGCGATAGGGAATACCCAAGCCGCCGCCAAGGTCCAGCCGGGTGATCGCGTGACCATCCGCCCGCAGCACCTCCGTCAGATCCGCGACCTTCTGATACGCCTGCCGGAAGGGTTCAAGGTCGGTCAACTGGCTGCCGATATGCACATCAATGCCAACGACCTGCAAACCGGGCAGGCTGGCAGCGCGGGCATAGACTTCGCGCGCGCGGGCGATGGGGATGCCAAACTTGTTTTCCGACTTGCCGGTGGCGATTTTCTCATGGGTTTTGGCGTCCACATCCGGGTTCACCCGCACCGCGACAGGCACCACCGCGCCCATGCTAGCGGCCAGCGCGGACAGGGCCTCCATCTCGGGTTCGGATTCGATGTTAAACTGGCGGATGCCGCCCTCGATCGCCATGCGCATTTCAGCCACGGTCTTGCCGACGCCGGAAAACACGATCCGTTCCCCCGGCACGCCCGCCGCCCGCGCCCGCGCATATTCGCCGCCTGACACCACATCCATGCCCGCGCCAAGACTGCCCAGCAGACGCAGAACCGCCAGATTGCTGTTGGCCTTGACCGCGAAACAGACCAGATGGTCGGTCCAGTCCAGCGCCTGCCGGAACAGGTTGAAATGCCGGGTCAAAGTCGCTGCCGAATAGACATAGACCGGCGTGCCGACCTGCGCGGCAATCTGCGCCAGCGGCACGTCTTCGGCATAAAGCTGACCGTTGAAATAGTTGAAATGATCCATCACAAGACCTTACGCGAACGGATAAACAGATAAAGCGGCAATGCGCAGCCAATCCCGAGCAGCATCGCCGGAAGGGTCAGCAGCGCCAGCCAGTTGCGGCGCATCATCGTCTCGGTCAGGCACCATGCCGCCAGCGTCAGCAGCCCGACCCAATCCGAAACAGCCGCATCCCCCCGCCACAGCCCGACGCCTGCGCCGATCAGCGCCAGCGCCCCCCAGACAAGACGCATCGGGGTCAGGTTAAAGGCTGGCCGAAACACCGACCCGCGCCTCGCCGCTGACATGCACGCCATCGGGCGCATCCGGGCGCACCGGGGCGCCGTCAATGCCACAAGCGGCCAGCGCCGCCACAGACAAAGCGGCCAGAATCACGGATTTCATGCCATTCCCTCCAGTTTCTCGGTCCAGCGGGCGATCTGCGCCCGGACCTGTTCCGGTGCGGTGCCGCCATAGCTGACCCGCGACGCGACCGAGTTATGCACCCCAAGCACGCCGTAAATCGCCTGCGTAATGGCAGGATTCACCGACTGCATCTCCTTCAGCGTCAGGTCGGGAAGATCGAGGCCCCGCGCCTCGGCCATCGCCACCAATGCGCCGGTCGCGTGATGCGCGTCGCGGAAAGGCAGCCCGGCCTCGCGCACCAGCCAGTCGGCAAGATCGGTCGCGGTGGAAAACCCGCTGCCCGCCGCACGCTCCATCGCCTCGCGGTTCACGGTCAGATCCGACAGCATCCCGGCCATCGCCGCCAGCGCCAGCAGCAGGTTGTCAGCGGCGTCAAAGACCTGTTCCTTATCCTCTTGCATATCTTTGGAATAGGCCAGCGGCAGGCCCTTCATCACCATCATCAGCGCCACATTCGCACCGAAAATCCGGCCGATCTTGGCGCGGATCAGTTCGGCCGCATCGGGGTTGCGCTTTTGCGGCATGATGCTGGACCCGGTGGACCATTTGTCAGACATCGCCACGAAACGGAACTGGGCCGAAGACCAGATCACCATTTCTTCGGCCAGCCGCGACAGGTGCATGGCGCAGATGCTGGCGGCGGCCAGAAACTCCAGCGCGAAATCGCGGTCGCTGACGGCATCAAGGCTGTTCGCCGTCGGCCGGTCAAAGCCAAGCGCCTGCGCCGTCGCATGGCGGTCGATCGGGAACCCCGTCCCCGCCAGCGCCGCCGAGCCAAGGGGCGATTCGTTCATCCGCGCCCGTGCATCCTGAAACCGCGACAGATCGCGCCCGAACATCTCGACATAGGCCATCATGTGATGGCCCCATGTCACCGGCTGCGCGGTTTGCAGGTGGGTAAAGCCCGGCATCACCCAATCCGCGCCCGCCCGCGCCTGATCCAGCGCCACGCCGATCAGCCCCCGGATCGCCACAATCGCCGCATCCGCCTGATCGCGCACCCACAGCCGGAAATCCGTCGCCACCTGATCGTTGCGCGACCGCGCCGTATGCAGCCGCCCCGCCGGTTCACCGATGATCTCTTTCAGCCGCGCCTCAACATTCATGTGAATGTCCTCCAGCGCGGTCGAGAACGGAAAATCCCCACCTTCGATTTCTGACAAAACGGTGAGCAGCCCTTCACGGATTGCCTTTGCATCGTTATCGGTAATGATGCCCTGCGCCGCAAGCATCGCGGCATGGGCGCGGCTGCCCGCAATATCCTGCGCGTAAAGCCGCTTGTCGAAACCAATCGAGGCGTTGATCGCCTCCATGATCGCATCCGGCCCAGCGGCAAAGCGACCGCCCCACATGGTATTGGCTTGGGTCTTGGGCTGGTCGGTCATGTCATGTCCTTGGGGGTATTCATGCTGCGTTCGACGCTTGTTTATATGGCGCTGCTGGCCAGTGCAAATGCCGCTTTTGCCGGGCCGATCGACTTTGACGCCGCAGCCAAAGGCGGGCTGGCCAAGCTGGTCGCCGTGGACAACGCCCCGGCCCCGGACGCGGCCTTTTCCGACATTGACGGCGGCACGCATAAACTGTCGGATTATCGTGGCACCGCGCTGCTGGTGAACTTTTGGGCAACGTGGTGCGCCCCATGCCGGCATGAAATGCCCTCGCTCGACCGCTTGCAACAGGCCGAGGGTGGCGAGGATTTTCAGGTTCTGACCATTGCCGCAGGCCGCAACCAGCCCGAGGCAATCCGCAAGTTTTTCACCGATGAAAGCATCGAAACCCTGCCGACGCTGACCGACGCCAGCATGACACTGGCCCGGCAACTGGGCGTCATGGGCCTGCCGGTCACGGTACTGTTCGACAAGGACGGCAACGAGGTCGCCCGCCTGATGGGCGACGCCGAATGGGACAGCCCCGCCGCGCTGGCGGTGGTTCAGCAGCTCAAGGCCGACTAAGCGCCGCATGACGGTGGCAACTGGTGACGTGATCGTTCACCAGTCCCGTCGCCTGCATAAACGCATAGGTAATGACCGGCCCGCAGAAATTGAAACCGGCCTTTTTCAACGCTTTGGACATGACCACGCTGGCGGGCGTCTGCGCTGGCACATCCGCCAGCGTCGCCCATCGGTTCTGCACCACCTGACCATCGACAAAAGACCAGATAAAGGGCGCGAACCCCTGCGCTGATTCGATCTCAAGGAACCGCTGCGCCCCTTTCACCGTCGCTTCGACCTTGCCGCGATGGCGCACGATGCCAGGATTTTGCAAGGCTTGGTTAACGCGATTTTCGTCCCATGCGGCGATTTTCTCAGGGTCGAACCCATCAAACTCGGCCCGGAAAGCATCGCGTTTGCGCAGAATGGTGATCCAGCTTAGCCCAGCCTGAAACCCATCCAGAACAAGCTTTTCCCACAATGCCCGAGGGTCACGCTCCGGCACACCCCATTCGTGGTCGTGGTAATCGGTATAGATCTGATCCGTACCACACCACCCACAGCGTTCAACCATAGCGTTAACCCTGATTCCAAAAAGTTGCAGATGTTTACGGGATATTAGGAAAGAATAGCGATGCTGGCCATACGCAGGAGGGTGTGATGTTCACGAATGATTCGGATAACAGGGTGATGGCCTCGCCATTGGATTTCGCCATAGACCGGCAATCCCGTATGACGCTGGCCAATGTCAGGCAGGCGGTGCAGCGTGGTGACGCGCTGCTGGCCTATCAGCCGGTGGTGCAGGCTGACCGGCCACAGGTCGCCGCCTTCCATGAGGGGCTGATCCGCATTATCGACGACACCGGGCGCATGGTGCCGCTGCGTGACTTCATGCCACTGGCAGAAACGACCGAACTTGGCCGACAGATCGACTGCCTTGCCCTGCATCTTGGGCTGATGGCGTTGCGTGAAACACCCTCACTGCGGCTGTCGGTCAATATGTCGGCGCGTTCGATCACCTATCCGCAATGGATGGCGACCTTGCGGCAGGGCATTGGCCGTGACGACCAGATCGCGGAACGGCTGATTCTGGAAATCACCGAAAGCTCGGCCATGGGAATGCCGGATGTGGTCCGCACGTTCATGGACGAATTGCAGATGCGCGGCGTCAGCTTTGCGCTGGACGATTTCGGCGCGGGCTATACCTCGTTCCGCTATCTGCGCGATTTCAGCTTTGACATGATCAAGATTGACGGTCAGTTTATCCGTGAAATCGCCCATCACCGCGATAATCAGGTGTTGACCCGCGCCCTGCAATCCATCGCCCATCATTTTGATATGTTCACCGTGGCCGAATCGGTCGAAACCGCGGATGAGGCCGCATTTCTGATCGACATGGGGATCGACTGTCTTCAGGGCTATTACTTCGGCGCACCAACCATCGCCCCACCATGGAAAACGCCACCCGCTGTTGCCGCCCAGCGGTAAAGACGGGTTGACCTTGCAGCAAAGCCCCCCAAACTAGCGCCGAATGGCCGAACGATTCCGGCCCATGTGAGGAGAGTTTCTATGACCAAAGCCGTGATCGTTTCCGCCGCCCGCACCCCGGTCGGCAGCTTTCTGGGGTCTTTCGCCAATATGCCCGCGCATGAGCTTGGCGCGACCGTGCTGCGCGCGATTGTCGAACGCGCCGGAATCGACCCCGCCGAGGTCAGCGAGACCATTCTAGGGCAGGTGCTGACCGCCGCGCAGGGTCAGAACCCGGCACGTCAGGCCCATATTGCGGCGGGCTATTCCAAGGAATCCGCCGCCTGGCTGATTAACCAGGTCTGTGGCTCGGGCTTGCGCTCGGTCGCGCTGGCGGCGCAGCAGGTGATTCTTGGCGACGCCACCATCGTCGCGGCGGGCGGTCAGGAAAATATGTCGCTGTCCTCTCACGCTGCCTATCTGCGCCCCGGTCAAAAGATGGGCGATATGCAGATGATCGACACGATGATCCGCGACGGCCTTTGGGACGCGTTCAACAACTATCACATGGGCCAGACCGCCGAGAACGTGGCAAAACAATGGGACATCTCGCGCGAGCAGCAGGACAAATTCGCGCTGGCCAGCCAGAACAAGGCCGAAGCCGCGCAAAAAGCCGGGCGTTTCGTTGATGAAATCGTGCCGGTCACGGTGAAATCCCGCAAAGGCGACACCATCGTCGATCAGGACGAATACATCCGCCACGGCGCCACCATCGAAGGGATGCAAAAACTGCGCCCCGCCTTCACCAAGGACGGCAGCGTGACCGCCGCCAATGCCAGCGGCATCAATGACGGTGCGGCGGCGGTTCTGGTGATGACCGAAGACGAAGCCGCCCGCCGCGGCCTGACCCCGCTGGCCCGCATCGCCTCTTACGCCACCGCCGGTCTGGACCCCGCGATCATGGGCACCGGCCCGATCCCGGCCAGCCGCAAGGCGCTGGAAAAGGCGGGCTGGAACGTCGCGGACCTCGATCTGGTCGAGGCGAACGAAGCCTTCGCGGCCCAAGCCTGCGCCGTGAACAAGGACATGGGCTGGAACCCCGAGATCGTGAACGTCAACGGGGGTGCCATCGCCATCGGCCACCCGATCGGTGCCAGCGGCGCGCGCATCCTGAACACTCTGCTGTTCGAAATGGCCCGCCGTGACGCGAAAAAGGGCCTCGCCACGCTTTGCATCGGCGGCGGCATGGGCGTCGCCATGTGTCTTGAACGCTAAGGCCAACAATTTGGTGCGCAACGATCTTGCGCACCAAACCTTCCGCAGGTAGCATTATTTCGCAGCCACGACAGATCAGGAGGGGGAAAATGTCAAAAGTTGCTATCGTTACCGGGGGGTCCCGTGGCATCGGTGCCGCAATTTCCAAGGCACTGAAGGCCGCAGGCTATACCGTCGCTGCCAATTACGCCGGCAATGACGAGGCCGCCGCCGCTTTTACCGCCGAAACCGGCATCAAGACCTATAAATGGTCGGTGGCCGATTATGACGCCTGCGCCGCCGGCATCCAGCAGGTTGAGGCCGAGCTTGGCCCCGTCGCCATTCTGGTTAACAATGCCGGAATCACCCGCGACGCGATGTTCCACAAAATGACCCCACAACAGTGGAAAGAGGTCATCGACACCAACCTGACAGGTCTGTTCAACATGACCCATTCGGTCTGGACCGGAATGCGCGACCGCAAGTTCGGCCGCATCGTGAATATCAGCTCGATCAACGGCCAAAAGGGTCAGGCCGGACAGGCCAACTATTCCGCAGCGAAAGCGGGCGACATCGGCTTTACCAAAGCGCTGGCCCAAGAAGGAGCCCGCGCAGGCATCACCGTCAACGCCATCTGCCCCGGCTATATCGGAACAGAGATGGTGCGCGCGATTGATGAAAAAGTGCTGAACGAACGCATCATCCCGCAAATCCCCGTCGGCCGCCTTGGTGAACCAGAGGAAATCGCCCGCTGTGTCGCCTTCCTCGCCTCTGATGACGCCGGTTTCATCACCGGCTCGACCATCAGCGCAAATGGCGGTCAGTATTTCAGCTGACCAACAAAGGCGGACCCATCGGCCCGCCTTTCTTCTTCACCCAAATATCCCGGGGGCATGGGGGCAGCGCCCCCATACCATTTGTCACACTTACCTGCTACGATTGTCTTATCAGCCAATCCTGCTGCCACACACGCTTGCCCCATGGTCAGAGCAACCAGCATCAAGGCGCAGCTCGACGGGAAAAGTCTTCCATCATCGTCGGAAACTGACCCAATCAGCCGTTTGATCTACCTTCACCCGACCAGCCTCATTCCAACCAGCACCCAGATTGCCAGCACGACTGTCTGGGTGACGATCATCAGCAGAGGGCGCGGGCCGACGGTCAGCATTTTGCGCAGAGAAGTCTTGATCCCCACCGCAGCGATGGCCATCAGCAAAAACCAGCGGCTGATCGTGCTGGCCCAATCGGCCAGCCCTGCGGGGATCAGCCCGGCCGAGTTCAGCCCCGCCAGCACCAGAAACCCCAGGACGAACCCCGGCAGCAGCGGCGGGCGCGGGCCGGTTCTGTCGCCCTGCCCCATGCGGCGCACGATGACCGAGATCACCAGCACCACCGGGGCCAGCATCGCCACCCGGATCAGCTTGACCAGCGTAGCGGTCTCGCCTGCCTCGGGGCTGATGGAAAAGCCCGCGCCGACGACCTGCGCGACATCATGGATCGTGCCGCCCAGAAACACCCCCGCCGCGCGGTCATCCAGCCCCAATGCGCCGGTCAGGACCGGATAAAGCACCATCGCAACAGTGGACAGGACCGTCACCGCCAGAACGGTGAAGATCAGATCGCGTTCGGATTTGTCCCGCGCGGGCAGCACGGCGGCAATCGCCATCGCCGCCGATGCGCCACAGATTGCAACCGCCCCACCGGTCAGCAGCGCGAATTGCCACAGACTGCCCATCGCCCGCCCCAGCAGTAGCGCGAACAGGATCGTGGCCACCACCCCGCCGATGACCAGCGCGATCACCGGCGCACCAAGCCCCGCCAGCATATCAACGCTGATCCGCGCCCCCAACAGCGCCACCCCAAGGCGCAGCACATGGCGCGCGGCAAAGCCGATCCCCGCCTCGGTTCTTGTGCCCTCCTCGGCCAGAAAATTCAGCGCCAGCCCCAAAAGCAGCGCCATCAGCATCGCGGGCGCACCGTAATGTTCCGACAGGAATTGCGCGGTCACGGCCACCAGCCCGGCCACGGCCAGACCGGGGAAAATCCGTCGGCTGCCGGTATTCAGCGCCTGCAAGCGGGCTGTTATATTTTGGTCGGAACGTGGCATGGGAACCTTCGGGCGTGATCTGTGCGGGCCACCACCTGTTGCGGCAGCGATGGAAATCCCCCGGCCCTGCGGGCAAGGCCGGGGCCGGGCATCACAGCGCGCCTTTTTGCGGGCGCATGTCGGCGGGGTCGATGCCCGCCACGACGACGGGCTTTTTCATCGCGTCCCGGCGGAACGGCTCGCCCAGTTCCTGATTGAGCAGAACCTCGATAAAGGTCGTCCGGCGGTCCTTCATCTGCCGCTCGACGGCCTTGTGCAGCGCGTCGGTCAGTGCCTCGGCATTGTTGACCTGCACGCCCTCGACCCCGCAGGCCCGCGCAATGCCCGCATAGGACGTGTCGCGGTCGAGTTCCGTGCCGACAAAGTTATTGTCATACCACAGCACCGTGTTGCGCTTTTCCGCGCCCCACTGATAGTTGCGGAAGATCACCATCGTGATCGCCGGCCAGTCGTCACGCCCGCAGGCCGTCATCTCGTTCATGGAAATCCCGAAGGCCCCGTCGCCCGCGAAACCGATCACCGGCGTATCGGGGTTGCCGATCTTGGCGCCAAGGATCGCCGGAAAGCCATAGCCGCAAGGCCCAAACAGACCCGGCGCGAGATATTTCCGGCCCGCCTCGAAGGTTGGATAGGCGTTACCGATGGCGCAGTTATTGCCGATATCGGACGACACGATGGCATCGGCGGGCACCGCCTGCATGATCGCGCGCCATGCCTGACGGGGCGACATCAGATCGGCATCGCGGCTGCGGGCCTCGGCGTTCCAGTCGGTGCCGGGGTCGTCGTCCTCGTGATCGAGACTGGAGAGTTCCTGCGCCCAACGCGATTTCGTCTGTGCGACCAGATCACGGCGTGCCTGACGCCCATCATCGCCCGCACCGTCCGACAGTTGCGCCAGAATCCCGCGCGCAACCTTGGCCGCATCACCCTGAATGCCCACCGTGACCTTTTTGGTCAGCCCGATGCGGTCGGCGTTGATATCGACCTGGATGATTTTCGCGTCCTTCGGCCAATAGTCGATCCCATAGCCCGGCAGGGTCGAGAACGGATTGAGCCGCGTGCCAAGTGCCAGCACCACATCGGCCTGCGCGATGATCTCCATCCCCGCCTTGGAGCCGTTATAGCCCAGCGGTCCCATGGCCAGCGGGTGCGCGCCGGGGAAGCTGTCATTATGCTGGTAATTGCTGCAAACCGGCGCATCCAGACGCTCGGCCAGCCGGATCAGATCGGGGATCGCACCCGACAGGACGACGCCCGCGCCGGACAGGATCACCGGGAATTTCGCACCCGACAACAGCCGCGCGGCCTCGGCCACGGCTTCCTCGCCGCCCGAGGGACGCTCGAACGCGACGACCTGCGGCAGATCGACATCAATCACCTGCGTCCACATATCGCGCGGGATGTTGATCTGCGCGGGCGCCGAGTTGCGCCACGCCTGCATGATGACACGGTTCAGCACCTCGGGGATGCGGGACGGGTCGCGGACCTCCTCCTGATAGCAGACGGCATCCGCGAAGAGCCGCATCTGCTCCATCTCCTGAAAGCCGCCCTGACCGATGGTCTTGTTGGCGGCCTGCGGCGTTACCAGCAAAAGCGGCGTGTGGTTCCAGTAGGCGGTTTTGACCGGCGTGACAAAGCCCGTCACGCCGGGGCCGTTCTGCGCGATCGCCATCGACATCTTGCCGGTCGAGCGCGTGAACCCGTCCGCCATCAGCCCGGCATTGGTTTCATGCGCGCAGTCCCAGAAGGTGATCCCCGCCTGCGGAAACAGGTCCGAAACCGGCATCATGGCCGAGCCGATAATGCCGAAAGCATGTTCGATCCCGTGCATCTGAAGGACTTTGACGAAAGCCTCTTCGGTGGTCATTTTCATGGTTTCGCTCCCTTATGTGCGTTCGTCGCGGTAATGGTAAAGATGGTAAAGCGCGCGCTGACCCAGTCGGCGGAACGGGGTTTTCCAGCCTTCATGCTTTAATTCGCTGTTGAAGATCGGCAGGTCGGGCAGCGCCTGACCGGCGACCAGTTGCGCAAGCCGTCGCCCGGCCTGTGCGGAATACATCACCCCGTTGCCGCCATAGCCCAGCGCGTAAAACGCCCCCGGCAGATCAGGCAGGCCAGTGATGCGGGGCATCATGTCATGGCTGACATCGACCCAGCCCCACCAGGAATAATCCAGCTCGACCCCGCGCAGCACGGGGAACTTGCGCGCCATCCCCTCGCGCAGCGCGGCCAGATGGCGCGGATTGGCGGCATCGCGGCCGGTGATGGCGGCGCGCGACCCGATTTGCAGCCGGTTGTCGGGCAACATGCGGTAATAATGGCGCAGCGTCCGCGTGTCAGTCAGGGGCGAGCCAGTGCGGGCGCCGATCTCGGCCATCTCATCCGCGCCCAGAACGCGGGTGACGACGCTGTTCGACATGATCGGCAGCAGCCGGTCGCGCAGGCGCAGATGCAGCCCGCGCGGCGCATAGCCCGCCGTTGCCACCGCCACCCGCCGCGCGCGCACGGTCCCGCCGGGCGTGCGCAGGTGATGCACCCCGTCCCTGACCGTCCAGCCATCGACCGGGCTGTCGGTATGGATGCGCGCGCCCAGTTCCCGCGCCAGCCGCGCATAACCGAAGGCCAGCTTGCCGGCATGGATACCGATCCCATCGGGTTCATACATCGCGCCATGGGCCTCCATGTCGCGGATGACCTGTTCGTGAACCTCACCCCGGCCCAGCACCCGCGCGCCATAATTGAAACGGTCGCGCAGCAGCGCGGCCTCGGCCTCCAGCGCGGGTATCTGGCGGGCCTGATGGGCGATATAGAAATGCCCGCCATCCTGCGGATCGCAGGGGATTTCGGCAATCAGGCTGCGGAATAGCGCGAAAGCCTCGGTGATCTCGGCATGAAGGCGCTGCGCGACATCCAACCCCCAGCGGTCGATCCACTGGCTGCGCTTGAGCCGCCCCGAGGAAATCTGCGCCTGCCCGCCATTGCGGGTCGAGCAGCCGAAAGAGGTGCCATGCGCCTCAAGCACATGGGCCTTGATGCCGTGATCGCGGGCCAGATGGATCGCGGTTGACAGCCCGGTATAGCCCGAGCCGATGATGGCGACATCGACATCCATATCAGCCGTGACCGGGCCGTCATCATCCGGCGCGGGACCGGCGGTGCCGATCCAGTAGGTCGGCGCATAATCGCCGCCGCGCCCGGCGCTGCGCGCCGTCAGCGGGTCATAAAGCGGATCATAGGCGGCCGATCCGCGCCGGGGTTCGATCTTCTGCATGGCGTCCTCGGGGTGCAAAGGCTCAGGCGGCAACCGGCGGGCGCTGTTTGCGGATCGCCTGCTTTTCCACGATCTTGCCGTCGCGGATGCGGAACAGATCGACGCCCTGAACCTCGGTCCGCGTGCCATCGGGATTGGTGGCGCGGAAGGTCCATTGGCTGACGCCTCGTGTGCCGTCCTCGGACATGAAATGCGAATGATCGGCCCATTGCACATCGGGCATCGCGGTCCACACCCCCACGAAGGCGGCGGCGATGGCGTCGCGGCCCTCGATCCTGTTGCCATATTCATGCTCACCCGCGACGGTGAAGAACACGCAGTCATCGGCGAAATGGGTCATCACCCCGTCGATGTCATGGCGGTTGAAGGCGTCGAAAGTCGCGCGAAGATCGTCAGCAGTCAGTTGGCGGGACATGGGAAAGCTCCTTTTAATACCCAAGCAATCGCGGCAGCCACAGGGCAATTTCCGGGAAGATCGCGATGATGAAGATGGCGGTGACGGATGAGAGCGCGAAGGGCAGCGCCCGCAGGCTGATACGTTCGATCCCCACGCCCGAGATGCCCGAGGCGATGAACAGGTTTTCACCCAAAGGCGGGGTCTGGAACCCGACCGACAGGGTGCAGATCATGACGATGCCGAAATGGGTCGGGTCGATCCCCATCATATAGGCGACCGGCAGCATCACCGGCACAAGGATCATGATCGCGGCCAGCGTCTCCATGAACATGCCGACGATCAGCAAAAGCCCGATCACCAGCCCCCAGATCACATAGATATTCGAGGTCAGCGACAGGATCCCCCCCGCGATGACGCCGGGAATGTCGTTTTCCACCAGCACCCGGCCAAAGATCGTTGCGGCGAACAGCACCAGCAGAACGCGACCGGCCAGCCATGTGGTCGTGTCCAGCGATTTGATGATCTCGCGCAGGTTCAACTCGCGATAGATCACCGCGCCGACGAACAGCGTGTAGAATATGGCGACGATGGCGGCCTCGGTGGGCGTGAATTTGCCGGTATAGATGCCGCCAAGGATGACCACCGGGGCCAGCAGCGCCCAGAAGCCGCGATAGCAGGCCAGCGCAATCTTGCGCAGCGACAAACGCTCGGGCGAGCCGTGAAAGCCCCGCATCCGGCAGCGGATATAGTTCATCACCAGCAGCCCGCCCGCCATCAGGCAGCCCGGCAGAAAGCCCGCGATGAACAGCTTGGAAATCGAGACGCTGGCAAAGGTGCCGTGGGCCTCGACCGCATCGGGCGGGGGCTGCATCCCCATGGCCGAGATGCCAAAGATCACCAGCGGGATCGAGGGCGGAATGATGATGCCCAACCCTCCCGCCGCCGCCGTGACCGAGGCCGCATAGCCCTTGCCATAGCCCTGCCGGACCATCGCCGGGATCATCAGCATCCCCACCGCCGCCGTGGTGGCGGGGCCGGACCCCGAGATCGCACCAAAGAACAGGCAGGCCATGACGGTTGCCGCCGACAACCCGCCCGTGAACGGCCCGGCAAGGCTTTCGGCCACACCGATCAGGCGGCGCGACAGGCCCGCGGCCTCCATCAGCGCACCGGCAAGGATAAAGGCAGGCAGCGCCATCAGCGGGAACGACCCGACCGAGGACCACGCCATCTGCACCATCTTGATGGGATTGTCGCCCAGATACAGCATCGCCGCCAGCGCCGCGACACCAAGCGCCACCGTGATCGGCGCGCCCAGCAGCATCAGCACCAGAAACGCCCCGAACAGAATCTCGACCAGCAGGGAATCCATCAGCGGTTCCTCCGCTCATAGGCGTGGATTTCGTCCTCGGCCAGTTCCAGCGCCGCCTCGACGGCCACCCGGTCGGGGTCCTGCGGGTCGATACCGCGCACCAGCTTGAGGTAGTTCACCTGAAGGATTCGGATCGTCATCAGCGCAAAGGCGATGGGCAGCGCCAGATAGACATAGCGCATCTCCCAGCCCAGCGTCTGCGCCTTGACGAAGGGACGCAGGCGGCTGATGAACGCGACCGATTGCCAGATGAACACCAGATTAAAGGCGATCCAGAACAGATCGCCCACCGCCTCGATGATGCGCACCTTGCGGCGGTCCAGCCTTTGCAGGTGAAAGCTGACCCGGTTATGTGCCGCGATCCGCGCGGCATAGGACGCGCCGAAATAGGCGAACCAGACGAACAGGATCACCGACAGTTCCTCGATCCATGTGATCGAGGTGCCGAACATCTGGCGCGAGACGATCTGCACAAACAGCAGCGTGACGAATACAGCCAGCAAAACACGGCAGACATGGCTTTCAAACTTGTCCACAAAGGACCAGAGCGCAGACATGGGCAGCCCTCGGAAAAACGGTTGGAAAGGGAATGTGGCGGGGCCTGTGTCAGTCCGCCGTGGCTTCGCGCCCAAGCGAGATCAGGATGTCATCCAAAGCCTGCCTGCCGCCGATCTGGTCATAAAACTTTGGCCAGACGGTCGTTGTCGCCAGTTCAATAAACGCGGCCTCATCATCGGCGGGGTCAGAGATTTCCATGCCACGCGCCACCAGCTCCTCGCGGATCTTGGCCTCTTCGCTGCGCAGAAACGCGGCGGATGCCTCGGTCGCGGCCTGCCCTGCGGCCAGGATCTGCGCCTGTTCTTCGGCAGAGAGCGATTCAAACAAAGCCTCGCTGACGATCAGCGGCTCGATCGAGAAGATATAGCGCAGATTGGTGATATATTTCTGCACCTCGTCGAACTTCATCGCATAGATGGTCATGTAAGGGTTGTCCTGACCATGAACGACGCCTTGCTGAAGCGCGGCAAAGGTTTCGGACCATGCCATCGGGGTCGGGTTGATCCCCCATGCCTTATAGGTCTCGATCATGATTTCATTGCGCGGCACACGGATTTGCAGCCCCTGCAAATCGGCGGGCGTCGTCACCGGGCGCGCCGAATTGCTCAGCACCCGAAAGCCGGAATAGGCCCAGCCGATGATACGCACCCCGGCATCCTCGACGGTCTGGTCGATCATCCTCTGGCCGACCTCGCCCTGCGTCAGCGCCTCGGCATCCTCTTGCGACAGGATCACATAGGGCAGCGTCAGAGCACCGACCGAAGGCGAAAACGGCGTCAGGTTGTTGATCGCGAGTATCGAGAAATCCAGCGTGCCGGTCGCGGCGGCGGTCACGGTGTCCTGCTCATCACCAAGCTGGCCATTCAGGAACAACCGCCCGGTCATCGCACCGCCGGATTGTTCCTCAAGCGCGGCGATAAAGGCATTGCCCAGCGCCTCTTGCGTGCCGCCGGCACCGTCGCCAACCGCAATACGGTAATCGGCGGCAAAGGCCGGCGCCGTCAGCGCAAGAGCCGCGACGGTTCCGGTCAGAAGATGTCTGATATAGGTCATTTTGCGTTTCCCTGTTGGTAAAGCGTGCCGCTTTTGCGCGGACATCGTTCCAGTCAGGATTGCAGCGATCCCCGGAACAGGATATGTCCAGATAAGATTGATGTTAGGTCCAGATGCAGGCGCGTATTCCGCCCGAAATCATCTTTCTGCGCGAGGCAGAGGCACCGACGCTGCAAGGCAGGCTGGCAGCGGCGATTGTGCGGGCAATTCTGGAAACGCGGGCGCAACCCGGCACGCGGCTGCCCTCAACACGGCGACTCGCCGCCGCGCTTGGTATTTCGCGCATGACGGTGACGCTGGTCTATCAGGAATTGGTCAGTCAGGGCTATCTTGAGGCGCTGCCCCGTTCCGGCATGGCCGTTGCCACAAGCGTGCCGCATCGCCGCACGGATTCCAATGCGGTCCGGCAAAGCCTTGCGCCCTCCCCGGACTGGACCGAATGGCTGTCACAACATCGCCTGCCGCGTCGGGTGATCCGCAAGCCTGCCCACTGGCGCGAGTTCCGCTTTCCCTTCATCTATGGTCAGGCCGATACAACCCTGTTTGACCACAGCGCATGGCGCGAATGTGCACGGCAGGCGCTTGGAACCCGCGATTTCGCGGATCTGGCGGCGGATCGTTACGGCGCGGATGATCCCTTGCTGATCGACTATATCTGCTCCAATACCCTGCCCCGGCGCGGCATCAATGCCCGCCCGGACGAGGTTCTGGTAACGCTTGGCGCACAACATGCACTGTTCATGGCGGTGGAGCTGCTGGCCGGCTCCGGTCGGTTGGCCGTCACTGAAGAGCCCGGCTATCCTGATTTCGCCGAGACGTTGCGCCGCGCCAACTGCCCCACCGCATTTATGCCCGTGGATGACGGCGGGCTGGACCCCACCCGCCTGCCCGGTGGCGCCCGACTGGTCATAGTCACGCCCAGCCATCACATCCCGACCGGCAGCACTATGCCGCTGGCCCGCCGCCATGAGTTGATCGCCCGCGCCGCAGATCAGGATTTCCTGATCGTCGAGGACGACTATGATTTCGAGATGTCCTATCTGTCCCCGCCCGCGCCCGCGCTGAAATCGCTGGATGATGTCGGGCGAGTCATCTATCTGGGCAGCTTTTCCAAGTCGCTGTTTCCGGGGCTGCGCATCGGCTATATGGTCGGTCCCGCACCGCTGATCGCACAGGCCCGCAGCCTGCGGTCCATCATTCTGCGCCAGCCGCCCAGCCATTTGCAGCGCATCACCGCCTATTTTCTGGCGCGCGGTCATTATGATGCTCATATCGTCCGCCTGCGCCGGACCATGCGCACGCGCCGGGCGGTGATCGAAGCGGCACTGCAAGACACCCCATTGCAAATCGCAGGCGCACCAAGCTCGGGCGGGTCAAGCGTCTGGGTCCGTGCCCCTGATGGCACCGACAGCGAGGCACTCGCCCTGCACCTTTACAACGACAGCGTTCTGATCGAACCCGGCGCCCCCTTCTTCGAGACCCCACCCAAACCTTGCCCTTATTTCCGGCTGGGCTATGGCTCGATCAGCGAAAGCCTGATCCCTGACGGCATCCGGCTGATCGCCGCACGCGTCGCTGATAAGGCCCGCCACACCCTTCATCGGAACGCTTAGCTTTTCAACAAACCCAACGGGCCGTCGATCAGGCACTGAAAATCTGCTATCTTTTGTCCAGAAATATCCTGGGGGGGGAGTCCGCAGGACGGGGGGCAACGCCCCCCTGCCCCTGCCCCGCCCCGCCTTACGCCGCAGGCATCCGGCTTTCGACCATTTGCGCGAACCAGCCTGAACCGAACGGGATCGCCTCATCGTCAAAATTATAGGCCGGATGGTGAACCATCGCGCTGTCACCATTGCCAAGGAAAATATAGGCACCCGGCTTTTCATTCAGCATATAGCTGAAATCTTCGGCACCCATCATCGGCTCGACATCGGTATTGACATGGCCGGAAACCTCACGCGCGGCCTCAATCGCCCATTCGGTCGCCTCGACATTGTTCACCGTCACCGGATAACCGCTGTGGAAATCAACCTCGGCCTTGGCACCAAAGGCTTCGGCAATGGCCGGAGCGATACGCTTGATGCCATCCTCAAGCTGCTTGCGCACGGCTTCGTCAAGGCTGCGGGCGGTGCCCTTCAGCTTGACCACCTGCGGAATGACGTTATGCGCCGTCGAATCGGTCGAGACGACACAAACCGACACCACCGCATTCAGCAACGGGTTCACATTGCGCGATACGATGGATTGCAGCGCGGTGATGATATGCGCCGAGACCAGAACCGTGTCGATCACCTCATGCGGCTTGGCGGCATGACCGCCTTTGCCCGTTACGGTGATGTCGAATTCGTCCGCAGCAGCCATCATTGCGCCGGGGCGGATGGCGAAATGACCGACGGGAACGCCAGGCATGTTGTGCATTCCGTAGAATTCCTGAATGTTCCAGCGGTCCACGATGCCATCTTTAATCATGGCCTCGCCGCCCGCACCGCCTTCCTCGGCGGGCTGAAAAATTACCACCGTGGTGCCGTCAAAATTGCGGGTTTCGGCCAGATATTTTGCCGCGCCAAGCAGCATCGCGGTATGACCATCGTGGCCGCAGGCATGCATCTTACCTGAGGTTTTAGAAGCATATTCCAGCCCGGTCTGCTCGATGATCGGCAGCGCGTCCATATCGGCCCGCAGCCCGACCACACGACCTTTGCTATCGCTGCGGCCCCGGATCACGCCAACCACGCCGGTCTTGCCGATCCCTTCGACGACTTCATCGCAGCCAAACGCGCGCAGCAACTCTGCCACCCGGCCAGCGGTGCGGTGGACATCGTAAAGCAACTCGGGGTGTTCGTGGAAATCGCGCCGCCATGCGGTGATCTCGCCATGCAATTCGGCAAAACGGTTCTTGATGGGCATGATGTAAGTCTCCTTCGCCCGGCAGGTTAGGCGCTTGTTTGGCACTTGGAAAGAGATTGCAGCCATGACCTGCCCCAGCAACCAGCCTTGCCGCACTTTCGGGCAGATTTGGGCTTGCCCAATTATTTACGATATAACATAACAATTTTATTCCAGCACGAAAGGCTCTGATATGGCTTACATGATCCGCTTTGCCGCCACCCTCGCGGTGGCCCTTTTGGCAGCCGCCCCGGTTACCGCGAACGACAAAGACCATGCGCATGACCACGACCACAGCCATGACGACGACATTTATCGCGGCTATTTCCTGAACGATCAGGTCAAACCCCGTGCGCTGTCGGATTGGGAGGGGGACTGGCAGTCGGTCTATCCCCTGCTGACCGCCGGGGCGCTGGACCCGGTGATGGCACATAAGGCCGAGGATGGGGACAAGAGTGCCGAGGAATACCGCGCCTCTTACGACATCGGCTATGCGACAGATGTGGACCGCATCACCATTCAGGATGGCGCGGTATTATTTTACCGCAAAAATCAGGTCACAAGCGGCCAATATGCTGATGATGGGCTTGAAATCCTGACCTATGAAAAGGGCAACCGGGGCGTGCGGTTTATCTTTGCGAAAACCGCAGGCGATGCCGCCGCGCCGCAATTCATCCAGTTCAGCGACCACCAGATTGCCCCGCATAAATCGCATCATTTCCATCTGTATTGGGGCGATGACCGCACGCAATTGCTGTCCGAATTGACCAACTGGCCGACCTATTACCCCGCCAATCTGACAGGGGATCAGATCGTTCAGGAGATGCTCGCCCATTAAAGCCGGGCCTTGCTTAACCGTGCGTCACTGGATCAATCAGCACGCGATGCCCCGGCGCGACCTCGGCATAGGTCGAGGGGGCGGCCTGATAGCCTGCCGGGTGAATCGGTGACGGGATCGGGCGGAAGTTCAGATTTTCGCTGATCTTTTTCTGGAGCGGGTCGGCCACGGGAACGGCGGCCATCAACTGCCGGGTATAGCTGTGCTGTGGGTTCTCGAACACCTGCTGGCGGCTGCCGATTTCGACGATCCGCCCCAGATACATCACCGCGACATGGTGGCTGACCCGTTCCACCACCGCCATATCGTGACTGATGAACAGCATCGAGATGCCAAGGTCCTGCTGCAATTCCATCAGCAGATTCAACACCTGCGCCTGAACCGAGACATCCAGCGCCGAGACCGCCTCATCCGCGACGATCAGCTTGGGGTTCAGCGCAAGGGCGCGCGCAATGGCGATCCGCTGGCGCTGGCCGCCTGACATTTCATGCGGATAGCGGCGCATGAAGCTGCGCGGCAGCTCTACCCGGTCGAACAGTTGCGCGATGCGGTCCTGACGTTCCGAGCGGTTGCCGATGCCGTAATTCTGCATCGGCTCGGCCACCTGCTCGAACAGGCGCATATGCGGATCAAGGCTGGCGAATGGATCCTGAAAGATCATCTGCATATCGCGCCGCGCCTGACGCAAAGCGCCCTGCGACATCGCCAGCACATCCGCCCCGTCCAGCGTCACCCGGCCCGATTCAGGTTCGACCAGCCGCAGGATAGAGCGCCCACAGGTCGATTTCCCGCAGCCCGATTCGCCCACCAGCGACAAAGTTTCCCCGGCGCGGACCTGAAAGCTGACATCCTCGACCGCGTGAACCCGCGCCACGGTGCGGCGCAGCAGCCCGCCTTTGACATCAAACCGGGTCACGAGCTTCTGCACATCCAGCAGCACCCGCGAATCAACCGGAATGATCGGGCGCGGCGCTTCGCCCTGCCCGCGCATCAGGCGCATGGGTTCGGGCGCGGGCTTGCCACGCATCTCGCCAAGGCGCGGCACGGCGGCCAGCAGAGCCTTGGTGTAATCCTGCTGCGGGGCCTCGAATATCTGCTCGACCGGGCCTTCCTCGACCTTATCGCCCCGGAACATCACCACCACGCGGTCGGCCATCTGCGCGACTACGGCCATGTCATGCGTAATGAACATCACCGCCATGCCGTTTTCACGCTTCAGCCGGTCGATCAGGGCCAGAATCTCGGCCTGAATGGTCACGTCCAGCGCGGTCGTGGGTTCGTCGCAGATCAGCAGTTTCGGCTGACAGGCCATGGCCATGGCGATCACCACGCGCTGACGCATCCCGCCGGAAAGCTCATGCGGATACTGGTCCAGACGTCGTTCCGGTTCGGGAATCCGCACCTGTTTCAGCAGGTCCAGCGCCCTTTCGCGTGCCTGTTTTTTGGACAGGCCGCGATGAATAATCAGGCTTTCGGCCAGTTGATCCGCCACGGTGAACACCGGGTTCAGGCTGGTCATCGGTTCCTGAAAGATCATGCCGATCTGGTCGCCACGGATCCTGCGCATCACCTCGGGCGGTTGCTGGCGCAGGTCGATAGGGCCTTTACCATTGGAATCAAATAACAAACGGCCCTGCGTGATTTCGCCACCGCCATATTCCACCAACCGCATCAGCGACAGCGAACTGACCGACTTGCCAGACCCCGACTCCCCCACCACACAGACACATTCGCCGGGCTTGATGTCAAAAGACACATCCTTGACACCCACCACCGGGCCATCGTTGGTCTGAAACTCGACCCGCAGTTTTTCAATAGAAACAAGTGGTTGTTGGTCAAGCATCTGACGCCCTGCCGGTTAGAACAGCGCCTAGGCTAGAAAATCCGCCGCCCCGCGCCAAGCGAAAAATCCCGACAGGTCAAGTAAACTGACACTTGCACTTGGCCCTGCCTTACGCTGAACATGCAGGCAGAAATCCGGCACAGGCCGGGCAACAAAGAACAGGGATGAACCATGAAACTGAAAACGACGATGCTTGGTGCGGTCGCCGCCATTGCGCTGGCCCCCGCCGCCTTTGCCGAGCGCGGCAGCGATGGCAATGTGAACATCATCTATTGGCAGGCGGTTTCGACGATGAACCCCTACCTTTCGGGCGGCACCAAGGAAATCGAGGTCTCCTCGCTGGTGATCGAACCGCTGGCCGGTTACGATGAAAACGGTACGCTGATCCCGCGTCTGGTGACGGAAATCCCGACGCTGGAAAATGGTGGTGTGTCCGAGGATCTGACCACGATCACCTGGAAGCTGAAGCCCGACCTGAAATGGTCCGACGGCACCCCGGTGACGGCGGAAGATGCTGTTTTTACCGCGAATTACTGCATGGACCCGAACGGCGGCTGCGCACAGCTTGCGCGTTACGAAGGCGTGCAGAAGGTCGAGGCCGTGGACCCGCTGACCGTCCGCATCACCTTTAACGCGCCCAAGCCGAACCCCTATCTGCCGTTCACCGGCGCGACCTCGCCGCTGCTGCAAAAGGCGCAGTTTGAAAACTGCACCGGGGCGGCGGCCTCGACCTGCACGGATCAGAACTTCAACCCGATCGGCACCGGCCCGTTCCGCGTCACCAGCTTCCGCACCAATGACGTGGTGACGATGGAGGCCAACCCGAATTACCGCGACCCGGCCAAGCCCGCCTTTGCAACCGCGACCGTCAAGGGTGGTGGCGATGCGGCGGCAGCGGCGCGTTCAGTTCTGGAAACCGGCGAATATGATTTCGCATGGAACACCCAGATTTCCCCCGAGGTTCAGGCACAGATGGAAGCCGGCGGCAAGGGCGAATTCGTCGTGGCCTTTGGCAGCCTTGTCGAGCGGATCGAGATGAACCTGTCCAACCCCTCGCCCTCGCTGCCCGCCGATGTCCGCTCGACCCCGGCCGAACCGCACCCGATCCTGTCGGATGAGCGTGTGCGCCGCGCCCTGTCGATGGCGATTGACCGCAACATCCTGAACGAGTTGGGTTATGGTAAATCGGGCCGCCCGACCTGTAACCTTGTCCCCGCCCCGGCGATCTATGTCGATGAGACCAACACCGACTGTCTGACGCAGGACATCGAAGGCGCCAAGGCTCTGCTGGAAGAGGCCGGCTGGACCGTCGGCAGCGACGGCATCCGCGAGAAAGACGGGATGAAGCTGCGCCTGCTGTATCAGACCAGCGTCAACGCCGTGCGTCAGGACACGCAGGCCGTGGTCAAGCAATGGTGGTCGGAAATCGGCGTGGATACCGAGCTGAAACAGGTCGATGGCTCGGTCTTCTTTGGCGGTGACGCGGGTTCACCCGACACCATCCAGAAATTCTATGCCGATGTCGAAATGTATGCCAACAACTTTGACGGCACCGACCCGGAAGCCTATCTGGCCGAACATACCTGCGAAAAGATCCCGACCCCCGCGACCCAGTGGCAGGGCGAGAATTACAACCGCTATTGCGACCCGGAATATGACAAGCTGATGGCAGAGCTGTCCTCGACCGCCGACCCGGAAGAACGCGGCGCGCTGGCGGCCCGGCTGAACAACATGCTGACCAAAGACAGCATGGTGGTGGTGCCGCTGATCGACCGCGGCCGTCTGTCGGCCAAATCGAACACGCTTGGCGGCCATGTGATGAACGCCTGGGACAGCGAATTGTGGAACGCCTCGGACTGGTTCCGCATCAAGCAATAACTAACGCTGACGACCGGCCCCGCACGGGGCCGGTTCCTTTGAAAGAAAGAACCCCTCATGCGACATCTTGGGCTTTTGCTGGGTGCGGCCTGCGCCCTATCAGCGGTTCCCGCCTTGGCCCAACGCGGCGACAAGGGCGACCTGCGCATCATCTATTGGCAGGCGGCCTCGACGCTGAACCCCTATCTGTCCACCTCGGGCAAGGACGTGGACCCCGCCTCGCTGGTGCTGGAGCCGCTGGCCGGGATCGACGGCGACGGCAACCTGTTCCCGCGTCTGGCGGCGGAAATCCCAACAGTCGCAAATGGCGGTATCCCCGAGGATCATTCCTCGATCACATGGCGGCTGAAACCGGGGCTGGTCTGGTCTGACGGCAGCCCGGTAACGGCGCAGGATGTCAAGTTCAGCGCCGATTATTGCATGGCCGAGGGGTTCGGCTGCGCCGTTGCCGCGCGGTTTGAGGGCGTCGCCTCGGTCGAGGTGCTGGACGATCTGACCGTGCGCATCAATTTCGACAGCCCCAAGTTCGCGCCCTATCAGGCGTTTGTCGGGTCGCGCGTGCCCGTCATTCAGGCCGCGCAATTCGCGGATTGCCTTGGCCCCGCAGGCCCGACCTGCACCGCGCAGAACTTTGCCCCGATCGGCACCGGCGCCTTTGTCGTGACCGATTTCCGCCCGAATGACGTGTCCACCTATGCGCCGAACCCGCACTACCGTGACCCGGCCCTGCCGCATTTCGCCCGCGTGACCGTCAAGGGCGGCGGCGATGCGGCGGGTGCTGCCCGTGCGGTTCTGGAAACCGGCGAATACGATTATGGCTGGAATCTGATGCTGGCCCCCGAGGTGCTGGAGCAGATGCAATCTGCTGGCCGCGGCAAGATCTTTGCCAGCTTCGGCACCATGGTGGAACGGATCGAGCTGAACCAGACCGACCCTGCGGCCAGCCTTGGCGCGGAACGGTCCACGCTGGCGCATCCGCATCCGTTCCTGACCGATCCGGCGGTGCGGGCGGCGCTGTCCATGGCGATTGACCGCAACCTGCTGGTTCAGATCGGTTATGGCATGGCCGGTCAGCCCACCTGCAACATCGTCCCCGCCCCTGCCGCCTTTGTGTCCGATAACACCGGCTGTCTGACACAGGACATCGAGGGGGCCAAGGCCCTGCTGGATCAGGCTGGCTGGCTGCCCGGCCCGGACGGTATCCGGCAGAAAGACGGGGTGCGGCTGCATCTTCTGTTCCAGTCCTCGGTCAATCAGGTGCGGCAGGACATTCAGGCCATCGTCAAGCAATGGTGGTCCGAAATCGGCGTCGAAACCGATCTGAAGGTCGTGGATGGCAGCGTGTTCTTTGGCGGCGATCCCGGCAGCCCGGATACGATCCAAAAGCTGTTTGCCGATGCGCAGATGTATACCAACAGCTTCGACAACCCCGACCCCGAAGCCTTTATGGGCAACCTGACCTGCGCCCGTATCCCCAGCCCGGAAAACCAGTGGCAAGGCAACAATTTCGCCCGCTTCTGCGAGAGTGCCTATGACGAAGGTGTGGCAAAGCTGCGCCAGACCGCCGATCCGGCGGAACGCGCCGCACTGGTCAAGCAGTTGCAGGACATGCCGACCAAGGACAGCAACATCCTGCTGCCGCTGGTCTATCGCGGCATGGTCGGTGGTCATGTCGATTCCCTGACCGGCGTGCTGCCGAACGCATGGGAAAGCGACTTGTGGAACATTCAGGAATGGAGCCGGGCCGAATGACCGGGCGGAACTAAGATGCTGACCTTTGCCCTGCGCCGGATTCTGCTGGCGATTCCGACGCTGCTGTTCATCTCGCTGGTCATCTTCATGCTGCTGGAGCTGTCGCCCGGCGACCCGATGGCCAATGTTCCGCTGACCGTCCCGCCCGAGGTCAAGGAACGGATGCGCGTCGCGCTTGGTCTCGATCAGGCGTGGTATATCCGCTATGTCCTGTGGCTGAAGCAGTTTTTCTGGGTCGAGCCGCTTTACACCATCGACAAGATCTTCGGCACGCATTTCGCGGACGGGATGCAGCGGATCATCAGCTTTCAGTCGCGCAGCCCGGTGTTCGACATCATCGCACAGCGCCTGCCGCAAACGCTGACTGTGGTGGGGATGTCCTATGTGATCGGCGTGGCCATCGCCATCCCCATCGGGATCATCTCGGCCTATAAGCAATATAGCTGGTTCGACCAGATCGGCACCTTTATCAGCATGGTTGGCTTTTCCATGCCGACGTTCTTCACCGGCGTGGTGCTGATTATCGTCTTTGCCGTGAAGCTCCAGTGGTTTCCGTCGATCTATGACACCACGCTGGTGGTGCGCGACTGGGACAGTTTTCTGATGCAGGTGCGCCAGATGGTGATGCCGGTGACGGTTCTGGCACTGTATAACGCGGCGCAGATCAGCCGGTTCATGCGGGCCTCGATGCTGGACAATCTGAAACAGGATTACGTCCGCACCGCCCGCGCCAAAGGCGTCAGCGAGCGCAAGGTGGTGATGAAACACGTCCTGCGCAACTCGCTGATCCCGGTGGTAACGGTGATTGCGCTTGGCTTACCGACGGTATTTTCCGGCGCGATCATCACCGAACAGGTGTTCAAGGTGAACGGGCTGGGCCAATTGCTGATTACCGCGATTGTCGGGAATGACATGCCGATGGTGCTGACACTGACCTTCATCTTTGCCATCCTGATTGTCACCTTTACCCTGATTGCTGACATCCTTTACGGTATTCTGGACCCGAGGATCCGCTATGACTGACCAGAACCGCGAAACCGTGCAACTGGTCACGGAATCCGCCAGCCCCGCCGCCGTGACCGAGGCCCTGCCACCCGACAATCCGGTGGCCGACGCGGGTGCCACCCGCAGCCAGTGGCGCGATGTCTGGCGCCAGTTCCGCCGCAGCCGGGGCGCGATGATCGCGCTGGTGCTGTTCGTCACCATCCTGCTGTTCGTTTCGGTCGGGCCGTATATCTGGACCGTAGACCCGACCAAGGTGGATATTCTGGCCCGCAACAAGGGCTTCTCGGCCGCGCATCCGCTTGGCACCGACCAGCTTGGCCGCGACATGCTGGCCCGGCTGATGTCGGGCGGGCGCGTGTCCATCGCGGTTGGGCTGACAGCGATGCTGCTGGCGATTACGCTTGGTTCGCTGATCGGGGTGCTGTCAGGCTATTTCCGCCGCCTCGACGCACCGCTGATGCGCATGACCGAGCTGTTTCTGGCGCTGCCACTGCTGCCCTTGCTGCTGCTGATGGTGACGCTGTTTCGCGACCCGCTGGCGAAATCCTTTGGTCCGGCGCTGGGGATCTTTCTGCTGATCGTGACCGCCATCGGCGCGACAAGCTGGATGCAGGCGGCCCGCATCGTGCGTGGCGACGTGCTGGGCCTCAAGGAACGAGAGTTCATTCTGGCCGCCAAATCCATCGGCACCCCGCCCCGCCGGATGATCCTGAAACACGTCCTGCCGAACGTGCTGTCCCCGATCATGGTCGCCGCAACGCTGGGCATCGCCACGGCGATCATCACTGAATCGGCGCTGAGCTTCCTTGGCCTCGGCTTCCCGCCGGACTTCCCGACATGGGGCCGGTTGCTGTTCGACGCCATCGACCAGATGCAGCTTTTCCCGTGGCGGGTCATCATGCCCGGCGCGCTGATCTCGCTGACGGTGCTTTGCGTGAACTACATCGGCGACGGCCTGCGTGACGCGCTGGACCCCCGCATCCGCGGGAGGTGATCTTTTGCCCTGAAATATCCTCGGGGGAATCGTCGCAGACGATGGGGGGCAGACAGCCCCCCATACCAACCTGTCAGAGAATCTGGTGCCGGCAGAGGGACTTGAACCCCCGACCCCCTGATTACAAATCAGACGCTCTACCAACTGAGCTATGCCGGCCTGCCCCTGCGATAACGCCGCCGCGCCGGGACCGCAAGCGTCCAAGGCTCAGAAAGCCGTTGGACCTTGCGCGGCAATGGCGTTATCTTGCGTCATCTTGCCGGGATTTCAACGAGGTGGCGAATGAAAGCGGTGTTCCATCTGGGCGCGCATGATACCGATGGCGAGGCGCTGATCGAGAGCCTGACCGTCAATGGCAAGATCCTGCGCGAGCATCGCGTCGAGGCCGTCGAAAACCGCCGCCATCAGGGGATTTTCAGCGAGGCGCTGAATGCGCTGCAAGGCGGCACCTCGACCCACGAAATGGAACAGATGATGCTGGATGCGGTGCTGGAAAGCGACCGCACGCCTGACCGCGTGATCTTCAGCAGCCCCGGTTTTCTGGGCCTGCCGCACCGGATGCTGTCTGCGAACGGGCTGTATTACTCGGCACCCGAGCGGATTTTGCGGCTGATCAACCTGCTGCCCTCGGCCGAGGTTGAATTCGCCATCGGGCTGAAAAACCCGGCCTTGCTGATCGCCCATGTGCAGGAGCGTCAGCCGAACACGCCCTATGAGCAATTGATGTTCAACATCGACCCGCTGGCGCTGCGCTGGAATGAGGCTTTCCGCCGGATGCTGCAAGCCGCGGGGTCACGCCCGATCACCGTCTGGGCGCATGAGGATACGCCGCTGATCTGGCCCGAACTTCTGCGCCGCATCGCTGGTCTGGACGCAAGCGAGGTGATGATCGACCAGATGAAAATGGCGCAACTTCTGCTGCCACATGCAGCAGTCCAGCAGGTGCGGGCCAAAATGCGCGAATACGGCCCCGCCATCACCGTCAGCCAGCGGCGTGAGCTGATCGAAGCTGCACTGGTCAGCCATGCCGATCCGGCGGCGCTGACCGCGCCCGTCGATCTGCCCGGCTGGTCACAGGATCTGGTGGATGAGATTACCGCGCTTTATCACGCCGATCTGGCCGAGATTGCCGCCCTGCCGGGGGTCGAGTTCATCAGCGCCTGAACCGGGGCGCTGCCCCGGACCCCGGGATATTTAAGTGAAGAAGAAACCCCGCGCAGCCTAGACCGGCGGGGTATTCGTTCAGGCCATGCCAAGCGCGGCCTTATACATTTCCAGAATCGCTTCTTCTTCCGCGATGTCGTCGCGGTCGCGTTTGCGCAGACCGATGATTTTCTTCATCACCTTGGTGTCATAGCCGCGGGCCTTGGCCTCGGACATGATTTCCTTTTGACGCTCAGTAATGTCTTTCTTTTCGGCTTCGAGCTGCTCGTATTGCTCGATGAACTGGCGAAGCTCGTCGGCGGCGACGCCATAGCTGCGGTCGTCTTGCATGGTTCTGCCTCTTTGCGGTTTGTCTGGTCGCTGTCTAGGCGGTCTTGCCCCGCCGCGCAATCGCCGCTAGGCCCGGCGCAAACGGAGAAGCACAATGACCCTTTCCCAAAGCCTGATCCTTGGCGGCACCTTGCTGACCGCGCTTGGCCTTGCCGCGATTGTCTGGTGCATGATCACGGTCTGGCGCGCCCGCCGCGCGGGGTTAGAGGGTGACGCCCTGCGCGCCCGGCTGCAAAACGTGATCCCGGTCAACATGGCGGCACTGGCGGCGTCTTTCCTTGGCCTTGGGCTGGTGATCGCGGGAATCTTGCTGCGCGGTTGACATATTCCGTAATTGGAATACAAATCTGCTGAACAGCAGAGGAAGATGTCATGCCTTCAGAATGGATTTACGGGCTGATCGGCGGGCTGATGATCGGCGGTGCGGCGGCAATGCTGTTGCTGCTGAACGGGCGGATCATGGGGGCCAGCGGGATCATAGGCGGGCTGGTCGATGCCGCGCTTGGCCGCCGGGACAGCCAGACGGCGGAACGTGCCGCGCTGGTTGCCGGGTTGCTGGCGGGACCGCTGGTGCTGATTGGCCTTGACTGGCCAGCGCAGACAGCACCCGTCGCCGGTCCGGGGCTGCTGGTTCTGGCCGGGCTGCTGGTCGGGTTCGGCACGCGGCTGGCGAATGGCTGCACCTCGGGCCACGGGGTCTGCGGCATCTCGCGGCTGTCATGGCGCGGGATCATGGCGACAATGACCTATCTGCTGGCAGGCGGCGTTGCCGTTATCGCCGCTCGTGCATTGGGTGCCGCATGAAGCGCCTGATCGCCGCTTTTGCCGTAGGATTGCTGTTCGGCATGGGGCTGCTGGTCTCGGGCATGACGCAACCCGCCCGCGTGCGCGGCTGGCTGGATGTATTCGGCGCATGGGACCCGACGCTTGGCTTTGTGCTTGGCGGGGCGCTGATCCCGATGGCGCTGGCCTGGCGCATCGCTGCCCAGCGGGCCGCGCCGGTAAATTGCGGGCGCTTTCCTGCACCAGCCGTGCCGCTGATCGACGCACGATTGCTGGCCGGGTCGGTGCTGTTCGGCCTTGGCTGGGGCCTGTCGGGACTTTGCCCCGCGCCTGCCGTGGCCAGCCTTGGCTTTGGCGGGGCTTCCTTCTGGATCTTTTTTACCGCTATGGTCGCAGGCATGGCCGGGTTTGGCCTGCTGCGGAGGCCGTGATGCGCGCATTGATACAACGGGTTCGTCATGCCTCGGTTCAGGTTGGCGATGAAACCACCGGCCAGATCGGGCCGGGGTTACTGGTGCTGGTCTGCGCCATGCAAGGCGACGGGCCAGAAGCCGCCGCAAAACTGGCCGCCCGTGTGGCCAAGCTGCGTATTTTTCGGGACGACGCGGGCAAAATGAACCGCTCGGTCCTTGATACAGGCGGCGCGGCGCTTGTGGTCAGCCAGTTCACTCTGGCCGCCGACACCAGCACCGGCAACCGCCCCGGCTTTTCCACCGCCGCGCCCCCGAATCAGGGCGAGGCGCTGTATCTGGCCTTTGCCGAGGCCCTGCGCGGTCATGGCATCCCGGTCGAAACCGGGCGCTTTGGGGCGGATATGGCGGTCAGCCTGCTGAATGACGGGCCGGTGACAATCTGGATGGACAGCGCCGACCGGGCTTGACTTTCACAGCGCAAGCGCCCATCTGCCCCTTAGTCGCCGCCCGCTGCCGCGTGAGCAGCCGCGAGATTTCGCATCGGCCGTGACAGCATTTTATTCAAGTTCCCATGTCACGCGGGGTTCTTGCGGGTTCCGTAAAGGCCCGCCGACCGACGTTGACCGCGGCCCTTGTGCCGCCACTGGCCGCGCACCGTTACGGGGCTGCCCGGCATGGAAATGATATGACGACCGAAAACAGCCGCCCGCAGCGTGCGGGCAAGCCGCGTTTCAACCGTGGCCCCAAACCCGGCGCAAAGCCCGGCAAACCCGGCGGCAATCACCGCCGCCGCGACACCGCGTCCGAAGAAAAGTTCATCCGTCGCGCCATCCCGGATATGGACACCGAGTTCACCCGCATGGGCATTGACCCGCGTGTGGCCATCAACCTGCCCGCCATCGGGATCGAGACTCCCAGCCCGATCCAGCGTGATGCCATCCCGGCCATCGTCAAAGGCCGCGATGTGCTTGGCCTTGCGCAGACCGGCACCGGCAAGACGGCGGCCTTTGGCCTGCCGATGCTGACCCGGCTGCTGAATATCGGCACACGCGCACAGCCGAAATCCTGCCGGGCGCTGATCCTTGCACCCACGCGCGAACTGGCGACGCAGATCGCACAGAACATCGACGCCTATGCCCATGGCACGCCGGTCACGCATGTGCGCGTGGTTGGCGGCGCCTCGATCAACACGCAGGCGCAGCGGCTGGAACGCGGCACCGATGTGCTGATCGCCACGCCGGGCCGGCTGATGGACCTGATCGAGCGCGGCGCGGTCAGCCTGAACCAGACCAGCTATCTGGTGCTGGACGAGGCCGATCAGATGCTGGACATCGGCTTTATTCACACCCTGCGCCGCATCGCCAAGATGCTGCCCAAGGAACGCCAGACCTTGCTGTTCAGCGCCACCATGCCCAAGCTGATGGCGGAACTGGCCGACAGCTACCTGACCGATCCGGTCAAGGTCGCGGTGAACCCTCCGGGCAAGGCCGCCGACAAGATCGAACAGGGCGTGCATTTCGTCAATCAGGGCGACAAGGCGGCGCTGCTGGCCGAATATCTGGCCAAACATCCGGGCGAGTTGGCGATCGTCTTTGGCCGCACCAAATACGGCAGCGAAAAACTGGCTCGGCTGCTGGACAAATGGGGGTTCAAGACCGGCGCGATCCACGGCAATAAATCGCAGGGCCAGCGCGAACGGGCGCTGGAAGCCTTCCGCAAGGGCGATGTGCATGTGCTGGTGGCCACCGATGTGGCGGCGCGCGGGCTGGACATCCCCGAGGTGGCGCATGTCTATAACTATGACCTGCCCAATGTCGCGGAAAACTATGTCCACCGTATCGGCCGCACCGCCCGCGCCGGGCGTGATGGCCGCGCGGTGGCCTTCTGCTCGCCGGCCGAGCTTGGCGAATTGCGCGACATCGAAAAGGCGATGAAAGCCGAGATCCCGCATATCGGCGGCGACCGCCCTGCCCCCGCACCGGCGCAGCGCCCGGCGAAAGGCGCAAAACCCGGCACCCCGGCCCGCAAGCGCCCCGCCCGCCGTCCCTCACGCCAGCCCAAGGCAAAGCAAGGGGCGTAACGACCTGAAGCGGGGGGCGTCTGCCCCTCGCTCGCTGATATTTCCAGACAAAAGATAGCAGCATCTTTTGTCCGCAAATATCCTCAGGGGGTGAATTGAGCATCGCTCAAGAGGGGGCGCGAGCGCCCCCTTGCGGCGGTCTGGATGGCGGCTTATCCGTCACCCTTATGGCCAAGCTCTACTTTCATTATTCCACCATGAACGCTGGCAAAAGCACGCTTTTGCTGCAAGCCTCCTATAACTACCGCGAGCGTGGGATGGATACGCTTTTGCTGACTGCGGCGCTGGATGACCGCGCGGGGCAAGGGCGCATCGCCAGCCGGATTGGCATTGCCGATGACGCGCTTGGCTTTGATGCTGAAACCGACCTGTTCGCGCTGGTGCAGGAAAAAGGCGCGGGTTGCGCCTGTATTTTCGTGGATGAGGCGCAATTTCTGACCCCGGAACAGGTTTGGCAACTGGCGCGGGTGGCCGATGATCTTGGTCAGCCGGTCATGTGCTATGGGTTGCGCGTCGATTTTCGGGGCGAGCTGTTCCCCGGCAGCGCCGCCCTGCTGGCCGTGGCAGATGACCTGCGCGAAGTCCGCACCATCTGCCATTGCGGGCGCAAGGCCACCATGGTCATTCGCATGGATGGCAAAGGCCGCGCCATCACGACCGGCGCGCAGGTGCAGGTGGGCGGCAACGAAACCTATGTGGCCCTGTGCCGCCGCCATTGGCGCGAAGCCACCGAAGGTTAATCACAATACGCGGGGCCGCGTTGCGGGGCGGGCGGGTCTGATGTAACCATTCGTCAAACAGGCAAAGGATACCCCATGCGCGCTTTCGGTTTTCGCATCTCGGCGCTTTTGATGCTGGCTGCGGCCCTGCCCGCCCATGCTTTCGACACCAACGCCCGCGCGGCATGGGTCTATGACATGACCACCGGCACCGTGCTGATGGAAAAGAGCCCCGACGAGGCCCTGCCGCCCGCCAGCATGTCCAAGCTGATGACGCTGTATATGCTGTTCGAGGCGCTGAAAGAGGGCCGTGTTCAGATGGATACCCGCCTGCCCGTCTCGACCAAGGCGCGGCAGATGCAGGGTTCCACCATGTTCCTCAACGAACGCGACCGCCCCACGGTCGAGGAACTGATCAAGGGCATTGTCGTTCTGTCCGGCAATGACGCCTGCGTGGTGGTGGCCGAAGGGCTGGCCGGGACCGAGGAAGCCTTTGCCCGCCAGATGACCGAACGCGCCAAGACCCTTGGCCTGACCAATTCGCATTTCGCCAATTCCAGCGGCTGGCCCGCACCGGGGCAATTGATGTCCACCGAGGATCTTGGCCTGCTGGGTGTGCATCTGATTCGGGATTTTCCGGAATATTACCACTATTTCGCCATGACCGAGTTTGCCTTTGACAACCGCGCTCCGTCGAACCGGCATAACCGCAACCCGCTGTTGCGGCTGGGGATTGGCGCGGACGGGCTGAAAACCGGCCACACGCAAGAGGCCGGTTATGGGCTGGTCGGTTCCGCCAAGCAGGGCGAGCGGCGCGTGGTGTTCGTTGTGACGGGGCTGGACACCGACCGCGCCCGCGCCGAGGAATCAGAACGCATCACCAACTGGGCCTTTCGCCAGTTCACCATGAAAACCGTGGTTCCGCAGGGCGAGATCGTGGCCCGCGCTCCGGTCTGGCTTGGCACGCAATCCAGCGTCGGGCTGACCACGCCCGAGGGGCTGAACGTGCTGATCCCGGCTGGCGAACAGGATAACATCACCGCTGAAGCCGTGTTCAACGGCCCGATCCCCGCCCCCATCGCCAAGGGCCAGAAGGTCGGTGATCTGGTGCTGAACATCCCCGGCGTCGGCGCATCGCGCACGCCGCTTCTGGCCGCCGATAACGTGGACGAGGCCGGGCCACTCGGCCGCCTGAAAGGCGCGGTGCTGCGGCTGGGCGGCAAGGCGGTGGATGCGGCCAGCGGCTCGGATACGGAAACGGCGGTGCAATGAGGGCGCCGCTGTTCATCAGCTTCGAGGGCATTGACGGGTCCGGCAAAAGCACGCAGGCCCGGATGTTGGCCGACCACCTGACCGCACAGGGCCGCAAGGTCGTGCTGACCCGCGAACCGGGCGGATCAGAGGGGGCCGAGGAAATCCGGCGGCTGCTGGTCGAGGGCGGCGGCGACCGCTGGTCGCCCGAGACCGAGGCGCTGCTGTTCACCGCCGCACGACGCGACCATCTGGAACGGATCATCCGCCCCGCTCTGGCCCGTGCGCAGGCGGTGATTACCGACCGTTTCGCCGATTCCACCCGCGTCTATCAGGGCGCAACCCGCGGCGAATTGCGCGGCGTGGTGGATCAGTTGCACCAGTTGATGATCGGCACCGAACCCGACATCACCTTTGTGATCGACCTTGACCCGGCCACTGCGCTGAAACGCGGGGCAGAGCGGGGCGGGATCGAGGATCGCTTTGAAAACATGGGATTGGTGTTCCAGACCCGGCTGCGCAAAGGCTTTCGGGATCTGGCCCGCGACTATCCCGACCGGGTGCGGCTGATCGACGGCGAGGGCAGCCCGCATGCTGTCGCAACCCGCGTTCGCGCCGCACTGGCATGACCGGCAGATGAGCGAGGCCGACGACATCCCCGAGGCCGACCGCGTTGCCGGTGCGCCGCATCCGCGCATGGCGGAACGGGTGATCGGACAGGATGCCGCCATCCACAGCTTTACCGACGCTGCGGCCTCGGGGCGGATGCATCACGCATGGCTGCTGACCGGCCCGCGCGGCACGGGCAAGGCGACTCTGGCCTGGGCGATGGCCCGCTGGCTGCTGTCGGATCAGCCCGGCCCCGGCCTTTCGGTGCCGGATGACGACCCGGTGGCGCGGCGCATCCGGGCCTTGTCGGAACCGCGCCTGACCCTGATCCGCCGCCCGTGGGACGACAAGGCCAAGCGTCTGTCCGCACAAATCACGGTCGAGGAAATCCGCCGCCTGCTGTCGTTTTTTCATATGTCCGCGGCCGAGGGCGGCCATCGCATCGCCATCATTGACGCCGCCGATGAGATGAACACCGCCGCCGCCAACGCCCTGCTGAAGATGCTGGAAGAACCGCCGAAAGGCGCAATGATCCTGATGGTGGCACATCAGCCCGCGCGGCTGTTGCCAACAATCCGGTCCCGCTGCCGGGAATTGCGGCTGTCACCGCTTGGCCACGACGATATGGGCCGGGTGCTGGCCGGGCTTGGGGTCGAGGGCGACCATGAGGCACTGACCGAACTGTCCGGTGGTTCGGCGGGCGAGGCGCTGCGGCTGATCGGGCAGGACGGGCTGGCGGTTTATCAGCACATTACGGACCTGTTCGCCAGCCTGCCCCGGATGGATCGCGGGCTGGCGCTGAAACTGGCGGAAAAAGCCGCAGGCCGGGCGGGGGCGGATGGCGACCCGTTCGATCTGGTGGTGACGGTGCTGGACCGTTTCCTGACGCGCGCGGCACGGGCCGGGCTGATGGGTGCGCCCTTGGTGCAGGCTGCAAAGGGCGAGGCCGAAGTGCTGGTCCGCATTGCCCCCGACGACCGCGCCGCGCGGCATTGGGCGGCGGCGCAGCAGGAACTCTCGGCACGGGCGCGGGCAGGACGTGCGGTGAACCTTGACCCTTCCGCGCTGGTCATGGATATGCTGACCCGGCTGGCGCAACATGGCGCGGGCGACGACTTCCCGAGGTAAAGATGACCCTTCCCGACATCGTGGACAGCCATTGCCATCTGGATTTTCCTGATTTCGACGGTGAGCATGACGCGCTGATCGCACGCGCGGCGGCGGCTGGTGTCCGGCGCATGGTCACGATCTGCACCAAGCTGCGGACCGAACCCACGGTGCGGGCGCTGGCGGAACGCTGGCCGGGCGTCTTTTACGCGGCCGGCACCCACCCGATGAGCGTGGCCGAAGAACCCATGGTCTCGGTCGATGATCTGGTCGCGCTGGCCGCACACCCCAAAATGGTCGGGATCGGGGAAACCGGGCTGGATTACCACTATACCGCCGACAGCGCGGCGGCGCAGGCGGACAGCCTGCGTATCCATATCGCCGCGGCGCGGGAAACCGGCCTGCCGCTGATTATCCATTCCCGCGATGCCGATGCCGATATGGCCCGGATTTTGACCGAGGAACACCGCAACGGCGCTTATTCCTGCGTCATGCATTGTTTCACCAGCAGTCCCGCCTTGGCCCGCGCGGCACTGGATCTTGGCTTTTACCTGTCGATGTCGGGGATTGCGGCCTTCCCCCGGTCCGACGATCTGCGCGAGATTTTTGCCGCCGCGCCACTGGATCGCGTGCTGGTCGAGACCGACAGCCCCTATCTGGCCCCGCCCCCGCATCGCGGGCGCCGGAACGAGCCTGCCTATACCGCGCTGACCGCGCAGGTCGGGGCGAATGTCTTTGGCCTGTCGCTGGCAGATTTCGCCGCCACCACCACCGCCAATTTTGACCGACTGTTCTGGAAAGCTGCCGCGCATGGCGGCATCAACGAGGCTGCCACATGATCGCGGCACGGATATTGGGCTGCGGATCGTCGGGGGGGATTCCCCGGCTTGGCGGAAATTGGGGCGATTGCGACCCTCTGAACCCGAAAAACCGCCGCCGCCGCTGTTCCTTGCTGGTCCGGCGCGAGGGGCCGGATGGGATCACGCAAGTGCTGATCGACACCGGCCCGGATATGGTGCCGCAACTGCTGGATGCGGGCGTTGGACGGCTGGACGGGGTGGTCTATACCCACGGCCATGCCGATCATGTCCATGGTATCGACGACCTGCGCCAGATCGTGTTCAACATGCGCCGTAAGATCGCCATATGGGCCGATCCCGTGACGGGCGCGCAGTTGCAGGACCGTTTCGGCTATATTTTTCAGACGCCGGAAGGCTCGGGCTATCCGCCGATCGGGGAATTGCACCGGATCGACGGCCCGTTCCTCATCGACGGTCCCGGCGGGGCGCTGACCCTGACACCCTTTACCGTGCGCCATGGCGAGATCGACGCGCTCGGCTTCCGCATCAGCGAGGATATAACCGGCGGGCTGGTCTATCTGCCCGATGTCAGCGCCATTCCCGATGCGGCATGGCCCGCCATCGAGGGGGCCGAGCTGTTTATCTGCGACGCCCTGCGCCGCACCCCGCATCCCAGCCATTCGCATCTGGAACAAACCATCGGCTGGATCAACCGCGCGGGCGTGGAACGCGGGATTATCACCAATATGCATCTGGACATGGATTACGAAGCCGTCCTGCGCGACACCCCCGACCATATCCTGCCTGCTTTCGATGGAATGGAACTGACCTGCCGTTAGGATCACGGCGCGGGCGGGAGCCTCCGGCGGGGATATTTTGAGACAAAAGATGAGCCGGGTATGAGTATTCTTTTTGACGTGATCCTGCCGGTTTTTCTGGTCATCGGCTTTGGCTATGCGGTCAGTTGGAAAGGCTGGTTCGGCGCAAGCGCGACCGATGGGGTTATGGCCTTTGCGCAGAACTTTGCCGTGCCTTGCCTGCTGTTCCGGTCGATGGCCAATCTGGATTTGGGGGCCGAGTTTCATTTCGGCCTGCTCGGGTCATTCTATGCCGGGGCACTGGCCTGTTTCGGCATCGGCTGGTGGGCGGCCCTGCGCCTGTTCAAGCGCAGCCCCGAAGAAGCCGCGGCCATTGGCTTTGCCTGTTTGTTTTCCAATTCGCTGTTGCTTGGGGTGCCGATCACGCAGCGCGCCTATGGCGAGGCGGCGCTGGCGGGCAATTTTATGATTATCGCCCTGCATTCGCCGCTGCTTTATACGTTCGGCATTACGGTGATGGAGTTCACCCGCGCCCGTGGCATGAATATCAGCGCCGGGCGGGTGATGCTGCGCGCGCTGAAAGGGGTGCTACGCACGCCGTTGGTGATCGGGATTCTGTCCGGCATTGCAATGAACCTGGCGCAACAGGCCGGGCTGGTCATGCCGGAAGGATTCTGGGGTGCCGTGAACATGATGGCGCAGGCGGCCCTGCCCGCCGCACTGTTCGGGCTTGGCGGTGTGCTGTTTCGTTACAAACCGGAAGGCGAGATCGGCGCGATTGCCATGGTCTGCGCCCTGTCGCTGTTATTGCATCCGGCCATCACCTTTGGGCTGACACATCTGCTGGGGGTAAATGTGGCCGGAACCCGCTCGGCCGTGATGACGGCGGCGATGGCACCGGGGGTCAATGCCTATCTGTTTGCGAATATGTATGGCGTGGCCCGGCGGGTGGCTGCGTCCAGCGTGCTGGTCGCAACCGCCCTGTCGATGCTGTCGGTCTGGTTCTGGCTGACGGTTCTGCCTTAGGCCGGGGTCAGGCCGCGCAGCCTTTCCGAGCGGCGGCGCAGCAGCTCAACCACCGTCAGCAACCCGATCGAAAAGATCACCAGAATCGTGGCGACCGCCAGAATGGCCGGGCTGATCTGCTCGCGGATGCCGTTCCACATCTGGCGCGGAATGGTGTATTGATCCGGTCCGGCGATGAACAGCACCGCCACCACCTCATCGAACGAGGTCACAAAGGCGAACAGCGCCCCCGACACCACCCCCGGCAGGATCAGCGGCATGGTCACGCGGAAAAACGTCGTGCGCGGGTTGGCACCAAGGCTGGCGGCAGCACGGTTCAGGGATTGGTCAAACCCGATCAGCGTCGCCGTTACCGTGATGATGACAAAGGGAATCCCCAGCGTGGCATGGGCCAGAATGATCCCCAGATAGGTGTTGGCCAGACAGCCTTGCCGCGACAACACCGGCGACAGAAGTTGCCCGAACAGGCTGTCCGTCGGCACACAGGCCGAGCTGTAAAAGAAAAACAGCCCCGTCGCGGTAATGATAACCGGCACGATCATGGGCGAGATCAGCGCCGCCATGATGATCCGGCGGAAGGGCATTTCCGGTCGCGCCAGACCCAGCGCCGCCAGCGTGCCAAGCACCGTCGCAATCAATGTCGAGAACACCCCCACCAGCACCGAGTTCTTGGCCGCCTGCACCCAGCGGGCATTTTGCCAGACATCCTGCCACCACGCCGCACCGCTGGCATCGGGATTTTGCGCACCAAAGCTGAACAGGGTTTGATACCAGCGCGTTGAATACCCCTCGGGGTCCAGCGCCAGCATCTTTTCGTTAAAGGTGAAATAAGGCTCGGCGTTGAAGGACAACGGAATGATAACCAGAATCGGGGCGATCAGGAACAGAAAGATCAGCCCGCAAATCACCAGATAGGTGTAATGCCAGACCCGTTCCAGCGGCGTTGCATAAGTCGGAAGTGCCATGGCTTACCCCAGTTTCAGATTATCAATGCCAACCAGCCGGTCATACAGCCAGTAAAGCGCCAGAACCCCACCCAGCAGCAACGCAGCCAGGGCCGCGGCCATGGACCAGTTCAGCGTCTCGGACATATGCACGGCGATCATGTTCGAGATCAGTTGCCCGGACGAACCACCGACCAGCGCCGGGGTGATATAATACCCGACCGCAAGGATGAACACCAACAGCGCCCCGGCACCGAAGCCCGGCAAGGTCTGCGGAAAATAGATGCGGCGGAAGGCCGTCCAGCTTGTCGCGCCAAGGCTGCGGGCGGCGCGGATATAGGACGGGTTAATGGTGCGCATCACCGAATACAGCGGCAGCACCATGAACGGCAGCAGGATATGCGTCATAGCGATAATCGTGCCGGTCTGGTTATAGATCATCTGCAACCGCTGATTATCCGAGATCACCCCCGCCCATACCAGAAGGCTGTTGATAACCCCCTGCTCTTGCAGCAAAACCATCCAGCTTGTCGTACGCACCAGCAGCGAGGTCCAGAACGGCAGCAGCACAAGAATCATCAGCAGGTTGGACTTGCGCATCGGCAAGGTCGCCAGCAGATGCGCAATCGGGAAACCAAGCACAAAGGTCAGCCCCGTGACCAGCAGCGACAGCCAGAGGGTGCGCAGAAACAACGTCTGATAGATGCGGCGGTTCTCATCGACCTGCTGGATCTGACCTTCAGCGTCACGCTGATAGTCCAGCGCCGACAGATAGAAATTGCCGGTGTAGGGGGTTGATGCCTCGCGCATGACGGACCACAGCCGCAGATCACCCCATTTGCGGTCGATCTCCAGCAGCGCCTCCCGGTAAGGCGGCTCGACCCCGCCGCGCACCGCCCGTCCGGTCGAGGTAAACAGCGACCGCGACCCCGACAGGTCATAGTTGATCCGGGTGCCGACCGTGCCAAGTGTGCGATCCGCCGCCGCCTGTTCCAGATCAGCGGCCAGCGCGGCAAAGGCGGTCTCATCCGGGTCAGTGCCGCGCTCGGTCTGTGCAAACCATGCCGAAACCTGCGGCATATTCGTGGCAAAACCGTCGTTATAGATCGAACGATGCAGCATCTGCCCGATTGGCACGATGAACGTCACCACGACAAACAACAGCAGCGGCACCACCAGCATCAGCGCCCGCATCCGCAAGCGGCGCTGCGACCGGGCCAGCGCACGATGCAGCGGACGCCCATCGGCGGTGGTCAGGATGCCATCCCCCTGCCCCGAGGCGGTGGTGACGATGGCGGCATGAGGGTCAAGCGCGCTGGACATGACGGTTCCTTTTCTTCGATTGCCCCGCCCCGTCGGGGACAGGGCCGGACGCTTATTGCATCAGCCAGGCGTTGAAACGCTCGGTCAGTTCGGCATCGTGATCAGCCCAGAACTCCGGGTCGTCATAGACGGCGGTTTTCAGGTTTTCGGGGTTGGTCGGCATATAGGGGGCCATCTCGGTTTTGCCGTCTTTGTAAAGCCCGACCAGCGCCGCCGAGGATTTACGGGGTGGGCCATAGGCGATATATTGCGTCAGATTGGCCAGTTGCTGCGTGTCCGTGGCATATTTGACATATTCCATCGCCGCATCGGCATGTGGCGCATCTTTGGGAATTACGAACAGGTCGTAATCCACATATTGCCCGTCCCAGATCACCTCGAACGGCTTTCCTTCGGCCACCTGCGCATCAAAAATCCGGCCGTTGTAAGAGGTCGTCATCACCACCTCGCCATCGGCCAGCAGTTGCGGCGGCTGCGCACCGGCCTCCCACCAGACAACCTGCGGCTTGATCGTATCCAGCTTGGCAAAGGCGCGGGTCACGCCTTCAGGCGTGGAAAGCGTATCATAGATTGCATCAGGGGCCACGCCATCAGCCAGCAGCGCCAGATAGAGCGTGCGCTTGGCCGTCTTGGGCAAGCCGCGTTTGCCGGGGAAAGCCTCCAGATCAAAGAAATCCGCGACCGTCTGCGGTGGATTGTCCGGGAACCGCGTCCGGTCATAGGCGATCACCGTGCCAAAGGTCAGGTTCCCGACCCCGCAATCACTCAGCGCACCGGGCAGAAAGTCATCCGCCGCCGGGGTGCCATCGGGTGCGGGCGGCAGGGTGGCAGGGTCAATCAGCATCAGACCGCCCTCGTCACAAAGCTGGATGGCCGAAGCCAGCTCCAGATCGAAAACATCACCAATCACGTTCCCCGCCTCGATCTGCGCTTTAAGCGGAGTCGCCGGATCATCCGCATCAGTCACATTCACCCGGATGCCAGTTGCAGCAGTAAAAGGCTTGTTGAACGCCTCGTTTATCGCGGCGGCACCCGCCCCGCCCCACCCCGTCAGGTTGATCTCATTGGTTTGCGCGGCAACGGCACCGCCAAAGGCAACAAGGGCAGTCGTCAGAATAAAGCTGGTTTTCATCGGCTTTCCCTTTCGTTTGTGCGACCGGACAGGGCCGCACGCCTATTGCATCAACCAGGCGCTGAAACGCTCGGTCAGTTCGGCATCGTGATCGGCCCAAAACTCTGGATCGTCATAGACGGCGGTTTTCAGGTTTTCCGGGTTGGTCGGCATATAGGGGGCCATCTCGGTTTTGCCGTCCTGATACAGCCCGACCAGCGCCGCCGAGGATTTCCGCGCGGGACCATAGGCGATATATTTCGACTGATCCGCCAACCGCTGCGTGTCGGTGGCAAAGCGAATATATTCCATCGCCGCCTCGGGATTGCGCGAGCCTTTTGGCACCGCGAACACATCATAATCCAGATACTGCCCGTCCCAGATGACGCCAAAAGGTTTGCCCTCGGCCACCTGCGCGTCGAAAATCCGGCCGCTATAGGCGGTGGTCATCACCACTTCGCCATCCGCCAGAAGCTGCGGCGCCTGTGCGCCGGCCTCCCACCAGACGACATCGCGCTTGATCGTGTCCAGCTTGGCAAAGGCGCGGGCCACACCTTCGGGCGTGGACAGCACGTCAAACACCTGATCCGGCGCGACACCATCGGCCAGCAGCGCCAGATACAGCGTGCGTTTGGCCGTCTTGGGCAGGCCACGCTTGCCGGGGAAAGCCTCCAGATCAAAGAAATCTGCGACCGTCTGCGGCGGATTGTCGGGATAGCGGGTGGTGTCATAGGAAATCACCGTCCCCCACAAGATATTGCCCACCGCACATTCGCGCAAAGCGCCGGGCAGGAAATCCTCTTCGGCCGGGGTGCCGTCGGGCGCGGGCGGCAGGGTTGCGGGGTCAATCTCCATCAGCGCGCCTTCCGCACAAAGCTGAACCGCCGCTGTGACCTCAAGATCGACCAGATCATAGGTGACATTCCCCGCCTCGATCATCGCTTTCAGCGGCGTGGCCGGATTGTCGCTGTCCACCATGGTCACGCGGATTCCGGTCTTGGCGGTAAAGGGCTTGCTATAGGCCTCGGTCTGGCTATGCGCATAAGCCCCGCCAAAAGACGCCAGCGTCAGATCACCGCTTTGCGCCAGTGCGGACCCGGCCAGCACCACCAGCACTGACGTCAGACTCAGCTTGGTTGTCATCGCATCTCTCCTGTTGGGCGGGGTCTTTTGCCCCTTTGGCCCGCAGCCAGGTTGATCCCGGCTGCGGGAAGGGCTGGCTTAGCTGGCCAGCCAGGCGTTAAAACGCTCGGTCAGTTCGCTGTCGTGATCGACCCAGAAGCCGACATCCGACAGCAGCGCATTGCTCATGTTTTCGGGCGAAGTCGGCAGGTTCGGCTGCATTGCAATGTCGGTGTCCTTATAGTTGCCGACCAGCGATTGCGACGAGGCGCGGGGCGGGCCATAGCTGATCTGTTCAGCAGCACGGGCCAGCGGTTCCGAGCCGGTCGAGAACGTGATGAAATCCATCGCCACATCCTTGTTCGGCGCACCTTTCGGGACGACCCAGCCTTCAAATTCGTAAACCTGACCATCCCAAACGATCTTGAAGGGCTTATTCTCATCCACAGCGGCGTTGAAGATCCGGCCGTTATAGGCAATCGTCATCTGCACTTCGCCATCGGCCAGAAGCTGCGGCGGCTGCGCGCCAGCTTCCCACCACACGATCTGCGACTTGATCGTGTCCAGCTTGGCGAAGGCGCGGTCCAGACCTTCAGGCGTGGACAGGGTTTCATAGACCTCATCCACAGGAACACCATCGGCAATCAGCGCCATTTCAAGGTTGACCTTTGGCCCTTTGCGCATCCCGCGCTTGCCGGGGAACTTGTCCAGATCAAAGAAATCCGCCAGTTTTTCGGGCTTGGCTTCGGGGAAGCGGCTGTCATCATAGGCCAGAATCGTGGTGAACACGTCGGTTGCCACGAAACATTCCGACAGGGTGCCTTCAAAGAAATCATCCTCGGCAGCTACCCCATCCGAGCCGGGGGCAAGAATCGACAGGTCGATTTCCTCCAGCAAGCCCTCGTCACACAGCCGTACCGCATCGGCATATTCGACCGAAGCAATATCCGCCGTCACATTGCCCGATTCGACCTGCGCCTTGATCGGCGTGGCCGGGTTATCCGCATCCGCAACCGAGATTTTCGTGCCGGTCGCCGCCTCATAGGGCTTGATATAGGCTACCTGATGCGAGGCACCATAGGCCCCGCCCCAGTCCAGAATGTTCAGCTCCTGCGCCTGCGCGGCCATGGCAAAGCCACTGATGGCCGTCGTCAGGATAAGGGTTTTCTTCAGCATTTCGGGTCGTCCTCCACTGTTATTATAGGTCAGATCGGGTCCAGCGCCCGCGCATCCTGCGGGTGCCAGCCGATGCTGAGTTTCTGGCCCGGTTCCAGCCGGGTCTGATCCAGCGTATTGCGGCATTTCATCACGAAATCATCGCTTCCCGCGACACGCAGCCGGGTGCGCAGGATGTCGCCCATATAGATGACCTCCAGCACCTCGGCGTCGATACGATGGGCATGGGCGGGCATCATCTCGGTCTTGAACTCGACCCGCTCGGGCCGGATCGAAACGGTAGTTTTTTGCCCGACCTCACGCAGATTGACGGCCGTGGCGTCAATCAGCCCGCCATCGGCCAGCCGGACGAGAGCCGTGCTGCCCTCCAGCTTTTCAATGGTACCGGGCAGCGCGTTGTTTTCACCGATAAAGGCGGCAACAAAGCTGTTTTCCGGCTGTTCATACAGCACCGCGGGCGGCGCAAGCTGCTGGATGCGGCCATCGTTGAACACGGCGATACGGTCAGACATGGTTAATGCCTCGCCCTGATCGTGGGTCACATAAACCACGGTGATGCCAAGCCGTTCGTGCAGGTGCTTGATTTCAAACTGCATATGTTCGCGCAACTGCTTGTCCAGCGCGCCAAGCGGTTCATCCATCAGCACCAGTTGCGGGTCAAAGACCAGCGCACGGGCCAGGGCAATGCGCTGCTGCTGACCGCCCGAAAGCTGCGCCGGGCGGCGGCTGGCAAAGGCGCCCATCTGCACCATGTCCAGCGCCCGCCTGATACGCTCCTCCCGCTCGGCCTTGCCAAGCCCGCGCACCTCTAGCGGAAAGGCCAGATTCTCGCCCACCGTCATATGCGGAAACAGCGCGTAATTCTGGAACACCATGCCGATGCCGCGCCGGTGCGGCGGCACGTCGTTGATGTTGCGCCCATCCAGACGAATCTCGCCATGAGTGGCGGTCTCGAACCCCGCCAGCATCATCAGACAGGTGGTCTTGCCCGACCCCGAGGGGCCAAGCATGGTCAGAAACTCGCCCTTGGCGATGTTCAGATTCAGGTCTTTGACGACCAATGTGCGACCATCATAGCTTTTCTGCACATGGTCGAAGACGACGAAGCCGTCGTTACGTTCCGCTGTAGCCAATGCGCCCCCCTGAAGGCTTTTATCGTTCTTGCGCACGCCAAGGCTATGCAGGGGAAGGCCGGTTTGGCAACAGGGCAAAATGCGGGAACGTCAAATATCCGCGCATCGCCCGGATTTCAGGCAACCTGTCCGAAAGTATAAAAGAAGGAAAATGGTGCGGCCGAAAAGACTCGAACTTTCACTCCGGTTAAGGAACAGCGACCTCAACGCTGCGCGTCTACCAATTCCGCCACGGCCGCATCCGGGGCAGTCGCGGCGTCATAGACGAGGGCGCGCCGAATGAAAAGGGGTAATTTTCGGCAAGAGCAGAACCGGGGCGCTGCCCCGGACCCCGGGATATTTAAGGACAAAAGATGCGGCCTTGCAGGGCAGGCGCGAAGCTGGCAGATCAGCACCATGGTGGAATGGATCACAGCGCCGGGGCTGACCGGCTATGACGAGGCGGTGACCTTTATGGAAGCCCGCGTGGCCGCGATTTCGGCGGGGCAGGCAGATGAGCTGATCTGGTTGGTCGAGCATCCGCCGCTGTATACCGCAGGCACCAGCGCACAGGCAAAAGACCTGCTGGATGCGCGTTTCCCTGTGCATCAGGCCGGGCGCGGCGGGCAATACACCTATCACGGGCCGGGTCAGCGGGTGATTTATGTGATGCTGGACCTGAACCGGCGCGGGCGTGACGTGCGCGCCTTTGTCGCCGCGCTTGAGGCTTGGGTGATCGCCGCGCTGGCCGAGTTCGGCCTGAAGGGCGAGATCCGCGAGGGCCGCGTCGGCGTCTGGATCGCGCGGCCCGACCTGCCTCCCCTGCCCGATGGCCAGATGCGCGAGGACAAGATTGCCGCCATTGGCGTCAAGCTGCGCCGTTGGGTCAGCTTCCACGGCATTTCGATCAATGTCGAACCCGATCTGTCGCATTTCGGCGGCATCGTCCCCTGCGGAATCAGCGGCCACGGCGTCACTAGCCTTGTGGATATGGGCCTTCCGGTCGGTATGGGTGATCTGGACGATGCGCTGATTCGCACGTTCCCAAGGGTATTTGTCTGAAATGCGACATTTCATCCCAGTGCTGAAACTCATGCAGATTTGAGGTGTTACCTCTGCGATGTGCTGATAACGTGCCGGGACATGAGTCGTTCTGGCACCGCCAGCCGACTGACTGGGCCTAAAAGGAGTAGCCAGATGAAAGTGACCATCGCAGCCATTCTTGCCAGCGCCGCTTTGGCCGCCCCTGCTTTTGCGGATGGCGACCCTGTTGCGGGGCAGAAAGAGTTCAACAAGTGCAAAGCCTGCCACACCGTTGAAGCACCCGACGGTACCGTTGTCGTCAAGGGCGGCAAGGTCGGCCCGAACCTTTACAACATCGTCGGCAAGACCGCCGGCACCGTCGAAGGGTTCAAATATTCCGACGCTCTGATCAAGCTGGGCGAGGCTGGTGAAGTCTGGACCCCCGAGGATCTGGAGCATTACATCACCGACCCGAACAAATACACCGAAGAAAAAGTCGGTGATCCGGCGCTGAAAACCAAGATGACCTTCAAGCTGACCCGCAATCAGGCGGATGTCATTGCCTTCCTGAAGGAACATTCGCCGGACGCTCCGGCCGAATAATTCCGGTCATCAGACTGTTGAACGGGCTGCGATTTGTGTCGCAGCCCGTTTTCTTTTGCCGGTTGCGCTGCGCGTCAAGCGGAAAGCGAACCCGGATCACAGGACAGATTGCCGCAGGCAGATTCATGCGCTAACCTTCCCAAAGGAGGGGCCGCGAGCGGTCCAGAAGGGGAGATCACGCATGGCAGACGCAGCCATCCACGGCCACGATTCAAACCATGATACACGCGGGTTCTTTACCCGCTGGTTCATGTCCACGAATCATAAGGATATTGGTATCCTTTACCTGTTCACGGCGGGCATCGTCGGTCTGCTGTCCGTCTGCTTTACCATCTATATGCGGCTGGAATTACAGCACCCCGGCGTTCAGTTCATGTGCCTCGAAGGCGCACGCCTGTTCCCATCGGCCGAGGAATGCACCCCGAACGGGCATCTGTGGAACGTGATGGTCACATATCATGGCGTGCTGATGATGTTCTTTGTGGTCATTCCGGCGCTGTTTGGCGGGTTCGGCAACTATTTCATGCCGCTGCACATCGGTGCGCCGGACATGGCGTTCCCGCGGCTGAACAACATCAGCTATTGGCTGTATGTGGCCGGGGTCGCGCTGGGGGTGGCCTCGCTGCTGACGCCGGGTGGCATGGACGGGCAAGCGGGGTCCGGCGTGGGCTGGGTGCTTTATCCGCCGCTATCCCTGCAAGCGCCTGAAACCGTGTCGATGGATCTGGCTATCTTTGCGGTTCACGTCTCGGGGGCATCGTCGATCCTGGGCGCAATCAACATCATCACCACCTTTCTGAACATGCGCGCACCAGGGATGACCCTGTTCAAAGTGCCGCTGTTCGCCTGGTCGGTGTTCATCACCGCATGGCTGATCCTGCTGTCGCTGCCGGTGCTGGCGGGCGGTATCACCATGCTGCTGATGGATCGCAACTTCGGCACCAATTTCTTTAACCCGGCGGGGGGCGGCGACCCGATCCTGTATCAGCATATCCTGTGGTTCTTTGGCCACCCGGAAGTTTATATGATTATCCTGCCGGGGTTCGGGATCATCAGCCATGTGATTTCCACTTTTGCCCGCAAGCCGATCTTTGGCTATCTGCCGATGGTGCTGGCGATGGCGGCCATCGGGATTCTTGGCTTCGTGGTATGGGCGCACCATATGTATACGTCGGGCATGTCGCTGACGCAGCAGAGCTATTTCATGCTGGCGACCATGACCATCGCGGTGCCGACCGGCATCAAGGTGTTTTCGTGGATTGCGACCATGTGGGGCGGCTCGATTGAGTTCAAAACCCCGATGCTGTGGGCCTTTGGTTTCCTGTTCCTGTTCACCGTTGGCGGCGTCACCGGCGTGGTGCTGTCGCAGGCGCCGCTGGACCGGGCCTACCACGACACCTATTACGTCGTGGCGCATTTCCACTATGTCATGTCGCTTGGCGCGGTCTATGCAATCTTTGCCGGGGTGTATTTCTGGATCGGCAAAATGTCGGGCCGTCAATATCCCGAATGGGCGGGCAAGCTGCATTTCTGGGTCATGTTCATCGGCTCGAACATGATCTTTTTCCCGCAGCATTTCCTTGGCCGTCAGGGGATGCCGCGCCATTACATCGACTATCCGGTCGAGTTCACTTTCTGGAACAACATCAGTTCCATCGGCGCGTTCATTTCCTTTGCCAGCTTTGTGTTCTTTATCGGCGTGGTGTTTTACACCCTGTTCGCAGGCAAGCGCGTCACGCAGAACAACTACTGGAACGAATACGCCGATACGCTGGAATGGACCCTGCCTTCACCACCGCCCGAACACACGTTCGAGCAGCTTCCCAAGCGTGAAGACTGGGATCGCAGCCCGGCGCATTAACCATCAAGGCCCCGGTTCACCGGGGCCTTTTCTTGCGGAGGGGGTATGCCCGCTTTGGTGCCGGAACTGTCGGTGGTGAATTTTGACGCATCGCTGCGGTTTTACCGCGATCTTTTGGGCTGGCAGGTGGTTTACGACCGCCCGGAAGAAGGCTTCGCCTATCTGCGCATTGGCGAAGCTGATCTGATGATCGACGCGCTCGCCACCGGACGCAATTTCAACGAAACGCTTACCCTGGCGAATCGTCCCTTTGGTCGCGGGATGAATCTGGAAATCACCTTGCCTGATATTCAGCCCCTTCTGGATGCGCTGAGGGCCGCAGGCTGGCCGCTGATCTTGCCGCCAGAGGAGAAATGGTATCGCGCGGGTAACCATCAGACCGGCCAGCACCAGTTTATCGTGGCTGACCCTGACGGCTATTTCCTGCGGTTTTGTCAGCATATCGGCATCCGCCCGATACCCACACAGACCGATGCCCTATGAATGGCAGGATCAGCCCGGCAAGGCAGAATTGCGGGTATGGCCGTACCATGCCCTGACGGCGGGCGGCTTTGTCTGGTTCATCGGCCTGACCACCGCCGCCATATCCTTGCCGCTGCTGGCCTTGCTGGGGCGAGCGGCGCTGTGGGTCACGCTGCCCTTTGCCGCGCTGGCGGTTGGTCTGCCATGGCTGGCCCTGACCCGCAATCGCAGCAAAGGGCCGTTTGAGGTTCTGACGCTGACAGCCGATCAACTGGCCCTGACCCACCACGATCCGCACCGCCCGGCGCGGCATTGGCAGGCGAACCCCTATTGGGTGCGTGCCAGCCTGTGCCACGGCCCGATCGAAGCCTATCTGACCCTGACCGACGGCCAGCGCGAGGTTGAGCTTGGCGCTTTTCTGACCCCAGATGAGCGCCGGACGCTGCACGCCGAAATAACCCACCGCCTGCGTAAGCCGCCTGTTTAGCCCGCCATTTTGGCCATCGTATCATCGCGCAGCACCAGCCGGTGCCAGAGTACCGCCGCAATATGCCCCAGAATCAGCGCCCCAAGCAGCCATCCGATTTCGCCGTGCCAGTCATTGCCAAGGTTCACCGCCCAAGTGACCGCCTGCCCCTCTGGCCTCGGAACAAACACCTCCCAGCCAAAGACATTATAGGCACGTTCATTTCCCCAAGCCCGAATCAGCCCGACGGCGGGGACAAAAACCATCAGCACATAGAGCGCCAGATGCCCGGCCTTTGCCGCAAGGCCCATCAGCCCGGCCCCATGCGCAGGGCGACGGCCAGTGTTCACCAGCGCCCAGACCACCCGCAACAGAATCAGGACAAACAACACGAAACCAAGGCTTTGGTGCGTGCCAACCATCATGCTGGCCAATCCGCTTTCGCGGCCCAGCACCACCTTGGTCACCATGCCCAAAAGCTGCCAGATCATCAGCAGGGCAATGCCCCAATGCAGCAGCCGCGTCACCGCCCCATAACGCGCCGAGGAATCATAAACCTGCATATCCAAACCTTTCCTTCATGCCGCAGCCATAGCACAGTCCGACCTAACAAAACGTAAACGGCGGCAAGGTTTCCCTTACCGCCGCACAAAACCATACCGAATAGCCTCAGCCCATCAGCTTTTCCTTGACCATCGGGCCGACCGCGCCAAAGTCCATCTGGCCGGTATAGCGGGCCTTCAGTTCCGCCATCACCCGCCCCATGTCGCGGATGGATTCCGCACCAAGATCGGCCACGACCCCGGCCACCGCCTCACGGGTTTCATCGGCACTCAGTTGCTTGGGCAGAAACTCTTGAATGATCCCGATTTCATCGGTTTCCTTCTCTGCCAGCTCCAGCCGTCCGCCTTCCTCATAGGCACGCGCCGATTCCTGACGCTGCTTGACCATACGCGACAGGATCGCCAGCAGGTCGTCATCGGACAGGCCCTTGTCGTCGCCGTCGCCCCGCGCAGCAATTTCGCGGTCCTTGATCGCTGCCGAGATCAGCCGCAGCGTGGACAGCCGTGCCGTTTCCTTGGCTTTCATTGCGTCCTTTGTTGCCGCCGCAATACGCGCTTTCAGGTCCATGACCTCATCCTTTCAAACCGAGACAGCCGATCTAATGTGTCGAACCCTTCCGTTCAAGCCTGCATCCGCCGGTTCCGGCCTTGACCCGCGCGGCGCAGGTCTTTAGGGTCCGGCCAATTTCAGATTTCAGGTGCTTCATGGCCGATAAACCCACCGCCTGCCTGGCGCTTGCCGATGGCACGATCTTTTATGGCCGGGGCTTCGGCGCCACCGGCGATTGCGTGGCCGAACTGGTGTTCAACACCGCCATGACCGGCTATCAGGAAATCATGACCGACCCCTCCTATGCCGGGCAGGTCGTGACCTTTACCTTTCCCCATATCGGCAACACCGGCATCACCCCCGAGGATGATGAGGCGCCCGAGCCTGTCGCCGCTGGTATCGTGGTCAAATGGGACCCGACCGAGCCGTCGAACTGGCGCGCCAGTGCCGATCTGATCGACTGGATGACCCGGCGCGGGCGCATCGGGATCGGCGGCGTGGACACCCGCCGCCTGACCCGCGCGATTCGCCAGCAAGGCGCGCCGCATGTGGTGCTGGCGCATGACCCGAACGGCAATTTCGACATTGAAGCGATGGTTGCAAAGGCGCGTGGCTGGTCGGGATTGGTCGGCCTTGATCTGGCGAAAACCGTGACCTGCGCACAAAGCTATCATTGGGACGAAGGCCAATGGAACTGGCCCGGCGGCTTCTCGCGGCCCGCCACGGACCGCCCGTTCAAGGTCGTGGCGGTGGATTACGGCGCGAAACGCAACATCCTGCGCTCGCTGGCGCAGGTGGGCGCGGATGTGACCGTTCTGCCCGCCACCGCCACCGCCGAAGATGTGCTGGCCCATAACCCCGAAGGTGTGTTCCTGTCCAACGGTCCCGGCGATCCTGCGGCGACCGGCGAATACGCGGTGCCGATGATCCGTGACTTGCTGAACAGCGACCTGCCAATCTTTGGGATTTGCCTTGGCCATCAAATGCTTGCACTGGCGCTTGGGGCGTCTACCGTCAAGATGGGCCACGGCCATCATGGCGCGAATCATCCGGTGCGGAACAATGAAACCGGCAAGGTCGAGATCACCTCGATGAACCACGGTTTCGCCGTTGATGCACAAACCCTGCCCGAAGGTGTGGCTGAAACCCATGTCAGCCTGTTCGACGGCAGCAATTGCGGTATCCGCATCACCGGCCGTCCGGTGTTTTCGGTGCAATACCACCCCGAGGCCAGCCCCGGCCCGCAGGACAGCGCCTATCTGTTTCAGGACTTTGCCGATGCCATGCAGGTACGGCGGGGATAAAATCTGCGGGCGTTAACCTCGTTTTAACGATTGTTGTGCGATCCCTGTCCGTAACAGGACAGGAAACGCCCGATGACCGCCATCGCCTTTGCACGGCCGCCTATAGATGAGACCCCGATCAGGCCGCAGGATGTCACCTCGGCACTGACCGATCTGCGCCAGCGTGACCAGCGTATCCTTGGGCAAATCCTGCTGGATCAGGGCGCAGTTGACCCCGGCAACCTGTTCCGGGCCGTCCTGCTGCGCGAGCATGAGGCCGTCCGTCTGGGTGAGATTCTGCTTGCCCACGGCTGGGTTGCGCCCGAGGCGCTGACCCGTGCGCTTTGCGTGCAATGGCGGACGACCTCGGTTGATCTGGCGACGCTGCCACCCGATCCACGGCTGATCGACGCGGCCGGGGCGGACCTGTGCCTGACGCTGGGGCTGGTGCCATGGCGGCGGGTGGGGGGCGTAACCTATGTTGCAACCTCGCGCCCCGACGGGTTCGAGGCTGCCCGCGACCGCCTGCCCGCCGATTTCGGCCAGTTGCGGATGCTGCTTTGCACCGAGAATCAGGCGCAACAGGCGGTGCTGAACACCCGCCGCACCTTCCTGATCCGGCAGGCCGAAAACCGGGTGCCGGACGATCAAAGCTGCCGCACCCGCAATGAACGCCGGGTGGCAAATCTGGCGCTGGCGGTCATGCTGATCGTGGCCGCCTCGGCGGTGCTTGTGCCGGTCTGGCTGATGCTGGCACTGACCTTTTGGGTGGTGCTGACGCTGATCGGGCTGACCGCGCTCAAGCTGACAGCCTTTATTGCCAATGTCCGCGCTGACGCCCACCGCCGCCGAAGCCCCGCACTCGCCCCGTTCAAGGGACAACTGCCGCTGATTTCGGTGATGGTGCCGCTGTTTGGCGAAAGCGATATTGCGGGCAAGCTGGTCGGGCGGCTGTCCAAACTGCGCTATCCGCGTGAGCTGACCGACATCCTGCTGGTGATCGAGGAAACCGACCAGATGACCCGAACCGCGCTGGAAGGGGCTGTTCTGCCTGACTGGATGCGCGTTGTGATCGTGCCGGACGGGCCGATCAAGACCAAACCACGGGCGCTGAACTATGCGCTGGACCAAAAAGCCGCTTAAAAATCAGCCGCGAAGCTGCCAATTTGATACAAACCGCCCCTATTGTTTTATAATAATTTTTGCCGGAAATTGTATCACCCAAACCCGCCAGAATCGGAATAATCATGCTGACCATCATCGCCACCGCCCTGACCCTGACCGGCTACACAATCGTTGACGGCGACACGCTGCGTCACGATGGCCGCGACCTGCGGCTTTGGGGGATCGACGCGCCAGAGCGTCAACGGCCCGGCGGTCAGGCAGCCCGGCGAATGCTGGATCGGATCACGGACGGCCAGCCGCTGACCTGCGACACCATCCACATCGACCGATACAACCGCCCGGTTGTGCGCTGCGCGACCCCAGCCGGGGTTGATCCGGCCTGTGAGATGGTGCGCAGCGGCCACGCCCGCGACTGGCCCCGCTACAGCGGCGGGCATTATGCAGGCTGCGGGCGGTAAAAAAAAATCGCATCAGGTGCATTTTCTCACTTGCATTACTAACATTGTGCAAGTATAACTAATTTATCAGCAGAGAGCTGATACGGGACGCACCGCCGCACGGGTGCAGGAGACTAAGACCATGGACATCAAGATCATCGCCCCTGCCTTTGCAACCGTCCAGTTTGAAACCACCTGCGACACCCCGGCCCTGACCGGATCGGAAAAGCAGATCGCGTGGGCCGAAAAAATCCGGGCCAAGCGGACCGAGGAACTGAATACGCTGGTCAGCGACACGATTCACGGGATGGTCAAAACCAAGATGATTTTTTCGGACGACGCCGCGCGGATCGCCGCCGCCGAAGCCGCTATCGCTAAGTTTTTGGACCTCGCTGGCGCCGCCATCAACCGCGTTATGACCGAAACCAGCGCCGCCGCTTGGATTGACCAGCGCGACACCCCGACCCGCAAAGTGTTCGGAGCGCCCGGCCAATGATTAAGACCATCGCAACCATCGCTGATCGGCAGGCCATGCCGATCAGCACCATTACGGTCGCCGCCCCGCTGGGGGCTGCCATTGGAAATATTGTGATCCAATGGGCAGGGATGCAACCGGCCAGCGCCAACGAGGCCGACAACCTGCCCAATAGCGTGACGGCCATCGAGATGGAAAAGCCCGCGCCAGCGATCCAGACCACCACCATGACCGCCGCCACCGAATCAGAGATCATCGCCGCCGCATGGGCGCTTGGTGCCTGGGACATCAGCCGCACCGCAATCCCGGCTGGATACCAAGGCCCGCTGCCCCCGCACCTGGGCGATCTGGCGGATGCCGCCCGCGAATCCGGCTATGTAACGTGGATGTTTAAGCCGATCTTGGGCGGTCCAGAGTTGCGAGCTAAGGCCAATGCGGCCAAGGACGCCAGCCTGACCCCGATCATGCTTGGCCGGTCAGGGCCAGCGCCGGACATCACGATCCCCGCAATCACCCCCGGTCGCCAACACCTGATCCGACTGGGAGAGCCAGTCGAGGCCAAGGCGCGGCTACCACGCCCCTGCCCACGAGCCACCCGCAAACAGCGATGGGCGATCATCTGTATGCGCCGCAAGCTGGACGAGGCCGGGGCACCACTACCCGCCAGCCTCACGCGGGCAGAGGCCAGCGCAATCATCGCGGACCTGCAAAGGCGGCTTGCATGAGATACCTCAACCACATCACGATGACGACTGGCCACCTGATGCAGCAGCATCGACGGGACGCCGACGCCGATGCTATCGCACGGGTGTCCGCCATGCTGGACTCTGCCCTGATCGGCGGACGGCCCGAGGTGCTGGACGGCACAATCCTCAAAGCAACGCACTTTGGCCCGCACCTGCTGGCCACCCTCTGCCTTGGGGTCGCGCCGATCATAACCACCGGCGTTGCCAAGCGCCCACGCGCTGCACGGCGGTTTTGGGGCGACCTCATCACCACCGCAACGGTGCCGGTTACTGTTACCGCCGACGATATGCCCGCGCCGCCATGGATCGCCGACCGGATCGAGGCGGGCGCAATGCACCGCCCGGACATCTTGCAATGGACAGGCAGTTGGGCGGCGGTCCTTGGATGGGCCTGGATGGAGTATGCACGATGACCCCGATCACTGACCCCCGCCCCTTTGCCGAGGTGCTGCGCGACTGGCTGGACCGCAACGGCCTGACGGCTTACGCCGCCGCCCCGGTCCTTGGCACCACCGAAAGTAGCATCGGGCGCTGGCTGGCTGGACGCCCCTGCGCCCACGAACGGGCCTATCGCGGGCTGATTACCCTGATTGACGGCAACCCCGCAAAATAATTTCGAGGCGGTGCAATTTTCTGCTTGCACCCCGCAATTTCCCACTGTAAGAAATATGTAAGGGCAGACAGAGGGTCAGCCCGAGCTTAAGGAGCGCAGACCATGACCACCTATATTTGCATCGCCGCCGCCAACGCCACCACCGAAATGCACGAAGGTGCTGATCTCGTGCAGGCTATTCAAGCCGCGCTGGTCGCTCGCGACATCACCGTCACCGCCACCGAAGTGCTGCCCCTCGGCGGCACCCGCTATATCCGCCGGGAAACGGACCCGGAAGATTTTTGGGCCGCCCAAATGGACCACGCTATCGGTGACAACGATGAGTGGGGCTACGGGGCCAGCGTGGACGAGGCGATGGCAATGGCCCAGCCGGAGATCGACGAATGAAATCACCGAAAAAAACCACCAACGCGCCCCTGTTCCGGGGCGCGTCATCGCATGATGAGCCTCGGAAAAACGCAATCCGGCCTTGGTCGCGCCAAGGGGTGCGGCTGGGCATAAAAATGCATTACAACATCAATGACAGCAATGCGGCAATCGGATGGGTGCTGATGCGCATGGGGCCGGATGCTGTCGCCCAGGGCGAGGCCCGAGTGCCGCAGGCGGATGCGCCGCAACCGCGCCCCCTGACACACGCCGAACGCCGCAGTTTGCGCGAGGATTGCGGCCTGTCCCGGCGCGAGGCTGCCGAATGGCACGGCGTGAACGAGCGGACAGTAGGTTATTGGGAGGATGGCGCGGGCACCCCCAATGAGGCGGCGGATATGGATATGATGATGCTGCGCCTGCAACTGGATGCGGCGGCGGGCCAAGTTGTCAAAACTGCAAGGGCCGTCATCAAGGCCCACCCCGAAATCGCAGGCCAGCCGGTTGAGTTGGTCAGGTATAAGCCCCACGATTACCCCCGCACACAACAGGCTCGTGAGGGCCTGCCGCACGGTGCGCACAACCGTCTTACCAACCTTTCTGCCGAGGCGCTGGCCCGCGACGGAATCGATTCGACTATCGTTTATCGGGGCGCTGGCGAATGGGAGGCCACGCCGCCGCCAGAAGGGTTTTCGGGGGCTGCGCCGGATTTCATGCGCTGACCGACGCGATGGGGGCGATAAAAAAATCGCATCAGGTGCATTTTTATGCTTGCATTACTAACGCTATGCAAGTATAACTAACTTATCAGCAGAGAGTTGATACGGGACGCACCGCCGCACGGGTGCAGGAGACTAAGACCATGACCACCGCAACCACCATCACCGTTCCCGCCTCGATCCGCAGCGACATTCTGGACGCGCTGTTCGTCCGCGTCGAGGACGCCGCGAAACGCTTTGTTGACGCAGAGCGCGGCGAGGCCAAGTTGCAGGCCGCCATCGATGAGGCCAAGGCAGCCGGACGGGACACTTTTTTCGAGGATGCGCTCATGACGCTGCCCGGCACGGCAGAGTTTGACCGCATCGGGCGCGACTGCGTGGATACCATCAAACAACTGGTTGCAGGCACCGACAACGATTTTGTCTGGGAGTGGGAGCGGCACGTGGATTTTGCCCGCAACCGCGCCCAGGACTAAAGCAAAGGGGCGGGCCAAAGGTCCGCCCCCCACCTTACAGCCCCGCCCGCCGCAGGGCCTCGGCCAGAGCGCCGGACAGGGCGTCACCATCCGCCAGCGCGGCCAGATCGCCGGGTGCTGCCCGCTCGATAGCCTCGATCAGCTTGGATTCGGCCATCTCACGCAGGTGCCCCCGTGCATCGCCCACGCTGTCCATGCCAAAACGCCGCAGGGCGTCACCCGCGCCTTGGTCGGCGTAGGCCAGCATCTGCTCGATCGCCAGATCAATGCGGCGGCCAATCGGGGTGTCGGCGGCAGCGGTCAGCATCCAGCGCAGCCCGACGCGGGCGGCATTTTCCATCGTCACTTGCAGGGTGTCACGGGCGGCGCGGTCCAGCGCGACCCCGGTGATCTTGGCAACCACCGCAGACAGGGCGGACACAACCACCGTCGCAACAGCGGTCACAACCCACGCCAGCGCCTGATCGGCCAGCGCCGGGATGCTGGCTGCCGCGACAGCAGCGGCAGGGGCGGTGATAACGGCGGCCATCGCCGCCACGGCTTTAGTCGTCAAACGCATGTGATACCTCATTGATTTGCGTTGATTTCAGCGGCGACCATCACCCGCAGGCGGTCGCCAACACTGACCGGATCGCCCGGCCCGGCCATGCCGGGCAGAACGGAAATGTCCCACTTTTGCCGCTGCCGGACGGCAAGCGACGGCTGGACCTCTGCATGTGACAGCGTGGACCAGCGACTGACCGGCACGTCATATTCCCGGCACAGCCGCGCGGTTTCGCGGGCCAGCGCGGACACCTGCGCGGGCGTGATCGGGGCGCTGCCCCACGCAAACGGGCGTTCCCGCGCCCCGGCCATCCCACAAAGCGCCAGCCCGATTGCACCGCCATTGGCGTTCAGGGTGTGCGACCGCAGCGCCGCAGGGGCGGCCAGCCAGCGCACCGTGCCATCGCCAAAGATCACCGCATGATAGGGCAGCATCGTCAGGTTGGCGGGGTTGTGACTGCCCGCCGTCCAGTGCCAATGCACCCGCGTGATCCCCGAGGGGTGCGCAAAGGGCCGCCCCCGCGCCTGCTGGCTGGCCTGCACTGCCGCAAAGGCCGCACGGGTGCGGGGACCGTCCAGCCCGTCAATCGGGCCGGGCCAAAAGCCAAGCGCCGCACACCGGGCTTGCCGGGCGCGGATCGCCGTCATTTTACCTGTCATCTTGATTTCTCACAAAAAAAGCCCGCCGGAAGGGCGGGCGGGGAACGTGATTTGGGGATTCGTCAGGGCAGCTTGCGGTCGATCCGGTCCAGCATCTTTCCGGCGTGGATCAGCGATTCCTCGATCCGCGCCAGTTGCACCGCCTGCGCCCCGGCGCTGGCCTCCAGCGCCTCGACCTTGGCCTCCAGCCGCCCGATCTCACGCTCGTTACGCATCGACACGGCCTTGCCGCTGGCTAAAGCGACCTCCATCCGCGCCCAAAGCCCTGCCACCAGCGCAATCAGCGGGGCGGCCCCCCGGATCGAATCCCAGTCTGGCAACGTCATTATTTTGATCTCCGATAATACCCCACCGCCGCCACGATCAGCAGCGACATCCAAGCCAGCACGGCCCCCAGCAGATCACCGGCCAGCAGGCAGGCGGCGGCATAGGCCCCGGCTGTGACGCCGATCCAGTCCACCACACCGTCAGCCAGCGCCGGGGCCAGCTTGTCACCGCGCCGCAGGGCGCTGCGCAACTGCGCCCCCTCCCAAACCAGCAGATAGCCCGCGCTGACCAGCGCCACGGCGACCCAAGGCCCGGCCAGCGCCGCCAGTCCGCCCCACAGCACCAGCGTGATTTGCGCATGTGCCAGCAGCACCGCGCCCCAAACGTAAGGATCGCGATGATTATCAGGGGTCAATAAATCGCGGATCATGCTGCACCTCTCGATTTTGCGTAAACCTCCAGCGCCGTGCGCTGCGCGTCCGACATCACCCAGCCGACCGTCAGCAGCACGTCGCGGACGATCAGGCCCTGCGGCACGGCTGCGCCGCCGCTGGACATACTACCGCCCACCACAAACCAATCCCCCGCCGCGCTGGTCGCGCGGTCAGCGGTGGTGCTGGCAGCGATGATCTGGTTGGCAACACGCACCTGCATCACCGCACTCATATTACCCGGCCCCGTTCGCGCCCAACTGTATGTGCGCGGCCCGCTGGCGGCTGGCGGGGCATAGGCCCTGACCGTGTTGCCGCTAAAGACGCCCGCATCAGACAGGCGGGTGGCAAACGATACCGGGTTGTTGCTGTAGACCTGCGGGCCGTTGTAAAACTGCCGACCAATCAGCGCATTTGGCTGACACAGCGCCCATAATTCAAAGGGCGTGTCAGCGGGCCACGCCTCACGGTCAGCGGTGTAACACCCCGCCGCACAGTCCAGCCAACCGTCAGCCAGCACCGGATCACCCGCCCGATCCATCACCAGCGGCAGGCCGTGACGGGCCGTCCAGGTCGCGCCCGCATCCTCGGCTGCATAATGGGCGTAGGGTGCATCACCCAACAATGCCGCCGGGAACGGGTCAACAGGTTCGGGCGTGACTGGATCGCCGCCAGATGCGGCGCGGATCCGCAACATCGGCCAGCCCTGCCAGATCGGGCCAGACAGCGCCGCCATCACAGCCCCCGCAGAATGCTGGCCGCGCCCGTCGATGATACCGAGCGCAGCCAGATTTGCGTTGCCCGATCAATCACCACCGCCGCCCCAATATCCAGATGCAGGGTGGCGGTATCCGCTGCCGGGGCCGCTGTGGCAAGCTCAACCACCCCCAGCCAGCCGGATTGATTTTGCACCACATCACCGGATTGCACCGCCAGCGGCCCGGTCCAGTCTTGCGTCAATTTGTGGATTTTTGGCATGTCTGCCCCCTTTTTAAGATTAAATTAAAAACCGCTAACCGTTCGCAACGTCAGCGCCCCGCCCATACCCGCCCCTGACCAGTTACTGACCGGCGCGATATATGGATACCCAAGCCACGGATCGACCGTGACCGCCTTAAATTGCGCCGCAGTTGCGCCCGTGCGGACCCACCAAAACGCATAAACATCGCCGTTGTCGAAATTCTCGAAATAGCCCCGATAACCAAGCTGGATAAATCCGCAATCTGCGGAAACGGAAACCGGGCTGGAAATCACGTTTTCGGGTCGGACAGTAATCCCCCCGATGTTTGAAACATATCTCGAAACATCGAAAGAAATATAATCACGGATTTCAACCGGGCGGCGACGGCTGTCGTAAATAACTCCACCCGCCGCATTATTAAGGATCAGCCCGTAACCTGACCCATCCAGCGGGCAGGATTGCATCGGCCCGATTGCCAGCCATTTAACCGATGCCCGCGCCGCCAGAAACGTCACATTGGCACCTGACAAGGCATCACCGACCCGGCAGCACCACGGCTGATCCGTTGTAAACTCAACGTAAAATGACAGCCCGGACATACCCGCAAAACGCGCTTTCGGAACCCGATGAACCCAGCCATAGCGCCCGTCATGGGCATTTGCCCCGCCCGAATTGGCTGGCTCGGATGATGTGGAGGTGCCAAAGGCATAGACCCCGTAAGCTTGCGTTCCCGCATCAATGATTTTTTGCACACCGCTATTTGCGGAAAACAGCCCGTAACTCATTTTTTAAGCCAGATCACGGTAAAAGTTTCTGCGCGGCGTTCCTGATCCAGCCCCCGCGCAATCGCCCATGTGCCGCGTGATGGAAAAATCCCGAACTCTGGAACAGACCCAAGCGAGCCGATGCAAAACGAATGCGGATCAGCCTGCGTTTTAGGCGTCGGCATCGGGGCGGATTTTTCGTATTCCCCCGCTGCCAAAGTCATTGTCCAGACCTCATCCACGACCCACGGGGTAAACGCCAGATCACCAACCCCGCCGCTGGCAGACCAGACTTGCAGACCATAGCTCATTCTGCCGCCTCATCCGCGCCGCCCCACGCGCTGATCTGTATGCGGGTTGCAGCCCGGATAACCGGGGCGCAAGCGGGGCAAAAACAAAGCGGCATCTGCCGATCCTCTGCCAGACTGATGTCAACCCAAAGCTGACCCGACCCCCATCCATCCACGATCACGCCATTCGCGCGGTCGGTTGCCCCGACCGTGCCGCAGCGGTCACATTCGCAAATCGTCTGATTGCCGTCCTGATCCAGATAAATCATTGATAACCCTTACGCTAAATTGCCCATGCGGACGCGCAACACATTGCTGGCGTCGTAAACAAGGATGCGGTCATTACGGATTTCCATCCGCGCCCCAGTGGTGGCGGTGCGCAACACCCCGACCGTGGCGGTCAGCGCCGAAAGCTCGGCTACGTTGATCTTGTCAGCGGTCAGGCTTTTGGTGATCGTCCGGCCGCCATGAATGGCTGTGCTACCCGCCGGCGCCCATGGCGACGGCAAAGTGGCGGCGGCGTGGACCTCCTCAAGCTGCGGCTTCCAGACCCACAACCAGCTATCCGCCGCCCCCGCATCCGCGGTTTGTTTTTGGAACAGCACTTCGGCATAGGCCGCGCCGGCCGGGGCAAGCGCCTTGATGAACACCCGCTCCCATTGGTCCGGGATGTTATGCACCCCCCGCGCCGCCGCAGCCCAAGGTGTGTTAAACGTGCTGCCCGGCATCAGCGCCCCAGCCGCATCGTAAAACCGCACCACCAACCGGGCGTCGCCCCGCGCCGTGCGGTAATAGCCGCTGGCAATATAGTGCTGGTTGGGACTGACCGGGACGCCGACAGCGCGGCTGCCCGACGCCAGCAGCGGCTTGGCCACGATAAAGGCGTTGATCCCGGTAATCCCAATCTCGCGGATAAACAGCGTTGGCCAAGCCGGGTGCGCGTAGCTTTCACCGGGGTTTCGGACCCCGAAGGCAAAGGCCGAATTGCCGCCATGCGACGCCGCATAATGCGCAAAACCATCATCAAACGACGGGTCAACCAACAGGTTTTTGCCCATGCCGACCGTCAGCAGGTTGGCTCCGACCGAACCATCCATGACAAGTTGCTCGGCCTGAAACTTGATGATGGATTTCGGGACGCCACCCTTGCCGTCTGCCGCGATCAGGTCGATCAGCGACACCGCATCACCGGCCTGCGCCCGGATCAGATAGCCGGATTTCGCACCTTTTTCGAGGTCGGAAATGGCGGTCGCCTGCGTCGTCACGCTGGCATCCAGCTTGGTCAGGTCCGCATCCTTGACCTCGACCCAAGCCGACCCATTCCAGCGGTGCATCCGGTTATCCGCTGTCCGCACCCACAAATCGCCAGCCGCCAGCCCGGACGCAGCAGGTGCCGCCGCCTGCCGGAACGTCCGGTTTTTAGCCGCCGCATTGGCTCCGACGGTGTTGATCTGGCTGGCCAGCGCCTGATCCTGCGCCGCGCGGGTCGCGGCCTCCGACTGGATCGCGGCCTCGGCATCTGCAAACCGCGATTCGGTGCGGGTTTGCAGCGCCGTCAGCGCCTGATCGGTGGTCGCGCTGGCGACCTCAACCGCCTGAATCCGGGCAATCACCTGCTGGTCAATCTTGGTCGCCGCCGCGTTGTCGATCCAAACCGGATCGGTCGGGACCACCCGCCACCGGAATCGGGTCGCGCCGTCAGGCGGGGCGTGTTGGCCGCTGATGACCTTGGGCGCGGCGGACGCCTCAAACCGGGTCGCAAACTCGGTCCCCAGCGCCGCGCCGTCTGCACCGTAAAACAGCACCCGGACAGTCCCGGCCCCGCCGCTGATCTCGACCCGCCATTGCAGCAACTCCGCCACGTCAAAACTGGCGTCAACAAACTGCCCGAAATGGCCCGCCGACACCCGCGCACCGCCATTTTCCGGGGTTGCCGCACCAACAGTCCAGCCGGTGATCCCATCGGCAAAATCCGGGTTGACCAGCAGGTTGTTGCTGGTGTTTGCCGCCGTGATCTCATTGATCCGGCCCGCCAGTTGGCCAAGCTCGGTCTCAAACACCCCGGCATATTGCTGCAATCCGGTATCGGTGTAATCCCGCGCCGCCCCCAGCCCGTCGCGCAACTGACCGGCCAGCGTCTGCACCTGCCCCGACAGATCGGCGGTGGCGTCAAACAATTCTTCGCGGGCTGCCGTCGCATCCGCCCGCGCCGCCAGCGCATCCGCCGCCGCCGCTGCCGCCTGCTCCTGCCCGCGTTCCAGATCGGCCCGGAGCTGCTCCTCGAAATCCTCTGCCGTGATCCCGACCGTTGGCGCGACAAAGCCGGTCCAGTCAGTCCATGCCCGCGCACGGCCCGTCAGCATCACCCGCGCCCGGACCTCCATCCGCGCCCCGGAAATTACCCCCGCCGTGATGATGTGATCGCCCCGCTCGATGGCCGGGGTGCTGCCCTGACCGGCCAGCGCGGATGCGCCCTGCGCCCGCAACTCCCACTCGACACCCAACCCCGGAATCGGCGTCCATTTGATCCGCACAGCCGAGCGGCGGCTGCGGCCCTGATCGTCCTGGACAATCACCGGCTCGACCGCCCAACCGGGCAGCACCTGCGGCGCAGGCGGCGTGGTGACGACCGAGACAGTCGGCAGGGGTGCCACCTGCGGCGCGGTGTAATCTGCCGGGTCGACCTCACGGACGTGGACGCGCTGGACCATGGTCACGGGGTCACGATAGACCGCCTGCACCTCGACCAACTTGCCCGCGTAGCCGTCATAATCCAGCGAGAGCGTCAGCGTGTCCAGCACCTCGACCGCCGCATAATCGGGCGGCAGGGACAATTCGTGCTGGCGCTGGCGGCGACCATCGGCCAGCGCAAAGGCGACCAGCTTTTGCACCTGCTCGCTGTCCGTGACCGCGTGATAGGTGATCGCAACCACGTTGCGGCCCCCGTCGCGGGCGGCAAAAGCCTGATCCAGCACCAGCGGCGCGGCTTTGGACTGCCAGCGTTCGGCAGGCTCGGGATACTGCGCAGCAATACCGTTGTAGACCTCACGCGGGCCTTGATGCGGGGTAAAGACCTGATTTTCGCTGATAATCACATCGGGATTGGTGACGGTCGCCACCGGCAGGCCCGGCCCGCCGATGCGGATGCGCCAGACGCCGCCGTCCTCGGCAATGTTGCCCGCACAGGCTTGCAGCAGATGCTCGATCACGTCTGCCGGGGTGTCGCCGCCGTAATCTGCCGGGCCGATCTCGACCTCAAGGCCCGCCGTCCAGCCCTGCGTCTCTGCCTCGGTGATCGCGCTGGCCCAGTTTGCGGCGGGCAGATCGGCAGCATCCAGACCGCCGCCCCAAACCGACCCGTCCGGCAGGGTGATGCCGCGCATGACATTCCAGATCATCAGCGCCGCGTTCCGGCTGTATCCGGCCCGACCGGTGCGCGGGTCGGTCAGCGGGATGCCGTCCACCTCAAAAATCAGGTCCGGGATCGACGAAAACAACTCCTGATCCCGCTTAAGCTCGACAATGACGTAAGCCACGCCGCGCAACACCATGTCCGCCGTCCATGGCCGGTCCTTGTGGCTGCCGTAGCTGGCGACCAGATGCGGATCGGCCTGCATTTGGTTGCCATCGTAAAACCGCAACCGGGCTTTGCCCACAAACTTTTCGGGCAGGTCAAACCAGCCGGTTGTGCCTGCCGGAATCTCGACCCGATCCTGACCGATCCAGACCGCCGCCAGTCCATGAACCGGCAGGTCGGACAGGTCACGGATGATCGTCAGCCACTCGTTACCCGCGCCGCGCACATATTCCGGGGCCGTCCGATGGCCCGAGACCGCGCGACGGCCAAGGATGATCCGCTGCGGGGTGTCGTCGCCCTCGGTCGCGGCCTCAAGCTGGACCGCACCCGGACCTTGCGGCTTTTGCTTGGGGGCCAGTGCCCGTGAGATCAGCGACATCCCGGCGCTGATCGCCATGTTGACCGCAAAGCTGGCTACCGCAGACGTGGCCGCAAAGGCGCTGATCGCCGATGTGATGGCCGCCACAAAGCCCGCATGGGCCGGGGCAGCGGCCAGCACCGCCGTCGCAAAAACCGTCAGAAAAATCCGCGTCATACCCGGTAAATCCCCCGCGCCTCGGTCAGCGGGATCAGCCCCCACCCCTCGGGCGTCAGAACGTAAATCATTTCACCCTGCACCACGCCCAAGCCCACACCGTCGCTGGTATCGACCGCCGCCAGATCGCCGGGCTGCGCAAACAGCACGGACGGTTGTTTGCGGAATCGGCGGCTGACATAGACCAGATGGCTTGCGCAGCCGGTCTTTTCCCGGCCCATCGCCAGCCCGGATTCACGGCTGTCGTAACCGCGCACCCCCGCCGTGTAATCAACCCCGGTCACGGCCTCTGCCGCGCCCATCGCAAACAGCCAGCAATCCGCCGAGCCATAGGCAAAATCCCGGCCAGCCCATTCGGCCAGATAAGCCGTGAGCCGCGCCCGCCAATCAGGTAGCCGCATCAGAATATCCCTAAGAACTTTTTACGTTTTTTCGGCTGCTGCTGGCTCTCGCCCCACGTCACGCTTGCATCGTGGACGTTGGAATAGCGCCGCCCCTGATCGCCGCCGCGCAACTGCTGCATCGGGGCCGATTTGGTCAGGGGCGGGATCACCGTCAGCCGCCATGCGTCCGACACCAGCCCAAGGCTGACATCCAGACCATCGCCAAAAGCGGCGGTGGTGATCGGCGCGGTTTCGATCCGCCCCCGGAACACCCGCTCTGGCGGCGCAATCAGGTTCTGATCTGCGTCAAACTCGGCCCGGTGAATCAGGATTGGCGCGTTTTGCGTGTCATAGACCCGCACCGCCTGGACAACCGCATCACTGACGCCCATCAACGCCAATTCGGCGCGGCGCACCTGCACCCCCGCCTCTGAAAACACCGTTGGCAGCGACAGGATCGACGTGCCGTGATACATGCGCACCACGCCGTCCGTTGTAAACTGGCGGGTGCCGCTGCCGGTCCAAAGCCCGGCAGTCTCGATCTGATCGGTCTGCCGGTTGCGGGCCTCGATCCAGACCAGATGCTCGGTATGGACGCCCCGGCGCTGGTTGCGATGCGCCGTCAGGGCGCTGGCCGTCAGCCTCATAAATGCACCTGCGTGATTGCAAAACTGGATTCGCCCGCCAGCACCCGCGTAAACTGCGCCGGTTTGATCTGATCGACCACGGCCAGCATCTTGGGCCGCCGCACCTCGACCACTGCCCCAACCACAACCGAGGGCGGCAGATGCGGCATCAGCCAGACCGTGCATTGCCCCGCAGCATTTGCAGGGTCAGCCGCCGTGACCGCGTGCAGGCTGTGACCGATTGAAACCATGTCACCAGGCGCAAACACAAAGCCCCGATCCAGCCCGGCCAGAACGACGCGCCGGTTATCCGACGCCTTGGACGCCACCGTAACCACCCGGTCGTAGCCCCGATAATTGCGGTCACTGACCTCAATCACTGTGCCGGGCTGTTGCGCCAGCATCAGCAGGGCGCGAACGGCGCGGGCCTGCGCAGCCCGGTTGCCGTAAAGCTGGACATCGGCTTTCCACAGGTCCGCGCCAAACGACCGCGCCCGGATCACCTGACCGCCCGCCGTCTGACTGGACACCGCCGAAACCGGCGCAAACAGATCCATGCGCCGGACGCAAATCCGGCCCCAAAACTCTTCCAAAGTCAGGATCATCTTAACCTCTCGGGTATTTGTTGGCGGCTTGCACCCGCGCCCCAAAGCTGCGGGCCTGCGCCGCCTCGTTCTGGCGGATCATCAAACGCACCTCGTCGCGGGTCGCATACTCGCGGATGACCTCGACACCTGGCGCGTTATTGTTGATGGTGACTTTCGGGGCCTGCCCGGCACCTGCCGGGATCGCCGCCGCGATGCTCGGCAGGCTTGGGATCGCCCGCCCGACATAACCGCCATCGGCATAACCCCGCAGACCCCGCCGCATCGCTTCCAGCGCCGCAGGCCCGCCCGCAGCCCGGACGCTGGCTTGGTCAAACACATATTCGCCGCGATGCACCACCCCGGCAGGCTCATACTTGCCGCCCGCGCCGGTGTAACCACCGTCCGCAAATCCAAACAGGCTGCGAACACCACCCCACAGCCCGCCACCACCAGCCGGGCCACCACCACGCGCCATCGGCCCCTCGTTAAACAGCGCCGCTTGCAACGCCGCCTTCGCCAGCGCCGCCGCGACACCGGCAAGAACGTCCTCAAAGTTTTTGCCCTCGACAATCGCATCAACAATGCCGTTCTTCAGGGCCTCGGTCTGACGCTCGGAAAAATCCTGTGCCTCCCGCAACTTATCCGCCGCCGCCTTGGCCTGTTCATCGGCCAAAATCGAATCCCGTTTGGTATCAACCAGCCGCTGAATCGCCTGCCGATAGGTCATGGCGCTGTCGATCATCTGCGCATCCAGATCGACCCCGCGCCGCTTGGCATCCTCCAGCAGCATAAACAGCGCCTGTTGCCGCTCCATTTCGGCATTGACCGCCGCAATCGCCGCCGCCTTTTCCGGGGCGCTCATGTCGCTGGCGCTGATCTCCGCCAGCTTGGCGTTGCGTTCCGCCGCCAGCTCTGCGGATTTTTGCTCGGTCAGAAGATCCTTTGCCAACTGCTCGGATAGCTGCTTTGCAAGCTGTAACCGCCGATCACGGTCGCGCACCTCATCTGCCAGCGCCTTTTTCCGCGCCGCCGTCGCCTCACGTTCCAAGGTCAGGGTTTCGCGCGAAATCCCGGCATTGGCGGCCAGCAACCCATCTGCCCGCGCTAAATGGGGCGCAAACTGGCTGCCCCCAACGGCATCACTGACATTACCGACGACACCGCCAGCAGCCAAATCAGATGCGTTGATCTTTCGGGCATCACCCGCCAAAACCGCTGCATAGATGTTGGCAAGCGAATCGCCCGCCTTAACCCCGGCGTCTTGCAAATACCGACCCGCCGCCGTGACCTGCTCCGTAATGCTGGAATCGGGCGAAACACCGTATTTTTTACCCTGCGGCTGGCCGAACTGGATCAACCCAAAATGCTGCCCCCACTTCGTCGTCGGCCCCATGGTGTCGGGCCGCAATTTACCGCCTGTCTCGAAAGACATCACCGCAATCAGATCACGGGCAGCAACGCCAAGCTGCTCTGCAACCACGGTCGCAGCGCGCACAAGCTCCGCATCCGCACCGCCGTCACCACTCACGCGCCGGGCGATATAATGCGCTTCGAAACCGGGGGCGGATTCCGCCCACGCGGCCCCCTCGGCCCGAACTTGCGCATACTGCTGATAGCCCCGGATCATTTTCTGCAAGCCCACATCCGTCTCGCGGGCAAGCTGCTGAACCTTTGTAATTTCGTTGTCGATTTCGCGGATAACCCGGCGATACGCCTCAACACGTTCAGCATTACCCTCGGCTTCGGCCCGTTTCAGCGCATCCAGCGCCTTTATCCGCTCCTGATCCAACGCCGCCATGCGCCGGGTGGTCTGATCGTATTTACTCAAAAGCCGATCAGAATCAGCACCCGCCGCGTCAATTTGGGTCTTCGCCTGATCCAGCACCTTACCAATCAGCAGCGCCACATCATCAAGTGATTTTCGCTGCTCTTTCGTGGACGCGCCGATCTCGGAAATGACGGACAGAACGGCCTCACTGTCCCGCACAAGATCATCAAGATCATTGACGCGCCCAAGCCGAATGATCGCATCGGCCAGCCGCTGCGCCTCATCCGCACTTGCGCCAGTTTTTTTGCCAATCTTCTCAACAGCCTGCTCAATAAGCTGCATCCGGGCACGCTCATAACCGCGCATGACGTTACCAGACGAATCAAGATATGCCGACATGCTCGGCAGATCGAGGCCCAACTCCCCACTAACCCGCTTGGCAGCTGCCAGCGCATCCCGTCGCGCGACACCGGCGGTCACAACCGCCATGACATCCGCCGCCCGCGCAACCTCATCCGCCAGATCACCATATTTATGACGCAACTCATCGACCGGCACCGCCGCAGCTTCTGCCGCACTCGACATGGCAGCGGTCGAATCCGCCAGCCGGTCAAGCTGTTCATCAAGCGTTTCCGCCTTTTCAGCAGCCCCAAGAAAGGCTCCAGCAAGAGGCACCAGAATCGCCGCCGCCGTGCCAATGGCAACCCCCCAAACCCCGAAAACACTCGCCAACTGCGGAAACTGTTGCGCGAATGCGCGGGTAGCATCGGTCCCGGATGCAACCTGAACCGCGAAATCCTGAATCTGATAACCCACGTTCTGGATTTGGTGGGTCGCGATTCCAGACCCCTGCGCCGCCGCCTGAATAGCCTTACCACCACCGGCAAATTCGGTGTTCAGCTTTGCCAGCGCATCCCGATGCACCTTGGCGCTAATCGCACCCGCACTATGCGCCCTGTTCAACCGGTTAAGCTCGGCCTCATATTTTTTTGACGCCGCATAAAGCGGATCATAAGCCCGCCGCAGCCGATCCATTTCACGGGCATTGGCTGCAACAACCTGATTATTTGTCACTGCACTTTCAGCAGTTTTATTAACTGCCGCCTGCATTTTTTTACCGGCATCCTCGAACTTTTTTGTTACCCGGTTAATTTCCTTGGTCATCTTGGCATCATTAAATGCGGCTTCCAAAAGCAGATCAGCATCATTCGACATCTTCAAAACCCTCAACCCCAAGCGCCCGCAGTTTATCGACGCTCATTGCCTCAACAGGGGCTTTCCATCCCCAATGCGCCCGCCCATGACCCTCAATAAAGGCCATGAAATGCCACATGCTCATGCCACCAATGGATTGGGGCGACATTCCTGCCGCCCCACCCAATTCATAAAACGCACTGAATTTCAGCTTTCCGCGCTCTCGCTGCTCGGCGTTGTCTCGCCCGCCAGCGAGGGCTTTCCCACCGGGTCATCCGCCGGGCCATAATACCCGGCCAAAAGCACCTCCAATGCGGGTGCCTTAAAGGCAGACGGCGGCATATAATCCAACGCCCGCTCGACCAGATGCTTGGCCTTGTCCGGGGCCATGCCACCACCAATCAATCCCCAACGCAGCACATCCAGTGGATCACGGAAATGATGTTCACCCGTGCTTAGCCGCCGCGCCAGCCATTCGGGGCCGCAGTCGGTATCCCGCTGCAACCCCTCAAATTCAGCGATCCCAAGCCGGAATGAATGTTCGCCACCCGGCCAAACCACAACCGCCGCCCGCATCACGCTTTATCCGTAAATTCCGGGGCCTCTTTGAAACGCCCGTTCAGAGTCAGCGTGACCGCCGCCTTATCCGTATTGCCGATATTATCAACAGATAGTGACGGCAAAATAATCGCCCCGTCGATATACTCAACCTCGCCAGATTTGACCCCAACGATATGGATACGGATCGGCAAAAGAACCTGATCTTTCGCCGCGCGCAAAATCTTGTCCCGATTCTGCCGCGCCAGCGTGGCATTGATTGCAACGGTCCACGTCTGTGCACCATATTCCGCCACATTCTGCGGCGGCAAAGTCCAATCCTCACAATCCGCAACAGTTTCTTCCTGCACCGCGTTATCAACGGTCAGGTTGACGCTGGTCGCGCCGCAAAAATTAGTCCATGTCGCGCCGACACCATCGGTCGCGGACCAGTCCACCATAACAACAATGTCGCCACGATAATGACGTTCAGGCAGTGCCATCTTTTACCTCATTGGATTTCGCGGCCCCTGCCGCCTTGGTTTCCTCGCGCGTTGCCGCGCCTGCTTCGACGGCCAGATCAATAACCCATGCCGGGAAGGTCTGCGGGGTGCCGGTTGGCTCAATTCGCCGCGACACACCCCTTTTAATATCGGTCGCATCAAAGCGCCGATGGAACGTAGCCTTAGCCACCTCCAAACTCCCTTTTCATTGCCTTACGAATCGCCGCCCGGACACGCCGCCGAAATGCGGCCTTGCCTACCCTTTTGTCGCGCCAGACCGGGAAAAAGAACGCCTGCGCAGGCATCCCGGCCCGCGTTCCGAACTCGACATACCGCGCATAGAACGCATCTTTGCTGCCCGCATAAATCTTGATCGACAGGGATGCATACTGAAAGCCTTCGTTTCGACCCGACCGAATATCCTTGATGACCATCGCCCCGGCAGGCACATCACCCCACGTCCAACCGATGCTGTCCCGCAGATCGCCACTTAACACAGGCACCCGCGCCCGCATCTCCTGCACAATGGCTTCCGCGCCCTCCTCCATCGCCTCCGCCGCAGCGGCCCGAATGACATCAGGAATCTTGGATAGACGCGCCCGCAAGTGTGGGGATAATGTCGCCATGAACCACTCCCAAGGAACAAAAATGGCACAGTGCAGCAAGTGCGGAAACCGCATAGGATTTATGAAGAATGTCAACGGCATGTGCGTTGACTGCTACAAATCGACAGCCGACCGTGCCCGCGAAATGGCAGAAAAGACCGGAAAAACCGACCATCAGGAACTGCTAACCCTCATCAGCCAAGAAGACGCCCAACAGCAGGACGAAATCGCCAAAATCACCCTGACGACCGAAACAGCCCCGAACCTCAAAATCCTCGAACGCCTCGACATCGTGACCGCCGAATGCGCCTATGGCATGAACGTATTCAAGGACTTGTTTGCCAGCACCCGCGACTTTTTCGGGGGCCGATCCGCCACCATCCAGAACACCATGCGCGACAGCAAAAACACAGTGCTCTACGAACTGCGCCGCGAAGCCCACTGGCTTGGCGCGAATGCGGTTGTCGGGGTCGATCTCGATTACGTCGAAATCGGCTCCGGCTCATCCAGCAGCATGATTTTACTGGTCGCATCCGGCACTGCTGTAAAAGCGGACCTCTAACCCCTCACCATCATGTCAGCTTGAGGCCACCCACCATGCGTCCAATCCTTGCAACATCAACCACAATGATGCTTTTAGCCACGCAAGCCGCTCCAGATCAGGCCCCTGCGGCTCACAACTACGAGCCTGCACAAATGCAGATTTGGCACAGCGACAGAACCTTCCAGCCATTAAGCCGCACAGCACAAGCAATCACAGGCGCTATCACCATTACGGATATGACCATCAAATTCGGGGACGCCAAAACGATAGACTTACAGCCCATTGTTATGGCTTGGCGCGACTGGGACACTACTCCCGGCAATGAGACCGCCGAACTATTTCGGCTCCTAGCTGACCCCGGAACACTCCGAAACAGCAACACTCTCTGCGGCGATACCCCCGCGACATTCGTCGCCCTCTACGAAACTCAATTCGGAATCGGAATGTCCGTATTCGAATCGAAAGAACACCCCTTTGATGCAAACTCTCCCGGACTTTGCGGAACCTATACCTACACAAAATAGGTCCCAATAAGCCCTAACCCTCCAACACCGCCCGGACCGTCACAACCCCATGCGCGAACATCGGGTCAGGATCGCCCATGATCCGCCCGCCATCCGTGCCGATCTGACCAATGACCAGCGGGCCGCCCTCGGGCGGCTCCCACCCCCGGAACGCATTGATAACGGCGCTGGTCACATCGCGGACTACTGTCCGGTCAGGCCGCGACGACGCCCAAACATGCACGGTCAGGTATTCCTCGCGGCCCTCGACGCACTCGACATCATCAAGCACAACCTGACTGTCACCGATCACGATATAGGGCGTTTCCACGGCCTCGGGGGCCGATCCGTCAAACACCCGGCCCGCGACCGCTGGAATGGCCGCGATCAGCCGGGCAACGACCATCGCTTGCAGGTGAACCGATACCGACATTCACCCCTCCGCCAGCATTTCCAGATAGGCCCGATCCGCCGTTGGCCGGGGGTCTTCGCGGACCTCGAAAGCCTTACCGCCGATCACGACGCGCCATGTGCTGCTGATCCGCCGCGCCTGCCTTGACGCACGAACCGTCACAATCACCGGGTTGCGGGACGCCTGCCGCGCCTGCATCACGGCCTCGCCACCCCGCAGCCAGCGCAGGTTTGCCCAAACGGTAAACTCATCCGTCCAACCCTCCGTCCAGCCACCAGCCGGGGTTGTGACACGGGTCTTTGACTGACACACAACCCGCATGGTCAGATCACCGGCCCTCATGCAACCCAACCCGTCCGAAACGGCGTCAGCAGCCGCACAACACCCAGCGGCAGCGCCAGAACCGTGCTGCCCTCCACGGACGCCTCACGCTCCGCATACCAATGCCCGACCAGCAGCAGCACCGCCATGCGCAGCGCGGGCCACGAATCCTCCGGCGTCGATGCGGTAAACTCGACCGCGCCCGCCCCGAACACATAGGTCCAACCCCCAAGACGCGTCACGCGCACATCTGCCCCATCGACGACCTGCACATCCGTCACCCCCGGCAGATTCAGCCGTTCCGGCCCATCCAACCCCTGCAACTCCTTCCGCCACACCTGCGGCTGGATGCACCGGCCCAAAATCCCGCGCGGGCCGTCGATATGGGCCATCGCCGCCGCCGCGAGGCCAGCGATATACAAATCCTCATCGTCGTGATCGACGCGCAAATGGGCTTTCAGATCGTCCAGATGGACAAAATCTTCCTGCGGGCCACGGATCAGCGTCAGGGTCATTTCCGCCCCTTATTGCTTGCAACCGGCTCCGCTTTATTTGCAACCGGCCGGGCCGCTTTGTTCGCGGCAGGTTCCGTCGCCTTGCCGCCCTCACGAACCGCCAGCACCCCGTCTTTGACCAGATGCGCGACCATGGCCGGATCAGCCACACGGATTGCGCCGGTCGTATAAAATTGGTCGCCAAGGTGCTCGCACAAAACATCGTATTCCATGACTGCTACTCCCAAAAATGAAGGGGCGAGGTCATCCCCGCCCCGCCTGCTCGATCAGTCGCCCGCGCCAGCCGGGGCCAGATCGCCATAGACAAACGATTCCGGGCGATAGACCGCCAGCGCAATCCGTTCTTCCGCCAGCAACGTCAGCAGGTTCTTGGTAAAATCGTCATTCTCGAACCCGGTTTCGACGCGCGAATCCCACAGGTCGAACACTTCGGCCCCCTGCTGGAATGCGCCGGTCAGAAACTTGCCCTGGGTAATCTCCTGCGTTTCCACGACCGGCAGACGCCACAGCTTCGCCACACCCTCGCCGTTCGGCTGCCCGATGATGTGCCGGCCAATATCGTCCTTAATCAACTCGATATTGGCCCAATCGGTCGGGTGCAGCACATAGCCCGTGACCGCATGTTCGGCCAGCGCCGCTTGCAGGATCGCCAGCCGCAGCGTGTCGATGACGGTCATTTTCGTGGTGGCGGCACCGGACGGGACCGCAAACTTGGTCGCCTGCGGCACGATCCCGTGCAGGTTATTGCCCGACCCGTCACCGTGCAAAAGCTGCGCCTCCTCTTTCATCGCCAGCCCGAACAACAGCCGGTTGTCGATGTGCGAGCGCAGTTGCGACACGTCCGAAAGCGCCTGTTTGGACACTTTCATCCAGTGCGCGATGACCTTGGCGTTGGTCGATACCAAGTCCATCTTGATGTCGGATTCGGGCTTTTTCGCGCCCTCGGCCACCACATCGGCATTGTTGGTAAACCCGGTTTCGCGGACATATTCCAGCGCCGGATTGTCCATGCGCCCCGCAGAAATCAGATCGCGGACCACAAGACGACGCTGCGGCAACTCCTGAATACCCGGCAGGCGGGTGCGATCCGTCGCGGCCCCGACCGAACCGGCAGCATCCGTGCGGGCCGTGGTGATCGTGGCCTTGACCGCCAGATCAATGCGACCGTTGCGCGGGCGACCATCCATCCACGCCTTGACCGCCTCGGCCTCGACAAACTGCTGACCCAGCGACTTGGCCGCATCATCGCCATGCGCCGGAACGCGGGCCATTTTCTGCGCCAACTCGGCAATCTGGCCGGACAGCTCGTTCATCTTGACCAGTGCCGCGTCCGCATCGCCCTTAAGCTGCTCGGCCATTTCCTCGCCGCGCTTGGCCCGGCCAAGCGCATCCTCGGCAATCGCCTTGACCTTATCCATCGCCTCGCTATGTGCAGCCTTGATCTCATCGGCAAGCTGCTGTGCCGTTTTAATGTCATCCGACATTTGTAACCTCATGTTTTCCGTTGATTATGGGCGTCAGCCCGCCAAAGCCCGCAAAAACGCAAGCCCATCCGCCGCTGCGGCAGGTTCCCCCCGCCCTTTCAGGTGGACGCGCACGGCCCGCTCCGCCTGTGAGTTTGAGAGGCCGAAAGCCCCTTTCAGCAAATCCTCAAACTCCCGCTCCGTCAGCCGATCCCCGGCCCGCAGCTTTTCCATCACCTCATGCACCCGCCGTTCCGATTTCACGGCGGCAATGGTGGCATTTTCGTTCGCGCCGATGCTGACAACCGACACCTCATGCAGTGCCAGCTTGGTCAGCGTCCAGATGCCGCGATCCTCATCGACCTCGTAACCCTTGATGCGATAGCCGATGGACAGCCCGTCAATGTCACCGGCTTTCAGCAACTCATAGGCTTCGCGCCCGCGCTGAACACCCATGTTAAGCTGACCCGTGACCGACAGCCCCTTGTCATCCTCAACTGCCGACAACCACTTGCCAATCGGCTCGCGCGGATCGTGCTGCCAGAACATTTTTGGCATGGTGCCTTTGGCCGCATGTTCGGCCAGCGACTCGGAATAGGCCCCCGGCGCGATAATGTCGCCGTATGAATCCGGCTCGCCGCCGAACGTGCTGGCATAGCCTTCAAACTGGCCCTTTTCGCCCAGCGATTTAATATCCAGCAGCGCCGCGCCGTGTTTGACCTGCATTATCAGCCCCCATTTTCGGTTTCGCCCGCGATCAGAGCTTCCAGATCGCTGATCGGCACATTCTGTTTCTGGATGCGCGGCACATCGCCGCCATCGACCGGGGCCAGATTCTCTTTGGCCCGGACCTCGTTAATCGTCATCCACCCATCATTCAGGGCGGACTTGTAAAACGCCGCCCGCCCGGCGCTATCGCCCCGCAACAGCCCCTCAAGGTTAAACTCGATCCGCACACCGGCCTGACGCTCGGCCAAGGTCAGCAATTGCTTTTCCATCGCCTGCTCAAACCGCTTCAACCGCCGACGAAGCGTGAACTTCTGGAAGATCAGCACCTGTTGTTCGACGCCGGTCGGCCAGCTTGTCGCCTTGGAATAATGCTGGATCAGGATCGGCGGCACCCCGAAGAACCGGCAGATTTCCTCGATGGAAAACGACCGCGTTTCCAGCATCTGCGCATCGGCGGGCGGCACGATCAGACTTTGCCACTCCACCCCACCTTCCGCGATAAACGGACGGCCATTATTCGCGGCCCCCATGAACTCGGCCAGCATATATTCGCGGGCGATCTGGCGGTTTTCGTCCGACAACCAATCCGCGAATTTCAACACGCCGCTCGGGCGCATACCGTTGCGGAAAAACCCCGATGCCGATTCATCCGCCGCCATCGCCATGGAAAATGTCCGCCGCGCAAAAGCCAGCGTGGACATTCCGCCCAAAGGATCACCGCCCGGCCCGCGCACATGCAGCATATCGGTGTCGGGCAGATCATATTGCCGCCCGTCAGCGGTCCAGCGATACCGCAACACCCCGTCCGAGGCCCGGCGAACCTGCATCCGGTTGGGCCAGACCGGCACCAGCCCGACAATCTGCCCCCCAAGCCGCTCGATACGGGCAAAGGCATTGCCCCACAATTCCAGCGACATGGTGACAAAATCCCAAAAATCCAACGCGGTCTGATCCGCGTTTGGGCTGTCATGCAGCACCGAATACAGGTTCAAATCGCGCCGAAACCGGCGCTTGCCGCCGCCCTCATCCTGATAAACTTGCAACGGCAGCGAACTGATCGTGCCCGAAATCAGGTTGACACAGCCCCACACCGCCGCAACGGCCAGCGAGCTATCCGCCGTGACGGACGGTCCCGCATCCCCGCCCGGCAGGCGGAAAGCGGTATGATTTTGCAGGTCAACCGGACGCATTTCGTCGCGCCGCCCGAACATTTTACGCAGCAGCTTCATGCCCCGACCAGACTCCTGAAATACGAATTTTGCCGCTGTTTGCGGCCCTCATCGACCGCCCGGCACAGCGCCACCCCGGTTGCCATCGCCAGCGACACCATGCCGTCGATCCGTCCATAGGCGTTCGGCTTGTCAAACATCCGATGCCCGGTGCGATTCTCTGCATAGACGACGCTGGCCGCCATACTGTCCAAAAGCGGATTGTGGCTGATGCCGATCCGCTCCTCATAGATCGCCGCTTCCAGCTTATTGATGCTGTCCGGCATCCACAGATAGATTTCCTGCTGACCCTCGGGGGCCTGCGGGTCTTTGCCCAGTATCCGCTTCTGAAACCCCTGCGGATGGATTTCCGCCGGGATCACCGCGCCAATATCGGCCAGATGCTCTTGCAGCCGCTCAAGACCATATTGGTCACAGCCGATTGACTGGGGCGCAAACTCGGCATTGATGCGGGCAATCGCATCGGCCAGCCACGCATATTTCAGCCGCTCGCCCGGCACCGCCTCGATATGCCCGGCCCGGACCCAATCATCATAGGGCGTCTGATCCGCCGCCGCCCGATCCGCCAGCGTGTCTTTCGGCGTCCAGAACCATGTATGGGCTGCAAACCGTTCGGCATCCCGCGTCGCGTCCAGCAGCCAAACCAGCGTCAGCGCCGAAAAGTCCCGCGTCTGGCTAAGGTCCAACCCGCCAAAGCACGGATAACCACCGGCCACCATCGCCGCCAGATCGACCGGCTTGCGACAGGCCACCCAAGCCTCACGCCGGATTGCCGCCGTCTGCGCCTGCGTCCACTCGCAGAAGTGCAGCCGCGCGATCCCGTTGCGTTTGCCGGGTATTTTCTTTGCCAACTCGACCTGCGCCGCCAGCCAGTCGCTCGAAATCGTCACATCCAGCAGCGGGTTGGCCTTGGCCCAACAGGACGGATCGTTTTCCCAATCGTCGCCCTCGTCCAGCGAGCAGACAAAAGCAAAGGTCGTGTCATCCTCCACGATCCCGGCTGCAACCCGGATTGCGTGCTGATGCTCCTCCCAACAGATCGACTTTCTATCTGATCCGCTGTTCGTCGCCATGCACAACAGCGGCTGGCGGCGAAACTTAAAGCCCCGCTCCAGCATGTCGATGGTATCCCGGCTGGGATGCTCATGCACCTCATCACACAAGGCCCCGTGCGGACGCGGCCCCGACTGACCGCCTGATTTGGCCTCGTTTGCAATCGGCTTGAAAAACCGTGTCCCGCCATCTTTGCCGCGATAACTCAACTGCCAGACCGGATTCGCGCCCTGCTGGCCGATCTTGGCCGCCAGTCGCGGCGACTGGTCGACCATCGCAACCGCATCCTGAAACAAGATGCGGGCCTGATCCTTTTTGGCGGCGGCAGAATAAATCTCGGCCCGCGCCTCGCCATCGGCAACCATAAGATACAGGCCGATCCCGCCCAACATGGGCGATTTCCCATTGCCCTTTCCTTCTTCGTCATAAAATCGCCGGAACCGGCGCAATCCGTCTGCCGCCCGTTTCCAGCCGAACAGCGACCCGACCCGAAACGCCTGACTGGGATGCAGCACAAAGGGCCGCCCCTCGAACTGCCCACCATTCAGCCGCAGGTTCCGCGCGAACCAGCCAATGACCTTTTTCGCGGTCTCGACATCCCAAACCAGCCCGCGCCCCGGCCCATCGACCAGATCGCGCAAATGCCGCGCCGCCGCGTCACGCACATACGGGCCTGCAACGATCCGGCCCGCTGCCACATCTTCCGCCCATGCTGTGACCGGATCGGCCTCATAGCGGGCGGCGTGATCCCCGTCAGCTAAAATCGTCATCCTGATCCGCGAACGGGAATGCCATCTGCATCTGACCCGCCAGCGCCCGTTCGGCTGTCGGGGTCATTCCAAAATCATTCGCCATCTGGCGAATCTGACCCCATACCACATTCAGTTGCGCAGCTTCCGGGCTGCCCCGGCGCTGCTTACCGTTGCGCCCGCTGGTCTCGTAAACCTCGCCGTGCTGATCCAGCATCAATTCCAGCTTTTCAAAGCGGACGATGGCTTTGCACAGCAGGATAAACGCCGGATAAACATTGACCTCATTCAGACGGTCCTTGCTCGGATGGCACAGCGCCGGGGCCAGCTTGTCATAGACCCAGCGCACCTCGGGGGTCAGCCCCTCGGGCCGCAACTGTTCCGCCCGCGCCAAAGCCCGCGCCCTGGCATTATGGCCGGGGTCAACCCCTTCCTTCATCGGCACCACAACACCGATGCCGGGTTTACGTCCCCTTGCCACTATTCTTCCCCTTGTTTCCAGTGGGTTTTCTCAACCCAATTCCAACTTTGCGCACAAAAACCAGCGCCGCCGGTCCCAGCCCGACCCGGCCCGAAGTTGGAGATACCCCCCCCCTCGGGGGCCGATGTTCACCCGGCGCTCCGACTTTCGCCCCCCTCTGTGGTCAGCGGTTCGCCGGATGCGCCGGATCGACCGGCCACCCATCCGCCGCCCGAGCGTTGGAAAACCCCCGGACCTCCTCGCGCTGCTTTACGATGTCGTGATGATCCGGGCACAGCGTCTGCCAATTCGCCCGGTCCCAAAACAAATCCACATCACCCCGATGCGGGACGATATGATCTACGACCAGAAACCGCCGCCGCCGATCAGGCTGCACGGCCCCGGCCAGCGTCAGCCCGCCATCGTTGACCAACCCGCGCTGCCGACACAACCGGCACACCGGCTCTGCCGCCAGATGCGCCAGCCGGGACCGCCGCCACCGCGCCGTCTTGTAAAACGGATGCCGTGACACCAAACCCCCGAATCGAAAAGCCCGCGCGGCGGGACCGAGCGGGCATAATTGTGGATGATGCCAAGACTCATACGATGGTGTGACTTAAGCCGTCAAGCCCTCTTTCAAACTTTTCTGCCGTATCCCTGCATCCGGTCCAAAGCCCCCGCCAGCGCCACGCACAACCGCTGTGTGTGCAACCCACGCGACGACCAGCCATGCACCTGCAAAACCTGCCGCAGCGACAGCCCGGCCAGACAAACCGAATCAACCAACACCCGGTCCGAGATCACCCGCGCCCCGGCACCACGGGCAGAGGGCCGGACACGCCGGACCACCATCGCAACCCCGGTGCCGATCCGCGCCCGCAAGCGCCTAATCTCGTCGCCCTCGGACACAAACGCATCCATAAACTCACCACCGGCAGAGGGACCAACCCCGGCGCGAACTTCAAGGCTGGCACAGCGCATCCCGCCCGCATCGTGCCGCTCGACCAGATCGCGATACCGCCGACCCATCGCCACCTGCCCCGGCGTGAACGGCACGGGCTTGCCTGCCCGTTTGGCCCGCCGCTCTAGATCGTCGAACACATCCAGCGCCTGCACCGCCGACAGCCCGCGAAACCCGACCGCATCCGCCCGCCAGCCAGCCGCCGATCCGTCCGGCACCATCCGCACCGGCTGAAACGCCCGCGCCGGTCCACGCGCCGGGGCTGCCGGAATGTCCGGGCCGCAACCCTCTGGCACCGCAGCCGCATCCAGCACCCGCGCCAGCCGCGCCGCCTCTGCCGCCAGCCGCGCCGCGCCCGCATCCACGTCCCGCACAACGGTCATTGCGCACCCCCGACCACAATCGCCCGCGCCTCTGCCAGCGCGGACAGATAGCCCGACAACCAGCGCCGGTCATCCTCCACCGCCACGTTGCGGCTGATGCGGTCCCGGATCAGATCAGCCCTGCGCCGGTTTTCCTCGGCCTGCCCCCTGATCTGGCGCATATCCCAATCCAGCGGCGGGCGACGATGCGCGACCAGCCAGCGATACAACTCCGCCAGATAGCCGCCCGCGTCCGCCCGAGGCCCCTCGACCGAGGCCAGCCAGCTTGACACGATCCGCGATTGCGCAGGCGGCGGCATCTGGATCGCCCGAGACTGCGTGCGCCAGATCACTTCGCCCGGCCAGACCCCATCCGGGGACAGGTCGATCAGCACCTCGGCCAGCGTCATGAGGTTTTCGGGGGCCATGTAAGCCAGCGCATCGACCATCCGGCCCCGCAGCTTGTCAAACGCGCCCGCCGTGATCTTGCCCGGTCGCGTCAGCCCGGCCTCGTCCAGCCGCGCGATCAGATGCACACGGACAGCCGCGCGACCGTCAGCCACACCATTCGCCGCGCGCATTTCAGTTTCAGCCTCTAAGTTACTCATAACCTTAAACCTTTCTCTGCCCATTTGAGAGCCGTTGGATGGCAGGTCAGAAAGCGGGTTATAGCTTCCGGGGTGGTGTAAACCCCGGACCCGCTCCCTGACCTCAACGATCTTGCCTGCCCACCCGAGCCGCCGCCGTCTGTTGGTCATGCGCCGCTGATCCAGCCCGACACATTGCCCCCCGACACTGCCGCACTGGCGCGGCTGGACTTCGGGATGAGGGGGTGGGCCGCAGCGTGGCGGCCAAAGCTTCCCGTGGGGCGGCGTCCGTTACCCAGTTGCCCCTAGACGCTGGCCCCGGCTAACCCGTGAAAGCCCATTCCAGCGCCGCGCGGTGCATCAGCCGCGCACAGATGATGCTAGGCCGCACCCCCACAAACCGGCACCCGCTTGAGGCGCGGAAACAACTCTGCCGCCAGCGCGGCCATTCGGGCGCGGGCGGCGGGATCGGGGTTGACGGGGCCGGGGGCAGGCGCGGGCGCGGCAGATTTGGCCGCCCGTCGTCGCGCGGCCTCGGCCTCGCCCCGCATCCGCATCAGCAGGTCCAGAATCGCGCCCGGCGTCGGGCGGCGACACGGATGCGCCCGATCCCACGCGGCGAAACCCGCGCGGACCTGACCCGGCGTCCAATCCTCCAGCGCGTCCAGCCACAGCGCCAGCGCCGCCGCCTGCACCGCAGCCGGGACCGGCGCGGCGAAATACAGACTCAACGCCGCCTCGACCTCAAAAGAGAGCCTCTCGCGGTGCTGGACGCGCTCGGGCGGCGACATGGACGCGGTTGCGCAAGGCGTCGGCGTGGCGATCTGCTGCCCCCGGACGAATCCGACCTCGGTTGTCATAATTGCCCTCCATCACCTTGATAAAATTGGCAGATTTAACCAGCCAATCAAATGCGAACCAGCCGCCGCCACCACGGCGACCGGACAGAAAATCGGATGCCTCGGCCCGCTCGACCGCCGCGCGCCAGCCATCCAGCCCGCCGCACTCGCGCATCCGCGCCATGACCTGCGCCCGGCGCGGCCCGTTGAGGACCACGACACGCGGCCAGCCGCAGCGACCGGCGGCGTCATTCCAGATCGCCACCGCCGCCACCGCGTCATCCAGCAATGCAACCTGCCCGCTCATGCACCACCCCCGGCAAGGGCGCTGCGGCCCGGCCAGATACTATCCAGCAGCAGCGCCGCATTGCGCAAGCGGGCCTCACGCGCGGCGGCAAGCTGCGCACAGGCAAAATGGTCGTGATACCCGGCGGGCGACCATGATCCATCCGGGAACAGCACCTCGACGGCGTAATAAACGCCCTGATCCGCGCCGCCATTTGCCACGCTGTAGCGCGACACCTGCACCGACACGCGGTCAACCACAGCCCGGGCGCTCATGCCGCCACCTGATCCAGCCATGCGGCGACGGTCGCGCCGCGCGGGCGTGGACCCACGCGCCGCATCCGCCGCCAGCTGCGCAGCGCCTTGACCGGATCGACCCCGGCCAGATCGCAGACCTCGTAAAAGCCGGGCGATCCGAACCACGCCTGCGCGTGGGCAATCTCATACAACGCCGTGTGCGACGTGTGGTGCTGCACGCTGCTGGTCGCGGTGACGTAAGCGTTGCACAACACCGCCTGCCACAAGGCGCGGCAGGCCGCAGGATCGACCTGCGAATCATCAAAGGGTGCGGGCTGTGGCATCATTTACCGGCCCTCGCCACCTGATCCAGCGCCGCCAGCAGCCGCGTCCGGTGTTTGGGATCATTGGCCAGCGACAGCCCGGTAACCTTGACGATCTCGCCCAAGGTCCCGGCCATCCGCACCGGGTCCAGCCCAAGCGTCCGCGCGACAGCCGGTGCCGGTGATCCGGCCAGCACCGACCGCAAATAATCCCGCATCAGACCGGCCCGAACGCCGTAATCATCCAGCACCTTGCCGACCGGCGCGATCAGGTCGATCACGTCAGCCGCAGGGGTGTCAAACCCGTCCCGTTCGGCGATCATCGCGTCCAGATTGGCCCCGTTGAGGGCCGACAGAAACCGCTTTTCCGCCGCCGTGCCGGTGCGACCCAGCCGCGCGCCGATCTGGTCAAACGACGCCCCATCACGGCGCATCTGCAACAGCAAAATATCATCATCCAGCGTCCAGCGCTGGAACCGCGCTGCCTTGGGCCGGGGCGCGGCCCCATCACACCGCGCCCCGGTTTCGGCGGCCCCACGGGTCACAGCCGCCGGTTTTTCCGCAGGTGCCGGGACATGACCCCCCGGCGCTGCGGAACCCTGCGCCGGGGCAGACAGCCCGGCGATAAACTCGATCAGCGGCAGGGCGTCCGAAAAACTGACGCCAGCGGGCAAAACCCCACCAACCTGCCGCAAAAATGACAATGACACCTGCATCACCAATACCCCAAATTGACCACAAAACTATCCTCGCCGCTCTCGGCCAGATCGGCCTTGCGCACCTCTGTTGTCCGCGCCCGCACTTGCAGCGCAGACACGCCCTCCCGATCGGCAATCTGCGCCGAGGACAGCCCGGCACAGCGCCCCGCCAGCATCCGCAGGATGCGCTCATCTGATTTCCGCGCGGCGGTCATGCCTGCCCCCACATCTGCGCCGCCTTATCCTCGCCGTAAATCTCGACCAGCAGGGCGTATTCGCCGCCGCAGGCGTCTGCGGCCTCGACGATCAGGGCCAGCAGCTTGTCAAAGCCGGGCCGTGCCGGACCACGACGCCACAGCCGCACGGTTTCACCGCTGACGTGCAGCAGCGTCCCGACGATCTCGTTCTGCTGGCGCGGGGACAGGCAGCGCCGCCCGGTGCAGGTGATGATCCGCACCGCCGCCGCGACAAAATGCGCCAGATCAACCGACCGCTGGACATCGAGCCACACTGACAAAGACCCTTGGCGGGTTTCTGAACTATGCTGTTCGCATGTGTGATTTGATGCAGCCCGGATTGTCATTTGTCGCCTCCGGTGGGGGGCTGGCTCCATATGCCCGCCGCAACGGCACCGCCGGTTTCCCGCTCGATAGCAAATGCCGCATCACGCCCAGGCTTACGCCGCCCGCTGATGATACCAGTCAGGTATCCGCGAGATTTTCCGATGCGCCGCGCCAGATCGGATTGCGACACGCCGGCGCTCTTGAGGTAGTCGATAAGGTCCATCATGCGCCGTTTGTGCGCAAAATGCGCTCAATATGCAAGCGCAAAATGCGCCCAGACACGTCAGTAATTTTGTGCCAAGGAAATGCCATGGAAACACAGCCTGTTGCATACGCCCTTCGGGCGATCCGTAGAGGTGCCGGAGTCGCACAGCGCGAAATGGCGAGGCGGCTCGGCCTGCCGCCGTCAACATACAGACATTACGAGGATCCCGACCGCTTCAAGGATCCCTACCTGCCACTGGCATGGGCGCTAAAGTTTGCCGACGCGCTCGAACAAAGCGGCGTTGAGCGATCCGCAGTTATCGCCCTTGCCGGTGCGGATGCGTCATCACAAACGGATGGCGTGGATCAACGATTTTCCCGCCTTTCGCCGCGCCGCCAACAAATGATGCTTGATCTTCTGTCGGACCTTGAGGCAGCCGAAGAAGCTGATCGAGAAGCCCAAGGAACAGATCCCGACGATGGGGTTGCAGCCTCATAACGCGCTTTTCAACCGACCGGCTCGATTCGCCCACTTTCAATTCCTCCCCTGCGTCGAACGGAACATATGAAGAACAGAAGTTGCGTTGTCCATATTCCTGCAGCGCTAACGGCGAATCTGGAATGTCAGTTTACATTCCGCAAGGGGGATGTTTGCGATATGTCTAAAAAGACAACCTCGCAGATCAGAGACGCAAGATCGTCCGGCGCGCGCCGCAGATAACCATCGCCAACCGACCAGCCCATCCGACCCGCCGTTTGGCGGGCTTTTTCATGCCGCCAGCCTGCACCGATCAGCCCCACACCTTAGCAGGATTTTCCCCGCGGCCCAAAATGAGCGCATTTTGCGCTTGCCTTAGTGTGCGCAAAATGCGAACAACACCCCATCACCCGCCGAAGACGGCCACCCGGCAAACCGCCAACAGGCCAGATCGCGGGACAACCGCCCCGAGAGGGCAGAACATGGGGAAGCACATGACCACGACCACCGACGAACAGACCTTTACGCCGCACATTGGCAAGCGGTGCATCATCCGCACCTACGCCAGCGGCGTGCATTTCGGCACACTGACCGCACAAAGCGCGCGGCAGGTCGAATTGACCAACGCCCGCCGCCTGTGGCGCTGGTTTGCGCTTGACGGCATCAGCCTGTCCGAGGTCGCCGCCAACGGCATCGACGCCAGCAAGAGCCGCATCTGCACCACGCTGCCCGCCATGACCATCCTTGACGCGCTGGAAATCATCCCGTGCAGCGACGAGGCCGCCGCAAGCATCGAGGCCGCCGGGGTATACAAGCCGTGACGCCGGATTTCGAGGACTTTGAAATCAGCGACAGCGACAGCGACGGCAGCGGCGACGGCGACGGCTTCGGCTTCGGCTTCGGCAGCGGCAGCGGCTACGGCTTCG
>NZ_JAUNTN010000036.1 GCF_030538695.1 Paracoccus sp. (in: a-proteobacteria)
GCAGACTGCAAATCGTAGCTTATGTCAGTGTCCGAATTTCGGGGGGTAGCTCAGCCACACCTACTCTCCGTTAATTGGACCGTGAGGGCGTGACAAACGTGCGCGCTCAGATCGAAGTTGCGGATACTCAAGCGCGTCGTGCGCATGGCCCGTGGAGTGACCTCGCGCTTCACACGATTGGCTGGTGCGCCTTTCAAGACCTATGCTCACAGGTCTCCGAAGTGGTCTTGGGGCGGCCCGTAGAAATATTTCGCGAGGCGCAGGGCGGCGGCCAAGACGCAGTATTTCTCATTCCTTCGCAAAGCGGCGAACAACCGATCGGCACGATCCAGTGCAAGCATACGTCCGATGCCGGAAAAGCCTTAAAAGTTAGCGACCTCTCCGCCGAAATCGGTAATGTCGAAGAGCTCGTAAAAAGTGGACAGGCGGACACCTACGCCTTCATGACGAATATGAGCGTGGATGCGCCAGTTGCGGCTGCCATGCGCGCCAGTTTGGCGTGCATAAGCCGCACGGCCAAGCTGTTTGATCTTGGCATTTGATTGTGCATTATTTTCTCAGGCTTGGATGGATGCACTATGGACCATGACCTGAGCCCCGCTTTCTCCTCCAATTTGAGGTAGGGTCCGTCCCGATGCAGGAGACGGACAGATGAAGAGATCACGGTTCAGCGAAGAGCAGATCATCGCGATCCTGAAGCAGCAGGAAAGCCGCGTTGCGACGTCGGAGGTGTGCCGCGAGCATGGGATCAGCCGGCCACGTTCTACAAGTGGAAGGCGACGTTCGGCGGGCTCGAAGTGTCGGATGCCAGGAAGCTGAAGGCGCTTGAGGACGGGAGCACGAAGCTGCTCGCCGAGCAAATGCTGGACAACGCGATGTTGAAGGATGTCGCCTCGCGAAAGTGGTGACGCCCGGCGCGAAGCGGGAAGCTGTGGCGCATCTGTGCAAACCGCATCGGTGAGCCAGCGGCGGGCGTGTTCGGTTCTGAGCGTAGCCCGGTTGCGCGTGCGGTATCGCAGCGTGCGCCCGGCCGATGCGGAGTTGCGCAAGGCGATGAAGGCCGTAGCAGTGGGGCGTCGCCGGTTCGGCGATCGCCGCGTGCACGTCATGCTGGAGCGGCAGGGCTGGCAGATGAACCAGAAGACGCTGCCGCGCCTCTATCGCGAAGTCAAGCTACAGGTAAGGAAATGCGGCGGCCGGAAATGGAAGGAAGACGACAACCGATACAGCCCCCACTCATCACTGGGCAATTTCACGCCGCAGGAATTTGCATTGAAAACGAGACTGGAAACGAAGGCCGCATGAGGCCAGAAATCAACCGACGGATTCTCCGGAAAGCTGGAGGGAAGTCGGGGCTCAGGCCAACGCCAAGGCGCAAAAGTCGAACCTCCCAAGCGCTCGCTGGGTGGCCGCAGGTTCAGAGTTTATTCGGCGACGTTCACGGCGAGGTTGCCGAATGTCCCTGCGTGATAGAGGAGTGGGTTGGCCACGGGATCGCGTTCCAGATGCTGCACATGGCCAATGAGCAGGACGTGATCGCCGGCCTCGACCTGCTGAACGACATTCGCGACCATGATGGCTGCGGCATTGCGCAGGACCGGCAGGCCATCATGCTCCATGAACAGGTCTGTCAGGTTTTCATACCGGCGACCGGCAAAATGGAGCGCATGGGCCTGCATACCGGTTGCGAGGATGTTGACCGCGTAACGACCCGACGCCTCGATCTTCTTCAGCATCTTCGTGCGACGATCCAGAGAAATGCAGATCAGTGGCGGATCGAGCGAGACGGACATGAAGGCACTGACCGTTGCGCCGTGATCGCCCTCAGCGCTCCGGGTGGTGATTACTGTCACACCGGTCGCAAAACTGCCGCAACAATCGCGGAACGCGCGTGCGTCAAACGTCTTCAGAGGTGTCAGATCGGACAAGGGGATGGCCTCCTGTCTTGGCGTGGTGAAGACGCCCGCGACCCATTGCAGGGCAAAGCGGGCGAATGAAGGATAGTCGGGCTGGCTTCAGGCGGTCGATCTCTGTGCCGACAGCTCCTTGCGGATGATCTCGGCGCCTGTGCTCAGGGCACCCAGCTTGCCACGCGCGACCTCGCGCGAGAGCGGCGCCATCCCGCAGTTGGTGCAGGGGTAAAGCTTGTCGGCATCGACGAATTGCAACGCCTTGCGCAGGGTCGCGGCGACTTCCTCGGGCGTCTCGATCGTGTTGGAGGCGACGTCAATCGCACCCACCATCACCTTCTTGCCGCGGATCAGCTCGATCAGGTCCAGCGGCACATGCGAATTGTGGCATTCCAGCGAAACCATGCCGATGCTGGATTTCTGGATCGTCGGGAAGGTCTGCTCGTATTGGCGCCATTCGTTGCCGAGCGTCTTTTTCCAGTCGGTATTGGCCTTGATGCCATAGCCATAGCAGATGTGGACGGCGGTTTCGCATTTCAGCCCCTCGGCCGCGCGTTCCAGTGCTGCCACGCCCCAGTCGTTCACATCCTCGAAGAAGACGTTGAAGGCGGGTTCATCGAACTGGATGATGTCCACTCCGGCCGCTTCCAGCTCGCGCGCTTCTTCGTTGAGGATTTTGGCAAATTCCCATGCCAGCTTCTCGCGGCTTTTGTAATGAGCGTCGTAAAGCGTGTCGATCATCGTCATCGGTCCGGGCAGCGCCCATTTGATTGGCGATCTGGTCTGGGCACGCAGGAATTTCGCATCCTCGACAAAGACCGGCCTGGTGCGCGCCACAGCGCCCACCACCGTCGGCACGCTCGCCTCATAACGTTTGCGGATCGTCACCGTCTCGCGTTTGGTGAAATCGACGCCTGCGAGGCTTTCGATGAAGGTGGTCACGAAATGCTGACGCGTCTGTTCGCCATCGCTGACGATGTCGATGCCTGCAAGCTGCTGTTCGGCCAGCGTGATGCGCAGGGCGTCTTGCTTTGCCTCGGCCAAGGCATCGCCTTCAAGCTTCCAGTCAGACCAGAGCTTTCCGGGTTCGCACAGCCAGGAGGGCTTGGGCAGGCTGCCAGCGGTCGAGGTGGGGAGGAGCTTGGTCATCAGGTCTGGTCTCTTCTTGAGTGCGTTTTGGGTTTGGCGGTCATTCGGCGGCATATTGCGCGGACCAATCTTCAAGCACCGCGCGCAGCGGCACGATGAAGGTGTCGCGCGCAAGTTCACCCTGCCGGATCGCCAGTTGCGTGCGTTCCTCGCGGTCATAGACGACGCGGGTGTGCGAGAAATCCTCATGTTTGAGGCTCGGTTTGAACACCTCGCCTGCCACCGAATTCGCGTTGTAGATTTCGGGGCGATAGATCTTCTGGAAGGCCTCCATCGTGGCGATGGTGCCGATCAGCTCAAGATTGGTGTAGTCGTTCAGCAGATCGCCGAAGAAATAGAAAGCGAAGGGCGCGGTGCTGCCGTGAGGCAGGAAATAGCGCACCGTCATACCCATCTTGCGGAAATAGGCTTCGGTCAGCGAGGTCTCGTTCGGCGCGTATTCAGTGCCCAGAATCGGGTGGACATTGGTGGTGCGGGTATAGGTCTTTGCGTCCGAGACGCTGAGGCAGATCACCGGCGGCTTGGTGAAGTGCGCCTTGTAAGCCTCTGACGCGACGAAGGCCCGAAAGATGCGCCCATGCAGATCGCCGAAATCGTCTGGCACGCTGAAGCCGGCACGCCCGGCGTTATGTTCACGCAGCCGCACGCTGAAATCGTAATCACGCACATAGGACGAGAAATTGTTGCCGACGATACCGGGGATCTGGGCGCCGGTCTTGTGGTCGGTGATCGTGGTCTGGAGAATTTCGATGGCGGGAAAGCGCGCCGCCGCCCCGTCCACCGACAGATCGACCGAGACGATATCGAGCTTGACGCCGTAACGATCGCCATGGGGGTTATCCCAATGCGCCAGATCGTTGAAACGATTGTCGATCATCTGAAGGGCATTGCGCAGGTTCTGCTGGCGGCTTTCGCCGCGCGCGAGATTGGCGAAGTTGGTGGTCAGGCGGGTGCTCTCGGCGGGTGTATATTCATCGTCGAAACGCAGGGTCTTGATGGTGAAATCGAACTGGGCGGTCATGGTCATGTCTCTTTTCATCGCAAGCGCGGTTTCAGGGCTGTATGACGGAACTTGTTCTTGACGGGAAATGGGAATATTTCAGAATTTCATGACAGAGAGTCATAGGAATGCTGGACACCCAACCCCTGGCGATCCTGCGCGAGGTTGACCGCACGGGCAGCCTGACCGCTGCTGCCGACAAGCTGTGCCTCACGCAATCGGCCATCAGCCACGCCATCCGCCGGTTCGAAGAACGTCACGGCGTCAAGCTCTGGCAGCGCGAGGGCCGCGCGCTGCGCCTGACGCCCGCGGGGGATTACCTGCTGGCGCTGGCGAACCGGGTGTTGCCGCAGCTTGAACATGGGCTGAGCGTGCTGGAGGATTATGCGCGCGGCCGTCGCGGTGCGATCCGCATCGGGATGGAATGTCATCCCTGTCAGGACTGGCTGATGCGCGTGGTTGATCCCTTCCTTGCCGAATGGCCGGATGTCGAGCTGGACGTGACCTCGGCCTTTCAGTTCGGCGGGCTTACGGCGCTTCTGGGTCATGAGATCGACGTGCTGGTGACCCCCGATCCGGTCGCGCGGCCGGGACTCGAATATCTGCCGGTGTTCGATTACGAACTGCTGCTGGCCGTGGCAGAGGGCCACCCCTTGGCGGGCAAGGCTGCCGTTGAGCCGGGCGACCTGAGCGGCGAAACGCTCGTCACCTATCCCGTTGCCCGTGAAAGGCTGGACATCTTCACGCAGTTTCTCGTGCCGGCAGGCGCCCTGCCGCGTCGGCACCGCACCGTCGAGACCACGGACCTGATGATGCGCCTTGTCGCCTCGGGCAGGGCCGTCAGCGCGACGCCGGACTGGCTGGTGCGCGAGGCCAAAGGGGTCAAGGGGGTGCGCATTGGACAAGGCATCGCCAAGTCCATCCACCTCGGCCTGCGCACGGGCGAGCGGCCCGACTACATGCGTGGCCTGCTGGAACTGGCCGCGCAAACAAAGGTCTAGGAGGGCTGCTCCCAATCCGGTGCCACGGACAGGGCGATGCTCTGGTCCAGCGCCTCGAAGGCCGCAAGCCCGATGGTCTCGTAGAGTTCCTTCCGCGTCTGCATCCGGTTCAGCATGGCCGTGGTTGCCCCGTCGCGGGCAAGTGCCGCATAAAGTTCTTCCTGCGCCTTGTTTGCAACCCGCAGCGAGGAAACGGGCCAGATCACCATGTCATAGCCAAGCTCCTGGAACTCCTGCGCGGTCAGCGCCGGGGTGCGGCCAAACTCGGTCATGTTCGCCAGAAGCTTCACACCGGGCAAAGCTGCGCGAACCTCGCGGAACATCTCGACGGAGGTCAGCGCCTCGGGGAAGATCGCGTCGGCCCCAGCCTGAACATACAACTTCGCGCGGGCGACGGCACCCTCGATCCCCTCGCTGGCGGCCGCATCTGTGCGCGCGATGATGACCAGATCGCGCCGGGCGCGGGCGGCGGCGGCGACCTTGGCGGCCATGTCGGCGGCGCCCGCCAGTTTCTTGTCGTTCAGGTGCCCGCATTTCTTTGGCAGAAGCTGGTCCTCCAGATGCACCGCGCCTGCGCCGGCCTCTTCAAACGTGCGCACCATGTGCATGACGTTCAGCGCCTCGCCATAGCCGGTGTCGCCATCGACCAGCAGCGGCAGGCCGGAAGCCCGCGCGATCTGCCGGATGAAAAAGGCCACCTCATCAACGGTGATGATACCCAGATCGGGCAGGCCCATCGAGGCGGTCATGGCAGCCCCTGACAGGTAAAGGGCGTCGAAACCGGCGGCCTTGGCTTGCAATGCGGCCATCCCGTTATGCGCGCCGGGCAGGCGCAGGATGCCGGGGGCGTCGAGCAGGCTGCGGAAACGCTGACCGGCGGACAGGTTGGGAAGGTCAGAGGCGATAAGATATGGCATCGGGGTTTCCTTATGCGGCGCGCGACTGTTCCGGCCCGCGCTTGGCCAGTGGCACAAAATCGCGGTTCTCGGGGCCGGTATAATTGGCAGAGGGGCGGATGATCTTGCCATCGGCGCGCTGCTCGATCACATGCGCGCCCCAGCCCGAGGTGCGGGCGATGACGAAAAGTGGTGTGAACATGGCCGTCGGCACCCCCATCAGATGATAGGAAACCGCGCTGAACCAATCCAGATTGGGGAACATGTTACGCTCTTGCGCCATCACCTTCTCGATCCGGGCAGCGATGTCGAAAAGCCGCGTGTCCTCTGCCTCTTGTGCAAGGGATTGGGCAACGCCTCTGATCACCACATTTCGTGGGTCCGCGACGGTATAGACCGGATGGCCGAAGCCGATCACGATCTCTTTGGCTTGCACCCGCGCGCGGATATCGTCGCCTGCTTCATCGGGGCCGGAATAGCGCGACTGGATGTCGTAGGCCACTTCGTTCGCGCCGCCGTGTTTCGGGCCGCGCAATGCGCCAATCGCGCCCGTGATCGACGAATACATGTCCGATCCGGTCGAGGCGATGGAACGTGCAACGAAGGTCGAGGCGTTGAATTCATGCTCTGCATAAAGGATCAAAGAGGTCTGCATCGCGCGGATATGCGCGTCGGACGGTGCGCGTCCATGCAGCAGGCGTAGGAAGTGTTCGGCGATCGAGGTCTCGTCGCCTTCCACCTCGATCCGACGGCCGTTCTGGGCGAAATGATACCAGTAAAGCAGCATCGAACCCAGCGAGGCCATCAGCCGGTCAACGATGTCACGCGCGCCTGCCGAGCCGTGGTCATGCGCCTCGGGCAGCGCGCAGCCAAGCGCCGACACGCCTGTGCGCATCACATCCATCGGATGCGTGGCGGCGGGCATCAGTTCCAGTGCCTGCCGCACCGTGGCCGGCAGGCCGCGTAATCTGGCAAGTTTCGCCTGATAGGCCGACAACTGGGCCGCATCGGGCAGATCACCGTGCACAAGCAGATAGGCGATCTCCTCGAAACTGGCCGCCTCGGCTATGTCGAGGATGTCATAGCCACGATAATGCAGATCGTTGCCGCTGCGCCCTACGGTGCAAAGCGCGGTATTACCGGCTTCGACACCCGAAAGGGCAACAGATTTCTTTGGCTTCGGTGTCATGTCATCCCCCCTCATACCTTGAAGTCGAAAATGCCGGTGGGCCGCGCCACGCCAAGTTTCACGGGGTCAACAGCGATGTTCAGCGCGCCCAGATCGCCGGCTTTCAGATCGGCGAGCCGTTCGGCCGCATCGAGGAAGTGCTGCTGTTCCTCTGGCGCGACGATGCCTTCGGACAGGGTCAGGAACTTGCGGATGTAATTCTCCCGCACGAAGGGCCGCGCGCCATCGGGATGCGCGTCGGCCAGCGCCAGTTCATCCTCGATCACGCGGCCATCTTTCAGCGTCACGACAACGCGACCGCCGAATGCCTTTTCCTTCGGATCGCGGGCGTGATAGCGGCGCGTCCATTCCGGGTCTTCCAGCGTGGAGATCTTGTGCCAGAGCGCCACGGTCTCGGGGCGGTTCGCACGCGCGGGGGCATAGGATTTCTCGTGATGCCAGCCGCCATCCTCCAAAGCGACTGCAAAGATATACATGATCGAATGGTCCAGCGTTTCGCGGCTGGCCTTCGGGTCCATCTTTTGCGGATCGCCCGCGCCGGTGCCGATGACGTAGTGGGTGTGGTGGCTGGTGTGGATGACGATGCTGTCCACGGCGGACAGATCGCCGATCTTCGGCCCCATCCTGCGGGCAAGGTCGATCAGCGCCTGACTTTGATATTCGGCGGAATGTTCCTTGGTATAGGTGTCAAGGATCGCATGCTTGGCCTCGCCGGGTTCCGGCAGCGGCACATGGTAGATCGCGCCGGGGCCTGACAGCAGATAGGCGATGAATCCGTCCTCGCCCTCCCATGCCGGAGACGGGGCACCTTCGCCGCGCATCACCCGATCCACCGCCTCGATCGCCATCTTGCCCGCAAAGGCAGGCGCATAGGCCTTCCACGAGGAAATCTCGCCCTTGCGGCTTTGGCGGGTGGTCGTGGTCACATGCAGCGCCTGCTGCACCGCCTGATAGATCACCTCGGTATCCAGCCCCAGAAGCGTGCCGATCCCGGCGGCAGCCGAGGGGCCGAGATGGGCGATATGGTCGATCTTGTGTTCATGCAGGCAGATGCCCCGCACAAGGTTCACCTGGATTTCATAGCCGGTGGCCAGCCCACGGATCAGATCGGCGCCGGATTTGCCGGTATGCTGGGCGACGGCAAGGATCGGTGGGATGTTGTCACCGGGGTGCGAATAGTCGGCAGCAAGGAACGTGTCATGAAAGTCCAGCTCGCGCACCGCCACGCCATTGGCCCACGCTGCCCATTCCGGGCTGACACGCGTGTCCGACCCCATGCCGAAGATGGCGGCGCCCGGCGCGAAGGGGTGGCACAGCGCCTGCGCCCGGGCCGAGGCCACGGGGCGGCGGGCAAGCGAGGCAGCCGCGATGGCGGCATTGTCGATGATCCGGTTGACGATCATCCCGGTCACATCCGTCTCGACAGCGACCGGATCGGCCGCGACGCGCGCGATCTTCCAGGCAAGCTGGTCTTCGCGCGGCAGGTCTTCGGCCGATTTGTATGTGCGGATGTCGTGGGTCTTCATGCGGTCTTCTCCAATGCGGAAACGGGGACGGGGCGGCCATCGTCATCGACGGCGACCATGGTGAATGTGGCTTGTGCTACAGGGCTGCTGCTGCCTTGCTCGGGGCGTTCGCATGTGCCGCTCACCCGGACTTTCATCGAGCTGCGCCCGACGCTGGTCACCGATGCGCTCAGCACGAACAGGCTGCCCATCGGCACCGGAGCGTCGAACCGGGCTTCGTGACAGGCGGCCAGCACAACCTTGCGGCGCGCATGACGGCTGGCGGCGACGAAGGCCGCCCGCGTCATCAGCGACAGGCCGCGCCCGCCAAAGAGCGTGCCGTAGTGGTTCGCCTGATCGGGCAGGATCATTTCGGTAAGAATCGTCGGCTCGGGCATGGCTTCTGTTTCACAAAATTTGCAAAACAAACTTCTCACAAACCCGAATGCCCATTAAACTGCTGAAAAAGCGCGATCTTGCGAAGGGTCTGGCGTAAAATTGCGAATATTGCGAAAGATAATGATATGAAGAAGACCTTCATGGGCGTGCGCTTGCGGGTGCTGCGTGAAGAGCGCGGCCTGACCCAGAGCGGGCTGGCGAAGATGCTCGACATCTCGCCCAGCTACCTCAACCAGATCGAGCGCAACCAGCGGCCGCTGACGGTGCCCGTGCTGCTGCGTTTAAATGAAGTGCTTGGCCTTGACGTGCAGCTGTTCGCCGAAGGGGACGAGGCGCGGCTGGTGACGGATCTGCGCGCGGCGCTTGGCGATCAGGGCGAAGCGCCCGGCACGGCGGAATTGCGGGAACTGGCGGCGAATATGCCGGGCATCGCGCGCGCAATCGTCGTCCAGCAGCGTCGGTTGCGCGAGGCTGTGGAGCGCGCCGACCTGCTGGCCGAGCGGGTCTCGGGCGGGGCTGGCATGCCGCTGCCGCCCACCGCATTCGAGGCGGTGCGCGACTGGTTCTACGAGCGGCGCAATTATATCGGCCTGCTGGACGAGGCCGCCGAAGCAATCGGCGATGGCTTGCCGCCCGGCGCCATGGCCGAGGGGCTGGCGGCGCGGCTGGCCGGGCGCCACGGCGTGAAGATCAGGATCGACGAAGACGGCACCACCCTGCGCCGCTACGACGAAGGTTCCCGCATCCTGCATCTTGCCGCGCATCTGTCACCGGGACAACGCGCCTTTCAGATCGCCGTGCAGCTGGCTTTCCTGGAGCAGGAAACGGCCATCGCGCGCCTTGTCGCCGACTCGGGCCTCGATCCCGAAGCGGCGGCACAGCTTCGCATCGGGCTGGCCAGCTATTTCGCCGGGGCGGTCATCCTGCCCTATCGCGACTTTCTCGATGTGGCCGAGGCGCGGAGTTACGATATCGAACTGATCGCGCGACATTTCGGCGTCGGTTTTGAGACCACCTGCCACCGCCTTTCGACCCTGCAACGGCCCGGTGCGCGCGGTGTGCCTTTCTTTTTCATCCGTGTGGATCGGGCGGGCAATATCTCGAAACGGCAATCGGCGACGGATTTCCATTTTTCGCGGTTCGGCGGATCCTGTCCGCTGTGGAAGGTCTATGAGGCCTTCGCCCGCCCGGGCGAGGTGCTGACCCAACTGGCCGAGATGCCGGACGGGCGGCGCTATCTGTGGATCGCGCGCACGGTCGAACAGGGGCCGGGGGGATATGGCGCTGAACGCAAGCAATTCGCCGTGGCCCTTGACTGTGATCTCGCCCATGCCGAGCGGCTGGTTTATGGTCGCGGCATCGACATCAAGGCTGACAGCGCGGTGACGCCCATCGGGCCGGGCTGCAAGCTGTGCGAACGCGCAAGCTGCCGCCAACGCGCCTTTCCGATGATCGGGCGACCGTTGGAGCAAACGACCGCGCAGCGCAGCTTCGCACCCTACGCAGTCCGGCCAGAAGCGTAGAGGCTCAGCCCGCCTTGTCGTCCTTGCGGTAATAAAGCTTGCCGATATCAATCGGCCCGCGACCTACCTCGCGCCGGTGACGGTTTGTGTCGCGCAGCGAATAGACGCAGCCGCAATATTCCTGCTGATAGAATTCCTCGCGCTTGGAAATCTCGATCATCCGGCTGGCACCGCCGCCCTTGCGCCAGTTGAAATCCCAGTAGTCCAAACCGTCATAGGGTGCGGCGGCGCGCGCGCCGCAGCCGTTGATCTGCTTCATGTCCTTCCAGCGAGAGATGCCGAGGGATGAGGTCATCACCGGAAAGCCATGCTCGTGCGCGTAAAGCGCCGTCCGCTCGAAGCGCATGTCGAAACACATGGTGCAACGGATCCCACGCTCGGGTTCCCATTCCATCCCTTTGGCGCGAGCGAACCAGTTATCGGTGTCATAGTCGCAGTCGATGAAGGGCACGTCATGCGTTTCGGCAAAGCGGATGGATATTTGGATTATAAAAGAAGATCGTATAGTCGATCCCGCTTGCGGTCATCGCCTCCATCACCTCGCCCGAACAGGGGGCGCAGCAGGAATGCAGCAGCACTTTCTTGTGGCCGCCGGGCGGGGTCAGGATCGGGCGTTCAGCTTGTGTCATGCCGTGGCGTTTAGCATAATCGCGGTTCAAGAAACGGCGGCGCGGATGCGACCGCGCCGCTATCCCTGTCAGGCGGCCTTTTCATCCGCTTTTTTCGTGTCGCGCACCGTGGGCACGACCTGATCGCCCCACGATCCGTTGCCGCTGTGATGACGCGAGACGCGGACCAGTTCGACCGAAACGCCCTCATTCACCGCGCGTTGGACGGTCTCGTTCAGACGGTGCACGGCATCGGCGACGCGGTGGATCGCGCGGGTCTGGGCGTCGGTTTCGGGCCGTTCGACCCGGTTGAATTCGGTGTTGGTATTCATTCTAGGTCTCCTTGATGTCGGGTGATACGCCCCCGGCCGGTCTGATCGACCGGGGGCAATGGCGCGGCCTTATTCGGCCGCGAACTGGTTCATCGTGTTGGCATGACCGCCCGCCTTCAGCGCGCGTTCGCCCGCGACCATTTCCTTGAACGTGTCGCCAAGGTCCGAGCCGACCTCGTGCTGGTGCTTGACCGCCGAGACGCCGCGACGGATTTCCTCGCGCTGCACGGTTTTCACATAAGCCAGCATCTTGTCTTCGCCAAAGTAACCGCGGCTGAGTTCATCGACGGACTTGGCGGTCAGGTGGAAGGTCGGCAGGGTGATGAGGTTGTGGAACACGCCTGCCCGCGCCGAGATGTCGTGCTGGAACGGTTGCAGGCGGGCATCCGCCTCGCGGCCCAGATCCGTGTCATCGAAATCCGGCTTCATCAGTTCGTTACCATCCGGGTAGTCCGCTTCCGCGATCTTGCCCTCACTCAGCCATTGTGCCCGAACCTGTTTGCGCAGGTTCAGCGTCCAGTTGAAGCTGGGCGAGTTGTTGTAGGTCAGCTTGGCGTTCGGTACGACCTTCTTGATCTCGTTCACCATCGAAGCGATCTCGTCCACATTGGGCGTGTCGGTCTCGATCCACAGAAGGTCCGCGCCGCCTTGCGTCAGGTTGGCGATGCAGTCTTCGATCACGCGTGCGCGTCCGGTGTTCGGCTTGAACGGGAAGAGGCCGTTCGGCAGGCGCTTGGGTTTGACGAACTGACCGTCTTGATAAAGCGCCAGCTCGCCGTCGCGGATCGGGTTCGCCTCGGTGATCGCCTCGGTCTTCAGCCACTTGATGTAGTCGGAAGCCAGATCGCCGGGCTCAAGGCTCACCGGCACCTTCTGCGTCAGGCCCGCACCAAGGCTGTCCGTGCGCGCAACGATCACGCCGTCATCGACGCCGAGTTCCTCGAAGGCCAGACGGCAGGCGCACAGTTTTTCGATGAAATCCTCGCGCGGGACCGTCACCTTGCCATCCTAGTGGCCGCATTGCTTGGCGTCTGAAACCTGGTTCTCGATCTGCAGGCAGCAGGCGCCGGCCTTGATCAGCTCCTTGGCCAGCAGGTAGGTCGCATGTTCGTTGCCGAAGCCCGCGTCGATGTCGGCGATGATCGGCACGACATGGGTTTCGAAGTTATCGATCTTCGCGACAACCTCGGCGCGCTCGGCCTCGCTGTTCGCCGCCTTCAGTTCGCGGAACAGATCGTTCAGCGCCACCTCATCGGCCTGACGCAGCGAGACATAGATTTCTTCGATCAGGTCGGCCACAGCCGTCTTTTCATGCATCGACTGGTCGGGCAGATGGCCCCAGGTGTTGCGCAGACCGGCGACCATCCAGCCCGACAGGTAGACATAGGTGCCCTTGGCCGTGCCGCGCATCCGCTTGACCGCTTTGATCATCTGCTGCGCGTGGAAACCTGACCAACAGCCCAGCGATTGCGTGAACTGCGTCGCATCAGCGTCATAGGCCGCCATGTCCGCGCGCATCACGGTTGCCATGGCGCGTGCAATGTCCAGATGCGTGTTCCAGGTATTTTGCAGCCTCAGCTGGGCAATGTCATCGACCGAGATCCCGTTGGAGGTCTGGCCGGAGGGGTATCTGGCCGCGATTTCCGACCGGATTTCCGAAAAAGTCTTGCGCGGTGTCATATGTTTTCCTTTCGGTGGTTGTTTCGGGTGTTTTCGGTTGGGTGTGTGGCTCGGCTTTGGTGGGGCGTTCCCATGCCTCGGGAAGCGGTCCGCCAAAAGGCGACAGCATGGTGATCGGGTCCATCAGTCGAGCGCGTTCAGAACCGCATAAGCGGGGATGGTGAGGAATTCAGGCGGGGTCTTTGCCAACACAGCTTCCTGCACAATCCGTATTGCCGAGGCGTAGCGGCCGCGATGAAAACCTGTGGCGTCATGCTGGGCCAGAAGTGTTTCGATCTCTTGCTGGATCAGTTCCGCCAGCCATACTTCGCTCATCTTCCGATCACCGCCGCCGGACAGGTGCACGATGGCGCCGTGACGGTTCCACTGCCACAGCTGCATACGGGCGATTTCGGCCGTGGCCGCATCCTCCATCAGGTTGTTCAGGGGCACAGCGCCCCGTCCCGAAATCCAGTTCGCCAGATAGGCGATGGCAACAGAGAGGTTGCCGCGCACCCCGGCCTCGGTGATCTGGCCTTGATGCGGCGCAAGCAGCATCTCTTCGGTGATCTTGCGGGTCTCGCGCGGGGCGTCGATCTGGTTCGGCCCCGGCATATGGGTGTCAAACACCTCCATCGCTACGGGAACCAGATCGGGATGCGCGACCCAGGTGCCATCATGACCGGCCTTCACCTCGCGCAGCTTGTCGGCGCGCACCTTGTCAAAGGCGGCCGAATTGGCAGCTTCATCACCCTTGACCGGGATTTGCGCGGCCATGCCGCCCATGGCGTGAATGCCGCGCCGGTGGCAGGTCTGCACCAAAAGGTCCGAATATGCGGCAAGGAAATCGCGGTCCATCGTCACTTGGGCGCGGTCGGGGAGCAGGTAAGCCGGGTGTTCGCGCAGGCATTTGATATAGCTGAAAATATAGTCCCAACGCCCGCAATTCAGTCCGACGATCCGATCTTGCAGCTCATGGATGATCTCGTCCATGACAAAGGCTGCGGGCAGGGTTTCGATCAGGACAGTGACCTTGGTGGTGCCCTGCGGCAACCCCAACACATCCTCACAATGGTTCAGAACGTTGTTCCAGAAGCGCGCGGCGGTGTGGCCTTGGATCTTGGGCAGGTAGAAGAACGGCCCGATGCCCTTTGCATGCAAAGCCTCGCCACAGTGGAACAGGAGAAGCCCGATATCGAATAGTGCCGCCGAGATCGGGCGACCATCGACAAAGACATTCTCTTCCATCAGATGCAGGCCACGGGGGCGCGGAATCAAGAGGGCCGGGTTGTCCCCAACCCTATAGGACTTGCCGGTTTTGGCATCATCAAGAGCCAGAGTGCCCTCGCGGTAATCCAGCATGTTTGCGTGGCCCGCGATGATATTGGCAAAGCTGGGCGCGGTGGCGTCCTCGAAATCTGCCATGAACACCTTGGCGCCAGAGTTGAGCGCGTTGATCATCATCTTGCGATCGACTGGTCCGGTGATTTCCACACGGCGATCTGCCAGCACCTCTGGCACCGGTGCTGCACACCAATCACCGTCCCGCACATCTTCGGTTTCCTCGCGGAAATACGGCAGCAGGCCGGTATCGAAGTGCATTTGCGAGGTGTGGCGGTTTTGCAGCATGATGCGCAGTTGCTCACCAAACTTCGTCTGGAGCCCGGCCACGAATGTCAGAGCTTCGGGCGTCAGAACTCGCTCGGTTCCGGGCGCTTCGCGCAGCACGCTCACATGCGCGGTATCAGTTTCGGGCGGGTGCTTGAGTTCAACGTTCATGACGGGAGCTATCCTCTGGATTCGCGGCGTTGTGTTAGGTTAGTAATGTCACGGAAAATATAAAATATACCTTTGCAAACAAACGGGTTAGCCTGTCATTATTGTAATGACGCAGTGCAGAAAGGTGTAAGGTTTGTCATGGCCGACCGAGGCGAGAAACTTATCATCGGAGCGCGGCTCAAGCGACTTCGCAGGTCCTTGGGTTTGACCCAGGCACAGATGGCACAGGACCTTGATGTGTCCCCGTCCTACATCACCCTGATCGAGGCCAATCAGCGTCCGGTCAGTGCGAAGCTCCTTGTAAAGCTCAGTCAGGTTTATGATTTCTCGATGACCGAGATTGCCGGCGGGAGTGATCTGCAGCTGCAAAGCGCGCTTGAAGCTGCGCTGAAGGACCCGGTCTTTGGCGAGGCGATCCCGAGGACCGAAGTCGAGGAAGCCGTGAACCTGTCGCCTGCACTGGCCCGCGCCGTGCTGCGCCTGCACGATAAGTATCGCGCCATGGCGATGGCGGCGATTTCCGAGGAAAACCCCTTTTCGGATCGCGACAAGGTCGAGTTGCTGGAACAATCCGTCCGACCTGTGGACGAGGTGCGCGCGCATTTCCACGAACGGCAGAACCATATCGACCGGATCGACCGTGCCGCCGAAGCACTCGCCGACGACCTAGAGATATGGCGCAACGAGCCGCAGATCGTCCTGAACGACCGTCTGCGCGAGCGCCATGATTACCGCGTGCGGATCCTGCCGCAGGATGTCATGCCCGGCCAGTTGATGTGGCGCGACCCGTATCGGCGGCACCTCAACCTGTCCGAACGGCTGGACCAGCCGGGGCGGCGCTTTCAACTGGCGGTGCAGCTGGCGCGGCTCGAATATGAGGAGCTGATCGAGGCGGAATGCGACGCGGCAGGTCTGTCCGACGACGCGCGACCGCTGCTGCGCACGAGCTTTGCGAATTACTTCGCCGCGGCCCTTCTGATGCCCTATGGCCGCTTCCAGAAAGCGGCCGAAGCCGAGCGCTACGATGTCGAGATTCTGTGCCAGCGGTTCAGCACCAGCTTCGAGCAGACGGCGCACCGTCTGACGACGCTGCAACGCCCCGAGGCGCGAGGTGTGCCGTTCTTCTTCGTGCGCGTCGACAAGGCGGGTAACGTGTCGAAACGATTCAGCGCGGGGAGGTTTCACTTTTCCAAGTTTGGCGGTTCTTGCCCTTTATGGAATGTTCACAGCTGTTTCGAAGCTCCCGATCGCGTACACACTCAGTTGATCGGGATGCCAGACGGAACGCGATATTTCTCGATCGCGCGTTCGGTCACCCGCCAGCTTGGCACCTATGCCAGCCCCGCTGCACGCTTTGCCATCGGCCTCGGCTGTGACATCGCCTACGCCCCAAGACTGACCTATGCGAAGGACCTTGATCTGAATGCGCTCCAGCCCGTCGAGATCGGCGCGAACTGCTACCTGTGCGAGCGGCCCAACTGTCCCTCGCGAGCCTACCCGCCGATCAACCGTGCCTTCAGCTTCTCGGAGCGCAGCCGGGGCGTGTCGAGTTTCAGTTTTGACCAGAATTGAACTACGGAACCCGGAGGCCGGCAGATGTCAGTCATACTTCCATAGCTGAAGATTCCAAGGATTGCCGCTGGGTCACACCGCTTACGGAACAGAGGCACATAGCGCGTCAACACCTGAACGCTTTTACGAAGGCAGAGAAGGCCGGGGGGAGGTTGCGTCTGCTGGGATAATAGAGGTGATACCCCTGGAATGTGGGCGTCCAGTCGTTCAGGGCTTCTTGCAGGCGGCCCGAGGCCAGGTGGTCTTCAAGGAACGCGCGCGGGGCGTATATCAGCCCCACCCCGTCGAGCGCGGCCTCGACCGCCGGCAGATAGTTGTTGAAGGTCAGTTGCCCGCTGACACGGACACTGAATTCCCTGTCTCCTTTCTGGAACTCCCATGCGTAGATCGCACCCGAGGTGGGAAGCCGCAGATTGATGCACTGGTGCCGCATAAGGTCATCTCTCCAGATTTGTCGTCGCGTTTCGTCCTGCGCTGCGCGTCGCTTGATCGGCCTGAACGCGGTCGTTGGTGATTGCTGCCGTGAATTTCCGCTCGACCACGATGAACGCCATGACATCGCGGATGAATATATGGAAGTAATGTATAAGCTGTGGGGCGGCAGTTGAGAGGAAGCCGCGCATTTCTGGGCTGCCCCGCACAAGGTGGGAGTAGTAATGATGGTTTCAGAAGACGCCGAACACGGCACGGCCAAGCGGTTCAAAATGCTCGCGCTTATCTGCCTTGGTGTGATCTGTTCCATGACGCCGTGGTTTTCGGCCACCGCGGTTCTACCGGAATTGCGGGCGATGTGGGATCTGTCGCCGGGCATGTCCGCAATCCTGACAAATGGCGTTCAGGCTGGCTTCGTCATGGGTGCGCTGGGGATGAGTCTTGTCAACCTTGCAGACATCCTGCCGCCGATCCGTCTGATGACGGCAGGTGCTGCTCTGGCTGGTCTTTTCACCTTTCTGGTCGTGGTCGTCGGTTCGGCCGAAGGCGCGATGGTTTTGCGCTTTCTGACCGGCTTTGCGCTGGCGCTGGTCTATCCACCCGCCATGAAGCTGACCACAACCTGGTTTGTGCGGGGGCGCGGGCTTGCCATGGGGCTGGTGATCGGCGGCCTGACGCTTGGCTCTGCCATGCCGCATCTTGTGCGGTCTCTCACCTCGACGGTGGATTGGCGCGTCGTGCTGCTGGCATCTGCGGCGATTTCGGTCACGGGCGCGGCCATTTTCCTGCTGACCCTGCGCGAAGGTCCCTATCCCTACAGCCGCGCAAAATTCGATCTGCGTCAGGCTGCCCGCGTCTTTCGCAGTCGCCCGGTCGCTTTGGCGAACCTCGGCTATTTCGGGCATATGTGGGAACTTTACGCCATGTGGGCGTGGCTTCTTGTCTATACCCAACACATGCTCCCGAATGTGGGGGTGGAATCACCGGGGCGCATTGCCTCGCTGATCGTCTTTAGCGCCATCGCAGCCGGCGTCGCCGGTGCCATTGCCGGCGGCGTGCTGGCGGACCGGTTCGGACGAACTCTGACGACGGCGGGGATGATGATCGTTTCGGGCACCTGTGCCATAATGGTGGGGCTGACCTACAATGGCCCGCTTTGGTTGTTCCTGATCATTGTCGCTATCTGGGGCGCTTCGGTGATTGGGGATTCGGCGCAGTTTTCAGCGATGGTGACCGAGGTGGCCGACAAGCATCTGGTCGGAACTGCCCTGACCATGCAGATGGGTATAGGCTTTCTGATCACGATCCTGTCCATTCAGCTGCTGCCCCTGATCGCCGATCTGATCGGAGGATGGCGGTGGGCATTTCTGGCGCTGATTCCGGGACCAATCATCGGAACCATCGCCATTCTGTGGCTACGAAACATGCCCGAAAGCCTGAATATTGCGCATGGCAGGCGCTAGCGCCTGTTGACGTTCACGGCAAACGAATGACGGTTGCGGCGATGGCGATG
>NZ_JAUNTN010000057.1 GCF_030538695.1 Paracoccus sp. (in: a-proteobacteria)
CGTCAGGCTCATAACCTGAAGGTCATAGGTTCAAATCCTATCCCCGCAACCAAAACATAAAACCCCGCAAGCTCAACAGCTTGGCGGGGAATTTTAATGTCCACCCGACGCCTCCCCAAAACCCGCCGTGGAAGCCTCGTGGAAGCACCACACAGAAACCTCTGGCGTAGAAATAGGCTGAAAACAGGCGGGATCACTTCTATGTGAGGGCGGCTCGGGGCGAGGTGATCGTGCTCGAGATAGAGCCATCGGCGACGCATTCGAACGATTCGGGCGCGCGACGCCATCAGCAGAACTATGGTCGGCCGCAAAATCGGTCGACAACAGGACAAGGGCAGGGTGGTGCTGTGACGGGGCTGGTCCCGCGGGCGAGAGAGCGTGTGCGGGGCCTTTACCTTGATCCCGGAGCTTCCGCCATACCACATATTCCTTCCGCGCTCATGTTGCCCGTGAGAAGATCGACAAGGTGGGGCGCCTGTTCAACGCCTCGCTTAATGATATCCTGAACGAGCTGTTCCAGAACGCCCGCCGTGCTGGCGCCAAGCGGGTTGCCGTGGACCAGACCGATGACCCGCAATTCGGCCCGGCGATCCGCAAAGCCTGTTTTCTCTTGGACAGAGCGGGCGGAGCAAAGAGACTATCACCGGCGAGGATGCAGCGGGGCAGACGAACGCTCGTTCTGTGATGAGGGTGAGGCCGTCGCCGCAAGGTGGCGGGCGGCACGGCCGCGGTGGGTTGGGGTGGAGAGCTGTCATTGGCTCTCCTTCCATTCAATTCCTATAGGCGAGTAATAGCGGATGTTCCAGCCAATTTCGATCATGGCTAATTCAAGCACTCACTGGCCGATCGAATCAGGTGAAATTTTCCTTAGCATCCGACTTAACGGCCGCCTTGGTGCCGATGCTCGCATAGGTCAGGATCCCTCTGCTCGACTCAGACAATATCGGGGTGAATATTGTGATTCGAAGGGGCGGGTCGTATTCGGGTACAGATGCATGGCGCGTTCTATGCCCCGCCTGTCTCATAGCCTGGGAAACTTACTCTCATAACTGCACGCGGAGCCTTCGTCGGCCCGATTATCGACGATCTCGACACAATCTCTAGCCGTGTGCGCGCACGCAGCAAGCTCGGATTTACCGACGTCAACCGCATCCTTGAAGATTTTTTCAAGGAGCTGCTCAACCTCATCTATACGGCGAACCGCGTGAATCTCAACAAGATCCGTCGCAACGCGCCCGGACTCGATCTCGGCGATACCACCAGCACCACCAAGCGCGCCTTCCAAGTTACCTCGCAGGCAAGTAGCTAAAACATCAATGATACGCTTGAAGCGATCAGCGACGCGGACGCGGCACTCTACGATGAGATCTACGTCCTGATCATCGGCGAGCCTCAAGCGAAATACAGCCTCAATCCCGCGCTGGTGGAGCGGGTTGGCTTCCAGCATCGTAGCATCATAGGGATGACCGAACTGGCGAGCCGGATTATAGCCAGCGAAATCGACACGATCCGGCCTGTTTACGAGAAGCTGCGGGCGGATGCAGATCATGCCCGGCACATGGGCGGGGCTGCGCGTCCGCCATGGCCTTGGACCTGACGTCTTCGACCCGCGCGACAACATTCTGGCGGGCACGGCCTATATGCGCGAGATGTATGACCTCTATGGCGCACCGGGCTTTCTGGCCGCCTATAATGCCGGGCCGGGGCGCTATGAGGCGTTCCTCGCCGGTCGCTCGCTGCCCGGCGAGACCCGCGCCTATCTGGCCATGCTCGCCCCGGTGATCGAGGGGACCGGCACGCTGCCCGCCCGCGCCCGGGCTGCGCCCGACTGGCGCGAGGCGCCGCTGTTTGCGGGACGTGCCGATGGGGCCGAGAGCGCAGCGGAAAGCGCCGGATCAGCCACGCCGCCTGCGGCGGACGGGCTGTTCGTGAACACGGGCACCGCGGGTGATCGGCCATGACGGGGGCAGCATCCCGATGCGCACCTGGCCTTTCCGCGGGCCGTCATCACGCTGCGCGGATGCCGGCAGCGGATACGGCCCATCTCTCTGTCGGCTGCCAGCTCGCTGCTGTCTCGCTGCGCCCCACACGCCTCTTGCGACGGCTGTCGCCGCGCAACTCGGCATGCGGGAATCGCGGCACACCTCCTGGCGGCGTGGCTGATGGTCTGGTGGATCTGTACCCTCTTGCAGCCGCTCACGCGGCGCAATTCGGGCTGCCAGTCTGCAACCCGTCTGCAAC
>NZ_JAUNTN010000017.1 GCF_030538695.1 Paracoccus sp. (in: a-proteobacteria)
TTAACCCGTCGTTAAGGTTTTGGTGCTAGGGCTGAATTCAGCAATGATTCTGAAATGGTGCTAAATGCTTCTTGCCGAACGCCTCGATTCTCCGCCTTCGCGTGGATATTGGTTGTTGCCGGTGCTGATGTTGCCAGCGGTAGTCGGTGGGCTGCTGTTGATGGTCATGCCCGATCTGGCGCAGGCACGATTTGCTGTGCTGGCGACGGTGGTTGCATGTGCCTGGTATGCATTGGGCGGGGTGCTGTCGATTCAGGCGATATGGCGGGCGCAACGGCAAAGGCGCCGGTTAAAGGCGATGTTGCCAGGGCTGATGGATGTGGCGGAGCCCGCGTGGTTGCTGGATCGTGACGGCAGGGTGTTTGCGCAAAATCCGTCCGCAGAACAGCAGTTTTCTGATTTGACGGGGCGTCCTTTGGCTCTGGCCTTCGGGCAGCAGCTTGCCAACCCTGATGCTGAAATTCCTCTGCTTGCGCGCCGGGCGGGTGCATCCCTGCAAGCGCAGTTGATGTTGGCCGATGGTGCGCGCCTGACAGCTTGCCGCATGGACGAAGATGGCACGACCCGCCTGATTTTAACCGCTGCCGAAGCGGGCAGGGGCGTGGAAAGTGACTTTGATCTTTTGCCGGTTGCCCTGCTGCGTCTGTCGCCTGAAGGGCGTATTACGGCCAGTAACAAGGCTGCGACTCCACTTGTCGGCGTGCTGGAGGGAGAGCCGCTGTTATCCGACCTGTTCGACGGGCTTGGCCGTCCTGTTACCGATTGGGTTGCCGAGGTTTTGCGTGGTCATGGTGATGGCCGTGCCGAAGTTCTGCACCGTCGTCGCAGTCAAGACCAGCACTTGCGCATCGCGCTGTCACGCAGCAGCGACGGTTTGCTGGCGGTGCTTTCTGATACCAGCGAGCTGCGCACACTTGAGGCGCAATTCGTGCAAAGCCAGAAAATGCAGGCGATTGGCCAGCTTGCGGGCGGTGTTGCGCATGATTTCAATAATTTGCTGACGGCCATTTCGGGCCATTGTGACTTGCTGATGCTGCGTCACGATAAACATGACCCGGACTATGCGGACTTGGATCAGATCAGTCAGAACGCGAATCGCGCTGCCAGTCTGGTGGGGCAATTGCTGGCTTTTTCTCGCAAACAGACGCTAAAGCCAGCTATGCTGGATCTGTGTGATATCATGGCAGATCTGACCCATCTGCTGAACCGCCTTGTTGGAGAGCGGGTTTCCTTGACGCTTGAGCATGATCCGGGACTCAGCCCTGTTCGGGCTGACCGTCGTCAGTTGGAACAGGTCATTATGAATCTTGTGGTTAATGCGCGTGATGCCATGCCCATGGGTGGCCAGATCAATATTCGCACTGAAAATGCTGAAATCAACAATGCGCAAGGGGCGGTGAAGCTGCCGCAGGGGCAATATGTCCGGGTCAGCGTTTCGGATAATGGTTGCGGTATGAGCGCAGAAGTGGCCGAAAAGATTTTTGAGCCTTTCTTCACGACCAAGAAGGTTGGCGAGGGGACGGGGCTTGGTCTTTCAACGGCTTACGGGATCGTCAAGCAAACGGGCGGCTATATCTTTTGCGACAGCACGCCGGGTCAGGGAACGCGCTTTGATCTGCTGTTTCCTGCACAATCGGGGCAAATCGAACCGCCTGCTGTGGTGCCACCTCCTGCGATGACCTCATCAGGGTTGCGCACCGGGCGCCTGCTGCTGGTCGAGGATGAAGCCCCGGTGCGGGCCTTTGCCTCGCGGGCCTTGCGCCTGAAAGGGTTTGAGGTGGTCGAAGCCGAAAATGCCGAGGTTGCTTTGCAGATATTGCAAGATGACCGTATGCAGTTTGACGGGTTCTTGACGGATGTCGTCATGCCGGGGCTGGATGGCCCAAGCTGGGTGCGTCGCGCCTTGCGGGATCGCCCGAACACTCCGGTCATTTTTATGTCAGGCTATGCCGAGGATGTGTTTTCGAACGGGAACCATCCCGTTCCCAACGCGATTTTTCTGGCCAAACCATTTTCTTTGGCGGATTTGGTTGCAACCGTCAGTCAGCATTTCGGCAGCGATCAGCCTGCCGTCTCTGCAAGCGTGGCGTAAAGGTTCATATCATCCGCCATTTTCATCTCCAGCTGCCTGCGCGTCTGTTCGCTCAGGCTGACATCGACACTTGGCGGCACGTTGATGCGTGGCAGGTTGATGACACAATCCAGCCTGTCTTCAAGGAAATGGGTGAACCGATCAATGTCTTCATAACGGAAAATGCGGTTGACCCGATGCGGACTTGTTCCAAGAAAGGCGGATTGGGGCTGAATGCTACGGATATGGGTGGCCTGACCCGCGCAATAATCTTGCGCGAACCGGTCAAAGCTGCAATTCGCCATCGGATGATCAGTGTTCTCGGCATCGTCGCGCAACAGGAACCGATACCAGCTTGCCAGCCAGCTTACAGGTTCGCGCATCAAGGCAACAGTGGTGAAGCTCTCTCCTGCGGTTGCATTCAACCAAGGCAGGATGTGGCGATGGAATGTCTCGGAATCAGCATGTTTCAAAGGAGCTGGCCGATCTACGGCAACGCTTGCCAGAGATTCCAGCGCAACTTGCACGGCTGTTGAGCCGGCTTTCGGGGTTGCCAGAAAAACCAGTCGGGGTTCCCAGAAAATCAGCATGAGCGTGCCTTCATTCGTTCCAGTCACGGTCTGTTAGCGAGATTTTTGGGGGGCTGTAAACCTTTCCTTTACTCTTTGGGGGTAAAGTCAAAAGGGTAAGCTGCTTCACTCTTGCGTCGGGAGGGGTGATGGGGCATATGGAACAAGACAGGAACACGGCGGTGCCGCCCGCCACCCAACGGAGACAGGCGATGACGAATAAAACATCAGCAGACCGCCAGAAAGCTTTGGACAGCGCGCTTGCGCAGATCGAGCGTCAGTTCGGCAAAGGTTCAATCATGAAGCTGGGGGCTGATAACCCCGTGGCAGAGATTGAGGCCACTTCGACCGGCTCTCTGGGGCTTGATATTGCGCTGGGCATTGGGGGGCTTCCCAAGGGACGAATCATTGAGGTTTTCGGCCCGGAAAGCTCAGGCAAAACCACGTTGACGCTTCATGTCGTGGCGGAGGAACAGAAAAAAGGCGGCGTTTGTGCCTTTGTGGACGCTGAACACGCGCTTGATCCCCAATATGCCAAGCGGCTTGGGGTCAACCTTGATGAATTGCTGATTTCGCAGCCTGATACGGGTGAGCAGGCGCTGGAGATCGTCGATACGCTGGTGCGCTCAGGCGCAGTCAGTCTGGTGGTGGTTGATTCGGTTGCTGCGCTGACCCCGAAATCTGAAATTGAGGGCGATATGGGTGACATGCAAATGGGTTCTCAGGCCCGTTTGATGAGCCAGGCGATGCGCAAGCTGACGGCCAGCATCGGGCGCAGTAACTGTATGGTCATTTTCATCAACCAGATTCGGATGAAGATTGGCGTCATGTTCGGCAACCCGGAAACCACGACGGGCGGTAATGCGCTGAAGTTTTATGCTTCGGTTCGTCTGGATATCCGCCGCACTGGCTCGATCAAGGATCGGGATGAGGTGGTGGGGAACTCGACACGGGTGAAAGTGGTCAAGAATAAGGTCGCGCCACCCTTCCGGCAGGTTGAGTTCGATATCATGTATGGTGAGGGGATCAGCAAGGTCGGCGAGTTGATCGACCTTGGGGTGAAGGCCGGCGTGGTCGAGAAGTCTGGCGCCTGGTATTCCTACGGGGATGAGCGGATCGGCCAAGGGCGTGAAAACGCTAAACAGTTTCTTCGGTCGAACCCGGAAAAAGCCTTGGAAATCGAGGATAAGATCCGCGCCAGCCACGGGCTTGATTTTGCGGCAAGCGAAAACGAGGACGATGATCTGACCGAAGAATGATTGTCTGGCGTAAAGCGGGGCATATCCCCGCTTTACGCCGGGGCGACGCAGCGATATGCCCTGATCCTGCCGCAGCCGAAGGGAATTGACATGGCCAGTCTGAACGATATCCGATCCACCTTCTTGGATTTCTTTGCCCGCAATGGCCATCAGATCGTGCCGTCCAGCCCCTTGGTTCCGCGCAATGATCCGACGCTGATGTTCACCAATTCGGGGATGGTGCAGTTCAAGAACCGTTTTACGGGCGTCGAAAGCGGTGCCTATGACCGGGCGACGACGGCGCAGAAATGCGTGCGGGCCGGGGGCAAGCACAATGATCTTGACAATGTAGGCTATACCGCCCGCCATCATACCTTCTTTGAAATGCTGGGCAATTTCAGCTTTGGCGACTATTTCAAGGAACAGGCGATCCCTTTTGCATGGGAGTTGCTGACCCGGGATTTTGGTATTCCCAAGGATAAGCTACTGGTCACAGTGTATCACACGGATGAGGAGGCTGCGACGATCTGGAAGAAGGTTGCGGGGCTGACCGATGATCGGATTATTCGGATCCCGACCAGCGACAATTTCTGGCAGATGGGACCGACTGGCCCTTGTGGCCCCTGCACCGAGATCTTTTACGATCATGGCGACCATATCTGGGGCGGCCCTCCGGGTTCGGCGGATGAGGATGGCGACCGCTTCATCGAGATCTGGAACCTCGTTTTCATGCAGTTCGAGCAGTTCGAGGATGGCAGCATGAAAGACCTGCCGAACCCCTCGATTGACACTGGTATGGGGCTGGAACGGATCGGTGCGCTGCTGCAAGGCAAGCATGACAATTATGACACCGATCTGATGCGCAGCTTGATCGAGGCCAGCGCCAATGTAACCGATGGCGCCCCGGATGGTGATGGCAAGGTGCATCATCGGGTGATCGCGGATCACCTGCGTTCGACCTCGTTCCTGATTGCCGATGGTGTGATGCCATCGAATGAGGGGCGCGGCTATGTGCTGCGCAGGATCATGCGGCGGGCAATGCGTCATGCGCATATGCTTGGCGCGCAAGATCCGGTGATGCATAAACTGGTGCCGGCGCTGGTGCGTCAGATGGGCGATGCCTATCCTGAGCTGGTGCGTGGTCAGGCGATGATTGAGGAAACGCTGCGAGGCGAGGAAACCCGCTTCCGGCAAACGCTGGACCGGGGCCTGCGCCTGCTGACGGATGAGGTTGCGCGCCTGCCGGAAGGGGCCGATCTGCCCGGTGAGGCGGCGTTCAAACTTTATGATACTTACGGCTTCCCGCTGGATCTGACGCAGGATGCGCTGCGCGAACAGGGGCGTGGTGTTGAGGTGGCCGGGTTTGACGCGGCTATGGCTGAGCAAAAAGCCAAGGCGCGGGCGGCTTGGGCTGGTTCGGGCGAGACGGCGGATGCGGCAATCTGGTTCGATCTGGCGGAAAAACACGGCAGCACCGAGTTCCTGGGCTATGACAATGAGCAGGCCGAAGGGGCCATCCTGTCGCTGGTTGCCGCGGGTGCGGAAATCGCGCGGGCCGAACAAGGCCAGCAGGTTCAGATCGTGGTGAACCAGTCGCCGTTCTATGCTGAAAGCGGTGGTCAGGTGGGGGATACCGGGCTGGTCAAGACTGAAACCGGCGCGGCGCGGGTGACGGACACCAAGAAACAAGGCGGCCTGTTTATCCATTTTGCCGAGGTGACAGAGGGCCATATTGAACGTGGTCAGGGCGCGATCCTTTCGGTCGATCATGCGCGGCGGACGGCTATTCGGGCGAACCATTCGGCCACGCACCTGCTGCATGAGGCGCTGCGTCAGGCTTTGGGTGAGCATGTTGCGCAGCGCGGCAGCTTGAATGCGGATGACCGGCTGCGGTTCGATTTCAGCCATGGCAAGGCGCTCAGTGCCGAGGAACTTGCCGGTATCGAAGCCGAGGTGAATGACTATATCCGCCAGAATACGCCGGTTGAAACCCGGATCATGACGCCGGATGATGCACGCGCCTTGGGTGCGCAGGCGCTGTTTGGCGAGAAATATGGCGATGAAGTTCGGGTCGTCTCGATGGGGCGGCAGGATGGTTCCGGCAAGGGGGCTGACCAGCGGACCTATAGTCTGGAGCTCTGCGGCGGCACCCATGTGTCGCGGACCGGCGACATTGGGGCTTTCGTGTTGCTTGGCGACAGCGCTTCCAGTGCCGGGGTGCGTCGGATCGAGGCGCTGACCGGGTCAGTGGCGCTGGCGCATTTGCGGGCGGCGGATGCGGAGCTTGCACAGATTGCAGGGCTTCTGAAGGCGCAGTCGGGAGATGTCGCAGGCCGGGTCAAGGCGCTGGCCGATGAACGCAAGGCCCTGCAAAACGAGGTTGCGCAGCTTCGCCGGGAACTGACGATGGGCGGTACTGGCGCGGGCGAGGCACGGCAGATTGGTGGCATCAGCTTTATCTCGAACCGGGTGGACGGGCTGTCGGGCAAAGAGGTCGGCGCGCTGGTCGATGAGATGAAGGCACGGCTTGGATCGGGCGCAGTGCTGGTGCTGGCGGAAACCGATGGCAAGGCGACAGTTGCGGCGGGCGTGACGCCTGATCTGACCGAACGGCTCAGCGCCGTGGATATGGTCCGCGCGGCAGTTGAGGCTTTGGGCGGCAAGGGCGGCGGTGGTCGCCCGGATCGTGCGCAGGGCGGTGCGCCTGCACTGACAGATGAGGCGGCGGCGATTGCTGCGGTGGAATCGCTGTTGGTGGGGTGAAGAACCCTTGTGCTACTCTGTGGATGGAAAAACAGAAGAAAACAGATGATTAAGAGCGTTTCATTTGGTGCCGCTGTGATTTTGGCGGCAGGCTTGGCTCATGCGCAAGACCCCGACCGCTATCTGGTCGAGCGGAATCAAAAGGGGCTGCTGACCTATTGCGCGGGCAAGGGTTACAGCGCGGCGACTGCGGTGGCGGCTCAGGATAAGCTGCTGACCCGGCTGCCGGTCAGCGATGCGGCCAAAGGCGACGCGGTTGAGGCGATGGGCCGTCAGGGGATCGCCGGTGATGGTCAGGCGGAGCGCATCTCGCTGGCGGATATTGCCGCGCAGGACGGCACCGATGAGGCGGCGGTTTGCAAGATGCTGGCTGATATCGTCACGATGATGGCAACGGAATAAGATGAGAACGACATAAGGTCATCGGCCCGGCGGAGTCCTGCCGGGCCAATATAGCGAGGCAGGGTCATGTGCCGTTGGGCAGCTTACATTGGGGTGCCGATCTTTCTGGAGGATATCGTCAGCAAGCCCGGTCACTCGCTGGTGCGGCAATCCATCGGGGCACGGCGCTGCCACACGCCGGTCAATGCGGATGGGTTCGGGGTGGCGTGGTATGCGCATCGCCCGGAACCCGGCCTTTACCGCGATGTGATGCCTGCGTGGTCCGACCCGAACTTGCGCAGCCTGACCGAAAGCGTGAAATCCGGGCTGTTCATGGCACATGTTCGCGCCTCGACCGGAACGGCAACCAGCCGCAACAATTGCCACCCGTTTACCTTTGGCCGCTGGAGCTTCATGCACAATGGCCAATTCGGCGGCTTTCATCATTGGCGGCGGCACGCGGAAATGCTGATCCCTGACGATCTTTACGAACACCGCAAGGGGGCGACTGACAGCGAGGCGTTTTTTCTGGCTGCCGTGGCCGATGGGCTGGACCATGACCCGCAGGGGGCGATGGCGCGGACGGCGGCGCGGTTTGAGGGCCTTGCCCGTGCGCGGGGCGAATTGCCCTATGTGCGGCTGACCGCAGCGTTTTCGGATGGCCAGCGGCTTTACGCGATCCGCTATGCCAGCGATGATGCCGCGCCGACGCTGTTTCATCGCTGGTCCGACAGTCGCGGCGGGCGGGCCGTTGTATCCGAACCGCTGGAGCAGGATGAGGCCGATTGGTCCGAAATCCCTGCCGGTTCCTTCTGCGTGTTCGAGGGCCGGCAGGTCAGCGTCACCCCCTTTGCCCCCGCATTAACCGAGGTTGCCGCATGACCGATACCGCGCGCCACGCCGAGAAAAAGGCCAAAATCAAAGCCGCCCGCGACAAGATGATGGTCGAAAAGACCGGTGAAAAAGGGCTGATCGTGGTTCATACTGGGCCGGGCAAGGGGAAATCCTCGTCCGGCTTTGGCATGGTTCTGCGGGCGATTGGGCATGAGATGCCCTGCGCAGTGGTGCAGTTCATCAAGGGGGCATGGGACAGCGGCGAGGCTCGTGTCCTGCGTGAGCATTTTGCGGATCAGTGCCAGATTTTCGTGATGGGCGAAGGCTTTACCTGGGAAACACAGGACCGCGACCGGGATGTGGCGGCTGCTGCACGGGCGTGGGAAAAGGCCAAGGAGCTGATCCGTGATCCGCGTATCCGGCTGGTGCTGCTGGATGAAATCAACATCGCGCTGCGCTATGATTATCTGGATGTGCATGAGGTCATGGCCTTTCTGCGCGACGAAAAGCCCGAAATGACCCATGTGATCCTGACCGGCCGCAATGCCAAGCCCGAGCTGATCGAAATTGCGGATCTGGTCAGCGAGATTGCTGCCGTCAAGCACCCGTTTCGCGCCGGGATCAAGGCACAACCGGGGATCGAGTTCTGACCTGCGGGGTGCGAATGGGCTTTCCCCTGCGGGGCTTGGCGATTATAGACGATCACGGCAAAATGAGAGGGGCCGGATATGGCGAATGTGGTGGTTGTCGGCGCTCAGTGGGGCGATGAGGGCAAGGGCAAAATCGTGGATTGGCTGTCCGAGCGTGCCGATGTGATCGCGCGGTTTCAGGGGGGGCATAACGCCGGGCATACGCTGGTGATCGGCAATCAGGTCTATAAGCTGTCGCTGCTGCCCTCGGGGATTGTGCGTCAGGGCAAGATCGCGGTGATCGGCAATGGTGTGGTTCTGGACCCTTGGGCGCTGTTCACCGAGATCGACAAGCTGGCGGCGCAGGGCGTAGCGATTTCCACCGACAACCTGATGATTGCCGAGAATACGCCGTTGATCCTGCCGCTGCATCAGGATCTGGATCGCTTGCGCGAGGAGGCTGCGGGGGCCTCGAAAATCGGCACCACCGGGCGCGGTATCGGTCCGGCTTATGAAGATAAGGTCGGGCGGCGCACCATTCGCGTGGCTGATCTTGCGGATGCGGAAACACTGGATCAGCGCCTTGACCGGTTGCTGGCGCATCACGACCCGCTGCGGCAGGGGCTTGGTGCGGAACCGATCGACCGGGCTGCGCTGCGGGCCAAGTTGCTGGAGATTGCCCCCAAACTGCTGCCTTATGCGCAGCCGGTCTGGAAGGTGATGAATGACGCCCGCAAATCGGGCAAGCGCATCCTGTTCGAAGGCGCACAGGGCAGCCTTCTGGACATTGACTTCGGCACTTATCCTTATGTGACCAGTTCAACCACCATGTCGGGCATGGCTGCCAGCGGCACCGGCATGGGGCCGGGGGCGATTGGTTATGTGCTTGGAATCGTGAAGGCTTACACGACGCGGGTTGGTTCCGGCCCGTTCCCGACCGAGTTGGAGGACGAGACCGGCCAGCGCCTTGGTGAACGCGGGCATGAGTTCGGCACCGTTACCGGGCGCAAGCGCCGCTGCGGCTGGTTTGATGCGGCACTGGTGCGTCAGACTTGCGCGATTTCCGGCGTGAACGGCATTGCGCTGACAAAGCTGGACGTGTTGGACGGGTTCGAGACCCTGAAAATCTGCACCGGCTACACCGTGGATGGCCAGCATTACGATTACCTGCCCACGGCCGCCGCGCTGCAAGCCCGTGCGGTGCCGGTCTATGAGGAAATCGAGGGCTGGACGGAATCGACCGAAGGGGCGCGGTCTTGGGCAGACCTGCCTGCGGCGGCGATCAAATATGTGCGCCGGATCGAGGAACTGATCCAATGCCCGGTTGCGCTGCTTTCGACCAGTCCGGAACGCGATGACACCATCCTTGTCACCGATCCGTTCGCGGATTGATGGCTGGTCTGCGTGTCCTGCTGATCGACGGCCATCCCGATTCCGGGCGGCTGACGGCACATCTGCTGGACATCTATCAGGCTGCACTGCCCGAGGGGGCAGAGGTTACGCGGATTGCTTTGCGCGATCTGACCTTTGATCCGATCCTGCGGCGTGGTTATGCCGAGCCGCAGGCATTGGAGTCTGACTTGCAGGCGCTTCAGGATGCGATCATTGCTGCCGATCATCTGGTCATGGCCTGGCCGATGTGGTGGGGTGCGGAACCGGCCTTGGTCAAGGGCATGATCGAGCGGATTTTCCTGCCTGGCAGGCTGTTCCGCTATCGCCCGAAAAGCCCGTTATGGGACCGGCTGATGGCGGGGCGTTCAGCAGATGTGATCGTGACCGGGGACACGCCCGCGCCGGTGCTGCGCTGGCTGTGGGGCAACCCGATGGAGCGCAGGTTGTGCCGGCAAGTCTTGGGCTTTTGCGGCTTTCATCCGCTACGCATCCATTATTTTGCAACTGTCCGCCGGGGTGGGGCGGAACGTCATATGCGGCGCTGGACGCAAAGGCTGCTGCGGGCTGCTACCTCGGCTGCGGGCCTGCGGCGACCGGAAAGGATTGTTCCATGAATTTGAAAACGCGCAAACGCTGGTCTTTGGTGCTGCTGCTGGTCTGGCTGCCACTGTATATTGTTGGCGCATGGTGGCTGCTGGCGTGGATTGATGACCGTTTCGGGCGGCTGCCGGTCTGGCTGGAACTGCTGCTATATATCGTGCTGGCCTTTGCATGGGTGCTGCCGTTCAAGCGGGTGTTCATGGGCGTCGGCCGCGGCGAGGAATGACCGCGCTGGTCCGCAGCAAGGCCGGGGTGACGCTGATCGGCGGCGGCGCGGTCGCGGCGGATGAGCTGGCAGAGGCGCTTGGGTTCGCCCCGCTTCTGGTCGCTGCTGATGGCGGCGCGGATCAGGCATTGGCTTTGGGGCAGGTGCCTGCGGCGGTGATCGGGGATCTGGATTCGGTCTCGGATGTGGCGCGGGCGCAGATTGCGCAGGTGCATCATATTCCCGAACAAGCCAGCACCGATTTCGAGAAATGCCTGTCGCGGATCGACGCGCCTTTCGTGATTGCGGTGGGGTTTTCCGGGCAGCGGCTGGACCATCAGCTTGCGGCGCTGTCGGTCATGGCGCGGCGGGTCGGCCCTGCGGCGGTGATGATCGCGGGGGAAGATCTGTGCTTTCTGGCACCACCCCGGCTGCGCCTGCCGCTGCCTGCGGGTGAGCGGCTGTCGCTGTTTCCGATGGGCGCGGCGCGTGGGGAAAGCCACGGGCTGCGCTGGCCAATTGACGGTATCGGCTTTGCGCCGGATGAGGTCATCGGCACGTCAAACCAGACGCTCGGCCCGGTTGATCTGACCCTTCAGGGGCCAATGCTGGTGATGTTATCCCGCCGATGGCTGGCCTTGGTGCTTGCGGCACTGGCGGATGCCTCCGGCGGGGATATTTAGGGACAAAAGATTATTGCCCCCATGTGCGGGCCAGCAGGTTCAGCCAGTTTTCATGGGCAATCTTGCGGGTCAGGGCCTCGCCGTAGTGGGGCAACATGGCGGCGATCAGCTCTTGCAGTTTTGATGCATCGCTGAGATCGGCGGGCATGGTCGCACCGTCATAATCCGAGCCGAGCGCCACGCCATCTTCGCCCAAGGCGTTCAGCAGGTGGTCAAGCTGGTGCAGCATGGGGGCAAAGCCTTCGAACGGGTGGCGCGAGCCATTGGGAACCAGGAAGTTCACCGCATAGTTCAGCCCGACCAGCCCGCCGCTGTTGCGGATCGCGGCAAGCTGATCGTCGGTCAGGTTGCGCGAGCTTGGGCAGATTGCATGGGCGTTCGAGTGGCTGGCGACCAGCGGCGCATCGGACAGCCGGGCCACGTCCCAGAAGCCCTTTTCGTTCAAATGCGACAGATCGACCATGATTTTCAGGCTGTTACATTCACGGATCAGGTCGCGGCCTGCATCCGTCAGCCCGTCGCCGGTGTCGGGCGAGGATGGGAAGGCAAAAGGCACGCCATGGGCATAGCGCGTGCTGCGCGACCAGACCGGACCCAGCGAGCGCAGGCCAATCGCATGCCAGACATGCAGCGCGTCAAGGTCGGCAATGGGTTCGGCGCCTTCGATATGCAGGATTGCAGCGATGCGGTTTGCAGCCATGGCGTCGCGGATGTCGGCAACGCTGCGGCAGATTGACAGCGTGCCGGTGCGCTCCATCGCCAGCAGATTGGCGGCCTGCGCCAATGCGCCGGGCAGGGCTTCGGGGGCGTCGATGGGGCGGGGCAGCGGCACCGAGAAGGGCGGCTCGGCCATCATTTCCATCCAGTTGCCGCCGATGTCGCCGTCCTGCATCGGGGTCCAGATGGCGAAGAACCCGCCCGCCATGCCGCCCGCCTGCATCCGGGGCAGGTCCAGATGGCCGTGGCCGTCGCCTTTCAGCCAAAGCTGGTCACGGTTCGGGCCTGCATCCACCATGCGTTGCAGGAAATCATTGTGGCCGTCGAAAATGGGAATCATCGCAATCTCCTTTCCGGCACTATTGGACCCGGCGCGTGGTGCGGGCAAGGCTTTGCCTGTCGCCGGATTCGTGCCAAGCTGGCCACAGCCATAAAGGAGGAGCCAATGCCCGAGATTCGCGCAGATTTTTCAGGTCAGACCGTCATCTGCACCTTTGAGGTGACGCCCGGCACGGTTCAGGATGTGCTGGATGCACTGGAAGCGGCCTATGCCGAGGTCATCAGCCGACAGCCCGGTTATATTTCCGGGGCGATTCATGTGAATGATGCGCAGACCCGGATTGCAACCTATTCACAATGGCAGGATCGCAATGATTACAAGGCGATGCTGCGCACGCCAGAAATGCGAGAGCGCAACAAGGTGATCCATGGCATGTGCCGCAGTTTCGAGCCGGTGATGTATGAGCTGGCTTCGGTTCACGATCAGGGCGGCAATTTCCACTAGCGCGCTGGCTTGGCTTATGCTGCAATGCAGCGAAAGCGGTAGGGGGGCGTTATGGCCGGACATATCCTGACGATTGCGCAGCAGAAGGGCGGCTCGGGCAAGACTACGCTGGCGGTCAATCTGGCGGTTGCGTTGCGGGCGCGGGGGCTGCGCGTGGCGCTGGTCGATACCGACCCGCAGGGCAGTATGGGCCGCTGGTTCATGGAACGGATGGCCGTGCGGGGCGAGGATGAGGGGTTGGAGTTCTCGACATCTTCGGCATGGGGGGCGTCTTATGAATCGGAGAAGCTGGCCAAGCGGTTCGATGTGGTACTGATCGACACCCCGCCCAAGATCGACAGCGACCTGCGCCCGGCCTTGCGGGTGGCGGATCTGGTGCTTGTGCCGGTGGCCAGCAGCCATGTGGATCTATGGGCGACCGAGGGCGTGCTGGATCTTGCGCGGCGCGAAAAGCGCGACTGTCTGGTGGTGCTGAACCGCACCCGCCCGAATACGCGGCTGGCGGGAGAGGTGGCCGAAGGGGCGGCGGCACTGGAGGCCGAGGTGGCGCCGGTGCAGATCGCAAACCGCGTGGCCTATGCCGAGACGCTTGGCCGTGGTGCGGGCGTTGCCGAGGGGCCGAAGGGGGCCGCGCGGGCCGAGATCGAGGCGCTGACGGATCTGGTGCTGGCGCGGTTCTGACGGCAGCTTTCCGCTGGTGGCACCCATCGGCGGAAACCCCCGCCACGGTGCTGCGTTGGCGGGTGTCGTTCAGAACAAGGAGATTCGACATGAAACCCGCCATTCTGACCCTGATTGCCGCTGCGCCCTTGCTGGCGGCTTGTGCCGAACCCGAAGTTGAGGTGTCGGTGCCAGAACCCGCGCAATGTGATGCCGCGCCGTTCCAGCAATATGTGGGTGAGCGTTCGCCCGAGATCACCATTCCCGCCGGGCTGGAACTTCGTCACTATCGCACGGGCGAGCCGGTAACGAAGGACTATAGCCCGTCGCGGATCAATTTTGAATATGACCGCACCGGCAAGCTGGTTAATGTGAGCTGTGGCTGATCCAGGCGCTTTGCGGGACCGGATGTGATGCTGTCCCCGTCGGATGCCTCCGGCGGGGATATTTGGGGACAAAAGATGGGCAGGTCAGTCTGCCGGGGCAAAGGGCGCGGTGAGTTCCGCCGCTTTGCTGCGTTTGTCGAAGATGCAGACAAGGCGTTCTCCGCTGGGCAGGTCGAGGATGGCCGCACCATAACTTTCGCTGCCCCATGGGTTGACCTGAATTGCGGCGATTTGCCCGTCAGGCAGGGCGGCGAGGCAGGTTGTGGCGACCTCTTGCCGCCATGTATCCCACGCCTCGGGTGATGAGGCGGCGGCGCTGGTTGCAAGGGCTGCGAGGATCAGGCTGTATTTCATCGGATCACCGGCGCTTTGATCGTTTGGTGCCGCCGCGCTGACCAGCGCGGCCTGCGGTTGAGCGACCGCGGGCTTTGGTTGCGGTTTCCACGGCATCCTCGATTTCGGACTGGCGGGCCAGCGGGTCGTCGGAAACGGCAAGTTCCACGGCCTCCAGCCGCTTGACCTCATCGCGCAGCCGGGCGGCTTCTTCGAACTCAAGGTTTTCGGCGGCTTTGCGCATTTGCACCCGCAGCGCGTCCAGATGCGCGGCAAGATTGGCGCCCACCATGGGCTTATCGACGGTGGCCGTAATGCGCGACTGGTCGGTGTCGCCCTGCCACAGCCCGGCCAGCACGTCATCGACATTCTTGCGCACCGTCTGGGGCGTGATGCCGTGTTCTTCGTTATAGGCCATCTGCTTGGCGCGGCGGCGTTCGGTTTCAGCCAGCGCGCGTTCCATGCTGCCGGTGATTTTGTCGGCATACATGATAACCCGGCCATCCGCGTTACGCGCGGCCCGGCCAATGGTCTGGATCAGCGAGGTTTCCGAGCGCAGGAAGCCTTCCTTGTCCGCGTCCAGAATGGCGACAAGGCCACATTCCGGGATGTCCAGCCCTTCGCGCAGCAGGTTGATGCCGACCAGAACATCAAAAGCCCCAAGCCGCAAATCGCGCAGGATTTCAATGCGTTCGATCGTGTCGATGTCGCTGTGCATATAGCGCACGCGGATGCCCTGTTCGTGCAGATATTCGGTCAGATCCTCGGCCATGCGCTTGGTCAGAACGGTGGCCAGCGTGCGCATTCCGGCGGCTGCGACCTTGCGGATTTCATCGACCAGATCATCGACCTGCATTTCGACCGGGCGGATTTCCACCACCGGGTCCAGAAGCCCGGTGGGACGGATGATCTGTTCGGTAAAGATGCCGCCGGTCTGGTCCATTTCCCATTGCGCGGGGGTGGCGCTGACAAAGACCGATTGCGGGCGCATTGCGTCCCATTCCTCGAACTTCAGCGGGCGGTTGTCCATACAGCTTGGCAGGCGGAAGCCATGTTCCGCCAGCGTCGATTTGCGCCGGAAGTCGCCGCGATACATGCCGCCGATCTGCGGCACGCTGACATGGGATTCGTCGGCGAAAACAATGGCATTGTCCGGGATGAACTCGAACAGGGTAGGGGGCGGCTCGCCGGGGGCGCGGCCGGTCAGATAGCGGGAATAGTTTTCGATCCCGTTGCAGACGCCGGTGGCCTCCAGCATCTCAAGGTCGAAATTGGTGCGCTGTTCCAGCCGTTGCGCCTCCAGCAGCTTGCCCTCGTCGGTGAATTGTTTCAGCCGGTGGGTCAGCTCTTTGCGGATGCCCTTGATCGCCTGATTCAGCGTCGGGCGCGGGGTGACGTAATGGCTGTTGGCATAGATACGGATCTGCTGATAATCGCCCTCGCGCGCGCCGGTCAGCGGGTCGAACTCGGTGATGCTTTCCAGCTCATTGCCGAAAAAGCTGAACCGCCATGCGCGATCTTCAAGGTGGGCGGGCCAGACCTCGACCAGATCGCCGCGCACCCGAAAACCGCCGCGCTGAAAGGCCGCGTCAAGGCGGCGGTATTGCTGTGCGACAAGCTGACCCAGAAACTCGCGCTGGTCATAGCTTTGCCCTACGACCATATCCTGCGTCATGGCCGAATAGGTTTCGACCGAGCCGATGCCGTAGATGCAGGAGACCGAGGCCACAATAATCACATCGTCGCGTTCCAGCAGTGCCCGCGTGGCCGAATGGCGCATCCGGTCGATGGCCTCGTTGATCTGGCTTTCCTTCTCGATATAGGTATCGCTGCGCGGCACATAGGCTTCGGGCTGATAATAGTCGTAATAGCTGACGAAATATTCGACGGCGTTTTCGGGGAAAAACCCCTTCATCTCGCCATAAAGCTGCGCGGCAAGGGTCTTGTTCGGGGCAAGGATGATGGCCGGGCGTTGGGTTTCCTCGATGACCTTGGCCATGGTGAAGGTTTTGCCGGTACCGGTCGCGCCAAGCAACACCTGATCGCGCTCGCCATCGCGGACGCCTTGCGACAGTTCGACAATCGCGGTCGGCTGGTCGCCTGCGGCCTGAAACTCGCTGTGCATGACAAAACGCTTGCCGCCCTCCAGCTTGGGGCGGATCTGTTCGGGCAGCAGCGGGCCGGGGGCATTGGTGTTGTTATGAGCCATGGCGGATTCCCACGTTTCGGGTTCGTTCCGTTATGTGGTTGAGCCACGGCCCATTGCAAGGGCTGAAAAGAGGTTAGCTCTGCGCAGCAAAGACACCGCAGCCAAGGCGACCGCCTGCGTCCCCGGTTGGTTGGGTGGCATAATCGTCAGCGCCTTCGTGAATCATGAAGGCCGAGCCGTCTGCGTCCATCAGCATATCCGCCGTCAGGCCGGTGACGAAATATTCCACCGACAGCGCCCCGGATTCGGGGATGTGGATATTGGGCAGATCCCCCGGATGCGGGCCGTTTTCGGCCATGATGCCATGGTCCTTGTCGCCTGCCAAATGGCCGCCCGCTGCGCCAAAGTCGGGGGTGCAGGCGCCGGTTTCGTGGATATGCACCGCATGGGTGCCGCGCGGCAGATCATGCAGGATGATGGTCAGGTGCATCACGCCCGAGGGTGTCGGAACCGCGGTGACTTGCCCGACCTCTTGGCCTTCGGTGTTGTTAACGACGGCGTGCAGCGTTTCCGGGGCGGTTTGGGCGAGGGTGGGGCCGGCCAAAAGGGCAGTGGCGGCGATCAGTGCGAGGTGGCGCATGTCGTGGTCTCCTGTCATTGGCATGTCTGGGTCAACGCGCTTTGCCATGAACGGTTCCGGTGAAGGCTCTTGAAACGCGGCCCGGCTTTGGCGATAACGCGGGGGACCATAAATCAGGGGAAACACCCATGCGCGCCCGCATCTATCAGCCAGCCCGCAATGCCATGCAATCCGGCACCGCCAAGACCAAAGGCTGGGTGCTGGACTTTCCTGCCGCTGACGCCCGCGATATTGACCCGCTGATGGGCTGGACCAGCAGCGACGACACGCAGTCGCAGGTGCGGCTGCGGTTCGGTTCGCTGGATGAGGCGCTGGCCTATGCCAAGGAAAACAGCATCGAGGCCGAGGTTCTGACCAGCCACAAGCGTGCCGCCAATATCCGCCCGCGTGGCTATGGCGAGAACTTCGCCACTGACCGTCGCGCCCCATGGACGCATTGACTTCGGGCGATGTGATCGGGCCGGATGACCCGCTGTCCGCCGACCTTGATCTTGTGATCGACCGTCACGCCCGGCATTGTCACGAATCGTCGCCGCCGGAATCAGTGCATATGCTGGACCGCGCCGCGCTGGTGGGGGTGGATTTCTTTTCCTTGCGCCGTGACGGTCGGGTGTTGGCCATGGGTGCACTCAAGCACTTGTCGCCGGATCAGGGCGAATTGAAATCCATGCATGTTCTGGTCGAATATCGCGGTCAGGGCTTGTCCCGCGCCATGCTGGATCACCTGATTGACCATGCCCGCGCCTTGGGCATGTCGCGGCTGTGGCTGGAAACCGGGGCGGAACCCGTCTTTGCGCCCGCCCGTGCGCTGTATCAGCGGGCGGGCTTTGCGGAATGTCCGCCCTTTGGCGATTACCGCCCGGACCCGAACAGCGTCTTTATGACCCGCGCCATTTAGCCGTCTTGCAGAATATCACGCAGGGCTTGAGTCAGGATTGCGGCGGCCTTGTCATTGTCCAGCCCGGCCAGCGCGTCCATTTCCAGCACATAGCGTTGCAACACAAAGCCGAACACGAGACCATGGGCCAGCATGATGCGGGCCGGGTCGGTGCTGCCCAGCGCGGTGGCGCAGCCGTTCAAATGCTCCGATACGATTTCGCGCAGGATCTTGCGCGGCTCGGCGCTGGTGCAGGACCGCAGGACGATGTTCAGAAATAGCGCCTTTTCATCCTCGGGCGTGGGCGGGGTCAGGGCGCGTTCCAGAATATCAGCGATCAGCGCCTCGGAATCTTGTGGCTGGCCGTCCTGCCGGTCCTTCCGCATGGCTTTCAGCAACACTTGCTGGAACAGCTCCGCCTTTGATCCGAAGCTGCGGTGGACATAGGCCACATCGGCGCGGGCATCGGCGGCAATGTCGCGCAGGCTGACCTCGGCATAGGCCGCGTTGGCAAATCGCTGGATGGCGGCATCCAGAATCCGGTCGCGGGCCGGAACGGGGACGCTTTGTGCCGCAATTGCCATCAGCTTGTGCCTTTCTGTCATGTGCGGCCTGTATGACAGCAGCAAACAAGTTTCGCCAGCCTGAACAACGGTCGTTGACTTGGGGCGCAGGTGCATGGCAAGGACGCGGTGGACAGGTGCAACCGGGGGATGTGATGGTGGATCGCAGGAAAATATGGGTTTGGGCCGCTGTCGGCGCTGCGGTTGCGATGATGGGTGGCCTTGCTGTATCGCGACTGACCTCATCGGCGGTTCCTGCTGGTTTTGCCAATGCGAATGGTCGGATCGAGGCGACAGAAATCAATGTGGCGGCGCTGTCCGGCGGGCGTATCGACAAGATTACCGTGGCCGAAGGCGACAATGTGGCTCAGGGTGACGTTCTGGTGCAGATGGACGTGATCCAGATGAATGCACAGAAGCGTCAGGCCGAAGCGCAGCTTCGCCGGGCCGAAATCGGGGTCGAGACCGCCGGCAGCCTGCTGCGTCAGGCCGAAGCACAGGTTGCGGCAGCGGCAGCTTCGGTTGAGCAGGCCCGTGCGGTGTCGGATGCGGCTGCGACGCGGCTGCTGCGTTCCGAGCGGCTGGTGCGCAACAATACGATTTCGCAGCAAACGCTGGATGATGACCGCGCCGCAGACCGGCAGGCGCGGGCCGGGCTTGCCTCGGCAGAAGCCGCGGTGGCCGCCGCCGAAGCCGGGGTCGGCTCGGCCCGTTCGCAGGTCGTGGATGCCGAAGCGGCGGTCGAGGCGGCACGGGCCGCGATTGACGTGGTGACGGCCTCGATCAACGATGCTACGCTGCATGCGACCCGTGATGCACGGGTGCAGTATCGCGTGGCGCAGGAAGGCGAAATCGTCGCGGCGGGCGCGCGTATCCTGAACCTTGTCGATCTGACCGATGTTTACATGACGTTTTTCCTGCCGACCTCGCAGGCAGGGCGGGTGCAGGTCGGGTCCGAGGTGCGGCTGGTGATGGATGCGGCACCGGAGTTTGTGATCCCGGCCAGTGTGTCCTATGTCGCGGATGTGGCGCAGTTTACGCCGAAAACCGTAGAAACCACCGAAGAACGTGAAAAGCTGATGTTCCGCATCCGGGCGCGGATCGAACCCGAGTTGCTGCGGAAATATTCCGATTACGTCAAAACCGGCCTTCCGGGGATGGCTTGGGTCAGACTGGACCCGCAGGCGGAATGGCCAGCCGCCTTGTCGAATATCGTTGAGTAATCGCCATGTCCGGGCTGGTGGCCGAAATCTCGGGCCTTTCGCTATCCTATGGCAAGGTTCAGGCGCTGCGTGACATCACGCTGTCGCTGCCTGCTGGACGGATGATCGGGCTGATCGGCCCGGACGGGGTGGGGAAATCCAGCCTGTTGTCCCTGATGGCCGGGGCGCGGGTGATGCAGCAGGGCAATATAACCGTGCTTGGCGGCGACATGCGCAGCGCCGCACATCGTCGTGCGATCTGTCCGCGTATCGCCTATATGCCGCAGGGATTGGGCAAAAACCTATATCCAACCCTGTCGGTGTTCGAAAATGCCGATTTCTTCGGGCGCTTGTTCGGCCATGATACCGCCGAGCGTGCGCGCCGGATCAGCGACCTTCTGGCCGCAACCGGAATGACCGCTTTTCGGGATCGTCCCGCCGCCAAGCTGTCCGGCGGGATGAAGCAGAAACTGGGGCTGATCTGTGCGCTGATCCATGACCCGGATTTCCTGATCCTTGATGAGCCGACAACAGGGGTGGACCCGTTGTCCCGACGGCAATTCTGGGAGCTGATCGACGATATTCGCCGCGACCGTCCGCAGATGAGCGTGATTGTCGCCACCGCCTATATGGAAGAAGCGGCGCGTTTTGATTGGCTTGTGGCAATGAATGCCGGGCAGGTGCTGGCGACAGGCACCACGGCGGAATTGCTGGGGCGGACCGGGACCGATAATCTGGATGCGGCCTTTATCGCCTTGCTGCCGCAGCAGGAACGGGCGGGACACAAGACGCTGGTGATCCCGCCTTTGGATGCAGCCGCCGGGAATATCGCCATCGAAGCGCATGATCTGACCATGCGCTTTGGTGATTTCACCGCTGTGGATCGTGTCAGCTTTCAGATTGCCAAGGGCGAAATCTTTGGTTTCCTCGGCTCGAATGGTTGCGGCAAAACCACGACGATGAAGATGCTGACCGGGCTGTTGCAGCCAACCGAGGGCCACGCTGAGCTGTTCGGGCATCAGGTGGATGCGTCTGACATGGATACCCGCCGTCGGGTCGGATTTATGACGCAGGCTTTCTCGCTGTATTCGGAACTGACGGTCCGGCAGAATCTGGTCCTGCATGGGCAGTTGTTCGGACTGTCTGCGGACAGCATCCCCCCACGCGTTGATGAGATGGCCAGCCGCTTTGATCTGACAGAGGTCATGGACAGCCTGCCGGAAGCCCTGCCGCTGGGTTTGCGCCAGCGGTTGTCGCTGGCGGTGGCGATGATCCACAAGCCCGAGATCCTGATTCTGGATGAGCCGACCTCGGGTGTTGATCCGGTGGCGCGGGACGGGTTCTGGCGCATCCTTGTCGAATTGTCGCGCAAGGATGGGGTGACGATCTTCGTTTCAACCCATTTTATGAACGAAGCGGCATGGTGTGACCGCATTTCACTGATGCACGCTGGCCGGGTGCTGGTCAGCGATACAGCCGCCGCGATCACCGCAAGCAAAGGGGCAGAGACGCTGGAGGATGCGTTCATCGCCTATCTGGAAGACGCTATTGCGGATGGGGCTGGTCCGAATGCCGGGATCAGCCGTGACGGGGCCGCAGAGGGGGCGGCCCTGAACCGGCAACCAGAGACGGGTGCGATGGCCCCGGCTCTGGTTGCCGCCGATAAATCAACCCATGTGGCCAATGCCGGCGGGCTGTTCAGTCTGCGCCGGATGCTGTCCTATGCGCGGTTGGAAAGCCTGCAACTTCAACGTGATCCGATCCGTCTGGCGATGGCGCTGGTGGGCAGTCTGCTGCTGATGCTGGTGATCGGCTACGGCATCAATACCGATGTCGAAGATCTGTCATTCGCGGTTCTGGATCGTGACCAGACCACGCAAAGCCGTGACTATATTCAGGATATTGCCGGATCGCGCTATTTCGTCGAACACCCGCCACTGGCCAGCTATGATGAGCTGGACGCCCGGATGCGCTCGGGTGAACTTAGCCTGGCGATCGAGATTCCACCCGGTTTTGCCCGCGATGTGGCGCGGGGCAATGATGTTGCCATTGGGGCCTGGATCGACGGCGCCAACCCAAGCCGTTCGGAAACCGTTGCGGGCTATGTGCAGGGGATGCACGCGGACTGGCTGGCCCGCAAGATGCGTGAACTTTATGGTGATGCCGGGGTGCGGGGCAGCTTCGATCTGGTCCTGCGCTATCGCTATAACCCGGATGTCAAAAGCATCATTGCCATCGTTCCGGCGGTGATCCCGCTGATGCTGCTGATGATCCCGGCGATGCTGGCCACGCTTTCGGTGGTGCGTGAAAAGGAACTTGGCTCAATGATCAATTTCTATGTCACGCCGGTGACACGGGCCGAGTTTCTGATCGGAAAGCAGGCACCCTATGCGGTTCTGGCGATGGTCAGTTTTGCGCTGATGGTGGCCTGCGCGGTGTTTCTGTTCGGTGTGCCGCTGACCGGAAGCCTGCCGGCGCTGGTGCTGGCTGCGGTGCTGTATGTGCTGGCGACGACGGCTATGGGCCTGCTGATTTCCTCGTTCATCTCCAGCCAGATTGCGGCGCTGTTTGCAACGGCGCTGCTGACGATGATTCCCGGCACCCAATATTCCGGGCTGATTGATCCGGTGTCTTCGCTGCAAGGTGCAGGGCGGGCCATTGGTGAGGTTTACCCGGCGACATGGTTCATCATTGCCGCGCGCGGGGTGTTTTCCAAAGGGCTTGGTTTTGCCGATCTTGGGCAGGCGTTTCTGATGCTGGCGCTTGCGGCCCCGGTGCTGTTGCTGCTGGCGGCGGCCTTTTTGCGCAAGCAGGAGAGGTAAGGGGCGATGCTGAACCTGCACAACATCCTGCATCTTGGGATCAAGGAATTGCGCGGTTTGCTGCGCGATCCGGTCATGCTGATCCTGATTGTGTATTCCTTTACCCTGTCGGTCTATACGACGGCGCAGACGATGCCGGACGGGCTGGCCAATGCGACCATCTCGATTGTGGACGAAGATCAGTCACAGCTTTCCAGCCGGATCACGGCCAGCTTTACCGCACCGTATTTCATGCCGCCGCTGATGATCGGAACGGGGCAGGTCGATGCCCGTATGGATGCCGGGATGGACACGTTTTCGCTGACCATTCCCCCGGATTTCGAGCGCGACCTGCTGGCGGGGCATGGGCCTTCGGTGCAGTTGAATGTGGATGCAACGCGTATGACGCAGGCATTTACCGGTGCAGGTTATATTCAGCAGATCGTTTCGGGCGAGGTCGGGGATTATCTGGCCGGTCACAGCACCACCGTCGAAATGCCCGTCGGGCTTGATTTGCGGGCGCGCTATAACCCGACCATGGATGGCGGCTGGTTTGGGGCGATCAACAGCGTGATTCAGTCGATCACCATGCTGACCATTATCCTGACCGGCGCCGCGCTGATCCGTGAAAAGGAACATGGCACGGTCGAGCATCTGCTGGTCATGCCCGTAACCGTGACCGAGATCATGCTGTCGAAGATCTGGTCCATGGGGCTGGTGGTTCTGCTGGCCTCGGGCTTTTCCATCGCGGTGGTGGTGCAAATGCTGCTGAAAGTGCCGGTGCAGGGATCGGTGCCGCTGTTCATGGCCGGTGCGGTGCTGATGATCGTGGCTTCGGCCTGTCTGGGCATTTTTATTGCAACGGCGGCGGGGACGATGCCGCAATTCGGTTTGCTGATGATTATGGTTCTGCTGCCGCTGCAAATGTTGTCCGGTGGTATGACACCCCGCGAATCCATGCCCGAACTGGTGCAGTTCATCATGCTGGCTGCGCCCAACACGCATTTTGTCATCTTGTCTCAGGCGATCCTGTTCCGGGGGGCAGGCTTTGATATTGTCTGGCCGCAATTCATCGCGCTTGCCATGATCGGCGCGGCGCTGTTCTGGCTGGCGCTGCTTCGGTTTCGGGGGTTCTTGCGATGAGGCGGATGGTTTTGATCCTGACGCTGGCGCTTGCTGGCTGCGCAACCCGTCCGGGTGTAGAGCTGTTACAGCCGGTTGCGGTGCAGGCCCCGGCAGGTGCGCGCACGGTCACGGTTCTGACCGCCACGACCCGCAGCGATCCTGCCGATTACGGGGCGGGTCGTGGGTCTGCGATGGGGTTTGTGCGCTATGACATCTCGATCCCACCCGGCCATGTTCCGGCGCAGATCGAATGGCCGGGCCGCACCCCGCCCGATCCGGAAAAGCATTTCGTGACCACCGCCCGCGAAGGGCTGGACCGCCGGGCCTTCGCAGCGCGGATACGGGCGCAGGGTGGGGCCGGGATTTTCGTTCATGGCTATAATCACAGCCATCAGGAGGCCCTGTTCCGTGCCGCGCAAATGGCGGCTGACAGCCGGATTCCGGGTGATCCGATCCTGTTCTCGTGGCCCTCGGGGGCGCGGCTGGGGGATTATCTGGGCGATCAGGATGCGGCCGATTCCGCGCGTTCGGCTCTGGCAGAGTTGCTGATCCTGAGCGCAGAGGCCAGCCCGCGCCCGGTGATGCTGATGGCGCATAGCATGGGAGGACGCCTGACGATGGAGGCCCTGCGCCAGCTTGCGCTTCAGGGGCGTCGTGACGTGCTGGACCGGCTGGAGGTTGTGCTGGTCGCGCCTGATCTTGATGTGGATATGTTCCGCGAACAAACCCGCATCATTGGCAGGATGCGGCAGCCGATTGCGGTTCTGGCCGCGACCGACGACCGGGCGCTGATTGTATCGTCACGGATTTCGGCAGGCAGTCGCCGCATGGGTGGGCTGGATGTCCGCGACCCGGCCACCACGGCGCTGGCTGCGGAAACCGGGGTGCTGATCGTCGATATTTCTGCGATTCCTGCCGATTCGATTGGCCATGACCGTTATGCGCGGCTGACCGGCATCCTGTCGGACCTTGAGGAACACCGCCCGCAATCGCTGATGGGCGGGGTGCAGCAGACCGGCACTTTTGTCTTTGATACGGTTGGGGTCACATTGCAGCGCATGGGGCAGGCCATCGCGGAATAAGGCCGCGCCGCCAGAGGGGGCAGCCCCTCAGGCGGCCAGCGGCGCAATCGGGGTGGCTGGTCCTGCGCCATAGCGGCTGATACCCAAATCGTCGGCGCGGATCTCTGGCGCGGTGCCGCTGACCAGATCCGCGATCAGCCGGGCCGAGCCTGCGCTCATCGTCCAGCCAAGCGTGCCGTGGCCGGTGTTCAGGAACAGCCCTTGCAGATGCGTCGCGCCGATGACCGGGGTGCCGTCGGGGGTCATCGGGCGCTTGCCGGTCCAGAACTCGGCCCGGCTCAGGTTGCCGCCGGGGAACAGGTCGGTCACGGAATGGTCCAGTGTCCGCCGCCGCGCGTCGGGCAGGGTTTCGTTAAAGCCGGAAATCTCGGCCATGCCGCCGACGCGGATGCGGTCGCCAAGCCGGGTGATGGCGATTTTGTAGGTTTCATCCATGACCGTCGATTCCGGGGCGCGGGCCGGGTCGGTGATGGGGATGGTCAGCGAATAGCCCTTGACCGGATAGACCGGCAGCGAAATCCCGACCGGGGCCAGCAGCGCCGGCGAATAGGCCCCCATCGAGACCACGACCGCATCGGCCTGCATCAGCCCTTGATCCGTCTGCACGCCGATAACGCGGCCGCCCTCGACGGCAAGGCCAAGGATGGTGGTGCCATAGGCGAAATCAACGCCGCGATCCGCCGCCAGAGCGGCCAGCGCGGTGGTAAATTTGAAACAATCGCCGGTTTCATCCTGCGGTGTCAGCAGCCCGCCCCGGATACGGTCGCGGGCATGGGCCAGCGCCGGTTCGCGGGCGATGCAGCCGTCAATATCCAGCAATTCAAAGGGAATCCCATCGGCAGCCAGCGCCTTCATATCCTTGGCGGCGGCCTCGACCTGCTGATCGTTGCGGAACAGTTGCAGCGTGCCTTGCATCCGCTGGTCATAGTCGATGCCGGTTTCCGCCCGCAGATCAGCCAGGGCAAGGCGGCTGTAATCCGACAGGCGCAGCATCCGCGATTTGTTCAGTGCATAGCGGGCACTGGTGCAGTTCTTCAGCATCTCGGTCAGCCAGCCGATCATGGCGCGGTCCGCCTTGGGCCGCAGGATCAGCGGCGCGTGTTTCATCAGCATCCAGCGGATCGCCTTGGCCGGGATGCCCGGCGCGGCCCAGGGTGAGCAATAGCCGAACGACAGTTCCCCGGCATTGGCGTGGCTGGTCTCCATCGCGGGCGCGGTCTGGCGATCAATGACCGTGACCTGATGCCCGCGTTTGGCCAGTTGCCACGCACTTGTGACGCCAATGATTCCCGCGCCAAGAACGATGATGTTCATGTGATAACCCCCTGATGCGCGGCGGTTTCTGCCCGCCTTGAGGGTCAGCCTAGCGTTGGATGGGCGCAACAGGTTGTCAGAGTGCCGCAGAATCTGCCGTTGGACGCAGATTCTGCGGTGGCGGATTGCAGCGTGTGGCAGTTTCTGCGATTCAGCGCCGGGTCGGCGCCTTCCGGGCCAGCACATTACGAATCGCAAAGCTGGAATGGATGCGTGCGACGCCCGGCAGGGTGGACAGAACCTCGGCATGGATACGCTCGAACTCGGCCGGGCCATCGACCTGAAAACGCAGCACATAATCCGATCCGCCCGCCATCAGGAAACATTCCCGGATCTCAGGGTGGGTGCGCACGGCGGCCTCGAAACGGTTCATGCTGTCATCGGTCTGTCGTTCCAGCGTGATATTGACCAGCACCGCCATGCCGCCATCGCCCGCGCCGGACAGAACGGCGGTATAGCCGCCGATCACGCCCTTATCCTCCAGCAGACGCAACCGGCGCAGGCAAGAGGATTGCGACAGCCCGACCGCCTCGGCCAGCGCCTTGTTGCTGAGCCGGGCGTTCTGTTGCAGCAGCCTGATCAGCTTGCGGTCGATCTCGTCCAGTTGCGACATCTCAGCCGATCACCTTGGTCAAGGCGCGGTCGATGGTGTCAGTGATGCGGTCGATCTGATCTGCCGTCACGATCAGCGCGGGCGACAGGCAGAGTGTGTTGTTCAGCCCCGGCAGCGAACGGTTGGTCGCGCCGATAATCACCCCCTGAGCCAGACATTCGGCCACGACTGCCTGCACGGTCTTTTCCGGCAGGGGTTCCTTGGTGGCGCGGTCGCTGACCAGCTCGGCCCCCAGGAACAGGCCCTTGCCGCGCACATCCCCGATGACGGCGTGCCGGTCCATCAGCGCCCGCAGGTTGCCAAGGCAGCGTTCGCCCATGCGGGCGGTGTTTTCGACCAGCCCTTCGTCCTCGATAATGCGCATGTTTTCCAGCGCTGCGGCCGGGCCAGCGGTGCAGCCGCCAAAGGTCGAAATGTCGCGGAAATAGGACAGGCCGTCCTCGGGCGCGTCCTTGAACATATCGAATACCCGTTCCGTGGTCACGGTGCAGGAGATCGCCGCATAGCCCGAGGCCAGCCCCTTGGCCATGGTCACGATGTCGGGCTGGATGCCGTAATGCTGATAACCGAACCACGCCCCGGTGCGGCCCATACCGCAAACGACTTCATCTATAATCAGAAGAATGTCGTATTTGCGGCAGATTTCCTGCACGCGCGGCCAGTAACCCTCGGGCGGGGTGATGACGCCGCCACCCGCGGTCACGGGTTCAAGGATAATCGCCCCCACGGTATCGGGGCCTTCGCGCAGGATCACCTCCTCGATGGCATCGGCAGCCCGGCGGCCATAGTCAGGGCCGTCCCATTGCGCGCGATATTCCAGACAGTGCGGCACCATCACGAAACCATCGGGGAAGGGGCCATATTGTTCCGCCCGCTGCGGCTGACCGCTGGTGGCCAGTGTGGCGATGGTGGTGCCGTGATAGTCGCGGTCGCGGAACAGGATCTTCCACTTCTTTCCGCCATACTGCCGAGCTGAAATCTGGCGGACCATTTTGTAAGCCTTCTCATTGGCTTCTGACCCAGAATTCGAGTAATAAACCCGGCTCATCCCCGGCATGACCCCGATCAGCCGTTCCGAAAACAGCGCCGCAGGAACATTCCCCGCTGCTGCTGCATAGTAGTTCAGTTTCACCAACTGATCGCGCACCGCATCCGCAATGCTGGTTCGGCCATAGCCGACATTCACCGTCCAGACCCCGCCCGAAACCGCATCCAGATATTCCCGCCCGGTCGCGTCCCACAGGGCCATCCCCTTGCCCTCGACGAAAACGCGCGGGTCGGTGGTTTCATATTGCTTGTGCTGGCTCAGATGATGCCAGACATGCGCACGGTCGGCTTCGATGACATGGGACAGGTTGTTGGTGGACATGGCGGCCTCGCGTTTGGGTGGCATGTATCCGGCATCACGGCGGCGGGTTTTGCAAGGGGATTCGTGCAGTTCAGGACCGGCTGCATCACCTGCCCCGAGAATGCGCATGTGATGGTCGAGTGAAAAACTATGATTTACAAATCCGATTCATTTGGTCAGATTGGCACCAGCCACGAATCGAGGGCCACGAATCGAGGGATCGCCATGATCGTCTGTCACTGCCAATCCATCAGCGATCACGACATCCGCGCCGCCGTGGACTGGATGCGCGCTGCCGACCCGGATACCATCATCACGCCGGGCAAGATTTACCATGCCCTTGGGAAACGGGCGGATTGTGGCGGATGTATGCCCTTATTTGTTGACTGTATGCGCAATTCGGCGCATTTCGGGGTATCGGCGGAGGGGCGTCAGCCCATCCCACAGCTACGCACCTACGGAGGTTCCCATGAAGGGCGACGCAAAGGTTATCGAGTATCTCAACGCCGCGCTGCGGTCTGAACTGACGGCCGTCAGCCAGTATTGGCTGCACTATCGCTTGCAGGATGACTGGGGCTTTGGCCGTCTGGCGAACAAGTCTCGCGCCGAGTCGATCGAGGAAATGCACCACGCAGACAAGCTGATCTCGCGCATCATCTTTCTGGAAGGGCATCCGAACCTGCAAAAGCTGGATTCGCTGCGCATCGGTCAGAACATCCTTGAGACGCTGGAATGTGATCTGGCCGGCGAACATGATGCCCGCAATCTGTATATCGAGGCCCGCGATCATTGCGAAAAGGTCGGGGATTATGTGTCCAAGGCACTGTTCGAGGATCTGATTGCCGACGAAGAAGGCCATATCGACTTTCTGGAAACTCAGATCGACCTGTTCGGCAAGCTGGGTGAGGAACGCTACGGCCTGCTCAACGCCAAACCGGCGGACGAAGCCGAATAAGCCTGTCCATCAACGGCTTGCTAGGGCGCGGGGTATCTCGCGCCTTTTTGCGTTCTTCTTCACTTAAATATCCTCAGGGGGTGAGGGCGTCAGCCCGAGGGGGCGCGAGCGCCCCCTGCTATGGCTTTGAATATAGCTTTGTTTATCAAATCTTTACGCTTTTGCGGCAAAGTGGCGTTGCGAATCTGCCCGGTTTGTTTCAGCCTAGGGGGCAGGCGGCACCCTGTAGCCGTATGAATGACACAACGGGAGAGATGCGAGACATGACCAAATTTACCCCGATCCTGATGGGGGCCGCGCTGGCGTTCAGCGCCTCGGTTGCCTCTGCACAAGAACAGCGTTTCATCACCATCGGCACAGGTGGTCAGACCGGCGTTTACTATGTCGTCGGTCAGTCGATCTGCCGTCTGGTCAACCGTGAAACCGATGCAACCGGCATCCGGTGCACGGCTCCGGCGACGGGCGCGTCGATTGCCAACCTGAACGCCATCATGGCGGGCGACATGACCATGGGCGTGGCGCAATCGGACTGGCAGTATCATGCCTATCACGGCGATGTCCCCGAGTTTGAGGGCGCGAACCGCTTTGAAAAGCAGCGGGCGATGTTCTCGCTGCATGGCGAGCCGTTCACCGTGGTGGCCCGTGCCGAAGCCAATGCCAAGAACTTCGACGATCTGAAGGGCAAGCGCGTCAACGTCGGCAACCCCGGTTCGGGTCAGCTTGGCACGATGGAAGTCCTGCTGGCCGCGAAAGGCTGGACCATGGGTGACTTCTCGCTGGCCTCGCAACTGCGTCCGGCGGAGCAGGCCGCGGCGCTGGGGGACAACAAGGTCGATGCCATCGTCTTTACTGCGGGCCATCCGAACGGCTCGATTCAGGAAGCCACCTCAACCGTGGAGGCCAATCTGGTGAATGTCACCGGCCCCGAGGTGGACAAGCTGGTGGCTGACAACCCCTATTATGCCAAGGCAATCGTGCCGGGTGGTATGTATAAAGGTACCGATGAGGATGTCGAAACCTTTGGCGTGAAAGCCACGCTGGTGACTTCGGCCGATGTGCCGGATGATGTGATCTATGAGGTCGTCAAGGCGGTGTTCGACAATTTCGACCGCTTCAAGACCCTGCACCCGGCCTTCGCCAACCTGAAGGAAGAAGAAATGGTGACGGAGGGCCTGTCCGCACCGCTGCATCCGGGCGCCGAGAAATACTATCGCGAGCGCGGCTGGATCCAGTAATCGGGAAGGGGGCTTTGCCCCCTTTCGCCTCCGGCGAGAATATTTTTGGACAGAAGACAGGCACTCCATAGAAAAGAAGATGCCGCGGTCTTGCAGGTCGCGGCATTTTTGGATCACATCGGGGTGACATGCAGCACAAGCATCAGGGGCGTTCCGCATGAGCGAGCAAAGAAGCAATGACCATCCGCAAGCTGGCCTGACGGATGTCGAGCATAAGGGCTTGTCGCAGGATGAGCTGGACGAGCTTGTGGCCTCGAATGACACCGGGGCGCGGACGCCTGCCGGATGGGTGGGCAGGCTGATTCTGATTACGGCGCTGTGCTGGTCGCTGTTTCAGTTGTGGATTGCCTCGCCGCTGCCTTTTGTGTTTGGCTTCGGGATCTTTAATGACGCCGAAAGCCGGGCGATCCATCTGGCTTTTGCGCTGTTTCTGGCCTTTATGGCCTATCCTGCCGCGCGCGGTCGGGTGCAGCTTGGGCTGGCGATTGCGGTGCCGGTGCTGCTGACGGCACTGTTCATTCATGCCGCGCCTGCGACATTGCCTGCCTGGTGGCTTGGGCTGATCTGTCTGGGGGTGGTTGCGGCCATTCTGCTGGGCAGTCCGGGCAATTGGGTGCCGCCCTGGGAATGGGCGCTGGCACTGATCGGCGCGGCGGCGGCACTGTATGTCTGGATTTTTTATGCGGATATTGCCACTCGCGTTGGCCGTCCGATTGCGCAGGATCTGGTGGTTTCCGCGATTGGCCTTCTGATTCTGCTGGAGGCGGCGCGGCGCAGCCTTGGTCCGGCGCTGATGATCGTGGCAACGGTGTTTCTGGTCTACACCTTCCTTGGTCCATATATGCCTTCGATCATTGCGCATCGGGGCAATTCGCTGGCCGAGGTCGCCAATCACCAATGGCTGACCGCCGAAGGCGTGTTCGGCATCGCGCTGGGCGTGTCCAGCGGTTTCGTGTTTCTGTTCGTGCTGTTCGGGGCGCTGCTGGATAAGGCCGGGGCGGGGAATTATTTCATCCAGCTTGCCTTTTCGATGATGGGGCATATGCGTGGTGGCCCGGCCAAGGCGGCGGTGGTCAGCTCGGCCATGACCGGGCTGATTTCCGGTTCGTCCATTGCCAATGTGGTGACAACCGGCACGTTTACCATTCCGCTGATGAAGCGCGTGGGTTTCAGCGCGGAGAAAGCCGGCGCCGTCGAGGTCGCCAGTTCCGTGAATGGCCAGATCATGCCGCCGGTCATGGGGGCGGCGGCCTTCCTGATGGTCGAATATATCGGGATTCCCTATTTTGAGGTGGTCAAACACGCCTTCCTGCCCGCGACGATCAGCTATATCGCGCTGGTCTATATCGTTCATCTGGAAGCTGTGAAAACCGGCATGAAGGGCATTTCGCGCGGCTATGAAGCCGGGCCGTGGGTGCAGCGTCTGCTGGGGCTGTTGTTCGGCTTTATCGCCATGGGCGCGCTGGGCATGGCGGTCTATTACACGATGGGCTGGATCGGGCCGACTTTTGGCGCGGCTGCGGGCTATGTGATTTTTGCGCTGCTGATCGCGGCCTATATCGCGCTGATGGCGATTGCCGCGCGGGAACAGCCGCTGAAGATGGATGATCCGGATGCACCGCTGGACCGGCTGCCGCGTCCGGGGCCGACCTTCCGTTCAGGGCTGCACTATCTGCTGCCGGTGGTGGTGCTGGTCTGGGCGCTGATGGTGGAACGGCTGTCGCCCGGCACCTCGGCCTTTTGGGCAACGGCCTTTATGATCTTTATTCTGGTGACACAGCGCCCGCTGATGGTTGCTCTGCGTGGCACCGATATGGACGGGGGGCGAAACAGCATCGGTGATGCGTTCATCCGTGGGTTTGGGGATCTGACCGACGGTCTGATCACCGGTGCGCGCAACATGATCGGCATTGGCATTGCCACCGCAACGGCCGGGATCATTGTTGGCGCGGTGGGCCAGACGGGTGTCGGCTCGGCACTGGCTGAGGTGGTCGAGGCGCTGTCCGGCGGGCATCTGATGGGCATTCTGGTGCTGACGGCGCTGTTGTCGCTGGTGCTGGGCATGGGGCTGCCGACGACGGCGAATTATATCGTGGTGCAGGCGCTGCTGGCCCCGGTCATCGTGCAGTTGGGCGAGGCGAACGGCCTGCTGGTGCCATTGGTCGCCGTGCATATGTTCGTGTTCTATTTCGGCATTATGGCTGATGTGACGCCACCCGTCGGGCTGGCCAGTTTCGCGGCGGCGGCGGTGTCGGGGGGCGACCCGATCCGCACCGGCTTGCAGGCCTTCTATTACAGCCTGCGCACGGCGGCGCTGCCGTTCCTGTTCATCTTTAACACCGATCTGCTGCTGATTGACGTGACATGGGCGCAGGGGATCTTTATTTTCTGTGTCGCAACGGCGGCAATGCTGTTGCTGGTGGCGGCGATGCAGGGCTGGTTCCTGACCCGTTCGCGCATCTGGGAATCGGTGGCGCTGGCGCTGATCGCCTTTACCCTGTTCCGGCCGGGCTTCTGGATGGATATGGTTTCGCCGCCTTATGAGGACGTGCAGCCGGCGCAATTCCAGCAGGCGCTTGGCACGGCAGAACCGGGCGAGAACCTCAAGCTGTGGATCTCCGGGCTTGATGCGGTGGGCCGCCCGATGAGTCGTGCCCTGCTGCTGGAGGTTCCCGAAGGCGCCAGCGGAGAAGAACGGCTGGAGGCGCTGGGGCTGACGCTGACCGAACGTGACGGTGCCGTGGTGGTGGATGATGTCCGCTTCGACAGCCCCGCCGCAGGGGCAGGAATGGACTGGGATCAGGTTATTGATACGGTCAGCCTGCCGGTTCAGGGACCGTCGAAATACTGGTTCTATATCCCGGCTTTGTTGGCACTGGCGCTGATCGTCTGGTTGCAACGCCGCCGGGCGGAACCTGAACCCGCCCCGGTCACGGCCTGAGAGGAGATCCGTCATGGCGAAGCATGTTCTGTTGCCGATCGACATTCAGCATGAAGAAAGCTGGAAGGCCGCCCTGCCGATGGCGCGGCGCCTGATGGATGCGGGCGATGTGCTGCATCTCTTGGGGATCGTGCATGATGTTGGTAATGCCTGGGTGGCCTCTTACCTGCCCAAAGGCTTCGAGAAACAGGCGCTTGAAAAGCTGAAATATGATCTGGAGGAGTTCGCCGCCCGCGAATGTCAGGGGCTGGAGGTCGTGCCTCACGTCAGCCACGGCCATGTGGCGGAAACCATTCTGAAAAAGGCGGAAAAGATCGGCGCGGCGATGATCGTCATGGCCTCGCACAAGCCGGATCAGATGCGCACCTTCCGGGTCGGTTCGCAGGCAGATCGGGTGGTGGCCCATTCGCCGGTGACGGTGGTGGTGGTGCGCTGAGACAGGCGTATGAACGGGCGCATGAAACCGGCCTTTGAGGGTCTTGCCCTTTGTCTGCGCACGGGGTAATCGGTGCGGCGGCGGGCGGTTAGCTCAGTTGGTAGAGCGCTTCGTTTACACCGAAGATGTCGGGGGTTCGAGTCCCTCACCGCCCACCATTTCACCTAGAACGGCGCTTCGGTCAGGGCTTGTTTCCATAAGTCGAAATCTTCGGCACGTTCGTTGCGCAGCCGGGCCTCTATGGCCGGGGACAGTTTTGCCGCTTTCCTGGGCGAGATGTTCAGCCGCTGCGGTTCGATCCGCTCGCCAAAGCGATGCGACAGGTAATCCAGCAGCGCAGGCATCGCCTCATAGCGGAACAGCAGGTCCACACCGATCTGGCCGTTGCGCCCGGTCAGAACATGGGCCTGACTACCCAAGCGGGCAAAGGGCGGTTGCTTGTCGGACAGATAGGCGGTGACGAAAGCGTCGAAATCCATGCCCTGACTGCTGTTCGGGGTGCCTGCGATCTGCTTGCGGCTGCGATAGCGATACCAGCTGGACAGCCAGTCAACCGGGTGCCGGATGGTGGCGACGGTCTGGAACTGGCTGGCCTGCGGTCCAAGCAAGGGCAGGATCACCCGCTGCATCGCGGCGATGGACATATGTTTCGCGCTTGGCGGCTGGTTGAGCATGATGGCGGCGCGCGGTGCAAGGCTGTCATGCAACGCGGTGGTGCCGGTTTTCGGCACCGCCATCAGGATCAGACGTTCTTTCCAGAAGACCAGCATGTCGCCCGAATAACCGGCTGCTGCTAAAGCAGCAATCGGTAACGCACGAAATCATCGGCTTGCAGGAACTGATCGTAAAGCTGGCGGGCCGGGTTGTCCCGCCGGGTGTGCCAGTAAAGCCGCGACCAGCCCTGCGCTTTGCCCTGGTCGATCAGATCCTGAATCAGCGCCCGGCCAAGCCCCTTGCCGCGCTGGGCGGGGGCAACAAACAGGTCTTCCAGATAGCAGACTGGCGCGGCCACCCATGTGCCTTCGTGCAGCACATGATTGGCGAACCCGGCGGGGGTGCCGTTTATCTCAATGATCCGGCAGGACAAGGCCGAGGCCGGGTCGAGGATACGTGCCCAAGTGTGGGCTGTGACCTCTGGCGGCACATCGGTTTTGTAAAAGGCGGTATAGCCTGCCCAAAGCTGGCGCCATGCGGCTTCGTCAGCGGGGCGGGCGTCGCGGATATTGGGCATCATCATATCCTCCAGAGGGCAGCGATGGTCAGCAGGGCCGCCGCAACCAGACAGGCGCGGCGGAACAGGGCCAGCCCGCAGTCAAGATCGGCGGGCGTGGGGTCTGGGGCGGTGGCGTTGACATAGGGTTCGTCCGCCAGCCGGTCGCCATAATGGCGCGGGCCGGACAGGCGGATATGCAGCGCCCCGGCCATGGCAGCCTCGGGCCAGCCGGCGTTAGGGCTGCGGTGCTGGCGGGCCTCGCGCCACGTCAGCCGCAGGACAGGGACCGCCTGCCGCCCCGAGGCCAGCGCAAAGATCAGCGCCGAGAGTCGCGCCGGGATCAGGTTGGCCAGATCGTCCAGCCGGGCGGCGACCTTGCCGAATTGCTCATATCGGGCGTTGCGGTGGCCGATCATGGAATCCATCGTGTTCAGCGCCTTATACCCCGCCAGTCCCGGCAGACCCGCAACCGCGAACCAGAACAGCGGTGCGAAAACGCCGTCGCTGGCGTTTTCGGCCAGACTTTCCAGCGCGGCGCGGCTGATGGCGGGGCTGTCGGCGCGGCTGACATCGCGGCCGACGATCATCGCCACGGCCGCGCGGGCGGCAGGCAGGTTTCCTGCCATCAGGGGCCGCGCCACCGCCGCCACATGGTCATGCAGCGAGCGCGCCGCGATCAGCGGCCAGCCAATCACCCCTGCCAGCAGCATCCCGGCAAGGCCGCCAGGCAGGACGGCCTGCACCAGTGTCGCCGGGATCACCGCTGCCGCCAGCACCACCACGACCAGCGCCGTCCCTTTGGCGCGCTGCGCCGGGCCGTGGTTCCAGCGCCGTTCCAGCACGTCGATCAGCCGTCCGATCCAGACCACCGGATGTTTGATGCGGCTATAAAGCGCCTGCGGCCAGCCGATTGCGGCATCCAGCGCCAGCGCGATCAGGGCGGCGATCATGGCAACAGGTTGACGGCCTCGACCGCCCAATGCGGGCCGTGGCGGGTCAGAATAGTGCGCGACAGCGGCGCGACGTTGAAGGACAGCGCCGATGCGCCCGCGACCAGCGCGATGGCGGCCTTGGCGGTGCCAGCGTGGGCGACGATCACCACCTCGCCCCGCTGTGCGGCCAGCACCGGCTGCACCCGTGCGGCCATATCAAGGAAACTTTCCCCGCCCGAGGGGCGATAGGCTGCCAGCCCGGCGGCATCCTCTGGCATGTCGAAATTGGGCAGGTCAGCAAAGGGGATGCCCTCCCACTCACCGAAATGCTGTTCCCACAGCCGTTCTTCGGGCGTCGGTGACAAGCCAAGCGCCTCGGCGGTCATCCGGCAGCGCAGCGCCGGGCTGACCAGCATCTGCGCCGGGGGCAGGGCGGCGGCCACCCGTGCAAAGGCAGCGGTGTCCGTCACATCGGCCGGCACATCGCGGCGACCGGCAAGGCGGCCTTCGTTCAGCGGCGGTGCGTGGCGGATGATGGTCAGGCGGGCGGAGTCTTGCATGTCGTGCCTCATTCTTTCGGTCGGGATAGCGTGGGTGAGAGGCAGGTGCAAATATCGCTTGACGGAATCGCGTGGCTGTTCTTACTATCTGAACAACCGTTCGATTATTCTGGGGAGGGAATCGGGGCCATGTTCACGCAAGGGATGGAATTCGATCTTGGCGAAGACGTAAACGCGCTGCGCGATATGGTGCATCGCTTTGCGCAGGAACGCATCAAGCCGCTGGCGGCGAAAACGGACAGTGACAACGCTTTCCCCAATGAGCTGTGGCCCGAACTGGGTGAGTTGGGCCTGCTGGGCATCACCGTTTCCGAGGAGTTCGGCGGTTCCGGCATGGGCTATCTGGCCCACACCATCGCGGTTGAGGAAATCGCGCGGGCCTCTGCCTCGATCAGCCTGTCCTATGGCGCCCATTCCAACCTGTGCGTGAACCAGATCAAGCTGAACGGCAGCGACGAACAAAAGGCCAAATACCTGCCCAAGCTGTGCAGCGGCGAACATATCGGTGCGCTGGCCATGTCCGAGGAAGGTGCCGGTTCCGATGTCGTCAGCATGAAGCTGCGGGCGGAGAAGCGGAATGGTTACTACGTTCTGAACGGCAATAAATACTGGATCACCAACGGGCCGGATGCCGATACGCTGGTGGTCTACGCCAAGACCGACCCCGAAGCGGGCAGCAAGGGTATGACCGCTTTCATCATCGAAAAAGGCATGACGGGCTTTGCACAGGGGCCGCATTTCGACAAGGTGGGGATGCGCGGGTCCAACACCGGCGAGCTGATCTTTGACAATTGCGAAGTGCCCTTCGAAAACGTGCTGGGCCTTGAGGGCAAGGGCGTGCGTGTGCTGATGTCGGGGCTGGATTATGAACGTCTGGTGCTGTCGGGTATTGGCACCGGGATCATGGCCGCCTGTCTGGATGAGGTCATGCCCTATGTCCGCGAGCGTAAGCAATTCGGCCAGCCGATCGGTTCGTTCCAGCTTATGCAGGGCAAGATTGCGGATATGTATGTGGCGCTGAACACCGCCCGCGCCTATGTCTATGAGGTTGCCAAAGCCTGCGATGCAGGCAAGGTCACACGTCAGGATGCGGCGGGCGCGGTGCTTTATGCGTCCGAACAGGCGATGGTGCAGGCGCATCAGGCTGTGCAGGCGCTTGGCGGTGCGGGCTTCCTGAACGACAGCGTGGTCAGCCGGTTGTTCCGCGACGCCAAGCTGATGGAAATTGGCGCAGGCACCAGCGAGATCCGGCGGATGTTGATTGGCCGCGAATTGATGGGGCTGGTCTGATAGGCTGGCGGCAGAAGCCATCACGGAGAGCAAGTATGTCCCGTTCTTTTCTGACCCTCTGCGCCGGGCTGATGCTGGCCGCGCCTGCCGCTGCGCAGGATGACGACGATCTGCCTGCCTATGATGACAGTTTGATCCCTGCCTGTCTGGCGGCTGCGACCAATGTTGGGCGGGATGCCTGCATAGGTATCACGTTTGACCCGTGCCGTGGTGATGGTCCCGATGCCGTCTCGACCGTACGCATGGTCGAATGTATGGGGCTTGAGATCACGCAATGGCAAGCCTTGCTGGAGGCCAGCTACCAGCAGCGTCTGGTCGAGGCAGAACAGGCTGATGATCTGGACAAGAGCTTGGGCAAGGGTGCAACGGCCGCTTCGGTCTCTGAGGCGGAGGCGCTGCGCGCATCGCAGGACGCATGGGCCGGATACCGTGAAGCGACCTGTGCCTATATCGGCAGCCGCTGGCATGGTGGCAGCGGCGGGCGGGTCGAAAACTCGGGCTGCTATCTGGACCTGACAGCCCGGCGGGCGCTGTGGATGGACGATATGACGCAGGAGGCCACGCAATGATGGCTGTGCAGGAAAACCTGACCCGTTACGCCCTGATCGCGGGGGCATTCGCCCTGCTGGCTGCACCTGCCGTCGCGCAGGCACCCGTCCCGGACAGCCCGCCGGTCGATAAGGCCGCGCTGGAAAGCTGTCTGACGGTGCAGCAGGCGCAGGACACACCCGATTGGGACAGTTGCATCGGGGTTGCCTCAAAATCCTGTCTGGATCAGTTCGGTGGCTCGACTGCGGGCATGTCGGGTTGTCTGATGGCTGAACTGGACCTTTGGGATGGCAAGCTGAACGCGGCCTATGACAGCCTGATGGTGCAGGCCAAGGCAGATGATGCCGAGATGGCTTCGCTCGGGGCCAGCGCCCCGCAGCAGGAACCGGCATTGCGGCAGATGCAGCGTGACTGGATCGGGTTTCGTGATGCGGCTTGTGCCTATGAACAAAGCCGCTGGGGTGGCGGTACTGGCGGCGGCCCGGCCAGCGCAAGCTGCGCCATGACGCTGACCGCAGAGCAATATTTCAGGCTGCAATCCTGGCTGGATCAGCCACGCTGAAATGACGTTGAAGAGAGGAGAACAGGTGCCATATGCACAGGCAGATCATCAGCAGCGGGCGGCTTTGCGTCCCTTTGATGCGCCCGCGCATGAAAAAGGGCGCATCGTGATGATGCGCCCCCCTGTTCCGAGCCTTGCGGGATCAGAACTTCATCACATAGGACGCGCCCCAGACAACCGGGTTGATCTTGGCTTCGCCAATATAGGCGCCGTCCAGATGCACGTCGCTCTTAATGCCGATCCAACGGACATTGGCGCGGATCGCAGCATTGTCGTTGATCCAGTAATCGGTGCCGAGGTTGACCGCCGGACCCCACGAGTTTTTCAGCGTCAGATCACCCAGCGGGGACTTTTCGCTGAAGAAAGTGGTATAGTTCAGACCGACGCCGACAAAAGGCTTCCATTGAGTGCCGGTTTCAAAGTGCCAGTTCAGCGACAGCGTGGGCGGCAGATGCTTGACGCTGCCGATGCCACCAACGCCAGCCAGCGCGATGTCATGTTTGAAGGGCGTGGCGGCCAGCAGTTCGACACCCAGATTGTCGCGGATGAAATATTCAGCGGTGATCGTCGGGCGGATGTTGTCGTCCACCTCCAGCGTGGTGCCGGCAACGGTGCCGTTGTTGCTTTTCGGCTGAACGCTGCCGATGCCAAGACCAAGGGTCCATTCGCCAGCCGATTGCGCGGCAACCGGGGCGGCAAGGGCCAGAGCGGCTGCGGCGGCGATGCAAAGCGTTTTCATCATGTGACTCCTTTCACGATGTATGACAGCTTCGTGAACCCGCGCGGCAACCAAGAACATGATCCAGATCAAATCGCTCTTTTTGGCGGGCCGGGTGCGACAGCCTGCCGCAGCGATGCCCCTTTCAGCGTAAGAAGAAAGTGACGCCCATGAAACTGCGTTCCTCTGCCATCCCGTCCTCGGATCAGTTCCGCGCCAACCGCGATGCGCATTTGCAGATGCTGGAGGTCGCGCGGCAGGCGGCGGATGCGGCAACGGCTGGCGGCGGGGCCGAGGCGCTGGCCCGCCATGTCAGCCGTGGCAAGATGCCGCCGCGCGAACGGGTGGCGAATCTGCTGGATGCGGGCAGCCCGTTTCTGGAAATCGGTGCGACTGCGGCGTTCGGCATGTATGACGATGCCGCACCGGGGGCAGGGGTCATCGCCGGGATTGGCCGGGTGCATGGGTTGGATGTGATGGTCGTGGCCAATGATGCGACGGTCAAGGGCGGCACCTATTACCCGATGACGGTGAAAAAGCACCTGCGGGCGCAGGAAATTGCGGAACAGTGCAACCTGCCCTGCGTCTATCTGGTCGATTCGGGTGGTGCAAACCTGCCCAATCAGGACGAGGTGTTTCCCGACCGCGACCATTTCGGGCGGATTTTCTTTAATCAGGCGCAGATGTCGGCCAAGGGCATCCCGCAGATCGCCGTTGTCATGGGCTCTTGTACGGCGGGCGGCGCTTACGTTCCGGCCATGTCCGACGTGACCATCATCGTGCGCGAGCAGGGCACGATCTTTCTGGCGGGCCCGCCTTTGGTGAAAGCCGCGACCGGCGAGGTGGTCAGCGCCGAGGATCTGGGCGGCGGCGATGTTCACACGCGGCTGTCGGGTGTCGCGGATTATCTGGCCGAGGATGACGCCCATGCGCTTGCGCTTGCCCGCCGTGCCGTCAGCCATCTGAACCGCCGGGTTCCGCAAACCGTTGTCTGGCAATCGCCCGAGGCCCCGGCCTATGACCCCGAGGAGATCCTTGGCGTGGTGCCTTCGGATCTGCGCACGCCTTATGACATCCGCGAGGTCATCGCGCGCACCGTTGACGGCAGCCGCTTTGACGAGTTCAAGCCCCGCTTTGGCGAAACGCTGGTCACGGGTTTCGCCCATATCGAGGGCTGCCCGGTCGGCATCGTTGCCAATAACGGCGTGCTGTTCAGTGAGGCCGCGATCAAGGGTGCGCATTTCATCGAACTGTGCAGCCAGCGCAATATCCCGCTGATCTTCCTGCAAAACATCACCGGCTTCATGGTCGGGCGAAAATATGAAAACGAGGGTATCGCCCGCCACGGCGCCAAGATGGTGACGGCGGTGGCGACGACCAATGTGCCGAAAATCACCATGCTGGTCGGCGGATCGTTCGGCGCGGGCAACTATGGCATGGCGGGTCGCGCCTATTCGCCGCGTTTCCTGTGGACATGGCCGAACAGCCGCATTTCCGTCATGGGCGGCGAGCAGGCGGCAGGTGTTCTGGCCACCGTCCGTCGCGACGGGATCGAGCGCAAGGGCGGCACCTGGTCCGCCGAGGAGGAGGCCGAGTTCAAGCGCCCCACCATCGAAATGTTCGACCGTCAAAGCCATCCGCTTTACGCCAGCGCCCGGCTGTGGGACGACGGGATCGTGGACCCGCGCAAGACGCGTCAGGTGTTGTCGCTGTCGCTGCGGGCCAGCCTGAATGCGCCGATCGAACCGACCCGGTTCGGCGTGTTCCGCATGTAACGCGAAAGGATTCGACATGACAAAGATTTCACATATTGGCATCGGGCTTTATCAGGGCCAGCCGACCGCTGCGGTGGTGGTGCAGGCAGGGGCCGGTGTGCCTAAGACCGGCGATTATTTCCGCCTTGCAGGCCAAGACTGGCGGGTGGCCGCTGCGGTGCGCTATCGCGGGCTGGACGATGGGCAGGTGCAGGCTCCCGACCCCGATCTGGTGGCGCTGATCGTCGAAAATGGCGATGCGCTGGTCGAGGCCCGCGACAGCCTTGCCGGTCAGGTGCTGGAGATCATCCGCTGATATGGTGCAAGCGACGCTCATCGAACGCCAATGGGTGCCGACCGGGGCGGATTTCGCGCTGTCGCATCCGCTGGCGCAGCGGCTTGGCTCGCTGTGGCTGTTGGTGGGCTGGTGTGCGCTGGTCGGGCTGGCCTGCCTGATGGCGAGCATCTGGCTGATCGGTTTCTCGGACCTGCCTGCGGGCTGGCTGATGGCCGTGGTGATGCTGAACGGCCTGCTGTTCCTGATGGCGTTGTTTGCCATTGTCTTTCTGATCCTGCGTCGCCCGCAGGCCATTGTTCCGGTGTGGATTGTGCTGATCCTCACGCTGCCGTTTTCGGTGCCGCTGATGGCCTATTGGGCCAATGGCACCCGTCCCAATCTGGTCTATCGTCACCGCTTTGCGCGGCTGGTCGAGGCGACCTATGACCGCAACTAAGCCGCAAAGGACCGTCGCCATGTTTCAGAAAATCCTGATCGCCAATCGCGGTGAAATCGCCTGCCGGGTGATCGACTCTGCCCGCCGCATGGGTGTGGCGACGGTTGCGGTTTATTCCGACGCCGACCGCGCCGCCCGCCATGTGGCGATGGCGGATGAGGCCGTTCATATTGGCGGTCCGGCGCCCAAGGACAGCTATCTGCGGGGTGATGTTATCATTCAGGCCGCGCTTGCGACGGGTGCGCAGGCGATCCATCCCGGCTATGGTTTCCTGTCGGAAAACCCCGATTTCGTCGATGCGGTGACAGCGGCGGGGCTGGTGTTCATCGGGCCATCCGCCGATGCCATCCGCAAGATGGGCCTGAAAGACGCGGCCAAGGCGCTGATGGAACAGGCGGGCGTGCCGGTGGTGCCGGGCTATCATGGGGATAATCAGGACGCCGCCCATCTGGCCGCGCAGGCAGAGCAGATCGGCTATCCGGTTCTGATCAAGGCAGTGGCGGGCGGCGGTGGCAAGGGGATGCGTCTGGTGGAACGTCCCGCCGATTTTGCCGATGCGCTGGCCTCGGCGCAGGGCGAGGCTGCGACCGCCTTTGGCAACCCTGCCGTGCTGATCGAGAAATATATCCAGCAGCCCCGCCATATCGAGGTGCAGGTCTTTGGCGACGGCACCCGCGCGGTGCATCTGTTCGAGCGCGACTGCTCGTTGCAACGCCGCCACCAGAAGGTCATCGAGGAGGCCCCCGCCCCCGGCATGACGCCCGAGATGCGCGCGGCCATGGGGCAGGCCGCCACCCGCGCCGCCGAGGCCATCGGTTACAGCGGTGCCGGCACGATCGAGTTCATCGTGGATGGCTCGCGCGGGCTGCGCCCGGATGGGTTCTGGTTCATGGAGATGAACACCCGGCTTCAGGTCGAACATCCCGTGACCGAGGCGATCACCGGCATTGATCTGGTCGAATGGCAGTTGCGCGTCGCCAGCGGCGAAGCCTTGCCCGCGCAGCAATCCGACCTGACCATCACCGGCCATGCCTTCGAGGCCCGCCTGTATGCCGAGGATGTTCCGGCAGGCTTTCTGCCGGCCACCGGCACGCTGGCGCATCTGCATTTCCCCGATAACGCCCGCATTGAAACCGGCGTGCGGCAGGGGGATACGATCAGCCCGTGGTATGACCCGATGATTGCCAAGGTCATTACCCACGGTCCCACCCGCGCCATCGCGCTGCGGGCGCTGGAAACCGCGCTGACCCGGACCGAGGTTGCGGGGACCACCACCAACCTCGACTTTCTGATTGCCTTGACCCGGCACGCGGGTTTTGCCGCCGGGCAGGTGGATACCGGGCTGATCGGGCGCGACCTCGACGCGCTGACCGAGGCCGCCGCGCCATCGCCCGAGACCCGCGCGCTGGCGGTGCTTGGCCTGACCGGGCTGCATGAAACCGGCACGACCGGCGGGCTGACCCTGTGGCAACCGCTACGCCGCACGGTGACATGGAACGGCGGGGACGGGGACAGCGGCGAGGCCGTGCTGGAGGTTCTCGGTCCCGGCCAGGCGCGGGTCACGCTGGATGGGCGCAGCCATCTGGTCGAATGGTCGCATGACCGCTGGTGGATCGATGGTACGCCGACCAATCGCAAGGTCGTCACTCATGCCGCAGGCACCAGCGTATTCGGTGGCCGCAGTCTGACCCTGATTGCCACCGATGCGCTGGACCGCGAAACCGCAGCCGTGGGCGGCAATCTGACGCTCTCGCCCATGCCGGGGCTGGTCAAGGCGATCTTCGTTTCGGCAGGCCAGCAGGTCGCGGCGGGCGACCGCCTCGCCATTCTCGAGGCGATGAAGATGGAACACACGCTGACCGCAGCCCGCGACGGCACCATCGCGGAAATCCTCGCCGCCCCCGGCGATCAGGTCGAGGCAGGTGCCGCCCTGATCCGTCTGGAAGACGAGGAATGAGCTGTCTTTTGTCTCGAAATATCCAGTCCGCAGGATGGGAGGCCAAGCCATGACCCACGTTGAAATCTTTGAAATGGGTCCGCGCGACGGGCTGCAAAACGAAAAGCGGCTGATCCCGGCGGCAGAGAAAATCGCGCTGGTGAACCTGCTGTCCCGCGCCGGTTTCCGCCGGATCGAAGTCACCAGCTTTGTCAGCCCGAAATGGGTGCCGCAAATGGCCGATGCGGCGCAGGTCATGCTGGGCATCACCCGTGCGCCGGGCATCAGCTATGCGGTGCTGACCCCGAATATGAAGGGCTATGAGGGCGCCCGTGCCGCCCGTGCTTCCGAAGTGGCAATTTTCGCCAGCGCCTCGGAAGGCTTCAGCAAGGCCAATCTGAACGCCACCATCGCGGAATCGCTGGAACGGCTGGCCCCGGTGGCAGCCGCGGCGCGGGCGGATGGGATTCCGGTGCGCGGCTATGTCAGCGTGGTGACGGATTGCCCCTTTGACGGGCCGACCCCGCCGGAAAACGTCGCCCGCGTGGCGGCCAGCCTGCGGGATATGGGCTGCTATGAAATCAGCCTTGGCGATACCATCGGGCAGGGCCGCCCGGAAACCATCGACGCCATGCTGTCGGCGGTGCTGAACGAATTGCCGCCCGAGGTGCTGGCGGGCCATTACCATGACACCGCTGGCCGGGCGCTGGACAATATCGGGGCTTCGCTGGAACGCGGTTTGCGGGTCTTTGACGCGGCCGTGGGCGGGCTTGGCGGCTGTCCCTATGCGCCGGGCGCTGCGGGGAATGTCGCCACCGAAAAGGTCATGGATTATCTGGAAATACACGGATATGCGACCGGGCTGGACGCGGCACTGATCCGTGAAGCCGCCGCAATGGCGCAGGCAATGCGAGAGGGCAGCCATGTTTGAAACCATCAGGATTGAGACCGATTCGCGCGGGGTGGCAACGCTTTGGCTGGCGCGGGCAGAGAAACATAACGCGCTCTCGGCGCTGATGATTGACGAACTGACCCGCGCGGCTGAGCAGCTTGGCGCTGATCCGAAGGTGCGGGTGGTGGTGCTGGCGGCCGAGGGTAAATCCTTCTGCGCGGGCGGCGATCTCGGCTGGATGCAGGACCAGATGCGGGCCGATGCCGATACCCGCCGCAAGGGCGCGCGGGCGCTGGCGCTGATGCTGAACGCGCTGAATACGCTGCCGAAACCGCTGATCGGGCGGGTGCAGGGCAATGCCTTTGGTGGCGGCGTCGGCATGATGTCGGTCTGCGATGTGGTGCTGGCTGTGCGCGAGGCCCGCTTTGGCCTGACGGAAACGAAGCTCGGCCTGATCCCGGCCACCATCGGTCCCTATGTGCTGGCCCGCATGGGCGAGGACAAGGCCCGGCGCGTCTTCATGTCTGCCCGCCTGTTCGATGCGTCCGAGGCGGTGGGGCTGAACCTCGTCGCCCGGCTGTGTGATCCAGAGGATCTCGACAAGTTCACCGCCGAGGAGGTCGAACCCTATCTGCAATGCGCCCCCGGCGCGGTGGCGGCTGCCAAGAAACTGGCCCGTGACCTTGGCCCGCGCATCGACGAGGCGGTGATCGACATGACCATCGAAGCACTGGTGAACGTCTGGGAGGGGTCCGAGGCCCCTGAAGGCATCGCCGCCTTTTTCGACAAGCGCAAACCCGGCTGGCAGGCGTAGCCCTCGGGCAGCGGTTCTTGCGGCGCTGTCGCATGGATATTTAAGTGAAGAAGAAGCCGCTTTCTTCTTCATCCAAATATCCTCAGGGGGTGAATGGCCGTCAGGCCAGAGGGGGCGCGAGCGCCCCCTGATCCCGGCAGGCTGAATTGCGGCATCTGCATGGCTGACGGGCTGGCAGGGCTGGTGAATTGTGCTATGGGCGGCATCTGACAGCTAACAGGATCAGCCCCCATGACCGATGCCAGCCGCGTCGCAACAGACGCCCCGATCTCTGACGCCCGCAGATTGCGGCTTGCCGTGCTGGCGATGAGCCTTGGTGCTTTTGCTGTCGGCACGTCCGAGTTTGCGGCAATGGGGCTGTTGCCGTTTTACTCTAATGATCTTGGACTGAATGAGGGGCAGGCGGCTCATGTTGTCAGCGCCTATGCCATTGGCGTGGTCGTCGGGGCACCGCTGACCTCTATTCTTGGCGCAAAGCTGCCGCGACGGCGCTATCTGGCGGCGTTGATTGCGTTTTTCGGGCTGATGAATCTGGCGGCTGCCTTGCTGCCCGGCTATGGGGCATTGGTTGGTGCGCGCTTTGCTGCCGGGTTGCCGCATGGTGGTTTTCTGGGCGTGGCGATGCTGTTTGCCGCCGATGCGCTGCCGCCGGGCAAGCGGGCGCAGGGGGCGGCGCAGATCCTGATGGGGCTGACGGTGGCCAATATCTTTGGCGTGCCGCTGGCCAGTTGGATGGGGCAGGCTGTGCATTGGCGTCTGGGCTTTCTGGTGCCGGGCGGGCTGGCGCTGGTTTCGGCCATGATGATTTTGCGGCTGGCGCCGCGTGTAGGCGGCAACCCTGATGCCCGCCCGCTGGCCGAGCTGAACGCGCTGCGCAATCCCAATGTGCTGCTGGCGCTGTTGGTCGGCGCGATCGGTTTTGGTGGGATGTTTGCGGTTTACAGCTTCTTGTCCGCTGCGATTCTGGAAACCACTGCTGGCCCGGCTTGGGCGGTGCCTGCGGCGCTCTCGCTGTTCGGGGTTGGGGCAACGCTGTCCAATTGGCTGGCCGGGCGGATGACCGACCGTCTGGGTCAGTTCCGCACTGCTTTTATCGCGCTGGTGGCGATGGCCATTACGCAAGGCTTTGCCGCTTATGCGGTTGGCTCATGGCCGCTGATGGTGCTTTCGGCGCTGCTTCTGGGGCTTGGTGGCGGTGGGCTGTCGATCTCGATGCAAACCCGGCTGATGGATGTTGCCGGCGACGCGCAATCCATGGCTGCTGCGATGAATCATGCGGCGTTCAATTTTGCCAATGCTGTGGGGCCGTGGCTGGCGGGCATGGCGCTGATGGCGGGCTGGGGCTGGCGTTCGCCCGGCTATGTGGCCATTGCGCTGAGCATCGGTGGCTTGCTGGCCCTGTGGGCGGCGTGGTCGCGCAGCCGGCGGGGTTAATCCTGAGGCGGGTTGTCCAGCAAAATCTGGCGTGAATGAGAGCCGAACTCGCGTCGCCAACTGATCGCCGTGACCAGAAGCGAGGCCACGGCCAGCGCAAAGCCCCCCGCAAGCCAGGCCAGTGCCGCAATCGAGAAATAGACCGAGCGCAGCCCGGTATTAAAGCTGCGGGCGGCGGTGATGTTCAGCTCGGCCGCTTGCATGGCGCGGTGCAGTGCCGTCGGGTGGTCATGGTCATTGGGCACCGCTGCCATGGTGATCGCGCAATAGCCGAACAGACGGTGCGACCAGACGAACTTCAGGAATGCATTGACGACAAAAAACATCGCCAGCAGCAGTTTGACTTCCCACATCACCGAGGTGACATGGCCCATGTCGAAATCGCGGGCCAGGGCGGTCAGTTGTTCGGTCTTGCCGATCAGCGCCAGCCCGCCGCCAATGCCGATCATGCAGGCGCTGGCGAAAAACGCGGTGCCTTCGCGCAGGGTCGTCAGGATATTGGCGTCGAACAGGCGCGGATTACGCGAGATGAACTGCCGCATCCATGCCCGGCGATAGGCCGACATCAGCACGCTGACCGAAGGCCGTCCGGCAGGTGGATGCTCGGTCAGCCAGCCGATGCCAAGCCAGCCGCCAAACAGCATCAAAAGGCCGAAAATATCAGCCGCGCCCAAGGTTGCCGCAAGGTTCAGATCGGTAAACATAGCCTTTGTTAGCGCAAGCCCATGCACCTTTCCAGCCTTTCACGATTTGTCCCGTGGACAGCCCCGGTTTGCCCCGCTATCACCCCTGCGAACCATTTGAGAGAGAGGAGCGCCCGATGGCCACCCCGCACGCTATTCACGAAGAATTCCCGGCTGATGCCGAGGTAATCCACAAGCTGAAAGTCTCGGACGCGCATTTTGCCCGTCTGCTGGAAGAATATGACGATGTGAATGACGACGTGGAAAATGCCGCCGCCAATGTCACCCCGATGTCGGATGCGGCAGAAACCGATCTGCGCAAAAAGCGCGCGCATCTGAAGGATGAAATCGCCCGCGCTATCGCTGAGGCGAAAAAGGGCTGATTTGGGCTGATGCCGGTTCGGGGCCGTCCCTTTGGGGCGGCCTTTTGCATGGGGCTTGAAAGCACGCGCCTGCCTTCCCATTTGCTGCGATACGGGGTGCCGCAAGGGCCTCGGAGCCGCCCGCCCGATGATCGGGGGGCAGATGACATCGCTTAATATGCAAGGATGGACCATGCGTAATTTTGACCTTTCACCGCTTTACCGCGCCAGCGTCGGCTTTGACCGGATGGCGGATCTGATGGACCGCGCTTTGTCGGCTGACGGTGCCGCGGCCACCTATCCCCCCTATAATATCGAGAAAACCGGCGATGACGCCTATCGCATCTCGATTGCCGTGGCGGGCTTTGCCGCTGATGATCTGACGGTTGAGGTTCGTGATGGTGCGGTGATCGTTGCCGCCCGCAAATCGGCAGATGAAACCGGGCGCAATTTCCTGCACCGGGGTATCGCCACCCGCGCGTTCGAGCGCAAGTTCACCCTTGCCGATCATGTTCGTGTCGAAGGGGCCAGCCATGTCGATGGGATGCTGCATATCGACCTGATCCGCAAAATCCCCGAGGCGCTGAAGCCGCGCCAGATCGAGATTGCGCGCGATGTGAAACGGGTCGAAAAGCTGGATAGCTGATGTGTTGGACGTGGGGGTTTCACACCCCCACACCCCCGTGGGATATTTTTATGAAGAAGAAGGGCGCAGGTCGCGCCCTTTTTTTCAGATGCCTGCGCAGAGGGCAGCCAGCGCCAGGCCGGCCGGAACCGTTTGGATCAGCAGGATGCGGCGTTTCACCGTTGCCGCACCATAGATGCCTGCAACGATGATGCACAGCAGGAAGAAGGTTTTGAAGGCAAAGCCTTCTCCCCCTTGCCACAGACCAAAGATCAGCCCGGCGGCCAGAAAGCCGTTATAGAGGCCCTGATTCCCCGCCATGGCCTTGGTCAGTCGCGCGGTTTCGGGCGACAGGCCAAAGGCGCGGGCGGCCGTAGGGGTTTCCCAAAGCGCCATTTCCAGCACCATGATATAAAGATGCAGCGCCGCTATCAGCGTGATCAGGATGGATGCGATCATGGTTTCAGCAGCACCTTTCCAGCCTTGCCGGGCGTGAGTGAGGCGGTGACGGCATCTGCGATCTGATCCAGCGGGAAAATGGCCTGAACCGGCAGCCGGACCTTGCCCGCGACCACCTGTGTGACCAGTTCGGTCATCAGCCGCTTGCGGGTCTCGCCGTCCATGGCGGCGCTGACCTTGCTGCCCCAGAAGCCTTTGATTACCGCCTGTTTAAAGATCAGATCCCCCGAGGGAATCTGCATCGGCTCCCCCTCCATGCTGCCGAAAGAAACCAGCAACCCGTCGTCCGCCAAAAGCGACAGCAGATCGCCGCTGGCCTTGCCGCCGATGGAATCAACCGCGGCGCGGATCGGGGCACCGCCGGTCAGGGCGCGGGCGCGGTCTTTCCAGCCTTCGGTCGTGGCGATGGTGTTGGGCAGGCCAAGTGCGGCCATCTCCGCGACGGTTTTCTCGCGGCGCACAAGGTTGATGACGTTGATGCCCTTGGCGGCCGCCAGCCCCGCCAGCACCTTGCCAACCGCGCCATTCGCGGCGTTCTGCACCACCCAGTCGCCGGGGCTGACGTTCAGGAAATCCAGAAGGGTCGCGGCGCTGAAGGGCATGGCGATCAGTTGCGCGGCGGCCTCATCGGGGATGGTGTCGGGCAGCGGCACAACGCCCTTGGCCGAGGCCAGCACATAACCCGCCCAAGACCCGAACAACCCGGCTGCCGCGACGCGTTGCCCCGGAACCAGCCCCTCGACCCCTCCGCCAAGCGCGTCGATCACGCCCACACATTCGGACCCGCCGATTGCGGGTAGCTCGGGCTTATAGCCATAGCTGCCGCGCACCGTCCAAAGGTCGTGATTGTGGATCGGGGTCAGGATCACCCGCAGGCGGACCTGACCGGGACGGGGTTCGGGCAGGGGTGCCTCTGCGGTTGCAAGAACCTTGGCCGGATCGCCAAATGCGTCGTGGATTGCGGCTTTCATCGGAAACCTTTCTTAAATCCTGCGCCGCGCCCGTAGCGCCGCGCTGATGGTGCCATCGTCGAGGTAATCCAGTTCGCCGCCAATGGGAACGCCTTGGGCCAGCCCGCTGACGGTGACATCCTGCCCGGCCAGCATATCAGCGATATAATGCGCCGTGGTCTGTCCATCGACGGTGGCGTTCAGGGCAAGGATCACCTCACCCACCTGTTCCTGCGCCAGCCGGTCCAGCAGCGCGGGGATGCGCAGATCATCCGGCCCAATCGAATCCAGTGCCGAGAGCGTGCCGCCAAGCACATGATAACGCCCACGAAACGCCCGGCCGCGTTCCAGCGCCCACAAATCGGCCACGTCCTCGACCACGCAGATTTCACCATTTTGCCGGGTCGGATCAGCACAGATCGGGCAAAGCTCCGCGCCTGAAATATTACCGCAGCGGTGACATTCCCGTGCGCTCTCTGCGACCTCGGCCATCAGCGTGGCAAGCGGCGTCATCAGCCCGGCACGTTTGCGGATCAGTTGCAGCACGATGCGCCGGGCCGAGCGTGGCCCAAGCCCCGGCAACCGTGCCATCAGGGTTATCAGCGCCTCGATCTGGTCATTGGCCGCGCTCATTCAAAAGGGCATTTTCATGCCCGCAGGCAGGCCCAAACCCTCGGTGATCTTGGCCATTTCGGCCTGAGCGGCCTCGGATGCACGCTTTTGCGCGTCCTTGATCGCGGCAAGGATCAGATCCTCGACTACCTCTTTATCCTCGGCGGAAAAGATCGAGGGGTCGATGTCCAGCCCGGTCAGCTCGCCCTTGGCGGTCGCGGTGGCCTTGACCAGACCTGCGCCGGATTCGCCGGTGACGGTCAGCTTGTCCAGACCGTCCTGCATATCCTGCATCTTGGATTGCATATCCTTGGCGGCTTTCATCATCTTGGCCATGTCGCCAAGCCCGCCCAAACCTTTCAGCATTGCTTAATCCTCGTCTTCGAAAGGGTCCCATTCCTCGACCGCCTCCACCGGGCCGAGGTTTTCATCCGGCGCAGGTGGCGTGTCAGGGATAATCTGGGGTTGGGGGTGGTGGATCGCAATGATCTGCGCCCCCGGAAATGCAGCCAGCGCCGCGCTGATCGCGGGGTCGGCCATGGCCTTGACACGTTCGGCAGCCTGCGTTTCGGCGCGGGTTTCCGCGATGGTCGGGCCGCCGCCGCTGGTTACGATGCTGACGCCCCAACGCTGGCCGGTCCAGTTGCGCAGCCGGTCGGACAGACGTGCGGCCAGATCGTGAGGGGCGTCGTCGGTCGGCTGAAACTCGACCCGGCCGGGGCGATAGGCGACCAGCCGGATCGCGCGCTCCACATCGGTCAACAGGACCATATCCTTCATGCGCCGGATCAGCGCCACCACCGCATCAAAATCGGGGTAAATAGCCAGTTCGGCTGCCGGCTCCATGACCACGCCACCACCGGCAACCCGCATCGCCGGGGCAGGGGCGGCCTGCGCGGTCGGTGCACGGGACGGCGCAGGCGTGGTGGCGCGGGTCATCTCTCCGGCTTGCATACTGGTCTGAACCTTGCGGATCAGCGCCTCGGGGTCGGGCAGGTCGGCCACATGCGTCAGCCGGATCAGCGCCATTTCGGCGGCCATCATCGCATTGGGTGCGGCGCTGACCTCCTCCAGCGCTTTCAGCAGCATTTGCCACAGCCGGGTCAGCGCCCGCATCGGCAGACGCTTGGCGATGTCGCTGCCGCGGGTGCGCTCATCAGGGCTGATCGTGGGATCATCGGCGGCGTCGGGGGTGATTTTCACGACGCTGATCCAGTGGGTGATCTCAGCCAGATCGCGCAGCACCGCCAGAGGGTCGGCACCATCGGCATATTGAGCCTGAAGCTCGGCCAGAGCCGCAGCCGCATCGCCGCGCAGGATCATCTCGAACAGGTCCAGCACCCGGCCCCGGTCGGCCAGCCCCAGCATCGCCCGCACCTGTTCAGCCCCGGTTTCGCCAGCACCGTGGCTGATCGCCTGATCCAGCAGGCTGGTCGCATCACGGGCCGAACCCTCCGCCGCCCGCGTAATCAGCGCCAGCGCGTCATCGGTGATCGCCGCGCCCTCACCCCCGGCGATTTTGCGCAGCAGGGCCATCATCACCTCGGGTTCGATCCGACGCAGGTCGAACCGCTGACAGCGCGACAGAACCGTGACCGGCACCTTGCGGATTTCGGTGGTGGCAAAGATGAATTTGACGTGCGGCGGCGGTTCTTCAAGCGTTTTCAGCAGCGCGTTGAAGGCGCTGGTGGACAGCATGTGCACTTCGTCAATGATATAGATTTTATAGCGGGCCGAAGCCGCCCGGTAATGCACCGATTCGATGATTTCGCGGATGTCGTTCACGCCAGTGCGGGATGCGGCGTCCATCTCCAGCACATCGACATGGCGGCCCTCGATGATGGCGCGGCAATGTTCGCAGACCCCGCAAGGCTCGGTCGTCGGGCCGCCCTGACCATCGGGACCGATGCAGTTCAGCCCCTTGGCAATGATCCGCGCCGTGGTGGTTTTGCCGGTGCCGCGGATGCCGGTCATAATGAACGCTTGTGCGATGCGGTCGGCGGCAAAGGCGTTTTTCAGCGTGCGCACCATCGCATCCTGACCGACCAGATCGGCAAAGGTTTCGGGCCGGTATTTCCGGGCCAGCACCTGATATGTCTGTTCGGTTTCGGTCATCGGGCCACCTGTTGATCGCGGGCAGCTTACCCAAGCCGGGGCGGAGCGGCAAGGACGCATCTGGTGCGAGTTAATCATTATTTAACCAATTGAATAGATAAAGTTTTATGTATAATTTTCTGGTGTTTTGGGGTGGGTTTGGCTAACTGGCATGTGCAAACGAAAGGGGAACACATGCTTCGTTATATGATTTTATCCGCTGCAATGATGTCGATGGCCGGATGCGCCACAATCACGCGTGGCAGTAATGATGTTCTGGTCGTGAACTCGACCCCGCCGGGGGCGCAGGTGCAGCTGAGTAACGGTGAAACCTGCACCTCAACGCCTTGCACGTTCAAACTGCCGCGGAAATCGGAACTGAACGTGCTGGTGTCCAAGGATCGTTGCCAGCCTCAGCAGGTGCGCGTGACCAATCGCGTCGCGGGCAGTGGCAGTGCCGCGATGGCTGGCAATGTGCTGGTTGGCGGGATTATCGGTGCGGGCGTTGATGCCGGCACGGGTGCCATGCTGGATCTGGTGCCAAACCCGGTCGAGGTTGTGCTGGAATGTCGCCGCTAGGGTCTTGGGTCATGTAAGGCTGGGGTGAGAGGCTGGACAGCGACCCAAGTGGGGCTCGTTGCGGCTGCTTCCTTCCGGACCTGACCGGGTTGGCGAGGCACTCGCCCGCGCCAACCTCTCAAGCCGTCAGATAGGTGATCGGGCGCCGGGTTGCAAGGGGTCAGAAGCGCAACTGAAACCGGGCAAAGCCGTCCGTGGTCTGGCCGGTGGGCCGTGGTTGCGGCTGGAGGGACGGCGGCGGCAGCGCGGTGGGGGCTGTGTCCAGTGTCACGCGACTGCCGGGCGGAGGCTTGAGGGTGAAGAACGGCGCATCATGGGGGACGACCCGCCGCACCTGTCGCAAATAGCGGTGCAGCAGGTCGCGGATACGCTGCTGAGGCAGGTCAAGCGCCTGCATTTCTGCGGCCAGTTTCCCATAACCGCCGCCATTGCCCGAAACGCGATAGCTGTTGGTCAGCAGGATGAACTGATCTTGCGCCGCGACGGGTTGGCCTTTGCAGGTCAGGTTGCGGATGCGCTTGCCAGCGGGTTGGCTCACGTCAAGCTGCCAGTGCAGCCCGTCGATCAGGTCCATCGCATAGGGCGGGAAATCCGGGTCCAGCAATGGCCGTTCTGTTACGGCATCGGGCATGTGGGTGAAACCTGTGGCGCCAAGTTCCAGCCAGTCCTTGATCTGTGCGCTGCTGGCGATGCGGGCGGCCAGCGTATTGGGAAAGGGGTAAAGGTCAAAAACATGGCGCAGGGTCAGCGGTCCGGCGGGAATGTCGGTGTAATGCGACGGCCCGCCGCGTCCGCCCGCCCGCACCGGGGCCAATGCAACCAGCACCGGCAGGTCGGGCAGGGGCAACCGCTGGCGCAGCTTGCGCAGATGCCAGCGCAGAGCTTGTGCCGTCAGCCGCAAGCCGCGATCATGGCCAAGGGCGGTGAAATGGCTGTTCAGCGGGGCCGCAACCCATGCGATCCGCCGGTTCAAATGTCGCTGCGCTTGCTGATGTGCGCGCTTGGCCGGGGTGCAGGGCAGCAGGGTGCAACCGCTGCCGGGTGTGGTGGTATCGGGTTGGCGCAGTTCGGCTTTGGCCGCAGCAACGTGCCAGCCGCCGTCATAGTGCAGATGCAGGTCGATCACCCCAAGATGTGAGCCCCAGAAGCCCGGCATCACCGCAGGCTTCCCCGCCAGCCGGCCCTGCGCCGGATCGACACCGGCCTGTGGTGGCAGGGATGGATCAGGAAAGGCCAGATGGGTGTGACCGGCAATCACTGCGTCGATCCCGTCCAGCGCGGCCAGATGCTCGGCCAGGTTTTCCGACTCCGGCAGGCTTGCGTCTCCGCCAATGCCGCTATGGGCCAGCGCCACGATCAGATCCGCGCCTTGATCCTGCAACCGGGCGATGGCGTCGCGGGCGGTGGGCAGGATCGGCTGGGTCTGTAAATGGCGGCTCAGCCCGGCTTCCCATTGCGGGGTCTGCGGCGGCAGCACGCCCAGCAGGCCGATGCGCAGGTGCTGCAGCTGACCGGCATCATCGCGGAACCTGCGGTCAAGAATCAGATGTGGCAGCCATGGCACCCCCGGCATCTGCGCATTGCTGACCACAAAAGGCCATGTTGCCTGCGCCAGAACCCGACGCAGAAAGCGCGGCCCAAAGCTGAAATCATGGTTGCCCAGCGTGGCCGCATCATAGCCGAGCGCCGCCATGGCCGCGATCATCGGATGCGGCCCCCGGTCATCACGCGCCAAAAGATCGGCCAGCGGATTGCCTTGCAAAAAGTCGCCATTGTCCAGCAGCAGACAGTTGGGGGCCTCTTGCCGGGCGGTCTGGATCAGCCCGGCGAGCCGGGCCAGTCCCAGCCGCGAATCAGGGCGATTGTTGAAATAATCCCACGGCAGAATGTGCATGTGCAGATCGGTCGTGGCCAAAAGCCGCAGGTGGATGCTGTCCGGTGAGGCGCCCTGATCTGTGGTGCAGCGGCTGTCATGGCTGATCCCGTCTGGCATGGAGCTGCACTGTCGCTTTCGTCCTGATCGTCCGTTATGTCTGAAATGCCAGCGTCAGAGGCGCTTCGCAACCCCTGATTGTATTTTGTTCAATAGGTCTCTGGTTTCTTGTTTCTGTCGCGCAGATTTCCTAAGGGCATGGGAAACAAAAGGATGATATGATGAAGTTCTCGACCCGCGAGGATACCGACATCCCGGCTGATGTCCTGTTCGATTCGATCAGCAATTTTGCGCGTGCTGAAAAGCTGCTGATCCGGCGCGGGGCCAGCGTGCGCCGGATTGATCCCTCGCAGGAGCCGGGGGCAGGCATGGCCTGGTTGGTCGGGTTTGACTGGCGCGGCAAGCGACGGGAATTGCGGCTGGATGTGGTGCAGTTTGATCGCCCCGAACGCCTGTCGATTGCGGGCATGGCCGACAGCTATCAGATTCGCCTTGATATGACCGTGATCGCGCTGACCCGGCAGAAATCGCGGCTGATCGTGGAAACCGAAGTGCGCCCCCGCAACATGCGTGCGCGGCTGGTGCTGCAAACGGCCAAGCTGGGCAAATCCCAACTGGATCAGCGTTACGCCAAACAGATCAGCAAGTATATTCAGGAAATGACCGACAGCCGCGCGTGACGGGCTGAATATGACGGGCTGAATGTGATGGGGGCGCAAGCCCCCTCAGCCCGGTTCAAAGCTGCCGCAACGGATCGGCGGGATACACCCCCAGAATATCCAGACGGCTGGTGAAATAATCCAGTTCTTCCAGCGCACGGGCCAGCGCGGGGTCTTCGGGATGGCCCTCGACATCGGCATAGAATTGCGTGGCCGAAAATACCCCATCCACCATATAGCTTTCCAGCTTGGTCATGTTCACACCATTGGTCGCAAAACCACCCATCGCCTTGTAAAGTGCGGCCGGGATGTTGCGGACGCGGAACACCAATGTGGTCATCATGCCGCCATCTGGCGTATCGGCGCGGGTCCGGCGCTTGCGGTCAGGGTCGCGCTGCATAATGAGAAAGCGGGTGGTGTTGTTGGGGCGGTCCTCGATCTGGCTGGCCAATTCGTCCAGACCATAGATTTCACCGGCCAGCGGACTGGCCAGCGCCGCCAGCTCGGGTTCGGCGGCCTCGGCCACCTCTTTGGCGGAACCGGCGGTATCGGCGCCCGTCACCATGGCAATGTCATGGCGGCGCAGAAAGTCGCGGCACTGACCCAGCAGCATGGTGTGGCTTTTTGCCTGTCGCACCTGATTCAGCGCCGTTCCCGGCACCGCCAGCAGGCTGATATGCACCCGCACGAAAGCCTCATCGACAATGTGCAGCCCGCTTTCCGGCAGCAGGTGGTGAATATCGGCCACCCGGCCATAGGTCGAGTTTTCGACAGGCAGCATCGCCTGATCCGCGTCGCCCTGACGCACCGCCTCGATCACGTCTTCGAAGGTGCGGCATGGGACGGCCTGCATGTCGGGGCGCGCCTTGCGGCAGGCTTCGTGGCTGTAGGCGCCCGGCTCGCCCTGAAATGCGATTCGGCGGGGTAGGGTCATGGTGTCTGGTCCTTGTCGGCGGCATCTGGCGCAGGCTTCGGCGCAACATAAGCGCAAAAGCCGCAGCCAAAGCAGAACTATACCTTGAAAGCGGAAAGCGAAAGCGGGTAGAAAACGGCAGAATAAAGATACATGAGCGGGAAAGCCAATGTTCAAGACCATGCCCATCGTCAAGGCACTGGGGGCCATTCTGGGGTCGCTGCTGTTTCTGATGCTGTCGATCTGGGGTGCCAGCGCACTTTATCATATTGGTTCCGGTCATGGCGATGACGCCACGCAGGCCTATACCATCCCGACCGGAGATGGTGCCGCCCCGGCCGAGGCTGCGCCGGCCGAAGAACTCGACATTCCGGCGCTGCTGGCCGCAGGGGATGTTGCCGCGGGTGAAAAGGCATTCGGCAAGTGCCGCGCCTGTCATAAGCTGGACGGCAGCAACGGTGTCGGCCCGCATCTGGACGGTGCCGAGGGGCGTACGGTCGCCGGGCTGCCCGATTTTGCTTATTCGGACGGGATGAAGGCCCATGCCGCCGAAGAACCCGTCTGGACGCCTGAGGCGATGTTCCACTTCTTTGAAAATCCGCGCGGTGTCGTGCCAGGGACCAAAATGGCTTTTGCCGGGATCAAAAGCCCGAAAGAGCGGGCTGACCTGATCGCTTATCTGGCGACGGTCCAGTAATCGCGGCATAAAGGCATAAAAACGACCGGCGCGGCCCTTGGGTCGCGCCTTTTTCATGCGCCGGTTCACGCAAATGCGCCTTGAAACCAAGCCCCTGCGCGGCCTAGCCTTGGCTGTCACTTGCAAAGGATATGCGATGAACCCGCTGAACCTGAACCGCCGTCAATTGCTGATCTCGGCCGCCATGTCGGGGGCCTTTGCCGCGCGTCCGGTCTGGGCGCAGGCGGTCGCGGGTGCGGATGGGGTGATCCGGGCGCATGGGATCGGGATTTTCGGAACGCCTGCGCTGGCATCCGATTTCACGCAACTGCCTTATGTCGATACCGATGCCCCCAAGGGCGGCGAGATGTCGGAATGGTTCATGGGCGGTTTCGACAGTTACAACCCCTATACGCTGCGCGGTCGGGCGGCGGTTCTGTCGAATATGCCGCTGGAATCGCTGCTGACCGGAACTTCGGATGAGGTCGGCACGGCCTATGGCCTGCTGGCGGAAACCATCGAATATCCCGAAAACCGCGACTGGGTGATCTTTCGCCTGCGCCCCGAGGCGCGGTTTTCCGATGGCACGCCGCTGACGGCGCATGATGTGCTGTTTTCCTATGAGACCCTGCGCGATAAGGGGCTGGTCAGTTTTCGTGCCGTGATTGCGCAGCAGATCGCCAAGGCCGAGGTTCTGGACGATCACAGCATCCGCTATTATTTCACCCCGGATTATCCCCGTCGTGATCTTATTCAATCGGTTGGCGGGTTGCCGGTTTTTTCGCGCAAGGATTTTCAGGATAACAAGCGCGATATTGCGCAAAGCTCGAATGTCCCATTTATCGGCTCCGGCCCTTATGTGATCGAACCTGCCGAAATGGGGCGGCGCGTGGTTTTGCGGCGCAATCCGGATTGTTGGGGCAAGGATCTGGCGATCAATCGCGGGCGCTATAATTTTGATCGACTGCGGGTGGAATATTTCGCAGATTACGACACCGCATTCGAGGGGTTCAAGGCTGGCGAATATCGGTTCCGCAGCGAGGCGAGTGCTATAAACTGGGCAACCGGCTATGATTTCCCGGCGGCACAATCGGGGCAGGTGGTCAGGGAAACCATCCCTAACGGCAATATTCCCAACGGTCAGGCTTGGGCGATAAACCTGCGCCGTCCGCAATTTCAGGACATCCGGGTGCGCAAGGCGTTGTCGCTGATGTTCAACTTTGAATGGGCCAATCAGGCGCTGTTTTATGGGCTTTACAAGCGCGTTAACAGTTTTTGGGAAAACAGTGATCTTGCGGCGCAGGGGGTGCCATCGCCAGAGGAGGTTGCGCTGTTGGAACCCGTCGCCGCCGATTTGCCCGAGGGTATCCTGACCGATGAGGCGGTAACGGCGGCGACCTCGGGCGATCAGCAGCTGGACCGGCGCAATCTGCGACAGGCAGCCGCGCTGCTGGATGCGGCGGGTTGGACAGCCGGGCAGGATGGGCTGCGTCGGCGAAATGGCCAGACATTGCGGGTCGAGTTTCTGAACGACAGCCAGACCTTTGACCGGGTGATTAACCCTTATGTGCAAAATCTGCGGGCGCTTGGCGTCGATGCGGCGAATGTGCGGGTCGATGATGCGCAATATGAGGAGCGCCGCCGCAACCATGATTATGATTTGATTTCAGTGCATCTGGGACAGTCCGAGATCCCCGGTGGCGGCTTGCAGCAGTATTTTGGCTCGGCTTCGGCGGGGGATGTGTTCAACGCTATGGGGCTGGCGAATCCGGCGATCGACAAGCTGATCCGTGCGGTCGAGGCGGCGGACAGCCAGGAGGCGCTGGCCTTGCACACGCGGGTTCTGGACCGTGCTTTGCGGTCGCTGATCTTCTGGGTGCCGCAATGGTATAATCCTGATTATATCGTGGCTTATTGGGATATGTTCACCCATCCCGGAAAGATGCCGCCCTATGCGTTGGGAGAGATGGATTTCTGGTGGCAGGATGAGGAAAAGGCACAGGTGCTGCGGTCGGCGGGTGTGCTGCGGCAGGGATAGCCGTGGCTTGTCTTGATTTCTGCGGTGGAAACCGCGAAAAGATGCGGAATAAGGTCGTAAAGACCGGGTGACGGGCAGAAAGGGCGGATATGGGCGCCTATATCCTCAGACGATTGGCGCTGATGATTCCGACCTTGATCGGCATCATGCTGATCAATTTCACGCTGACGCAATTCGTCCCCGGCGGGCCGATCGAACAGATCATCGCGCGGGTGCAGGGCGAAGGGGACGTGTTCCGCAACATCTCGGGGGGCGGCGATTCCGGGGCCTCGATGGGGGGCGTGGAATATGCCGGGGCGCAGGGCCTGCCGCCCGAGTTCATCGAGGAATTGCAGCGCGAGTTTGGCTTTGACAAGCCTCCGGTCGAGCGGTTCCTGACGATGATGTGGAACTATCTGCGCTTCGACTTTGGCGATTCGTGGTTCCGCTCGGTGAGTGTGGTGGATCTGGTGCTGGAGAAGATGCCGGTCTCGATCACGCTGGGCCTGTGGTCCACGCTGCTGGCCTATCTGATCTCGATTCCGCTTGGAATCCGTAAGGCGGTCAAGGACGGCACCCCGTTTGACACCTGGACTAGTGGTGCGGTGATCGTCGCCTATGCCATTCCGGGGTTTCTGTTCGCGGTGCTTTTGCTGGTGCTGTTCGCGGGTGGATCGTATTGGAAAATCTTTCCATTGCGTGGCCTTACCAGCGATGATTGGGAAATGCTCTCAACCTTTGGCAAGATCAAGGACTACCTGTGGCATATCATTCTGCCGGTGACGGCCTCGACCATTGCCAGCTTTGCTACGCTGACCTTGTTAACCAAGAACAGCTTTCTGGATGAGATCAACAAGCAATATGTGATGACCGCCCGCGCCAAGGGCCTGACCGAACGGCGGGTGCTCTATGGTCATGTGTTCCGCAATGCGATGCTGATTGTCATTGCTGGCTTTCCAGCGATGTTTTTGGGGGTGTTTTTTGGTGCCAATATCCTGATCGAGACAATCTTTTCGCTGGATGGTCTTGGCCGGCTTGGCTTTGAATCGGCGGTGCAGCGGGATTACCCAGTGATTTTCGGCACGCTTTATGTCTTTGGCCTGATTGGTCTGTTGGTCGGGCTGCTGTCGGATTTGTGCTATGTGCTGGTCGATCCGCGTATTGATTTTGAATCGAGGGCAGGCTGATGGCGCTTTCCCCCCTGAACCAGCGTCGCTGGCGTAATTTTCGGCGCAATGGCCGGGCCTTCTGGTCGCTGGTGATCTTTGCAACCTTGTTCTTCCTGTCGTTGTTTGCCGAGCTGATCGCCAATGACAAGCCGCTGGTGGTGCAATATCGTGGTGATTATTATTTTCCGGTCTTTCAGTATTATTCCGAGGAAACCTTTGGCAGCGACCTGAACAAACCGACGGTTTATTATGACCCGTTCACCATCTGTCTGGTGAAAACCGGCGGTTTGTTGGATGATTGTCTGGACGATCCCGAAAGCATCGTGGCGGATCGCAGCGATACCCGTGTGGCAGAGGTGGACGGTCAGCCGGTCAAGCCGGGCTGGATGATCTGGCCGGTGATCCCGTTCAGCTATTCGACGATCGCCTATGACATGCCGCAATCGGTGGCGCTAACGCCGCCTTCTGTCGCGCATTGGCTTGGCACCGACAGCCAGAAGCGCGACGTGATGGCGCGGGTGATCTATGGGTTCCGCACCTCGGTTCTGTTCGCGCTGATCGTGACGGCTTGTGCCAGCGTTATCGGCATCGCGGCGGGGGCGGTGCAGGGCTATTTTGGCGGCCGGGTGGACCTGTTCATGCAGCGCCTGCTGGAGATCTGGTCCTCGACCCCTTCGCTTTATGTTATCATTATCCTGTTCGCCATTCTGGGGCGCAGTTTCTGGCTGCTGGTGTTCGTGACCGTGCTGTTCGGCTGGCCTGCGCTGGTCGGGGTGGTCAGGGCCGAGTTCCTGCGGGCGCGAAACTTTGAATATGTCCGTGCAGCCCGTGCGCTTGGGGTCAGCAATCGGGTTATCATGTTCCGCCATATCCTGCCCAATGCGATGGTGGCGACGTTAACCATGCTGCCTTTTGTGGTGACAGGCGCGATTTCGGGCCTCGCGGCGTTGGATTACCTGGGCTATGGCCTGCCGGCCTCGGCCCCGTCGCTGGGAGAACTGGCATTGCAGGGCAAGCAGAACCTGCAAGCGCCGTGGCTTGGCTTTACCGCTTTCTTCACCTTTGCGCTGATGCTGTCGCTTTTGGTGTTCATTTTCGAAGGCATCCGCGATGCGTTCGACCCGCGAAAGACCTTCGCATGACTATTCTGACGGTTGATAACCTGCGCATCAGTTTCCGCGCCGATGGCAAGATCACCCCGGCGGTAAAGGGCGTCAGCTTCAGCGTGGCCAAAGGCGAAACCGTGGCGTTGGTGGGCGAATCCGGCTCGGGGAAATCGGTCACGGCGCTGTCCACGGTGCAGCTTTTGGGTAAGGCGGCGCAGGTTGAAGGTTCGGTCCAGTATCAGGGGCAAGAGCTGGTGGGGGCGTCGGAAAAAAGCCTGCGGGCGATTCGCGGCAATGACATCAGCTTTATCTTTCAAGAGCCGATGACGTCGCTAAACCCGCTGCATACGCTGGAGCGGCAATTGGCGGAAAGCCTTGCGCTGCATCAGGGTGTGCGCGGGGGGCAGGCGCGGGCGCGGATCGTGGAACTGCTGACCCGTGTCGGCATCCGAGACGCCGAATCGCGGCTGGCGGATTATCCGCATCAACTGTCTGGCGGGCAGCGCCAGCGGGTGATGATTGCCATGGCCTTGGCGAACCGGCCCGATCTGCTGATTGCCGATGAACCCACGACCGCGCTGGATGTGACCATTCAGGCGCAGATCATAGAGCTTCTGGCGGAACTCAAGCGCGATGAAGGGCTGTCCATGCTGTTCATCAGCCATGACCTTGGCCTTGTGCGCCGGATTGCCGACCGGGTTTGCGTGATGAAGGATGGCGAGATCGTCGAGCAAGGCCCGGTCGAGGCGATTTTCGCCAATCCGCAGCATCCCTATACGCAAAAGCTGCTGGCGGCTGAACCCGAAGGGCTGGCCGATCCCATCGCCCCGGATGCGGCCGAGATCGTGCGCACCGAGGATCTGAGGGTCTGGTTCCCGATCAAGCGCGGGCTGATGCGCCGCACGGTTGGGCATATCAAGGGGGTGAACGGCGCCAGCCTGTCGGTGCGGCAAGGGGAAACCCTTGGTATTGTTGGCGAATCGGGCAGCGGCAAGACTACGCTGGCGCTGGCGATCATGCGGCTGATCCCCTCTGATGGGCCGATCCTGTATCTGGGGCAGGACATTTCCGGCTGGACGGCGCAAAAGCTGCGTGGCTTGCGGCGCGACATGCAGATCGTGTTCCAAGACCCGTTTGGCAGCCTCTCGCCCCGGATGACGGTGGAACAGATCATTGCCGAAGGGCTTGGCGTTCACGGGTTGGAGCCAGGCCGCAACCGGCGCGAGATGGTGGCCGAGATCATGGCGGAGGTCGGCCTGCCCCCCGAAGCGATGGACCGTTACCCGCATGAGTTTTCCGGCGGCCAGCGCCAGCGTATCGCTATTGCCCGCGCGATGATCCTGCGTCCCAAGGTGGTGGTTCTGGACGAACCCACCAGCGCGCTGGATATGACGGTTCAGGTCCAGATTGTCGCGCTGTTGCGGCGTTTGCAGCAGTTGCATGGGCTGGCGTTTCTGTTCATTAGCCATGATCTGCGCGTGGTTCGGGCGATGTCGCATCAGATCATGGTCATGCGCGCCGGAGAGGTGGTCGAGCAGGGCAGCACGACCGCGATTTTCGACGCACCAGCAACCGATTACACCCGTGCGCTGATGGCTGCGGCTTTTGGGAACCGGGCATGAAAATCCTGTTCGTGCATCAGAACTTTCCGGGCCAGTTTCCGCATCTGGCCCCGGCTCTGGCCGCGCGAGGGCATCAGGTTCTGGCCCTGACCGACCAGAAAAACGGACGCCCTAGTCCGGTTCAGGTGGTGAAATACAAAAGCCCCGATCCGATCCCGCAAGAGGTGCCTTCGCTGGCGCAAAGCTATGTTGAACACACGACGCGCGGCTATCTGGCGGCGCGTGGGGCGCGGGCTTTGCGGGACCGCCACGACTATGTGCCAGACGTGATTTTCGGCCATTCCGGCTGGGGTGAGACGCTGTTTCTCAAGGAAATCTGGCCCGATGCGCGGCTGTTGATCTATGCCGAGCTGATCTATCGTCCGCATGGGCATGATATTGGTTTCGATCCCGAAATCACTCCGGACAGCGACGAGGCGCGGATGTCCTCAATCGCGCGGGGGGCGCATCTGCTGATCGGAATCACGCAGGCTGATGCGGCGCTGGCGCCAACGCGGTTTCAGGCCAACAGCTTTCCGCCCGAACTGCGTGACAAGATCACCGTGATCCATGACGGCATCGACACAACCAAGGTCATGCCCGACCCGCAGGCCAGCGTGACCATGCCCAACGGCACGGTGCTGCGGGCAGGCGATCCGGTGATCACCTATGTATCGCGCTCAATGGAGCCGTATCGCGGTTTCCATGTGTTCATGCGGGCCTTGCCCGAGGTGCTGGCGGCGCGGCCTGATGCGCATGTGGTGATGGTCGGCGCGACGGATCGGGTCAGCTATGGGGCCAAGCCAAAGGACGCGCTGAATTGGTATGAAAAGATGCTGGCCGAGCTTGGCGGTGGTATCGACCTGAACCGGGTGCATTTCCTTGGCCGGGTTGGATATGAGCAATACCTGCGGGTGCTGCAAATCGGGCGGGCGCATGTTTACCTGACCTATCCCTTTGTTTTGTCGTGGTCCTTGACCGAGGCGATGGCGGCGGGATGCAATATCATCGCATCCGATACCGAACCTGTGCGCGAATTGATCCGGCATGGCCATAACGGCCAGCTTATCGGTTTTTTCAACCGTAAGGCGCTGGTGCGGCGGATGCTGAAGGCGCTGGAGGGGCCAACCAAGGCTGAGACCGCGCGACGCCGGGCGGCACGGCAGACGATCCTTGATGGCTATGATCTGCACCGGTACAGCCTGCCGCGCCTGATTGATTGGGTCGAAAGTTTTGATCCGGCAAAGGGCTGGCAGCCGCAGCCTGGCCATTGGCCCGGTCCGGCGCTGCCGGTCTAGGTCAGGCGCATTTCTGTCAGGCGGCGGGCAGGTCGACCTCTGCGGCCAGCCCGCCCAAAGGGCTGCGGCCAAGGCGAATCGCGCCGCCATGCAGACGCGCCAGATCGCTGACAATCGCCAGCCCAAGGCCCGATCCTGATGCGCCGCGCTCATCCAGACGGGTGCCGCGGGTCAGGGCTTCGGCATAATCGGTTTCGGCCATGCCCGGCCCGTCATCCTCGATCCGCAGGGTCAGCCTGTCGCCTTGGCGCAAGGCGCTGATGCGGATATGGGACCGCGCCCATTTTACCGCGTTTTCGGTCAGGTTTCCGATGATTTCTTCCAGATCCTGCCGCTCTCCGGCGAAGGCCAGATCAGGCGGGATGGTGGTTTCGGCACGCAGATCGCGGTCTTGCATCGGGTGGCGCAGCACCAGCAGGATGTCCTCTGCGACGCCAGCCACTGGCGTGCGATGGCCAAGAATACCCGGCGCGGCAGCGGATCGCGCCCGGCGCAGGTGCCAGCCGATCTGGCGGTCCATCCGTGCGATCAGCTCTTGTGCCGCCGGGTCCGGCATCCCGGCTTGCAGCGCCGCCAATGGGGTTTTCAGCGAATGAGCCAGATTGCCAAGATGCTCACGCGAGCGGGCAATGACGGCTTGGTTGCTATCCAGCAAGGCATTGATTTCACGCACAACCGGCTGAAGTTCCGCAACGCGGGGCAGGGGCAGGGTTTCCGCCTTGCCAGTGCGAATATCGGTCAGTCCGGTTTGCAGGCGGCGCAGGCTGCCCAAGCCCATCTGAACCTGCACCAGACTGGCGGCGGTCAGCCCAAGCCCAAGCAGAATCAGCGAAATGGCCAGCGGGCGGCGGACCTCGGCCAGCGCGGCATTGATTTCGGATTGTGGCGCGGTCAGGCGCAGAATGACCGGATCGGCGGCACCGGGCAGGGTGATGGGCAGCACCATTGCACGCAGCGCCGCGCCGCCCATATCCTGCCCCGGAATCCCCATCCCGCTGCTGCGTGGCCCATGCAGCCAGCCGTCGAACAGGCTGTCCGACCGCGCCAGTGCCTGCCCACCCTGATCGGCCTGCCAATACCAGCCCGACAGCGGAATCTGCCAGCGTGGATCGGTCAGCGGGTCGCCAAGACTGGCACGGCCATCTGCCTCTACCGCCAGCGCGGCAATCAGCGTATCCGCCGCCGCCGACAGTTCGGCATCGAAACGGTCGGTGACAAAGCGTTCCAGCACCGCACCAATCGCCAGCCAGGCCGCCAGCAGCGCCGCGCCAAGCCAGACTGCGGCCAGCAGCAGCAAGCGCCCACGGATCGAGCCGGGCCAGATCATGCCGCGCCGTTCAGCAGATAGCCTTCGCCGCGCCGTGTCTCGATCAGCCCGTCGCCCAGCTTGCGGCGTAACCGGCCGATGACGACTTCGATTGACTTGAAATCGCGGTCCTGATCGCCGTCGTAAAGATGTTCCGACAGTTCGGTGCGGCTGACGATGCGGCCCTGATGGTGGATCAGATAGGACAGGATGCGGGTTTCGAATGCGGTCAGTTTCAGCGGTGCGCCGTGCAATGTGACCGTGGCGCTGGCGCTGTCCAGCGCCAGTGGCCCGGCCGTGATAACAGACCGCGCATGACCCGCCGCGCGGCGCACCAGTGTCTGACAGCGCAACACGACCTCATCCAGACGGAACGGCTTGACCGCATAATCATCGGCCCCGGCACGGAACCCTGCCACCTTGTCTGACCAGTCGCCCCGCGCGGTCAGGATCAGCACCGGCATGGCAATGCCCTGATCGCGCCAGCGGGTCAGAACCTCGATCCCGCCCATACCGGGCAGGCCAAGATCCAGCACGGCGACATCATAGGTTTCGGTTGCGCCAAGATATTCGCCCTCCTCGCCATCATGGGCCAGATCAGGGGCGAAACCGGCATCGCGCATGGCCTGTGCAAGCTGGTTGGAAAGGGTGGGGTCGTCCTCGACGATCAGGCATCTCATGGCGGGAACCTTATTTGCGGGCCTCGGTCAGACCTTCGCCCAAAACCTGAAGGATGCGGCCCGAGCGCAGGTCGGCGCGGATCATCAGCAGGTCACGGCGTGGGGTCAGCCAGCGCAGTTCGACGATATGTTCATAACCTTGCGCACATTCGGGCCCGTTGGGGGGCACCGGGCGCGCACCAATCAGCCGACCGTGAAATCGTGTGCCGACCTCGGCTGCGATCTGATGTAACGCCTGAACCGAGGGGGGCGGGCCTTCGGCCATAACCACATGCGCCACCGGAACGGCAGCGCCAAGGGCGATCAGCAGGGCAGCAAGGCGAAACTGTTTCATCATGGTCAGGATATTACGCGCGGGCAGGTAAACGAAAGGTAAATCCGCCATTGGTCTTTCGTTGGGAATCGCGGTGCTAAAAGCGATTCGTGTTGGGGCAAGCCCCCGCCTGTCGAGCAGAATATGTAAGGAGTAACCGATGTTTTCGTTCGATCTCAAATCTTCCGTGGCTGCTGTCGCCCTGGCGGCGGTAATGGCCGTGCCGATGGTGTCCTTGGCGCAGGATGCCGCGCCTGAGGCCCCGGCGGCAGCGCAAGCCGCTGCGCCGGTTGCGCTGCCACCTGCGCTGTCCATTGACGGGCTGAGCGATGTGACCCAGACTCGCGGCAAGCATGGCGTTCGGGTGCAGGGCAAGCTGCCCGATGGTCAGGATTTCACCGCCGGTCTGGATGCGCAGGGTGCGCTGCGGATGATCCGCACCGAGGGGGTGCTGCCGCAGGCGCTGCTGGATGCGGCGCTGCCGGATACGGTGCGTCAGGCTCAGGTGCTGGCGCAGGTTGCGCAGGTCAAGGGGCTGATGCTGTCCGATCAGCGCGGCTCCATGGTGATGGGGCAGGACAGCGATGGTCAGCCGGTGATGGCCGCTTTTTCGCCGCAGGGCGAGCTGATGCGCTTTGCCCGTGGGGATGATGCGATGCCGCGTATGGATCGCGGCCCGCGTGGTGATCGTGACAATGATCGTGGCTTTGCCCCGCGCGGCGACGGTCAGAAAATGCAGGGTCGCCGTGGCGGCGATTGCGACGGCCCGAAAATGGGCAGCAAACCGGGCCGTGACAACGCTCAGCAGCGCCCGGCCCGTGCTGGCCGCACCGCTCCGGTGGATGAAGCTGCGGTCCGCTCGGCCACCGAGGCGGCGGGCTATACTGACCTTGGCGCAATCACGCAGGACGGGCCGAACAGCTTTGTCGAGGCCAATAACCCTCAGGGCGAAGCCGTGACCGTCGCCGTTGGCCCGAACGGCCGGGTCTTGGGCGAAACCGCCCGCTAAGCGGCAGATCATACAGGCAGAAATGGGGCGGTGCCGGGAAACCGGCGCCGCCCTTACGCCATGTAACGGCCAGGCCGGTGATTGATGGCGATGACCAGGTTCAGCACGACCGCGCCAAGGAAGGACCATGCAACCGTGGTTATATCCCGCAGCACCAGCGCGGTCGCAAACAGCGCTACATCGAATAAAAGCTGCGTCCAGCCCGCCCGAAACCCGGTTTTGTCCTGAAGATACAGCGCCAGCACGCCGACCCCGCCAAGCGAGGCCCCATGCCGGAACAGCGCCAGCAGCGCGCTGCCCGAAATGCAGCCGATCAGCAGCGCCCCGACAGCCGGATGCAAATTGCCGAATGAAATATAGGGCGGCAGCACCGCGACCAGCAGCGACAGGCTGGCCACCGCAACAAAGGACTTGATCGTAAAGGCCCAGCCGAACCGCCGCCAGCCCAGATAGTAAAAGGGCAAATTGATGATGAAAAACACCGGCGCGAATCCCCAGCCTGTCGCATAAGAGATCAGCAGTGCCAGCCCGGCGGTCTGGCCGGTCACGAACCCCAGATGGGTCAGGATCAGCACCCCGATGGCGGCCATGAAGCTGCCATAGGCAAGCCCTTGTGCATCATCAATGAAACTATGTGTCGGGGTGGCGCTGTTCATGGTCATGGTGATGGCGCAGGCGCAAGAGGGGCGCAAGGGGGGATGGCAAGGGATGGATGGGCCTGTGCGATGAACCGGGGGTATGCTGCCCCCCTTGCGCTTGCGGGGACAGGGTATGATATATGGCCTGTGCAGTGGTCCGATCCGCTGTTTTGTGCAAGGCTTAACATGGCGTCTTTGCCTCCGGCCGCCGATCCGCAACCGGCATCCGATATATCCCAATCCGCTGAACATTCTGACCATGCCACTCAGCACGGTTCGACCGCTGCGCTGACCTTGGCGGCGATCGGCGTGGTCTACGGCGATATTGGCACCTCGCCGCTTTATGCGCTGCGCGAATCGCTGAGCCACGCGCATGAGGAAGGCATGGCCGAAACGGCTGTCGTCGGCATTATCTCGCTGCTGATCTGGACGGTCATGCTGATCGTGACGCTGAAATATGTGCTGCTGATCCTGCGGGCCGATAACAACGGCGAAGGCGGCACGCTGTCGCTGGTCGCCAAGGCATCCGAGGCGCTTGGCAACCGTTCTGGCAAGCTGCTGTTGATCGGGATTGTCGGCGTGTCGCTGTTTTTTGGCGATGCGATGATTACCCCGGCAATTTCCGTCATGTCAGCGGTCGAAGGGCTGGAGCTGGTTCTGCCCGCCGCCGATAATCTGGTGGTGCCAGTCACGCTGGCGGTCGTCTTTGTGCTGTTTTGGGTGCAGCGGTCAGGCACCGGGCGGGTGGCGCGCTTTTTTGGCCCGATCATGGTGATCTGGTTTCTGGTCATGGCCGGGCTTGGCCTGTCGCATATTGCGGATGACGGGCGTATTTTGCGGGCGCTGAACCCCTATTACGCGGGTGAGTTCCTGTTGACAAAAGGGTATGCGGCGCTGCCGGTCCTCGGCTCGGTCTTTCTGGCGGTGACAGGGGCCGAGGCGCTTTATGCTGATATGGGCCATTTCGGTCGTCGGCCGGTCCGCATCGCATGGGGCGCATTGGTGCTGCCCGCGCTGCTGTTGGCCTATCTGGGGCAGGGGGCGATGGTGCTGGCCCGGCCTGAGACGGCCGCCAATCCATTTTTCCTGATGGTGCCGGACTGGTTCACCCTGCCGCTGATCTTGCTGGCAACACTGGCCACGGTCATTGCCAGTCAGGCGGTGATTTCGGGCGCATTTTCGGTGGCCCAACAAGCGGTGCAGCTTGGCCTGATCCCGCGTCTGGAAATCCGCCACACCTCGGAGACGCAGCGTGGCCAGATCTACATGCCGCGGGTCAATGTTGTGTTGCTGATCGGTGTGGTGGCACTGGTGCTGGCGTTTCAGTCATCGGCGGCTTTGGCCAATGCTTATGGCATCGCGGTGACGGGTGATATGGTCATTACCTCGCTGCTGGCGGTGGTGGTGTTCCGTTGGGCATGGGGATGGCGCTGGTGGGCTATCGCGCTGGTCATGGTGCCGATCCTGAGCATCGAGATGATTTTCCTGACCGCCAACCTTATCAAAGTGTTCGATGGCGGCTGGATTCCGCTGGTGCTGGCGGCAATGATGGTCACGCTGATGGTGGTCTGGCGGCGTGGTTCGGCGGCGGTGCAACGGCGGATTTCCTCTGACAGCGTGCCGCTTGGGCTGATCGCGGAAAAGCTGACCGCGCGAGAGCCGCGGATCGTTCCCGGCACAGCGGTTTTCCTGACTGCCGATCCAGACACAGCGCCGCCCGCGCTGATGCACAACCTGAAGCATAACCATGTGCTGCATGAGCGTAACTTCGTGGTTCGGGTCGTCACCTCCAACGGCCCGCGTGTGGCTGATGGCAGCCGGTTGCGGATGGAACAGGTCGGGCCGCGTTTCTGGCGTGTCTGGCTGACCTTTGGCTATACCGAGCAACCCAATGTTCCGCGCGCTCTGACCGAGGCCCGACGTCAGGGACACAAGTTCGACATCATGTCTACCTCGTTTTTCCTGAACCGCCGCTCGCTGCGTGTGGGGCAGGGACGGCTGATGCCAAACTGGATGGCGCGGGTTTATGCCGGGCTTTACCGCACCGGGTCCGAGCCGACCAATTTCTATCGCCTGCCGTCAAACCGGGTGGTGGAACTGGGACAACAGATTAACCTTTAGGTCCGGTTGCACGGGCAGAAGCCTCCGGCGGGGATATTTACAGACAGCAGATACCATCTTTTGTCCTTAAATATCCCCGCCGGAGGCATGAGACCTATGCCGCGCAGAGTGCCGCTTTGGCTTTGGCGTATTCGTCAGCAAGCTGGTCGATATAGGCAGCGGCGGGTTGAACCTGGCGGATGGCACCGATACCCTGACCCGCGCCCCAAATCTGGCTCCATGCTTTTGGTTTGGCGCTTTCAAAGCTCATGGATGAGGCGTCGGCGCTGGCCAGATTGTCGGGGTCCAGCCCCGCGTTGCGGATCGAAGGGGCCAGGTAGTTGCCCGAAACCCCTGTGAACAGCGACGAGGTGACAATATCCATTGCGCCTGAATCAACGATCATCTGTTTGTAGTCCGGCTGCGCCCGCGTCTCATCCGTGGCGATGAAGGGGCTGCCGATATAGGCGAGATCCGCCCCCGCCGCCTGCGCCGCCAGCACCGCGCGGCCGGTGGCAATCGCGCCCGACAGCAGCAGCGGGCCGTCGAACCAGTCGCGGATTTCCTGAAGCAGCGCAAAGGGTGACTGCGCACCGGCGTGGCCACCTGCGCCTGCGGCCACGGCAATCAGCCCGTCGGCGCCTTTTTCAATCGCCTTTTTCGCAAAGACATTGTTAATCACGTCATGCAGCGCAATCCCGCCGCAGTCATGGGCGGCTGCATTGACCTCGGGCCGGGCGCCAAGGCTGGTAATCCAGATCGGGACGCGGTGGCGATGGCAGATTTCGATGTCGCGTTCCAGCCGCGAGTTGCTGCGATGCACGATCTGGTTCACCGCGAACGGCGCGGCAGGGCGGTCCGGGTTGGCCTGATTGTGACGGTCCAGTTCCTCGGTGATCTGCGTCAGCCATGCGTCCAGCAGCGGCGGCTCGCCATCCTTTTCGCGGGCGTTCAGCGCCGGAAAACTGCCGACGATCCCGGCCTTGCATTGGGCGATGACCAGTTCCGGTCCCGACAGGATGAACATGGGCGAGGCCATGACGGGGATGCGCAGTTTTTGCAGAATGGGGGGCAGCATAATGTGGTCCTCTCTCCTCTTTCGGTCATGCTGAACGGCGGCGCGGGGCGCGTCCAGCAGGACGCCGCGTCAGGCCGCCATGACCGCGTGAACCGCCCGTGACCATGCCGCCAGCCGCCTGTCGCGGGTGGCGCTGTCCATCGTTGGCTCAAAGCGGCGGTCCAGCGCCCATGTGGCAGCGAATCCTTCGGCGTCAGGGTAAATCCCGGCACGATGCCCGGCCAGCCATGCCGCGCCGAGTGCCGTGGTTTCCACCCCGCGCGGGCGATCCACCGGCGCGCCGAGGATGTCCGCCAGAAACTGCATTGCGGGATCAGAGGCGCTCATCCCGCCATCGACGCGCAGGATGGCTTCGCCCGCCGTTCCTGTCGCGCCCCAGTCGTCGCGCATCGCAGCCCACAGGTCATGGGTCTGAAAGCCCACGCTTTCCAGCGCCGCGCGGGCGAATTCGCGGGGGCCGGAATTGCGGGTCAGGCCAAAGACCGCACCCCGGCAATCGGGCCGCCAATAAGGTGCGCCAAGCCCGGTAAAGGCGGGGACAAGGATCAGTTCCTGCGTCGGGTCCGCCTGTTCCGCCAGCGTCGCGGTTTCCGGCGCAGACCGGATCAGCCCCAAGCCGTCGCGCAGCCATTGCACCACCGCCCCGGCGATAAAGATTGAGCCTTCCAGCGCGTAAACCGCCTTGCCGTCAAGCTGATAGGCAATCGTGGTCAGCAGCCGGTTGCGGCCGGTCACGGGCGCGTCTCCGGTGTTGAGCAGCGCAAAGCAGCCGGTGCCATAGGTCGATTTCATCATTCCCGGCTGAAAGCAGGCCTGACCGATGGTCGCCGCCTGCTGATCGCCCGCGACGCCCAGGATCGGCACCTTGCGCCCGAACAGATCGGCCCGCGTCATGCCGAAATCCGAGGCGCAGTCGTGCACTTCGGGCAGCATCGACATTGGCACCCCGAACAGTGCGCACAGATCAGCGTCCCATGCGCCCTTGCGAATGTCGTAAAGCATGGTCCGCGCGGCATTGGTCGCGTCGGTGACATGGGCGCGACCGTCCGTCAGTTTCCAGATCAGGAAGCTGTCCACCGTGCCAAAGGCCAGATGCCCGGCCTGCGCCGCCGCCTGTGCGCCGTCCACATTGTCCAGCAGCCAGCGGATTTTCGTGGCGCTGAAATAGGGGTCCAGCAGCAGGCCGGTGCGGCTGCGGATCAGGTCTTCATGTTCGCGCAGGGCCGCACAGAGGCCAGCGGTGCGGCGGTCCTGCCAGACGATTGCACGGTGAATCGGCTGGCCGGTGCGGCGGTCCCAGACAAGTGTGGTTTCGCGCTGGTTGGTGATACCGATGCCCGCCAGAGGCGGGTTGCCCGCCCGTTCCAGCGCCGCGCGGGCCGTGGCGGCAACGGTGGACCACAGATCATCCGCATCATGTTCCACCCAACCGCTGTTGGGATAGTGCTGCGCGAACTCCTCCTGATGGCTGGCGACGGGCTGCATGTCCGGGCCAAAGACGATGCTGCGGCTGGAGGTCGTCCCCTGATCTATCGCCAGAATATGCGTCATGCGCCCGCCCTTTCGGCCATATATGCGGCCACCGCTGTCTGTTGTGCCGCGTCCAGCCGCAGCCCCAGCTTGGACCGCCGCCACAGCGCATCATCCGCCGTGTGCGCCCATTCGCGGGCCATCATCCAGTCCAGTTCCGCCTGACACAAGCCGCCACCGAAATCGCGGCCCGGTCCGTTGGCCAGCATCGCTTCGGCCTCGGTGCCATAGGCGCGGATCAGGCGCAGGGCTTGCGCCTCGGGCAGATCATGGGCCTTGCGCAGCGCCTCGACCAGCGCAGGAACGCCATCCACCGGGAAATCACCGCCGGGCAGGGGGACGCCTGCCGTCCACGCCGGGCGGGCCTGCGGAAAGAACGGGGTCAGCTTCATCAGCGCCGCTTCTGCAAGCCGCCGATAGGTGGTGATCTTGCCGCCAAAGACATTCAGCACCGGGGCGCTGTCCGTATCCAGCGACAGGACGTAATCCCGCGTGGCCGCCGTGGCGGAACTGGCACCATCGTCATACAGCGGGCGCACCCCGGAATAGGTCCAGACCACCTGATCGGGGGTGACGGGGCGGGCGAAATACTGGCTGGCGAAACGGCACAGGTAATCGACCTCGGCCGGGGAACACTCGGCCTCGCCCGGTGCGCCCTGATGGTCCTGATCGGTGGTGCCAATCAGGGTAAAGTCCTGCTCGAACGGGATTGCAAAGATGATCCGCCCGTCGGGGCCTTGGAAGAAATAACAACGATCATGGTCGAACAGGCGGCGCGTGACGATATGGCTGCCGCGCACCAGACGGATACGCTCGGGGCTGTCAATATGGGTCACGTCGCGGATCACCTGCGCCACCCAAGGCCCGCCCGCATTGACCAGCGCGCGGGCCTGATGCACCTGCCGCCCGTCGGGGCCTTCGGTGGTGATGCGCCACAGGTTGTTTTCGCGCCGCGCATCGGTGACGCGGGTGCGGGTCAGGATTTCGGCACCGCGCGCCTGCGCATCACGGGCGTTCAGCACCACCAGCCGGGCGTCCTGCACCCAGCAGTCGGAATATTCATAGGCCAGCCGCGCACCGCGTTTCAGCGGCACGCCCGCCGGGTCGCCGGTCAGGTCCAGTTTGCGGGTGCCGGGCAGGATCTTGCGCCCGCCCATATGGTCGTAAAGAAACAGCCCCAGACGGATCAGCCAGGCCGGGCGGCGGCCCTTCATCCACGGCATGAACAGCCGCAGCAGCCGCGATGTGGGCGTGTCATTGTCAAAGCGCATATCCGGCAGAATCGGCAGCACGAAGCGCATCGGCCATGAAATATGCGGCATGGCCCGCAGCAGGGTCTCGCGCTCATGCAGGGCTTCGCGGACCAGACGGAACTCGAAATATTCCAGATAGCGCAGCCCGCCGTGGAACAGTTTGGTCGAGGCCGAGCTGGTTGCCTGCGCCAGATCGCCCATTTCCGCCAGCCGCACCGACAGCCCGCGACCGGCGGCGTCCCGCGCAATGCCACAGCCGTTGATGCCGCCGCCGATCACGAAAATATCCACGGGTTTTTGCTGCATGATCTGCCCTCTTTCTTTGGCGGCACATCATGCGAAAACGCGGCGGTTGTCAAACCGCCGCGTCGTGTTTTCATGGCTGGCTTACCGGGTCTAGGCGCGCAGATCGAAACGGTCGGCTTCCATCACCTTGACCCATACGGCGACGAAATCGCGGGCGAATTTACCTGCATTGTCGTCCTGCGCATAGACTTCGGCATAGGCCCGCAGGATCGAGTTCGACCCGAACACCAGATCGACCCGCGTGGCGGTCCATTTCACCGTATCCGATTTGCGGTCACGGATTTCATAGAGGTTTTCACCAACCGGCACCCATTTATTCGCCATATCGGTCAGATTGACGAAGAAATCATTGGTCAGCGCGCCGGGACGGTCGGTGAACACGCCATGCGCGGTGCCGCCGTAGTTGGTGCCAAGCGCGCGCATCCCGCCGACCAGAACGGTCATTTCCGGCGCTGTCAGCCCCAGCAGTTGCGCCCCGTCCAGCAGCAGCTCTTCGGGCTGAACGGCATAGTCCTTCTTCAGCCAGTTGCGGAAACCATCGGCCAGCGGTTCCAACACGTCAAAGGACGCTGCGTCGGTCTGCTCTGCCGTTGCATCGCCACGGCCCGGCGTAAAGGGAACGCTGATGTCGTGACCGGCGGCTTTCAGGGCCTGTTCGATGCCGATATTCCCGGCCAGCACGATCACATCGGCAAGGCTTGCACCGGATTCCGCCGCGATGGGTTCCAGAACCGCCAGCACGCGGGCCAGACGGTCAGGCTCATTGCCCGCCCAGTCCTTTTGCGGGGCCAGACGGATGCGGGCGCCATTCGCGCCGCCGCGCAGGTCCGAGCCACGGAAGGTCCGGGCGCTGTCCCATGCGGTTGCGATCAGATCGGCTTGTGCCAGACCGCTGGCAGCGATCCGCGCCTTGACCGCATCCACGTTCCAGCCGGTCGGGCCGGCGGGGATCGGGTCTTGCCAGATCAGATCCTCGGTCGGCGCCCAAGGGCCGATGTAACGGTCGCGCGGCCCCATGTCGCGGTGGGTCAGCTTGAACCATGCGCGGGCGAACACGTCTTGAAAATAGGCCGGATCGTCGCGGAACTTTTCCATATAGCCGCGATAGATCGGATCGACCTTCATCGCCATATCGGCATCGGTCATCATCGGCATCCGCTTGATCGAAGGGTCATGCGCATCAACAGGCATGTCGGCTTCGTCGATGTCCACCGGCTCCCACTGTTTTGCACCGGCGGGCGAGGTCGTCAGCCGCCATTCGTGATCCAGCAGCATCGACATGAAGCCGCCGTCAAAGGCGGTCGGATGCGTTGTCCACGCACCTTCCAGACCGCTGACAACCACGCCCTTGTTCCGGCTGTTGTTCCAGCCAAGGCCCTGATCCTCGATCGGGGCACCTTCGGGTTCGCGCCCCAGCAAGGCGGCATCGCCGTTGCCATGGCACTTGCCGACGGTGTGGCCGCCAGCGGTCAGCGCGGCGGTTTCCTCGTCATCCATTGCCATGCGGGCAAAGGTCTCGCGCACCTGATCGGCGGTCTTTTGCGGGTCTGGCACGCCATTGACGCCCTCGGGGTTCACATAGATCAGGCCCATCTGAACGGCGGACAGCGGGTTTTCCAGCGTCTCGGGGCGGCTCACATCGCCATAACGACTGTCAGAGGGGGCCAGCCATTCCATCTCATCGCCCCAATAGATGTCCTCCTCGGGGTGCCAGATGTCTTCACGGCCAAAGGCGAAGCCATAGGTCTTGAGGCCCATGGATTCATAAGCCACCGTCCCGGCCAGAATAATCAGATCGGCCCATGACAGCTTGTTGCCATATTTCTTTTTCACCGGCCACAGCAGGCGGCGGATCTTGTCGGTGCCACTGTTGTCCGGCCATGAGTTCAGCGGTGCGAACCGCTGGTTGCCGGTGCTGGCACCGCCGCGACCGTCCTGCATCCGGTAGCTGCCGGCCATGTGCCAGGCCATGCGCACCATGCTGCCGCCATAATGACCGTAATCGGCGGGCCACCAGTCCTGACTGTCGGTCATCAGTGCGGTAACGTCGCGCTTGACGGCCTCGAAATCCAGCGTTTTCACGGCCTCGCGATAGTTGAAGTCCGGGTCCAGCGGGTTGGTCTTGCGGTCATGCTGAGACAGGATGTCCAGCTTCAGCGTGTTCGGCCACCAGCGCGTGACCGATTGCTTCGTTTCGGTGTTGGCGCCGTGCAGCACCGGGCATTTACCAGCGGGTCTGTCGTTTCCGTCCATCTTGGCTCTCCATCGGCTCGGGTGGATGCGGGCTTGCATGGACCCAACCCGAAACGGCCGGGGGCGTTCCCGCAGATCTTCGGATCAAGGCTAACTGGGATGGGGGATAATTTCTAATTGCATTGCCTGACACCTGCGATAAGAAAGCCTTATGATCGGCGTCACCATGAAACATCTGCGCTATTTCGAGGCCTTGGCCCGGCTGGGTCATTTTGGCCGCGCCGCCGAGGATTGTGCGATCAGCCAACCCGCCCTGTCCATGCAGGTGCGTGAGCTGGAAGGGCTGGTCGGCGCGCCGCTGGTCGAGCGCAGCCCGCGCGGTATTCGCCTGACCGCCTTGGGTGAAGATTTCGCCGCCCGCGCCCGTGATATTCTGCGGGCGGTCGATGGGTTGGGTGATCTGGCCCGCGCCGCCAAAGGTCCGCTGGGCGGGCGGTTGCGGCTGGGGGTGATCCCGACGATTGCGCCCTATCTTCTGCCCCGGATCATTACCCGGTTGGGGCAGGCTTTCCCCGGTCTTTCCCTGCAACCACGCGAAACCGTGACCAGCCGCCTGATCGACGATCTGCTGGAAGCACGGCTGGATATGGCCGTTGTCGCCCTGCCGGTCTCGGAACCCGGCTTGCATGAAGAACCGCTGTTTCAGGAGGAGTTCCTGCTGGTCCGTCACCGCGATCAGGCCGATCAGCCTGTTCCCTGCGCAGAGGGCCTGCGTGAAATGCGCCTGCTGCTGCTGGAGGAGGGGCATTGCTTCCGCGATCAGGCGCTGTCTTTTTGCAACATCTCTGGTCCGGCCACGCATGAGCAGATGGAGGGCAGTTCGCTGGCCACGCTGGTGCAGATGGTTGGCGCAGGGATCGGAGTGACGCTGATCCCGGAAATGGCGGTGGCGTTGGAAACCCGCAATGCGCCGGTGGCGGTGTCGCGCCTGACGGGCGAACACCCCAGTCGCCGCATTGGTCTGGTCTGGCGCCACAGTAGCCCGTTGGCAGGGCAGTATGCTGAAATCGCAGCACTGCTGCGCAGCGCCTTGGTTCAGAGTGCCACCGGGGTATCCTGAGCGGAGGTTATGACAAACTGCGGCGCATGGGTGTTTATCGTCTCACCAATCACCGCTCTTGCCCTCGCATCTTCGGGCTTTGGCTGGTGATGAGCGGTTGGGTATGTATTTGATTTTTCAGTGAAATATTCAAAGACTCCTTTGGGGTGGGCCAGTCGATCAAAGCCTGTCGAACCTGATAACCCTGCCGGTTAATGCTGTTGCCCCACGCGCTGATCGAAATGTGTCAAAGGGCAGGGGACACAGGTTCAGAAATCCTGCATCGCTGGTGAGCGGGTTCTCGGGTTCAAGTGGCTGAGGGCGGTGCGCGCCTGTGCCGTTGTGGGCTGAAACGGGCGGTTGTCATGATGCTTTACAACGGCAAAGTTGCTCTTGCGCGGTTTTCCCCTGCGATCTGGCCACGGGGGTGAGGTCCGTCAGAGCATCCCGCAGCGCCGCAGCGATCAGCGCCGGAACCTCCGCATTGGTGCCGACCGGCGGACAAAGCGCGATCCGCGCCTGGGCCTGCATCACCAATTCGGGAATGTCGTCGCTGGCATGGCTGGCGGCGGTGGCGAAAAACGGCAGGCAAATAGCGGGCTGCGGCCTGTGTTGCGGGTCGTCCAGAACCTCGCTCAACCAAGGGGCTTGCTCCAGAAATCCGGTTTCGACACGGGCGAAATCACCAAAAGCCGCAATCTGATCGGCAAAGGCGCGGGTGGCCGTGGCCGACAGGTCCGACTTCGACGAACCATGCCCGGCCACGATCAGACGCGCCTTTGCCGGGCGGATCCCGGCCTTGGCGGCCTGTTCCAGCGCCAGCCGCCGCCCGATCGCGGGCAGCGCATCATCCTGCCCCAGAGGCGCAAGCTGCACCCAATCTGCCGCACCTGCTGCGTGTAACCGGCGCGGCAATTCGGATCGGGTGAACCAGCCGCCTGCCATGAACAGCGGATAGACCACCTGTGCGCCTTGCGCACGGTTCAGGCTGCACGGGCAGGCCAGCGTTGCGCCGATCACCCGCGCCTCGGGCAACAGCGCCTGAACCTGTGCGGCCAGCGCCTCCAGATCGGCTTGAAGCGGGGCCGGGTTGCCGGGCTGGCCATGCGCGATGATAGCGGCCTCAATCATGCGCAATCCTTCGGCAGCGGTAGCGCAACCTGCGGGTAAAGCCCGGCGACACGGCCGATGATGAACAGGGTCGGTGCGGCCAGCGGGGTGGCAGCCAGCGCGGCGCTGATCCCGGACAGGTTGGCCAGCAACCGTGCTTCACGCGGGGTTGTGGCCTGTGACACCGCCAGAACCGGCGTGTCGTCAGGCAGTCCGTGGGCGATCAGTTGCGCCGTAATATCAGCAATCTTGGCCGCGCCCATATAGACCACCAGTGTGGTATCGGGATCGGCAAGCGAGGCCCAGTTCAGATCCTCGGCCCCTTCGGTGCGGTGGCCGGTGACATAGCGCACGCCGGTCGCCAGCGCCCGATGGGTCAGTCCGACCCCGGTCGAGCAGGCTGCCCCCTGTGCCGCCGTAATACCGGGGATGTAATCATAAGCGACATTGGCCGCGGCGAGTTCGGCGGCCTCCTCGCTGCCGCGACCAAAGATCAGAGGGTCGCCGCCCTTCAGCCGCACCACGGCCAGCCCCTGCCGTGCCAGATCGACAAGCAAGGCGTTGATCTGATCCTGTGGGACGCTGTGAAACCCGGCGGTTTTGCCAACGCTGATCCGGTGTGCGCCATCAGGGATCAGGGCCATGATCTCGGGGCTGACAAGGCGATCATAAACGATCACATCCGCTGCCTGAATCCGGCGCAGCGCCTTGACCGTCAGCAATTCGGGATCACCCGGTCCCGCCCCGATCAGCGTCACCTTACCTGTCATTCTGCGCTGCCCGTCATTCTGGTTTGCCTGTCTTTCTGCTTTGTGCTGCCGCTGTAACCGCAGCGGCAGCCGGGGAAAAGGGCGGCAGGGTCAATCGCGGAACGCCGCAGCAAAGGCGTCGGGCATGGGGAAGGTTTCCAGTGCCTTGATGCGCGCCTCGGCAGACATCTTCCGTGCGGTTTTCTGCACGATCCGCAGCAGCTTGTCGGGGTCCTGAGTCGTTGCGAAATCGCTAAGATAGTGCCGGATGAAGGTGAAGCAGGCCACATCCTCCAGCGCCTGCACCAGCGGGTCGCGCTTGATCCCCTCTTTGCGCAGCATTTGCGCGGTGTGGTCGGCCTCGGCTTGCGGGTAGCCCGCATCCAGCATGATCTGATGGACCTGTTCGGCATGGCGGCGGCCCTGATCGCGGCGCCATGTCAGATAGCCTTCGCGCCCGTCGGGATAGGCGTCGCGGGGCAGGGTCCAGCGTTCGATATGCTGCCCCCGGCAGGCGATTGCCAGCGTGTCAGGCGCATCGGGGAACAACTGGCGCTGTTCCGCGGTCATCCGGCGACCATAGAGCAGCTCAACCGGCTCGCCCGCTTCGGTCCGGGGATCGGCGGCATTGGCGTGGTCGATGGCGGCAAAGGCGGTCTGAAGGCGTGTCTGGGTCATCTGTCTTGATTCGGTTGCGCTGTTAAATGACTGTAGCGGCCTTGGCCCATGCACGCACCCCCTTGTGCGGCAAGATAAAGGCAGGGCTTGCAGCCTGACCGCTCAGGTCGCACAAACGGGCGGTTCCGTTGCAAGAGGCGCATATGTCCGGTTGGTTGAACTTCATTCTGGCGTTTGTGGCTTTTTTCGCCGCGCATATGATCCCGACCCGGCCAAAGCTGCGGGATGGCTTGATCCGCTCTCTGGGCCGGGGTGGTTTCCTGCTGACCTATTCGGCGCTGTCGGTGGTGCTTCTGGCATGGGTGATCCTTGCCGCCGGGACCGCGCCCTTCGTGCCGCTGTGGGATTGGCAACCATGGCTGCGCCATGTGCCGCAGATCGGGATGCTTGCCGCCTGTCTGCTGGTGGCGGTTTCGGTCGGGCGGGTGAATCCGTTTTCGTTCGGCGGCTCTGCCGGGACGTTCGATCCGGCGCAGGCGGGCTGGCTGCGGCTGACCCGGCACCCGCTGTTGCTGGCGCTGGCGCTGTGGGCCTTCACCCATCTGGTGCCGAACGGTGATCTGGCGCATGTGCTGATGTTCGGCATTTTCGGCGGCTTTGCGCTGTTGGGCATGGTTATGCTGGACCGTCGTAACCGCCGCCGTCTGGGGCAGGCCGAATGGCAGGCGCGGCAACAGGCGCTGCGGGTGGCACCTCTGAACCTGTCCGGCATCCTTGGGCCGCGCCCCTTGCTGCGGCTTGGAGCGGGGGTGCTGGTCTATGTGCTGCTGTTGCTGCTGCATGGACCGGTGATCGGGGTCGTGCCTTACTGAAACAGATCGACGACAGCACCACCGCCTGCGGGCGGCTCCAGCCCCAGCCGCGTCCGACAACTGGGCAGGGTGATCCGGTCCAGCCCCTGCGCAAGCGCGTGAACCAGATGGTCGCTGTGTTCTGCTGACGAAGGCAACTGTGCACCGATGCGGGCGAGCTGTTCCAGATTTTGCTGCATATGGTCCAGATTCTGCATAGCAATAACCACGGTCTGATCCGGCGTGCCATGGCTGGCGATATGAACGGACAGCAAATCCTGCAAATCGCGGCTCATGGTGGCAAATTGGGCGAGTTCATGCGACAGGCTGCGCAGAGCGTGGGTCACGGTATCAAGGGCGGCCATTACAGCCGCCCCGTGACCGCCTCGACACAGGCTTTAAGATCCTGCGCCGAGAAGGGCTTTTTAATAAAGTTGTTCATGCCCAGCCGCTTGCCGCGGTTGATGACCTCAGCATCGGCGCGGCCGGTAATCAGAATGAAGCCGGTGTTCTTCAGCCGGTCACTGTTGCGCAGATTTTCCAGCAATTGCAGCCCGTCAATATCGGGCATGTTCAGATCCGAGATCACCAGATGGGCCGGGCGCTGGGTCAGCTCTTTCAGCGCATCACCGGCATGTGCCGCCGAGCGGATGTTGCGGATGCCAAATGCCTCCAGAGACTGAACCAGAAGGCCGCGGCTGGTGGACATATCATCCACCACCATCACATGCAGTTTTTCCTTGATGCTCATAGGGTATCCTTTCACGCCAGCGGGCGGCGGTAAGTGGTTGAATTGACGATTTCCATGGAATTGCGCAGCGCAACCGGCAGGCTTTCGGAGTGGCCGATGAACATCAGCCCGCCGGGGCGCAGGATGTCTGCGATCCGCTGCCACAGCACTTCCTGGCTTGCGCGGTCGAAATAGATCATCACATTGCGGCAGAACACGGCATCGAACGGGCCGCGCACCGGCCAGTCGGCATGCAGGTTGACCCGGTCAAAGCGCATCGACAGACGCAGCCGTTTGTCAATGCTGAACAGCCCGTCAGATGCAGGGCTGAAATAGCGATTGCGGATATCGGCCGGGATGGTGCTGATCTCACGTTCTTCATAGATCCCGGCCTCGGCTGTGGCCAGTGCGGTTTCATCAATGTCCGAGGCGTTGATGCGAAAGCCGGGGGCCTTGCCATCTTGCAGCATATCCAGAACCATGGCGATGGAATAAGGCTCTTGCCCGGTCGAACAGCCCGCCGACCAGACCCGATAGGGTGAGAACAGTTTTTTCGCCCGTGCCTGATAGTCGTCGCGCAGGATGTCGAAATGGTGGCCCTCGCGGAAAAATGCCGTGTGATTGGTGGTGATGGCTGACAGCAGATGCGACACTTCGGCCTTATGTGCGGGGTTCGAGACCAGATCGGCATAGCTTTCCAGATCTTTCAGCCCAAGCGCGCGCAACCGTTTTCCAAGCCGCGCCCGCAAAAGTGCCTGCTTGTCCGGCGAAATGGTGATGCCGGATTCGCGTTCGATGATCCGGCGCAGACGCTCGGTCGGTTCGGGGGGGATACTGGGCTGGTGCATCAGCTGCGCTCCAAGGGTTTCGGAATGACGGTATCGAGGTTCAGGACGCGGATCATGCGTTCATCCAACAGGGTCAGTGCCTTGAGGAAATCGGCATGGGCATCCGAGGGCATCTCGGGCGGGATTTGCAGATTGGCAGTCGGCACGGAGACAATATCGGACACGGCATCGACCAAAAGCCCGACCGAACAGTCGCGCACGCTGACGATGATAATGACCGCCGTATCGGTGGTTTGCACGGGCGGCATCCCAAGGCGCTGCGCCAGATCCAGCACCGGAAGCACCGTGCCGCGCAGGTTGATGACCCCGCACAGATGCGGCGGTGCATAAGGAATTGGGGTCGCCGGGGTCCAGCCGCGGATTTCGCGCACAGCCATGATTTCAATGCAATATTCCTGATCGCCAAGGCGAAAGGACAAAAGTTCGGTTTCGGCGGGTTCAATGTCGCTGATCTGGTTCATGCTGCTTCTCCGGCGAGGATGGCGGGTTGGCTGGTGCGGGCATTGGCGCCCGACATATCGGAAGGGTCGAGGATCAGGGCAATTTGCCCGTCGCCAAGAATGGTCGCGGCGGCAACGCCGGGGATATGGCTGAAATGATCGCCAAGACCTTTGATAACGACCTGGCGCTGATCCATGATCGCATCGACGATAAAGGCCGTGCGGGTGCCGTCATCCGAGGCTGTCAGCAGCACTACGCCCGGATCGGGGGCATCCGGCGGGCGCGAAAAGCCCAGCCGGTCGGCCAGATCAATCAGCGGCAGAATATCGCCGCGCAGCCGGATAACCGTGGTATACGGGCCGATCTTTTCACGCTTGTGATCGCTGAGGGTCGACGTCTCGACAATTGAGGAAATCGGCATGACCATGGTCTGATCCGCTGCGCGAATAACCATTCCGTCCAGCACCGCCAGCGTCAGCGGCAGCGAGATCGAAAAGGTCGTGCCTGTGCCGCGTTCACTGGTTATCGAGATCTTGCCGCCAAGCGCTGAAATGGCGTTCTTTACCACATCCATGCCGACTCCGCGCCCGGACAGGGCCGAAACCTGTGAGGCGGTCGAGAAACCTGGAAGAAACAGCAGGTTGTCGATTTCGGCTTCGGTCAGTTGTGCTTCGGCGTCGATCAGGCCGCGGTTGACGGCGATGCTGAACACACGCTCGCGGTCGATACCACGGCCATCGTCGCTGACCTCGATCAGCACCCGGCCGGCACGGTGGCTGGCCGAAAGGGTGATGGTGCCGGTATCGGATTTGCCGCTGTCATGGCGGCCCTCTGAGGTTTCCAGCCCGTGATCGACGGCGTTGCGGATCATATGGGTCAGCGGATCGGCCAGACGTTCCAGAACGGTCTTGTCAATCTCGGTGGTCTCGCCGCGCGTCACCAGCCGGACCTTTTTGCCGACCGCGCCAGAGGCTTCGCGCACGATGCGAGACATGCGCTGAAACAGCGACTTCACGGGCTGCGCACGGATCATCATTACACTGTCCTGAATGTCGCGGGTCAGGTTCATAAACTCATCCAGCCCGTTGACGACAGCGGGGGCTGTATCTAACCCGGCGTCAGACACGCTTTGCGCCAGCATCGCCTGATTGATGACCAGTTCGCCCACAAGGTTGACCAGCCGGTCCACCCGTTCCAGATCGACGCGGACGGTCGGGGCAGGGCTGTCCTGCGCCGCACGCGCCTCGCCCGAGCGTGGTTCGGTGGGTTGGGCAGATGCTTCTGTGACCGGGGCCGTTTCGGGTATAGTGGCGGGCGCTTCCGGTGTCGCTGGCGTGGCGCGCACGGCGCTGAGAACCGCGCCGCGGATGCTGTCGGCGGGGTCCGCGACTGGGGCAGGGGGCGGGGCTTCGAAGCTCAGCTCGGGCAGGTCCATGCCGCCGCCCGGATGGTCGGGATCGTGCAGGGGACATATCGTCAGGTCGCAGACATCCATCACAAAATCGAAAACCGCCCGGATCGCGGCCTCATCCACGGGGGCTGTCAGGCGTACCTGCCAGCCGAGTTCAGGATGCTCGGCCAGCGCCGGGTCCAGCCGCAAATCACCCTGAAGACAGGTGATCTCGGTCGGGCCAAGCGCCGCCAGCGCCCGCAGATGCGGCAATGCATCATTGCCGCTTTCATAAAAGCCGGGCAGGGGATGGAAGGTGATCTTCCAGCCGCTTTCGCCCTGAGGTTGCGCAGCATCCGGGGCGATGTCGTCCAGATCGCCAAAGCTGAAATCCAACCCGGCGGGGGCGAAATCGACGGGTTCTTCGGTCTCGACCGGCATATCGCCAAGCAGCGCTTCCAGATCGGTCAGAACCGCTTCCGACCCGGCAGGGGGCGGCAGGGCGTCGCGCGCGGCGACCACCTGATCGGCCAGCAGGTCGGCCCCTTGAAAAAACAGCGCCGTCACCTGATCCGACAGGGCCAGCTTGCCCGCGCGCAAAGCGTCAAGGACGGTTTCAAAACGATGTGCGAAACCGACCAAGGCGTCCAGCCCGAAGGCACCGGCCCCGCCCTTGATCGAATGAACCGCGCGGAACACAACATTGATGGTTTCGTCGTCACCCTCACCGTCCTGAAGGATGGTCAGGGCGTCTTGCAGGCTTTCCAGCAATTCCTCACATTCGATGAAAAACGAGGCGCGGATTTCGGCCATCGGGTCGGTCATGGCGGCATCCTTATGCAGCGACGAAGCGGATCGTTTCGATCAGCCGGGTCGGGTCGAAGGGTTTGACGAGCCAGCCGGTTGCACCGGCGGCGCGGGCGCGGGCGCGCAGCTCATCGGCGGATTCGGTCGTCAGAACCAGAATTGGTGTGGCCCGCAGATGGTCCAGCTTGCGCACCGCTTCGATAAAGCCGAATCCGTCCAGACGCGGCATGTTGATGTCCGAGATGATGACATCGGGTGATTCGCTTTCCAGCTTTTCCAGCCCATCCATGCCATCTTCGGCGGTGACGACATCCATGCCCGCCCCGGTCAGGGTCAGGCGCACCATGTCGCGGATTGTGCGGCTGTCATCCACCGCAAGGATTTTCAGGCTCATGCCGGTTCTCCGTCCTCAAATGTGATATTGGGCAGGCCAAAGCTGGCCATAGCCGCGTCAAAAGCGGCGGATCGTGGGGCGATGTGCAGCGCCAGTCCGCGTTCGCGCCAATGCGCGATGCTGGTCAGCAAAAGTTGCAGGCCCAGCCCACCCAGATGCTCGACCATGCCGGCATCCAGCCGCAGCGGCTGGCCGTCATGGTCCAGAATATCGCCGGCCAGATCGCACACATTCGTCAGGTCCAGCCGTGGCGGCAGAGAAACGCAGGCCACTCCCGGTGCGGATGATGTCAGGCTGTTGTCGGTTGTCATGCGGAAACCCTTTCCGGTATCGTTCGACAGCCGGTTATGACCGCACAGGCTTAATATTCCGTTTATGCCACCATGCTGATTGCGGCTTTTTTTGCTCCGCTCCCCAAAAAATGCCGAAAATCTTAATTATTTTCTCGCAGGCACAGGCTGGACAAAGTGCAGTCTGCGCTGTAATGCGCACGCACTTCACAGGCGGGGTATGGGCTGTTGCATGTTGATATGCAGGGTCCGCCGGTGGGGGCTTGGCCCCTGAATTGCCCCGCTCAGGCGCAAACCGGAAAGGAAATGGATATGGCGCTTCCCGAATTCTCCATGCGTCA
>NZ_JAUNTN010000058.1 GCF_030538695.1 Paracoccus sp. (in: a-proteobacteria)
AACCCGCTGTTCGTCGAGGCGCTGATGGGCTGGCCCACCGGGTGGACCGCCTTCGACTCTGCGGTAACGGGGTGGTCCCCTTGGTTGCGGCGCATGCGTTCCGAACTCTCGCGGCTCGGCTCGCTGCGGGAGGCCGCGAGCCAGACGGGCCGGTTCAGCTGACGATGTGGTAAGGGGGAGTGCGGGTGTTTCGCGGATCAGTCAGCGATCCGATAGACCCGCCCGCGCTCGGGGTGTTTGTCGGAAGTCACCACCAGCCCGAGGCGCTTTTTCAGTGCCCCGGCGATAGCGCCGCGAACAGTGTGGGGTTGCCAGCCGGTTGCGCTGGCAATTTCAGCAATGCTGGCCCCTTCAGGCGCGCGCAGCATGGCAATCGGCACCGCCTGTTTGGTGCCGGTGCGGGGCTGATTGGATGCAGCAACCTCTGCGCTATCGGCGGCGTCTGTGGCGATGGCCGGAGCCTCAACAGCCGTTGCCGGGGTGTCAGCAGCTTTTGTCCAATCTGTCGGTGAACGCGCATCGGTCGCGTCTGCGCCGCAGGTGGCAGGCGTATCGGGGCGGGCAATTGCCTTTGCCTTGAACTTCGCCGCCACCGCCCGGATCACCACCTGATCAAAGCCGATGGCCTCCATACCCTTGGGCGTCAGGATCAGCGTCCGCCCGGTATCGCGCCAAAGCGGATCGCCCGGCGCGGCATTGGCCTCGGCCAGCAGCCCGCGCGTCAGCAGCGCGGTGACAACCTTGGCCTGCGCGCCTGCGGGCAGCTTGCCCGGCAGCGGCAGGGCAAGCTGGCGGGGCCGGGCGCTCGCGGCGTTCAGAACGGTGGTTTGGGTCGGGGTCAGGTCTTGCATCGGGTCGTCTCCGGGTCCGGGCGCGGGAATGCGGCCGGTGCTACGACCCTGCGCCGCGCAGAAGGGCGCGGCGGGGTGAGGCATGCGTCAGCGGCTCAGCCGCGAGGTGTTTTACTCTGCCTGCGCGTCCTCCTGCTTCAGCAGGGCGAGGATGACCCCGGCCATCCGCCGAGGTATTCGCTGCGGCGGAAGGCCTCGTCGTCGATCTCCCAGCCGACATTGAGGGTCGGATCGACCAGCAGCCGATCCTGACCGGGCATCAACTCGCGGGCCTTGGCATTGTAGCGCGCGGCGAGGGTCGGTTGGGTAGCAGTTTTGCGGGTCATCGAGGCTCCTTTCGGGGTGAGTTGCATCGTTTTCCTGCAATCAGATTCGCTCTGTCGCGGTCGCTTATCAACTCAATAAGCGACTGTTTTTTAATAATAATCATCAGGGCTCAGTGCGGGCAGATTCACGCCTGTGGCCAGTCCAGAACCACCATCACCACAGGAAGCCTCCCCCATGGGCATCTCGCGCCGCCAATACGCCAGCCATCGCGGGGTCAGCGAGGCGGCGGTGCGCAAGGCGATTGCCAGCGGCCGGATCACGCCCGAGCCGGATGGCAGCATTGATGCGGCCCGCGCCGATGCGGAATGGGCGCGGCAGACCGATCCGGCCAAGCAGCGCGGGGTGCATGCGCAGGCGCTGGGCGTGCGCAGCGCCGCCAGCGCCCGCGTGGCCGCGACCAAGCCTGTGCCGAAAGCGGCCATCGACGCGGTCAATGCCACGCTTGACGATGCCAGCAGCGGCGATCCCGCTGGCGGGGCGGGTGAGGTCTCGTTCCTGCGCGCCCGGATGGCCAATGAGGTGCTGAAGGCCCAGACCGCCAAGGTCCGCCTGCAAAAGATGAAGGCCGAACTGGTCGACCGGGCGCGGGCCACCACCATGGTCTTTGACCTCGCCCGGCGCGAGCGGGACGCCTGGCTGAACTGGCCGCCGCGTGTGGCCGCGAATATGGCCGCCGAACTCGGCACTGATCCCCATGCGATGGAGCAGATACTGGACAAATACCTGCGCTCGCATCTGGCCGAGATGGCGGAGGTCCGGCTTGAACTTCGGTGATGACGCGGGCTTCGACGGCGCAGACGATATCCGCCGCGCCTGGCGGGGCGGGCTGGCCCTGGACCCCGCGCTGACCGTCAGCGAATGGGCGAGTGAATAAAGACTGCCCCTAGGCTCCAGACTTCGGTAACGGGGTCGTCTCAGTCAAGCGGTTTTTTGCATA
>NZ_JAUNTN010000037.1 GCF_030538695.1 Paracoccus sp. (in: a-proteobacteria)
GGCGGTCAATGTGATGGAGTGGATCGGCGCGCGGGTCGCCATGGTCGATGAGATCGCAGACGATCGATAGCGTAGATCACGGCCACATCTGCGCCGCGTGCAGCACGCGCAGCACTGTCACCGTGGCAGGCGTTTCAGCATAGACCACGATGTAATTGGGCCGGACGACCAGTTCGCGCGTGCCCTCGACCCTGCCGGGGCGGCACCGCTTGGGATGGGCAGGCAGGGATGCGACCTTTCCCTCGATCTCGTCCATCAAGGCCAATGCCGCCGCCGGGTTATCGTCTGAGATGTAGTCAACGATGGCCATCAGATCAGCCACCGCCACGGCCTTCCACTCCAGTTCAGGCACGGCGCTTGCCGCCGATCAGCGCCCGTGCGTCGGCCATGACCTGATCATGCGGCACGGTCGGGCTGGTGTCGGCCAGAGCCTCCAGCACCTTGGCCTTGAACCACGCGTCATAGGCGTCCTTGTCGGCGACCAGCCCGGCCGGCAAGCCACCCTCGGCCGCCACACGGGTCAGCAAGATCCGCACCGCGTCCGACAACGTCAAGCCTACACCGGACAGCGCATCGGCGGCCTGAGCCTTCAGGCGATCATCCACCCGGACATGAAGCATCGACGTTTGCGCTGGCATCGCGGCATCCTCTGTTGACCCCGTCAATATGTATCTCATTTGAGATTCGCGCAAGTCTTGGCACGGCCCAGCCCCACTCCGCCCCGTTCCGCGCATTCTGGCGCGGGTATGAGTTGCTATCGCCCCCGCTCTACGCATCCGTCTGGATGCTTTGGATAGGAGGGCAACCATATGAAACAACGTGAGAAACTGACCGAGAAGACCGTCCGCGCCGCCGAGCCACGCGCGAAATCATGGCAAATGTTCGACAGCGAAGTTCTGGGGCTATCGGTGTGCGTTTATGCCTCGGGCAGCCGGTCCTTCATGTTCGACTATCGCAGCGCCGAGGATCAGCGATCTGATCGAGCGCTATCTGGCCGAACACGCGGTCCATCTGGCGCCGCGCAACAAGGCCCTAATAGAACTCGTCCCAGCCATATTTCAGGTTGGGCGACTGGACTGCGACCTTCTTCGACAAGCCATGCGCCTCTTCGAACCGGCGGATTTCGGTCGTAGTGATCAGGATATCCGTGTGATAACCGGCGCCGACTCGCCCAGCGCAAAATACTGCCATCCGATTTCAGGCTGGCCCGGCAGCATCGCCCGACGCACTTCACAAGAACTTGGCTCTGCCCCGTCACGCCGGAACATGGGAATAATGTCGGCGGCTGAAATTGCGACGATACCAGAAAGCATTTCCGCGCCGAAACGGGTCGGCTGGATGCTGGCAACAATCTCGATCCGACCAGCGGCGGACCAGTCGACGATGTCAGAGGGGCTGCAACCCCATCCCACGACGCGGCGCTGCACAGCCGCCGAGATCAGGTTGCTCATGGCGACACCCCGCTGAAAGGGGTGTTGTGAATAAAATTCTGCTGCATCTCTGCCTCCATATGACTGGAGGTCAGGGCTGCATCAGGTCAGCACCGGAAAGCGCGGAATGAACCGGAATGGTGGAGATTGAAATCGGTCGGCATCGACGCTTGCCACTCTAAAAGCATGGACTTGCGTGCCCCGGCGGCTGCCCTGACCTTAGTCAATGCATGTGGTCTTGTGATTTGCGGGGGTGCGTGAGCCTTGCAGCCTTTCGGCGAGAGCGCCTAGACCAATCAAAGCGCGTGTGACTTCCGAATCGAGCGGCCCAGAGAGGCAGAAACGCAGGCTTTGGCTGCCAGCGCTGCCAAGGCTGAAGATGTCACCTTTCGCAATGGCGATACCAAGTGCCTCTGCCTCGCTATGAAAGGTCTCCACGTCGATGGTCGCCGGCAGTTTGACCCAGTGAATAAAGCCCCCCACCGGTGCCTGGTAGCGCGTCCCCGCGGGAAAACGAGCCGACACCAGCCGGGCGAAGCCTGCAGACGATCGCGCGAAACTGCCGCGCAATCGGGCGATATGCGCCCCATGGTAATCGCGGCGCAGGAATTCGGCGAGAACCGCCTGCGGCAGGCTCGAGACCGAAAGATTGCGACCATGCATCTGCGCAAGAACCGCGGAATAATGGCGGCCCGGAAGACACCATCCGACGCGGTAGCCGGGCGCGACGGTCTTGGTAAAGGAGGAGCAGTAAAGAACATCCCCGGGGGCGAGTGCCTTGATCGGCACCACTTGCCGACCTTCGGGGAGGAGATCATAGAACACATCATCCTCGATGATCGCGACGCCTGCGGCCGTCGAAAGCTCGACCAAGCGTAGGCGCGACGCCTCGGACATCACGAAGCCGCAGGGGTTCTGCAAGGTCGGGTTCAGAAAAATGGCAGCGGGCGGGCGAGTTCGCAGCGCCGCGGCGAGCTGGTCAAGGTCGATTCCGTCCGCCCCGACCCTGATCGGCACGGCACGCATCCCCACATGCTCGATGGCTTGCAGGATGCCGAAATAGGTCGGATCCTCGACGATGACGCAATCACCGGCGCGACCAAGGGCCAGCAGGGCAAGCTCCAACGCCACCGTGTCGCCAGCAGTCACCAGCACGTCTTCGGCGGTGCAATCCACGCCGCGCCGGACCATCAGCCCCGCAATGCGGCGGCGAAGTTCGAGATCCCCCGGTGGCGGAATGAACCCGGCAGCGCTGTCCTGTGCGCGGGCAACGGCACGCATGCAGCGACCCAGGAGATCTGTCGGCACAAGGCTGCTGCTGAGTACCGCCGAGGCGAGCGGCAGCAGGTCATCCCGCCTTGCCTGCTCCATCATCGCCACGACCTTGTGGTCGACGCGCACGTCGACACCGTCCAGCGCCAGCGCCGAGACCGTCGGCTCCCTTTCCGCCACGAAATAACCGGAGCGCGGCACGGTGATGACCCGCGCCGTATCAACCAGATCGTCAATCGCGCGCCGCGCAGTATTAAGGCTGATCCCGAACAGGCGCGAGAGGTCGCGCAGCGAAGGCAGGCGCTCACCCGGTGCAAGTGTCCCGTCCTCGATTTGCCGCAACAGCCAGTCACGCGGCTTGCACCAAAGCCGCTCGGCCTGGTTGCCCGGCGGTCGGGAAGATGACGCGGTCGAAAAGGGATCGGGATCGTCTTGGCGCATTAAGGTTACGTTGCTGCTTTCCTGTCGTATCCGAACACAACCACATAAAGAAACCGTGGGATATGCTCGATTGAATTGTCTGTACCCAGTTTTTGTCAGTCATCTGTAGCTCGTCAAGGTTGGCGATGGCCACTACCGATCAACCTCGGGCGGCGCACCAGTAAGACTTTCGGAGAACGGAATGTTTAGAAACATAAGCAGTTTGAACAATGACCTCGCTTTTTTAGAGGTCCAGGGGCTCATCAAGGGAAAACTCTTCCTGAAGATCGAGGCACTCAACCCTGCCGGATCCATCAAGCTCAAGGCCGCTGTGGGGATGATCGACGCGCTGGAGCGCGAGGGGCGGATCGGCCGCGGATCCAAGCTCATTGAATCTTCGTCTGGCAATCTCGGCGTGGCCCTGGCCGCAGTCTGCGCTGAGCGTGGTTATGCGTTTACCTGCGTGATTGATCCGAACACGTCAGAGCAGAACCGTAAGACCATTGAAGCCCTGGGTTCCAAGGTCGTGGTCGTCCGCGAGCGTGACGCAAATGGCGGTTATCTTGCTACCCGCATCCGCTATATTGAAGATGTCGTCGCCAACGATCCAAGCACGATCTGGCTAAACCAATATGCCAACCTTGCCAATCCCGCCGCACATCACGATACGACAGCGCGCAGTATTGCCGAAACTTTCGAGCGGATCGACTATCTTTTCATCGGAGCAGGTACCACCGGCACGCTCATGGGCTGCAAATCCTTCTTCCGGGTCCACAGGCCGGCTACCAAAATCATCGCCGTTGATAGCATCGGTTCCGTAACTTTCGGCTATCCTCCTTCGCCACGATTCATCCCGGGCCTCGGCACCAGCCGTCGTCCCGAAATCTTCGAACCTGAGGGCATCTTTGCTCTGGAGCGCGTCGAGGAGAGCGAAGCCGTGCGACTTTGCCGATGGCTTGCGCGGTCGCGTGGCCTTCTAGCTGGCGGCTCGACAGGAACGGTTCTGGCGGCCTTGCGATCGTGGTCAGACCGCATTCCGCAGGATGCGGTTGCTGTGGCGATCTCACCCGATCTCGGTGAACGCTATCTTGACACGATCTACTCCGATGACTGGGTACGCGAAAAATTCGGTGATGGCCCGCTGGGAGACGATCTCCAAAAGATGCAAAGTGCTGCGCTGGAGATCGCATAATGTTGGGGAACCCGAATAAGCCCACCTTTCATGTCGTTCCTGGCGAAACCGTGGGCGAGCTGCTCAGTCGCGACCTCGCATCGACAATCGGTGTTGTTGCTCAGTGCTACCTAGACCACGAGGCTGGCAGGACCACAAACCCTGACAGCTACTTCCTGCGCTTCCCAGATAACCCGGCCAATAGGATCATCGCCCTGCCAGCCGCCATTCATGGTGAAAGCGGCGTGAGCGGCATCAAATGGATTTCTAGTTTCCCTGGAAATATTGCCTGTGGCCTTCAGCGTGCGTCAGCGGTTCTCATCCTGAACGATGCGGCGACTGGCTACCCAATCGCGGTTCTCGAAGGCGCACGCATCAGCGCAGTTCGCACGGCAGCCTCGACCGTGCTCGGAGCCTATTGGCTGAACCGGCGATGCAAATCGGCTGGGACGCTGGCGGTTGTCGGTAGCGGCTTCATAGCCCGCAATATCATCGATATGTTCGCCGCCGATGGTTGGGCGTTCGGGGAGGTCTTGTCGCACGATCTGGACAAAGGATCTGCTGATCGACTGACCACACATGCCGAGGGACGCTTTGGCTGCCCTGCGCGTACCGCGTCTCTCGCTCAAGCGCTCGATGCCGATCTGGTTGTCTTCGCAACCAATGCTGGCACGCCCTATGTACCTGCAACGTCCCGTTTGCGCCCCGATCAGATTTTACTTAACATTTCCTTGCGCGATCTGGCACCGGAACTGATCCTCCAGTGCCAGAATGTCTTTGACGACGTCTCGCATTGCTTAAAGGCTAATACCTCTCCGCATCTTGCCGAGCAGCTTTCGGGCAGCCGCGACTTTGTGACCGGCACGATTGGCGCTGTCATGCGCGGGGAGACAGCCCTCACAGCCGAAAAAGCGGTGATATACTCGCCATTCGGCATGGGCATTCTCGATCTTGCGCTCGGCCTTGAAGTGCTTGAGCGGGCGATTGCCGAGGGCGGCGCCGTCGCTGTGCCAGGCTTCTTCGGGGATGTTTCGAGATGGTGACAGTTTCTCTTCAGCGTGATCTCAGAATTGGTCTGATCGGACTTGGATCCCGTGGCCTGTCCGTGCTCGAACGGGTTGTCACCCTCGCAGCCGACAATAGAGCGCGCCGCATAAGTGTTATCGTGTTCGAGGATGGTGAGCCGGGATGCGGCGCTCATCCTGTCGATCAGCCGGATCATATGATGCTGAATACGATAGCGGCCCAGCTCGGGATACATCCTGACGAGGCGGCGCTCAGCGATGTTGGCGGCAGTCCTGCGAAGAGTGGGCCGGATTTCCTAGCATGGTGTCGGTCGCAAAATCTACGTGTCAATGACGACGGTACGCCCGATCCCTCGGGGCGGCCTGTCGCAGCGACAGATTTCTTGCCACGGCGCCTGCTCGGGGCCTATCTCACTCAAGCCTGCCAGGACCTTCTGCGTGATCTTCCGGCCCATATCCTTGTCACCATACGCCGTGAAAGGGCGTTGGGGGTGCGGCTTGGCCCGTGGCACGGCAACGTCGGCCGCGGCTATGTGATAACCGGCGCCAGTGGGGAAGAATTAACCGTCGACTGCCTCATCCTGACGACAGGTCACAAGAGCGATGATCAGTCAGGTTCCGACGATCTAGAGATCATGGCATCCGAAGTGGGGCCAGGGCAGGCTCTGGTGATCGAAGGAGTGGGTCTCACGGCAATGGATGCCTTGGCCGACTTGACCCGCGGTCGAGGTGGTTGTTTCCTTCCGAAGGGGCCAAAGGCAACTGTCTATAGTCCCTCCGGACGAGAGCCGCTTATCTATCTTCAAAGCCGCTCTGGCCTGCCATTCCACACCCGACCTGAAACGTCGATGGAGCGCAGGCGGCACTTGGCGATGGCTTTGACCTCCAAGCGCATAGCCGACCTTCGCGCGGCGACGCCGGATGGACGGCTGGATTTCGGCCGAGACGTCTTGCCGCTGATGCGATTGGAGATGCGTGGGGCAGCGTTGGCTGTCAGGCGCTGTCATGGGGAAGCCAACCGACTGGCGCGGGAAGAAGCGATTCTCGCCGAGATCGGCGCGCGCGACCTTGAAGAACTGGACCAGTATCTGCGCGAAGCCGAAGCGGAGCACGGCTCTATTGATATAGATCGCTTGCTCCTAAGGGACCTGCCTCAGGATCTCACGCCGGAGGACTATCAGGACTGGTTCCTGCAGCAACTCCGCGCCGATTTGATTGAGACCCATCGTGGGCTCTTGGAATCTCCGCAAAAGGCTGCCCTCGAAACCTGGCGTGACTTGCGCGACCAACTGCGTGAAGCGGTCAACCATCATGGCCTCACCCCTGCATCCCACCGTACCTTCTATGGTTCATGGGCGGGCTTGATCAATCGGCTGGTTGCAGGTCCGCAAAAGGAACGTCACCAAGACCTTGTCGCCCTAACAAAGGCCGGGCTCGTGCGTCTCCTGCACCCCAATGCGCCGCGCCCGGAAGGGGCCCGGACCATAAAGGCTCGGGCCGGTCGTTGTGGTTTGTTCAACCACCATTCCGGGCCGATAGCAGACCTGCACAGGCTCGGGCTGATCAGGGCCGTGATCGCAGAACCTGGCCTGGATGGCATCGAAACACGTTACGGCGCACACGCCGTGTCGAGAAACGGGCAGGTGATCGATGATCTCTGGATCCTCGGTCCTGCGACCGAAGGATCGACCTATTACAATCATTACGTACCCTCTCCCGGGGCACCCAACCCTGCGATGACGGATGCGCATCTCGTGGCCGCGGCCTGCCTGGATCTGTCCTCGAAAGCCGGTAAAGGGATTGCTGCATGAAGATGGTCTGCCTCGATGTGGAAGGCGTTCTCTTACCCGAGATCTGGCAGGAACTGGCACGGGCGACCGGGCTTGTGGCTCTAGCCAGAACGACCCGCGACGAGCCGGATTATGGCAAGTTGATGGCCGGACGGATCGCCGCGCTCAATAAATCGGGGGTCGGCCATGCCGATATCATGGCGATTGCCGCAAATGTCGAACCCCTTCCCGGCGCGCGGGCCTTTCTCAACCGGATCCGTCAGTCTTATCAGGTCGCCCTCGTCTCGGATTCCTTCGCCGAATTCCTTATGCCGCTTGCGCCGAAGCTCGGCTGGCCATCGTTATACTGCCATAACCTCCTCTGCGGCGACGCGGGCGAAGTAGCGGGTTGGCGGCCGCGGCTTCCGGATCAGAAGCCAAAATGCGTGCGCGCCTTTCAGTCCCTAGGGTTCAGGGTTTTCGCGGCGGGGGACAGCTTCAACGACCTTGGCATGCTTCGATCAGCGGATGGGGCGGCCTTTATTCACGCCCCGGATTCCATCGCCGCGCTGATCCCCGAATTGCCACGATGCGCCGATCATGACGCGCTCGAGGCCGAAATCGGCCAATTCTTCACCCGAACGGCCCAGGCAACCTGAGGTCAGACAAGGATAACGGAACCCCTATGCTCGCCCTCATTCAGGTCTCGCCTATTCTCGTGGTGCTCGGCTTTTTGCTGGTCTTCCGCCGCCCCCCGGTGCAGGCGGCGCTGGTCGGCGTTCTTCTGACATGCGCGCTCTGGGTCACGGGCTATGGGACGCCCGAGGCTGCCGGCACGGCACAAGCGGCCGGGCTGGATACGCTTATTCTCTTTGCCAGCACGGCCTTCGTCATTGCCCCGGGCCTGGCCTTCGTCATTCTCATCGAGCGCCTCGGGATCAATGAAAGACTCGCGGATTGGGTGCGCGATCTGGGCTGGAGCAAGGCCCAGCAGGTCACCTTCATCGTCCTCGGCCTTGCGCCTCTTCTTGAATCGATGACCGGCTTCGGTGTTTCTTTGATTGCAACGGTCCCTCTCTTGCTCAGCCTTTTCCCCAGGTCGGCCGCCTTGCGCATCTCGCTGGCCGGCATGGCGGTGATGCCCTGGGGCACGCTCGGCCTGGCCACGGTCATCGGCGGTGCCCTGGCGCATCTCGACCCGCGCCTGCTCGGATCCGCCTCGGCCGTGGTCAGTGCGCCGGTTTTTCTTGGCCTCGGCCTGGTCGCCCTAGGCCTTGCCGGAGGCTGGAGCCTGCGCGCGATCGGCTTGCTCACAGGTGCCTGGGCCTTATTCGTCGGGGTGCTTTTCGCCCTTTCCCGCACATTCGGACCCGAGATCGCGGGCGTTGGCGCCGGTGCGGTGACGCTGGGGGCGGGTGTTCTCATCGCCCGGGGGCGCGGAGCGTCGGCGCGCTGGCCAGGGTCGGCATGGCCCTATCTGGCGCTCTTCGGCGTCATTCTGGGTCTCAAGCTCGCCAACCTTGCGACCGATCTTGATCAGGCCCTGATCCTTCAGGGCGCGGCGATCACATGGAAACCGCTCGCCTCACCCGGCCTGGCCCTGCTCCTTGTCCTGGTGCTGATGCTCGCACGGCAGGAAATCCGGAACGTCGCACGCGACCTTGGTCAGGCCTGGGTGAAACGGGTCTGGAAACCGCTGGCGACGATCTTCTTCTTCCTCTTGATGTCGCAGGCGCTGCTCAAGGGCGGATTCTTCGTCAACCTACAATCCCTTCTTTCTGCACTTGACCACTCCCTGCTGGGTCCACTCGTTGCCGCACTTGCCGGGCTTGGGGGTTACCTGACCGGCTCGAACGTGGGCGGCAACGCCATCTTCATGCCGTCGGTCGCCGCACTTGCGGCACAGAGTCAGCCCTGGCTCGCTGCGATGCAGAACAGCGGCGCGGGACATGGCGCGCTCGGGTCGCTGTCGATCATTGCCCTCGTGCTCGGGCTCGCCCGTTCCGACAAGGCCGAGGAAGAGGCGCTGGTCCGGTTTGGCTTCGGGCTCGTCTGCCTGAACACCGTGCTGGTGGCGATCTGCGGCACCGTTCTCCTGTTTCTTTTTCCCTGACCAACGCAACAGGACCCATCATGAACCGCGTCTGCTTTATCGGGGCTTCCACCACGGAAGGTATGGGGGACGAGGAAGGTATCGGCTGGCCTGGCCGACTCTCCCGCAGTTTTCGTCAAGGCACTGGCAGTTTCAACCTTGGCGTCCGGGGTCAAACGGTCTTTCAGATCGCTGATCGCGCGGTCGCGGAATGTCGCGCCCGGCTCCTTGATCGCGACGGAGGGCGCATCATTCTTGGCGCGGCAATGAACGAGATGGCACGCTTTGCCGAAGACGGTCGAGAGCGGTTTGCGCGCAGTGACATCCTCGGCGCCTATGCACGCCTGATAGATGATCTCCGTGAACTCGCCTCTCTTCTCGTCGTTGGACCCGCACCCGTGTTCGAAGCCCGAATGCCGTTCTACTCACAGGCGAACAGGACATCATTTGATTACCGGAACACGGACCTTAAGTGGCTCGATGCGGAGCTCCGTTCTATCTGTGCAATGCAATCAGTACCTTATATATCCATTCTACCAGCCCTTATAGAGGATTGCCGGTATCAGTCTGGCCTTGCACGAACAGACGGTCTTCATCCCGATCATAGAGGCTATGCTGCAGCAGCAGAATTCATTGCGGAGCAACCGGCCTGGCAGGAAATTATCAGGCAAAGAAGATCATGACAGGCTTTAGAGTTCTGGTCTCACACCTATTGGACCTCAAAAAGGTATGCCGAAAACCTCGTGATTAGTTCGATGCGAAACTTCAAGAGACTACCCCCTGGTCTTGGCACTATCACAACGCGACAGAACGGTAAGGAGCCCCAGTTGCACAACAAAATCATTTTTGTATGGTCTACTCCCCGTAGTCTATCGACTGCTTTTGAACGATGCTTCAAAGATCGCCCTGATTTTGCAATCGTTCACGAACCCTATGCAGAGTGTTACCATTATGGACCCGATCGAGGATCAACCCGCTACGGAGATCTTCAATCTCAACACAACTATACTGTTAATGAAGCCCTTGGCCGTTTCGCACAATCAAACTTCGGAAACGTTCTAGTTAAAGATCTGACCTTTCAGGCCTCACCTTATGTCACAGACGATCAATTGGCGTCATGGGTCAATGTTGTTCTTTTGCGCTACCCCTATTCGGTAGCAAAATCACTATTTAATCTAAAGCCAGATTTCAACGACAAGGAGTTCGGCTTTTCAGAGCTAAGAAACATCGTTGATAGAATTGGATATATCCCCACGGTGGTTGAAGGAGATCTATTTAGCCGCTCACCAGAGGCAACGCTGCGCAGCTTCTGCAGTTCGACAGTTGTTATTTACAGAACCGGATTTACTGAATGGAATGATGGCTCAATTAAAAAATGGTCTCCAGATGAGTATGAAGCACACGAAAAATGGCACGGAAACCTACACGCGAGTACCGGTATACGACCAAGCACCCCTGTTCCCCGACGAGAGGAAGTATTGAGGCTCGGACTTTCTTCTGACCAGTTGCGCAGTGTAGACATGGCGCTGGACGTCTATAATCATATTGCCGCTCATGCGCTATGAGACAGTGACTGTTTTGCCTCAATGAACCGAAAGCCGCACAAGATAAAGACACTTTCCTCTGGTGATCGCCCCTCTCTCCACGCAATATCGACTACAGAAGGCGTTTTGGGAGAAGCGTATTCTATCGAATGCCAGATCGCCTTAACCTCCGAAGAAGTATGTTCTTATGCGTCAAATGCCGAAAAGCCCTGGGAGATACGCCTCTATGAGTAACCTAGACTATCAGTCCATAGCGACCTTTACGGCAATAGTGACGCTGATTGTAGTATCTCCCGGACCTAATCTTTTCTTGCTTCTGATGGAAGTTCCCACAAGCGGACGCGCCGCGGGCATCTCCATGACGTTCGGCTTCAGCGCGGCAATCTTGACTCATGCCGTTTTGGCGATGGTTGGCGTTGGCTCAATCATCGCGTCTTCTGTGTTTGCATTCACAGTTTTAAAATTCGCCGGAGCCACGTACCTGGTCTATCTTGGTATAAAGTCGTTGATTTCGTTTTCACGTGCTTCGGGAAAGGTCGTTCCGCTTATCGCGGCGCATCCATCGAAGAGTTTACTCGGGAATTTTCGTAAGGGATTCGTCACTAACATACTTAATCCGAAGCCTGGCATATTCTATCTTGCGGCATTTCCCCAATTTATTAGCGCCAGCGGCATAGAATTTCTCTCTTCGGGCACACTACTTGCCCTTATACATGCATCAATTGCGCTAGTGTTCTATAGCGCGATTGTGTTTGGCATCGAGGCAGCTAAGCATTTGACCGAGCGCTCCCAAGTGTTCAAGACCGTCAAGATAGTTTCCGGAATTTTCTTAATATTACTTGGGGTCCGACTTCTTCTAGCCGAAGCCACGAAATCTTGATGATTAGGCTGGTTACTGCTCTAAGATTGCGCATGCTCAAACCAGAAAGCTGGTTCTCCCAATCGGCGAAAACCTCGAAAAGTCGGTTTGACTCTTCTGTGGTCAGGTCCACCAGATTTTCAGATTAAGCTGTTCATATAGGTCGTGGTTCTTTCTGATGCTCTGCCAGCCATTTACCTTTCACCGGGCAAGCTAGGTATTCATCTCGTTTAAAGGTAGCATCGCATGGATTGATCGGTTCGTCGGTCTTACTGTGAGCTACTCCCCATCTCTTGGACAGGATCTGGCGTAATTTAAGCTACTCGTTGCACCTGCTGATCGGGTTGGTTGATATCATTTCTCTGCCAGTAGACCAGCGGCGGAGGCTGGCCGCCCAGGGCTGAATGCGGGCGCTGGTGGTTGTAGAAGCTCATCCATTTCCGGATGGCCGCTTTCGTCTCCGATCCGGTCTCCCAGGCATGCAGATAGACGCACTCGTATTTCAGGGTGCGCCACAGCCTCTCGATGAAGATGTTGTCGAGGAACCCTATGATATTCATCGGCAGATCGTACCTGTCTGCCGGTAGCGTGTAATGCGCGACCGAGAAGTCGGCAGAAATGGAATCCTCGCTGTCGACGTGTTTTGCGGCAATCGGGGATTTGGGAGTATGCTCAGGAATATCAGATGACTGCAGTTTTGCCGTGGTTACTGTGTCGCCGAGGCCGCTCCTGAATCCTATGAGGCACTCTCTCAGGGCAATCCCTCCCGAGTTCGCCTATGTGATTTTTGTCATCGACGCCTATCCTGCGCCTGTGAACCCCGCCCAGGGTTATCTCGAGCAACGCCTCCTTATTGCCCAATCTGATAAAGCGCAGCCTTACCTTTTCTCACGGCGGCGACCGTCAGCTTCCGGTCGAAGGTCGCCAACTGTCCGCCGCGCTTTTTCGCCAATGCCAGCAGATAGGTATCGGTCACCTGACCGGCAGTCAGGACCTTGCTCGGGTCTATCAGCGCCTCGTCCATCAGGCTGATCTCGTCGGGCCAGAAATGATGCCCCGGAAGGGCGCGGATACCCCGGACGATATCGACGACAGCGGCAGGCGATCCCGGTGAGTTGGGGTATCTCGGGTTGCCAAGAATGCGGATGACGCCGTTTTCAGTGATTGGGCAGGTGGCCCAGCTTTGCTGCCCGGTGGCGGAAAACCACTCATGTGCGTCGTCATGCGCGATATGGCTTGGGTCGATCAGGGCGATCAGGACGTTGACATCAAGAAGAAAGGTCACGGTGCTTCATCACGCAGTTCATTAACCAGATCGAGCGTGACCAGCGGGGCGCCGGGCCGGGACGCCAGCAGAGGGATGCCGTTCCGCTCCCGGCCAGCTTTCGGACGATGCAGCGAACGCCGCGCAAGGTCAGAGATCACCTCTCCGAGGCTGCGCTGCTGCTGGGCGGCCATGGCCTTTGCCACCACCAGAACATCATCGTCAATGGCCAGTGTCGTTCGCATGTCAGCCTCCACTTCTACGCATCAATCATCATGCATCATATGCGCATTCCTGACGATTCGTTCAAGGATATCGTCAAAGCCGCCCGTATTGAGCCGGTGCAGCATCTCAAGGGCAGTGCGGCCAACCCTACAACATCGCCGCAGCCAGCCTGTCAGAGATCTTCGTGGCCGCCGCTTTTAGAGTCCCCGATAGGGGATCAGTAAACCCCACGGCTTTAGCCGGTATGGGATTGCGACGGCGGCGGTGTAGAGTGGGGGTATGGAATCGTACAAGCGCGGCGGTCACACGGTTTGGGACTGCAAATACCACTTGGTGTGGATCACGAAGTACCGCTACCAGGTGTTGGGTGGCGACGTGGGCCAGCGCTGTCGGGAACTGATCCGCGAGACGGCCCGGGCGCATGAAATGGTCATACATGCGGGCAGCGTGAACCGAGACCACATCCACTTGCTGCTGTCGATCCCGCCGAACCTGTCGGTCAGCCGGGCCGTGCAGTATCTGGAAGGGCGCAGTTCGCACAAGCTGCTGAGCGAGTTTGCAGTATTGCGTAAACGATACTGGGGTCAGCATCTGTGGGCGCGCGGCTACTGGGTCTGCACAAGCGGTAACGTGACGGATGAGATGTGGATGGATTACATCGCCAATCAGACGCCGCCCGAACCTGACGACAACTTTGACGTCACATGAGTCCGCCGAATGGCGGACCGATCCGGCTTTGAGCCGTAACCCGAAGCCACCTGCTTTCAGCAGGTGGAGTATTCACCGGGTCGGCTGCCAAATGGGCATAGCGCGCCGTCGTCTGCACCTGCGTATGCCCCAGAAGCTTGCCGATCACCGGAAGGCTTTCGCCAACCAGCAAGCCACCTGAGGCAAAGGTATGGCGCAGATCATGGATGCGCACATCGTCGAGACCGGCCGCTTTGCGAATACGCCGCCATGGCCTTTGCAGGTCTGTCAGATGGCGCCCTTTAACCTTGCCGACGATGACATAAGGGTTGCCGGCCACGGGTCGAAGATTGGCGAGCTGTTCAACAGCGGCATTGCCCAGATGGATGGCCCGCTTCCCGGTCTTGCTGTCGGGGCGGTTGATCTGCGTATGATCCAGATCGACATGCTTCCATTGCAGCTTCTGGATCTCGGACAGGCGACAGCCGGTCAAAAGCAAAAGCCGGAAGGCTGCGATGGCATAAGAGCTTTCGCTACCATCGGCTTCGCTCTGTCCGAGGACTTTGCCAAGTTCATGGAGTTCAGAAGGCGATAGAAAGCGTTCTCGCTTGTGCTCTGGATAGCGCTTCACATCTTCGCAAGGATTGCTGTGCCTGTCTCGGATACCCCATAGCTCGGCAAGGCTCATCATTTTGGATAGAACGCCAAGTGTTCGGTTGGCCTGATAGGGAATGTGCGCATAAGTCCCGTGCAGATCCGCCACATCGGCAGAGGTCACGGTGCGAACGCGCTGATTGCCGAAGAATGGATCGATGAAGAGTTCAACGGATCTCCTGTATTCCGCCTGCGTTGTGGGTTTGCATCGCACCTCGACATGCTCTTTAAGGAAACGCTCTCCCAACTGCTCAACCGTCATGGATTGCCGCAACTGGTCGCGCCGGTCGGCGGGATCGCCGCCGCCGCCGCCGCCTCTGACCTCGCCGAGCATTCTCTGCGCTTCCCGCCGGGCACCCTCGACAGTGATGGGGCCAAATTGCCCGATCATGATCCGGCGTGTGCGCCCGTGCCTGCGATATTGGATCAGAAAGAAACGCTTGCCGCTTGGCATGACGCGGACCCCAAATCCCGTCAGATCGGTGTCGAATTTGATATAATCCTTCTCCTTGATCGAGAGGGTTTCGACTGTCCGTTTGGTCAGTTTCAGGTTGGGCATGGTTCCTGTTCCTTTCCTATGGCCGAGTTCTGGAAGCGTCTCATGGCAGCGTCGTGGAAGCACTGCAAAGAAAGCTGTGGCGTTTCGGAGCGTAGGAAAAGGATGGCCTCTGGTTCGGGAAGATCAAGTCACAACAGACTGCTGTCATACGATAGCGGGCTGGAATCGGTATTATCGTGGAATGGCGTAAATGTGTGTAAGCTAGCTCATAACCTGAAGGTCATAGGTTCAAATCCTATCCCCGCAACCAAAAAATTACCAAAAATCAAATAGATAATCTGGTGGCACATGGACACCATCGGCCTTTTGCGCACTTACATCAACGCCACATCAACACCAGACACCAAAAACTGCACCGACA
>NZ_JAUNTN010000059.1 GCF_030538695.1 Paracoccus sp. (in: a-proteobacteria)
CCGCCAACTTCAAGCCGCCGCCTCATCATGCAGCACAAACTTTTGCCGATATCTCAAGTCGACTGGATCATGCGGCCTCCACGTGAGAGGCGGACATTCCAGGCTTGCTGGCTGGTCGTGCCTTCGGGCTTGCGGGAGATGCCGTACATGTCGCTGGGCTGATTACGGCGGGACGGTGTTCTGGGCGCGGGCTTGCCGGCGCTGCCAGCCTTATCATTGTCATCTGCCATGCCTGTCCCGCCTCCGATCAGGTGCCGTCCCATCCTGAGGTCCCAGATTGTCCACATCAAGCCTGCGGTGCTGTTGGCAGCGTCTTTCTGCACGACCGGCCAAATCGGGACTGACACCCCGCCGGAGTGTGTGTAAAGTCGGGGCCAGTATTTCAAGTCAGCTTTGTGGGTAAGGGGTTTCGCATGAGCGCCGACTTCATTCAGGCCGAGCGGATATTGCGGATTGAAAGCCCCTTGGGGGCGGATGTGCTTCTGGCGCAGAAACTCAGCTTTCGTGAGGGGATATCGGAACTGTTCGAGGGGCGGCTCTCGGTGCGTTCCAAGACCCCCGATCTGAAGCCTGCCGATCTTCTGGGCAAGCCCGTCGATGTCAGCATCGAACTGGGCGGCGGCGAACGCCGCACATGGAATGCGATCGTCACCGATCTGACCGCCGGGCCGCGGCAAAGCCGGGGCCTGCGCAGTTATGAGCTGGTGCTGCGGCCGGACCTGTGGCTTTTGTCGCAGACCTCGGACTGCCGGATCTGGCTGGACAAGACGGCACTGGATGTGGCTGAAGAGCTGTTGTCCGAACATGGCATCACCGCACCTGTTGCCGGTGGCGTCGTCGATCCGGTCCCGGCGCAGCATTATTCGGTGCAGTGGAACGAGACTGATCTAGCCTATCTGACGCGGCGCCTGGAAGAGGACGGTCTGTTCTGGTGGTGGACGCATCAGGAGGGGGCACACCAGCTTCACATCGCCAGTCATGCGGCCGGTTATCTGGGCGGCGAGGATGTACGCTTTGCCCATGGCTCAAGCGACCGCAACCATATCAGCCGCTTCGAGACGACCTTCCGCTATATCCCCGGCCATCATGCGGGTCGGGACTGGAACTTCGAGACCCCGGGGACGGTGCCGGGCGGCGGTGTGCCGTCGCTGGTGAGCCTGCCCAGGAACGGCAATTACGAGCGGTATCACTATCCTGTGCTGCCCGGTTACGGCTCTGGCGGACGGGCCTCGGAAGGAATCGAGGATGGCGCGGTCGAACGCGTGGCGCGGCTTCGGATGCAGGCGCAGGAGGCGGAACATGCCCGGGTCGAGGGGGCGTCGATGGTGCGCACGCTGGCGGCGGGGGCACGGTTCACGCCCTATGACGTGGCCAATCCGGACAATGTGTTCGACCCGCATGTGATCCTGGCGATCGAGCATGAGGCGGTGGATACGAGCTATGAGAGCGTCGAGAACCAGCCGGAATATGCGAACCGGTTCCTTGCGCTGCCCGCGGATGTTCCGGCGACCCCGCAGCGGGTGATGCCGCAGCCGCGGATCGAGGGCACGCAGGTGGCGATCGTTGCGGGTCCTGCGGGCGAAGAGATCCACCCGGACGAATACGGCCGCATCAAGCTGTGGTTCCCCTGGGACCGGCGGGCGGCGAAGGACGGGTCGGACACCTGCTGGGTGCGGGTGCTGCAGAACTGGGCCGGCACCGGCTGGGGCGGCCAAGTGATCCCGCGCATCGGCATGGAGGTGATGGTGAGTTACCTCGACGGCGATCCCGACCGCCCGGTGGTGGTGGGCGTGGTGCCGAATACCAGACAGAAGGTGCCTTACGCGTTGCCCGCCAACAAGACCAAGATGGTCATGCGCTCAAATACCCACAAGGGCGAGGGCTTTAACGAGATCAGCTTTGAGGATGAG
>NZ_JAUNTN010000060.1 GCF_030538695.1 Paracoccus sp. (in: a-proteobacteria)
TCGCGGTTGAGCAGACTCTACATTAAAGTGAGGGATCTTTCGGGGGGCAGGTCAGACATACTCAGACCCCCACCACGCAACGCTATGCGCATCTAATGGACTCGTCGCTCAGGGCCGGGGTCGATGCCGTGGCGGGCATGATGCGGGCGCAGCCAAGGCTGATCCAGCCCGCGCCGTAAGAAAAGAGCATTACGCCTGCTAACGCAACTCTTGCCAGATTGGTATGATCTGTTTGCGGATCGTGCTTTCCTTGCGCGCATCGCCATTGCTGATACGCGCGAGGAACCAGTTTTGCGTTTCATGGGCCACAACCCCACATCGGTTTGCCCCTAAAATAGCATATTAGGGATCAACAGGCTGATCGCAGGTACATAAGTAAGTAGGGTCAGCGCGACCAGCATCAGCAAGATCGTTGGCAGCGCGGCGCGGAAAACCTCGAACAGGGTCATCTTGGCCACCCCCATGGCAACAAACAGGTTCAGCCCGACCGGGGGTGTCAGCATCCCGACGGACAGGTTCACCAGCATGATGATCCCGAAATGGATCGGATCGACGCCAACCGACTGGGCGATCGGCTGCATCAGCGGACCAAGGATGATGATCGCCGAGGCACTGTCAAGAAAGCAGCCCGCAACCAGCAAGATAACATTGAACAGCGCCATAATCAGCCACGGATTATCGGTCGTGGACAGCACGCTCGCGGCCAGTTGCGACGGCGTTCCGGTGCTGGCCAGCAGCCATGAAAAGGCCGATGCGCCCGCAGTAATCAACAGCAGCGGCCCCGCCAAAAGGCCGGTATTTCGCAGGATCATCAGCGTGTCGCGCAGACTGATGCTGCGATAAACCATTGCGCCGATGAACCAGCCGTAAAGGCAGGCGACGGCGGCGGATTCGGTGGGCGTGAACACGCCGGAGTAAATGCCGCCCAGCAGGATCACCGGCAGGCCCAACCCCAAAGCCGCCCTCTTTGTCGCCCCCACGATGCGCGCGACGGTGGGAAAGGCATCGCGAGGATAGCCTTTGCGCCATGCAAACCAACTGCCATAGCCGATCAGCAAAACGCCGATCAACAGCGCGGGTAGCAACCCTGCGGCAAAGAGCTTGCCCACCGAGGTTGCCGTAACCGAGCCATAGATAATCAGCGCAATCGACGGCGGCACGATGGGTCCCAATGTGCCAGCCGTCGCGATCAGGCCGATTGAGAAGAACCGATCATAACCCGCATTCACCATGGCCGGATACATGATCGTGCCAATCGCGATCACGGTGGCGGGGCTAGAGCCGGAAATGGACCCGAACATCAGGCAGGCCATGACCGTCGCCGCCGCCAGACCGCCGGGCAGCCACCCGATCAGCGCCCGCGCGAGGTCGATCAGCCGATCCGACAAACCACCGATCCGCATGAGTTCCGCCGCAAGAATGAAGAACGGGATAGACATCAGCGAAAAATTGTTCATGCCCGAAAACATGCGCATCGGCACGACAACCGGATCAATCCCGCCAAAGAAATACAGAACAGCCGTGACCGCCAGTGCCAATGCCGCAAAGATCGGCAGGCCAAAGATCAACAGCCCAAAGAAAAACGGAAGCAGGGCAGAAATCATCACGGGCCTCAGCTATTCTTGATATCGGAATGGGGCGGAACGTAATCGCCGGTTTTGACAAGGCTGGCCAGAACCAGCAGATAGCGCAGCGCCATCATCCCGCCCGCCGCCGGAATGACCATATAGATATAACCCACCGGAAGCCGCATCGCCGGGGACGCCTGCCCCATGCGCAGCGTATTCGCGGACAATCGCCAGCCATACCAGATCAGCACCGCCGCAAAGATCAGCCCCAGCA
>NZ_JAUNTN010000038.1 GCF_030538695.1 Paracoccus sp. (in: a-proteobacteria)
GACTTCACCGGCACGAAACGCATCGTCGGGCGTGTCGCATCGCACGGCGAGGCGCTTCATTCTATCGTAACTTATTGTGTTTGATGAATACTATCCCGCTCAGGACACGGCGACCATTGACCCGCAGCTTGCCTTAGCTCTTTGGAAAACGGACGGAAATACTCTATTTGAGTATCCGCTAGCCAGAAAAGGTTGTCCAGCGATCAGTCTCTTCACGGGGCTGAAGCATCCTTGGACCTTGAGGCCGGCAGGGCCTGAGCCTGAGCCTGAGCCTGAAAAACTCAAGTCCTTACCGCACCGCCAACCCTGAAAAAGCGCGGCCCTGCAAACCTGCAAAAGCCGATGCACCCTGATCCAATCCCGAACAAGACTTGCCCTTATGCTCATCATTTTCGATAGTCACGCCGTGCATTGCCGAGGGGTAGGAATGGCTGATACCGACATCACCACGCAGCGTCCGCGGCGCAGTTTGCGAGCTGGCGGGCCAGAGCAGCACTTTGCAGAACTCCCGGTGTTGGCGGATCTGGTCAAGCTGCGGCCTTTTCAGCACGAAGATGCGCTGGCTTTTCTTGGCCGGTTAAGGTCCTCCACAACCCCCGAAGAAGCCGTGACTTATACCGCCTTTGCCGCCGTTCCGACTGACGCGACCGGCTGGGCCTATGAATGCCTGCGCTTGATGGCGGATCATTTGCAACCGCAAGAACGGCAGATGATGCAGCAGGTGGCAGCATGGCTGGCCCATCCGACGGTGCGGACGCGCCATGATCTGATGCGCGATGCGCTTTGGGCGCCGGTGCGGGGGCCTTCGGTGCTGTTGGCGTTGGCGGTGGGCTGGTCAACAGGCGGTCCTGCGCCAAATGATTCTGAACCCGCCCCTGTCCACAAGACCCCTGTGGCGATCAACAGCGCGGTTTTGTCCTGTCTGGCGCGGGTGCCGATGAACAGGCGGTCCGTTTACCTTGCCCGGATTCTGGACATGGCGCAGGCGCTTTATCGGGTGTAAGGCGGCGGCATGACCCTGACGCTTCAGATCGAGAACTTTCATACTCTGGACGACGGTGGCCCGATCAGCGTCGAGGTGCCTGTCTCGGGGCTTCAGGTTGGCCGGGCGGCCGGAATGGGGTGGGTGCTGCCGGATGCCAGCCGCTATATTTCGGGGCATCATTTCGATGTGACTTTTGACGGCCAGACATGGTGGCTGCGCGACCTGTCCACCAATGGCACCTATTTGCAAGGACAGGAACACCGGCTAAGCGGCCCCCATGCCCTGCGACATGGCGATCATTTCGAGGTCGGGCATTACCTGATCGTGGCGATTTTTGACCGGGCGCAAGAACCGGCACTGTCGCCCGCCTCGCTGCCTGAACATCAGGTCAAGCGGGTCGTTGATGAGATTGCGCAGGATGACCCTTGGGCAATCGGCGGGTTCGACGCCCCGCCGATTGATCCTTACCCGGTTGGAATTGCGGCCCGGCACGCTGATTTCGCAGATGATTTCATTGCATTGCCTGACAGCGCCCCTCCTGCCGCCCCGCCCCCCACGACCGAGGCTGAACCCGTGCAGGCAATTCCGCCTGCTCCGGTTCTGGACGATGCGCCGTTCCTGCGCGGTTTTTGCGAAGGCGCGGGGCTGGACCACAATCTGCCTTCTGACACCGAGGCGTTGGGCCGAGCCGTTGGCGCGGCGCTGCGGGTCACGGCGCAGCAGTTGATGCAAGCACTGCAAGATAGATCAGCCGCGCGGCATTTTACCCGCGCGGGCGAACGGACGATGCGCGGAGCCAGCGACAACAATCCGCTGAAGTTTCTGCCCGACAGCACGCAGGCGCTGGAGGCGTTGTTTCTGCGCCCCCGCGCCGGTTTCCTGACCGGGGCGGCAGGCTTTGATCTGGCACTGGGTGATCTGCGGCGACATCAGGCGGCGTTGTTCGCGGCACTGCAACCGGCGCTGATCGGACTGATACAGGATATGGAACCCGACCGGATCGCTGCCGAAGCGGGCAACGGCGGATTGACCGGCAATCGCAAAGCCAAAGCATGGGACAGCTATGTTTCCCGCTGGGATGCGCGGGCGTCGGGCGAGAACGGCATTCTGGACGAGTTTATCCGCCTGTTCGCAGAGGCCTATCGCGCCGCGGATCAGACCGCGGCGGCACGGCCCGCATCTGACCCGGCAAAGGACAAGGCATGACACTGACTGACCTGTTACAGCCCGTTTCGACTGATGAGCCTTGCGGCCCTGATCTGGAGGCAAGCGACGACGCGGCCTTTCTGGACTATTATTACGAGGCCGAAAGCCGCCTGCCCGAGCGATATTTCATCCCCGGATCAAGTGCCGACGGGCGCGAGGATCGTTTGTTCGATCCGCGATCTGTCGATCTCCAGAGCGAGCAAAAACAGATCATGGCCCTGCTGGCCCGTTCGCGCGACCTGCGGCTGGTCTCGCTGCTGGCGCGGTTCCAGATATTGGCCGGGCGGCTGGCGGATTTCGCGGCCTCGGTGACTGTTATGGCCGATATGCTGGCACAATGGCCTGATCTGGTTCACCCCGGCGGTGCAGAACGGCGCAGCGCGATCGAGGCTTTGAACGGGCAAACCGTGGTGGTGATGCCCTTGATGCACCTGCATCTGCTGCCCGATTCGGACATATCGCTGCGCCGTTATCTGGTGGCCAACGGCAACGCGGTGGCGCGCCTGTCCGAAGACGGTTTGCCGGGCGTAGATGTGGCCGAGGCGCTGCGCAACCCCGGCAACCAATCTGCATTAAGCCGGGTTCAGGACGTGCTGACCGAACTGGCAGGGGCGTTGTTCCGCCTGCAAGAGCTGACGCGCAATCGTGCTGATCTGGGCGCCGTGCGACAGGTTGTGACCGATATTCAGACGATGATCTCGGCATCACGCCCCGAACTTGCGGGCTGGTCTGAACGCCCGTCCGAGACCGAGGCGTCGCCACTTGTCCCTGACAGTCCGCCTGCTGTAACCGGGTCCGCCCCGGCGCATCCGATCCCGGATCGCGCGGCCGCCGCAGCGGCGCTGGATGCAGCACAAGGCTGGCTGGCGCGGATCGAGCCATCCTCGCCTGCCTTGCTGCTGGTGGCACAGGCCCGGCTGCTGGTCGGCGTGCCGCTGGTCGAGGCGATCGAGGCTTTGATGCCGGATCAAGCGGGGTCCGTCGTGCTGAAAATCGGACAGGGCAGCGCCTTCAGCTTGTCGATGGACCGGCTGCGACAGCTGACCAAGGCCAGTCTTGATAACGCGAATGGCGACAGCCCCCCGGTGATGCCGCCAAAGATTACGGACCGTGCAGGGCTGATCTCTGTATTGCTGGGCGTCGAGCAGTATTTCGGCCGGTTTGAACCGGCCAGTCCGGTGCCGCTGCTTCTGGTCCGGGCAAGGGGGCTGCTGGACAAGCGATTTGACGCCATTGTAGCCGAATTGCTGGTATCTTCCGAAGGAAACCGTTAATACTTTGCGTTGACACTCGCGTGAGACTGGGCTTTTTAATACCCGATCAAAGGATTTGAACGATGGCATCAGACAAGTCGACGGATTTTATCAAACGTAACCGCCCGCCGCGGGTGAATATTTCCTACGAAGACCCTTACGAATCGGAAAAGATGGTCGAACTGCCCTTTGTCATGGGCGTGATGTCCGACCTGTCGGGGAACGCCTCTGAGGTGGACAAGCCCGAGCTTGAAGAGCGCGATTTTGTCGATGTGACCGCGTCTTCGCTGGACGATTACATGAAAAGCATCGCGCCCGGCCTGTCCTTCAATGTCGAGAACAAGATGGGCGAGGATGGTCGGCTTGGCGTCAGCCTGCATTTCGAAAGCATGGACGATTTCAACCCGGCGGCGGTCGCCCGGCAGATCCCTGCGCTGAAAAAGCTGCTTGAGGCGCGGCAGCATCTGGCCAATCTGCAACGCTATATGAACTCGAAACCCAAGGCGCAGGATCAGATTCGCAAACTGCTGAACGATCCCGAACTGATGGCCGCGCTGGCTGAACGTGAAGCCGACAAAACCCCACAGGAGGAAGGCTGATCATGGCGCAGAACAAACAGGCCGAGATCGCAGGCGCGGGCCAGCTTGCCGAACTGGATGAGTTTTCCGATATTCTGCGCCAGACGATCAAGCCGCGCACCGATGTCGCCGCGCAAGAGGTTGATAATGCTGTCGTCGCGCTGGTCCGCGAGGCGCTGGACGATCAGACCCTGATCGCCGAGGACGTGATCGACACCATCGACGCGATGCTGTCGAAGCTGGACCAGAAGCTGACCGAACAACTGAACGAGGTCATCCACAACGAAGAGTTCCAGAAACTCGAATCGTCGTGGCGCGGGCTGGCCTATACGGTGAACAACTCGGAAACCGACGCCTCGCTGCGGGTCAAGGTGATGAACATCTCGAAGCAAGAGCTTCAGCAGATGATGCGCCGCTATCCGGGGGCGAAATGGGATAAGTCACCGCTGAACAAGGTGATCTACGAGGCCGAATTTGGCACGTTAGGTGGCAAGCCCTTTGGCGCGCTGATCGGCGATTTCTACTTCGATCACAGTAATGCCGACGTCGGGCTGCTGCGCGATATTGGCAAGGTCGCGGCTGCGGCACACGCGCCGTTCATTTCGGCCGCTGCGCCGGAATTGCTGGGCATGGATAGCTGGACCGAACTGTCCACCCCGCCCGATTTGTCAGAAATTTTCGACACGCCGGATTATGCCGCATGGAATGGTCTGCGTGATTCGGAAAACTCGCGCTATCTGGCGCTGGTTGCACCGCGTGCATTGGCGCGCGAACCCTATGGGCAGAATTCGTCTTCCATGGTTGAGGAGTTCAACTTTGAAGAAGAAACCGATGGGCACGCCGGAAATAAATACGCGTGGATGAATGCAGCCCATGCAATGGCGGTGAATATCAACCGTGCCCATAAGGAACATGGCTGGACCGTTCAAATTCGCGGCGTGCAATCCGGCGGCGAGGTTTTGGACTTGCCGACGCATAATTTCGACACCGGCGACGGCAGCAAGGATATGAAATGCCCGACCGAGGTGTCGATCACGGACCGCCGCGAATCGGAACTGTCCAAGGCCGGGCTGATTGGGCTGGTGCATCGCAAACATACGGATAAGGCTGCGTTTATTGGCGCGCAGACCCTTTATCGGCCTAAAAAGTTTGCGGACGAACAGGCAACCGCATCGGACAATATGTCCGCGCGCCTGCCTTATATTTTCGCTGTGTCACGCTTTAGTCACTATCTGAAGTGTATGGTGCGCGATAAAATCGGTCAAAATCCTGACCGACTGCAATTGCAAACGGAATTGCAGACCTGGGTAAACAAGTATGTCCATGGCAACCCCGAGAGTGCCAAGGACGCTGAAAAGGCAAAGAAGCCCTTGGCAGGAGCAAGGGTCGAAGTGGTTGAGGATGAGGAAAACCCCGGTTACTATTTGGGGAAATTTTATTTGAAACCACATTTCCAACTGGAAGGAATGGATGTCGGAATGTCTCTGGTATCCAAGCTGCCAAAGGGCAAATGAGTTTTAACGACTGCCGTAAACGGAGGTTTCCATGGCTGTAGATATTTTCCTGAAACTGTCGAACAACATCAAAGGCGAATCGCAAGATGATCGCCACCGCGACGAGATTGACGTTCTGGCTTGGAACTGGGGCCTGACCCAGTCGGGCACCACTCACATCGGCGCCGGCGGTGGCGGTGGCAAAGTGAACGTGCAGGACATCACCCTGACCAAATACGTTGATCTGGCCACCAACGATCTGATCAAGCGCTGCACCTCGGGTGAGCACATCGAAAACGGCGAGCTGATCGTCCGTAAATCGGGCGGCGCTGCTCCGGTCGAATATTTCCGCATCAAGATGGAAAACATCATGATCACCAGCTATGCAACTGGTGGTGCGAAAGACGGTCTGGACCGTATTCAGGAAACGCTGACCCTGAATTTCCGCAAGTTCGAAGTGCTCTACACTCTGCAAGAAGAGTCGGGCGCAGCCGGTGCCGAAACGATGGCCGGCTGGGATATCGCTGCGAACAAGGAATGGGGCGCATAAGCACCCTGTCCTGATCCCGTCTTACGGATCGAATAATCAGGCGGGGTCGGCGCGATGGTGTCGGCCCCGTTTTTATATGAGTTGGAAACCTGTGTTTTTGGTAGCTGATGGCACGTTCGCAGAATGAAAGGACCGCACGCCCGCGACAGATTGGCGATCTTCGCTATGGCGGATTGCGAGAAATGTCATTGATGCATGTGTTTCGGGATGCTGCCGCGCGCGGCGATGCCCGTGTTCGCGACAGCCAAAAAGCCAGTGGCGAGACTGACCTGACAATCATCGGACAAAAACGTCGGGAAGGTGCCAGCGAAGAGGCTTTGCGCCGCAATCTGGCGCAGGATATCGCCAGTCTGATGAATACGATCCGCTTTGATGTGTGTGTGGCGCTGGACGAATATCCGCGCATCAGCCGGTCGATCATCAATCACGGTTTTCAGGATATGGACACGCTGTGGCGTCAGACCCGCACGCAAGCAGCACTGGCCGACGCGATTCGCCAATCGCTGATGCAATCCGAACCGCGTCTGCGCGCCGATTTGATCGATGTTGTGCCTGTCAGCGATGAACCGACCGCCGATCAGCGGCTGTCTTTTAACATCACTGCCGAGATGATTAGCAACCCGCATGATATTCCGGTCAGGTTTCTGGCGGAAATCGACCCCGGCGCTGGAAAGATCGCCATCAGGCGGACGCAGGGTGACGCATGAGGAAAGCCTTCCGTGACAGTTACGAGCGCGAGCTTGATATTCTATACGAACGCTCGGCCGAATTTGCAGAGGAGTTTCCGGGGCTGGCCGATCGTTTGGGCGGCGTCTTGCGTGATAATATCGACCCGTCCATCGCCGGGCTTTTGGAAGGCGCAGCCTTTATGGCGGCGCGTGTTCAGTTAAAGCTGGACGAGGAATTCAGCGGCTTTACCCATGAGTTGCTGGAACAGATTTTTCCGGACGCCTTGGCGCCGATCCCCAGTTGCATGATCGTTCAGGCGCCCCCGCCCGCAGCCCCGCCGCCCGATGGCGTGCCGCGCCGTTATCGCCGGGGCGAATATCTGGACGCGCGGTTCCGTGATGCCGATCAGCAGGTCAGTTGCCGCTTCAGCCTTGCCGCGCCCTTGACCGTCCTGCCGCTGACGATCAGCGCGATTACCTATCACGACCGGACAACCGCTTTGGCCGGACTGGGGCAAGACCCCGATGCGCGCACGCGCGCCGGTCTGGTGCTGGATCTGGCGACAACTGACGGTCTGCCGCTGGCCGCTTTGGCGGGGCAACAGCCAGAGTTCCGGCTGACCGGAGATATGCTGCGCGCGCAGGCGCTGTATGAGCAAATTCATTGCAACACCACCCGTGCATCGCTGCGTTGGCTGCAACCGAATGGCGATCCGGTTTTCGTGCGGCTAAGGCCGGAACAGGTGGCTCAGATCGGTTTCGACCGCGATGAATTGCTGTTCGACCGGCAAAGCAGCCTGTTCGAGGGCTTTTCCCTGCTGCGCGATTTTTTTGCCTTTCCGCGCAAATTTCTGGGCTTTCGCCTGACCGGCCTCGACGATCAGTTGCGCCTTGTCAACACGCGGCAGGCGCAGCTTGTGCTAGAGTTCGACCATGTGAATGACGATCTGGCGCGGCAGACCGGGCCACATGATATTCGCCTGAATTGCGCGCCCGCGATCAACCTGTTCGAGAGTGGGTCGAACCAGATCAGGCTGGACGATCAGCGGCATGAATATGTCGTCACACCGGATTCCAGCCCGATCACGCATTATGAAATCCACCGCATTCTGAATGTGACGGCCAGCTATGGTGCGGCGCATGACAAGGTGCCGGTCGAACCGCTTTACGCCTTGCCACAGGGCGCAAGCGCGCCGCGCTCGACCTATTATTACACCAGCCGCCGCAAACCCCGGCGGCTGACGGAATCCGAACGGCGCAATGGCGTGCGCAGCGATTACCTGGGGACCGAGACATTTATCTCGATTTATGAACCGCCCGAAGACGTCATCGGTCGCCGGGCGCGGCGTTTGCATGTGCGCACGCTGTGTTCCAACCGGCACCTGCCGGCTGCGCTGCCCTTGGCACAGTCGGATGATTTCAACATGGTGTCGGATGTTAACCTGTCGCTGGCCTGCGTGAACGGCCCGACCCCCCCGCGTGAGGCGATGACCGAAACCGAACAGGCGGGTCCGCATCGGGTCACGCAGGGACAGGTCTATTGGCGGTTGATCTCTTACCTGTCGCTGAACCATTTCGGGCTGGACGACCGCTTTGGCCGCGACGGGGCTGCCAGCCTGCGCGAGATGTTGACCCTGTTCGCCGATCTGTCTGACACCGTGACCGAAACGCAGATCGCGGGTCTTACCGGGCTGAAGGTGCGGCCTGTTACCCGGTCGATCCGTCGCCCGGACGGGTTCTTTCCGGCGCGTGGGCTGGAAATATCTGTCACCTTTGATGAAACCGCGTTCGAGGGCAGCGGCATCATCTTGCTGGCGGCGGTGCTGGACAGATTTCTTGCCGAATATGTCAGCATCAACAGCTTTAGCCAGATGGTCGTCATCAGCAAGCAGCGCGGCGTCATCAAGACATGGCCGCCGCGCACGGGGCAAGGGCCGCTGATATGAGCGCGGGCTTCCTTTCCCTGCTGCGGCGGCTGGAACGTGAGGGCGCAGATCGCCCGCGGATCGGACGCTCGGCCCGGCTGGCCGATGATCTGGTAGAGATTGGGCAAGACCCGCTGTTGGCCTTCCCGGCCTCTGATTTGGGGGATGCCGATCTGGGCCAGCGTCGCGCCCGCATCCGCGCGCAGTTCATGGGCTATTTCGGCCCGCATGGCGCGCTGCCACTGGACACCACCGAAGAAGTCCTGCGCTGGCAGCAGGCGGGCGAGGATGCCTTTGTCCGCTTTGCCGATATTTTCGCCGGGCGGTTTTATCAGTTGTTTTTCCGCGCATGGTCCGACGCGCATGCGATCAGCCAGCACGACCGCCCCGACGAGGATCGCTTTGCCGGTTATGTCGCCGCCATTTCGGGAGTCGGCACGCCCGCCTTTGCCGATCACGACCGGATGCCTGACATTGCACGGCTGCCGCTGGTGTCGATCTTTGGCGGGCGGGTGCGTAGCGGTGTCCGGCTGCGGCAAATGCTGGCGCGCTATTTCAGCCTGTCGGTCGAGATCGAGGAACACGTCCCGATGTGGCTTGAGTTCGAGACCGAAGACCGCTGTGGGCTGGGTCAGGGCGGCAGTCTGGGGCAGAATGTCTATCTGGGCGCGCGGCTGCAATCGGTCAGCGAAAAGATATGCATCCACCTGCACTTGCCAGACGCCGCCAGCTATCGCAGCTTTCTGCCCGGTCAGGACCGTTATCAGCAACTGGCCGATCTGGTGTTCTGGTATCTGGGCCGCAGCTATGATGTCGATCTGGCGCTGACGTTGCCGCGCCCGCAGGTTCCGCCCGCCCAGCTTGGGCAGACCGTATCGCTTGGCTGGCTGGCCGCGCTGAAACCTGATCCTGACCCGGCGGGCGCGCCCTATGTCGAGATCGCCCGCTTTGCCCTGACGCCCGACACAGACTTGAAAGAGGCCGCATGACCGCCATCACCATCGAAAAATTCGCCGGCAAGATGAACCGCGTCGGCTATGACGCCTTTTTGTCGGCCATGCGGCAGGCGCGCGGCGATGGCAATCGAAACGTGGAACTGTGCCATTGGCTGTTTCATGCGATTTCGGACCAGAATTGCGATATTTCGCTGACCCTGCGCGCGGCGGGGCTGGATCGGGGCCGGGTGCTGAAGGATCTGGACCGGGCGATGGACGTGCTGCAAAAGAACGTCACCGAAACCCCCGGCATTTCTGAACGGCTGGCCGATGCGCTGAACCATGCCTGGACCTATGCCTCGCTGTTCTTTGCCGAGGCGCAGATCCGCACCGGCCATCTGCTGGTCGCGCTGCTGAACGATAACGCGCTGCGTCACGCGCTGATTCAGTATTCGCCGGTTTTTGCCGAACTTTCCGCCGATCAGATTGGCCGCGACGCCCGCACGCTCTGGGCTGATTCCGATGAGGAGGATATGCGCCCGATGGACGGCTCGGGCCTGCGGGCCGCCGGGGGAGGGCAGCCGGGGCAAGCGGGTGCGACGGCCTTGGGCCGGTTCTCGGTCGATATGACCGCCGACGCCGCCGAGGGTCGGATGGACCCGGTGCGCGGTCGCGATGACGAAATCCGCCAGATCATTGACGTGCTGATGCGACGGCGGCAGAACAACCCGATCCTGACCGGCGAGGCAGGCGTGGGCAAGACCGCCGTAGTCGAGGGCTTTGCGCAAAAGCTGGCCGCAGGCGATGTGCCGCCCGCCTTGCAGGGGATGCGGCTGCATATGCTGGACATCGGCGCGATGCAGGCCGGGGCCAGCATGAAGGGCGAATTTGAACAGCGGCTGCGGTCGGTCATCGACGAGGTGCAGGCCAGCCCGACCCCGATCATCCTGTTCATCGACGAGGCGCATACGCTGATTGGCGCAGGTGGCGCTGCGGGCACCGGCGATGCGGCCAACCTGCTGAAACCCGCTCTGGCGCGCGGCACGCTGCGCACCATCGGCGCGACGACATGGGCCGAATATCGCAATTATTTCGAGAAAGACCCGGCACTGACCCGGCGTTTTCAGCCGATTTCCGTCGATGAGCCGTCGGTCGAGGTCGCCTGCACGATGATGCGCGGGTTGCTTGGCCCGATGGAGGCGCATCACAAGGTCCGTATCTCGGATGCTGCGGTCGAGGCGGCGGTCAAGCTGTCGGCCCGCTATCTGCCCGCCCGACAATTGCCTGACAAGGCGGTGTCGCTGCTGGATACGGCTTGCGCCCGCGTCGCGGTCAGCCTGTCCTCGATTCCTGCGCGGATCAGCGATCTTAACGCCCAGATCGCCGCACTTGAGGCAGAAATCGCCGCGCAAGAGGCCGAGGCTGATCTGGGTGCGTCTGACGCTGCCCGTTTGGACGAATTGAACGAACGGCTAACCGGGGTGCGCAGCAATCTGGCCGATCTGGAACGTGCCTATGCCGATGAAAAGGCGCTGGTCGATCAGATTCTGGCGCTGCGTCTGCGCTTGGCCGAACAGGCGGGAGAAGATTTTGATGCGGATGCCGTGCGTGTTGAACTGAATGCAGCGATGGATCAGCTTGGCCTGATCCACGCCGACGACCGGATGATCTGGCCGCATGTCGATGAACAGGCCGTCGCCTCGGTCATCAGCGACTGGACCGGCATTCCGGCGGGCCGCATGGTGGCCGATAAATTGCAGGCGGTGCTGGGTCTGGCGGACCACCTGCGCGAACGGGTGATCGGTCAGGATGCCGGTTTGCAGATGATCGCGCGCCGGGTCGAAACCGCCCGTGCGGGGCTGTCAAACCCGGAAAAGCCTATCGGCGTATTCATGCTGTGCGGGCCATCCGGCGTCGGTAAAACCGAAACTGCGCTGGCACTGGCAGAAAGCCTTTATGGCGGTGAACAGAATGTCATCACCATAAATATGAGTGAATTTCAGGAGGCGCATTCCGTTAGTCTGCTGAAAGGCGCGCCCCCCGGCTATGTCGGCTATGGCGAAGGCGGGCGTCTGACCGAGGCCGTGCGGCGCAAGCCCTATTCGGTTGTGTTGCTTGACGAGATGGAGAAAGCCCATCCTGACGTGCATGAACTGTTCTTTCAGGTCTTTGACAAGGGCCGGATGGAGGACGGAAATGGCCGTCCAATCAATTTCCGCAATACGCTGATTTTGATGACATCGAATGTCGGCACCGGCACGATCATGACTCTGGCACCCGATGGCGAGATTGCCGATACAGAAACCCTTGAGGCTGCATTGAAAGAAGAATTGCTGGGCACCTTCCCCCCCGCGTTGCTTGGGCGGATCGTGACTATTCCTTATGTGCCGCTATCGGCCACAGTTCTGGGCGGAATTGCGCAGCTGAAACTTGGTGCTGTCGCCCGGCGCATGTTGGAATCACATGGTGCCCGACTGGTTTGGGGCGATGCGGTGATCGACCATATCGTCAGCCAATGCCGCGACCCTGACAGCGGCGGTCGGATGATCGACAATATCATCACCAATTCGATCCTGCCTGATCTGTCGCGGCGGGTCTTGGGCCGTATGGTTTCGGGTGATATGATCGAGGATGTGAATATCACCGTCGATAACGGAACATTCACCTATCAGTTTTCATGAAGGGGGCTATCATGGCGAATAAGTTCGAATGGATCATCGTGCAAGATTACGCTAATCGTGACATTGGCATGATTGGTTTTATCGGCGGAGATGCGGTGGCAATTGCGGCCTTTTATGATGGGCGCGATGGCAATCGCGACGGAAAAGTCAGCATCGGCGAAAGGCTGGCCGCGGCGGCCTCCTTCAATTCGCTGAAAGACCGCTCGCTGGTCGAGGTTGCCATGTCAGCACGGCATAACCCGCTCGTTTATGAACGCGACCCCAGCTTCAACAGCTATGCCGGCAATCTTTTCGCGTCGTTTGCCGCAGCAATGGGAATGGAAGCGGTCTGGCTCAGCTATTTCAAACCCGGCGTCAGCGCGCTTGGCCGAAGCGTTGCACAGCGTGTAACCGACAGCATGATCAAGCAACTGGTCATCCGAAAAGGTTTTGAAAAAGCTGCACGATCCGCCTTTGCTGCGGTCGCGGGCGTCTGAGAAGCAAGGCGCTGGTCTTTTGCACGAATCTGGGCGAGAATGCCGCCGAGGATAGTCACTGCACAGCGCTGCCTCTTCGACATTGAGGTTTTTTCGTTATTTGTGAGGCCCTATGAACGCCCCCTTACGCCAGACGGACCGCCTCGGGCGGCTGACCACGGAACTTGGTCCCGACACGCTGGCCCTGTTGCGCTTCGACGGCACCGATTATCTGAACGACCTGTTCGAATACCGCGTCGAGGCTTTGGCCACCCGCAATGACCTCGATTTTGACGCGCTGATCGGCACACATGCGACGGTCGAGATCGACGGCCCCGATGGTCCGCGTCCTTTCGACGGGATCGTGACGCAGGCACGTTGGGCGGGCGTGGGCATCGTTATGACCTGACGCTCAGGCCGTGGTTTTGGCTGGCCTCTTGGCGTCGCAATCAGCGGATATTTCATAACAAGACCGTGGTGCAGATGTTGCGGGAACTCTTGTCGGATTACGCGCATCTCGGCGATCCGGCGCTGGATATTCAGCTTTCAAAGGATTACCCGACCCTCGAATATGCCGTGCAATACCGCGAATCCGACCTCGACTTTGCGCGCCGCCAGATGGAGCGGCATGGGATCAGCTTTCATTTCCGCCATGATAAGGGCAGCCACACATTAACCCTAACGGATGATGTTCTGGCGCATCCCGAAATCGGCA
>NZ_JAUNTN010000018.1 GCF_030538695.1 Paracoccus sp. (in: a-proteobacteria)
CGACGCGACTCTTGTTGCCGAACGAACGGGCCATCGAACCGCAGATCACGGCCATTTATCGCCGCTTCGGCCTCAATGACAGGCAGATCGAAATCCTCGCACGGGCCACGCCCAAGCGGGATTATTACTGCCAGTCGCGGCGCGGCAACCGGCTGTTCGAGCTGGGCTTGTCCGAAGTCGGCCTCGCTCTCTGCGCCGCATCCGCCAAATCCGACCAGACCCTCATTGCGCAGATTGCCGCTGAACACGGTCGCGACGGCTTCCTCGCCGCATGGCTACGGACGCGCGGCATCGATTGGGCGGCTGACCTGATCCCGAACCTCACCAATCTCATCCCCCAGCCCGAAAAGGAGTCCCAATCATGACCATTCGTCGTTCCCCCTCGCGCGCCATTTTCATGGCGGCGACGATGCTCGCCGCGCCGCTCACGCTTTCGCCCATGCTCGCAAGCCCGGCCCATGCGCAATTCGGCTTCGGCCGGATCGTCTATGACCCGAGCAACTATGCGCAGAACGTGCTCACGGCAGCGCGCACGCTCGAACAGATCAATAACCAGATCACCAGCCTCCAGAACGAGGCGCAGATGCTCATCAATCAGGCCCGCAATCTGGCGAGCCTGCCGCATAGCTCGCTCCAGCAGCTCCAGCAGAACGTCCAGCGCACGCAGCAGCTTCTCGGGCAGGCACAGAACATCGCCTTCGAGGTCGGCCAGATCGACCAAGCGTTCCAGAGCCAATACGGCAATGTCTCGCTGTCCGCGACCGACGCCCAGCTTGTCGCCGACGCGCGCGGCCGTTGGGAAAATACGGTTGGCGGTTTGCAGGACGCCATGCGCGTGCAGGCTGGCGTCGTCGGCAACATCGACAGCAACCGCGCCGAGATGGCGGCCCTTGTCGGCCAGAGTCAGGGCGCGACCGGGGCATTGCAGGCGACGCAGGCCGGCAACCAGCTTCTCGCCCTCCAGTCGCAGCAGCTTTCCGACCTGATCGCGGTCATCTCTGCAAACGGCCGCGCCGATGCGCTGACCGAGGCCGAGCGCGCGACCGCCGCCGAACAGGGCCGCATCCAGCGTGAGCGGTTTCTGACACCCGGCACCGGCTACCAGCCCGGCAACGCTCAGATGTTCAACAACGGCAACAACTGACCGGGAGGCTCGCCATGGACGGCAAGATGCTGGCCCGCCTCGGGGCCGTGGTGTTCGTCGCCATCGCCGTCACGGCGACCGCAATCGACATGGCGCGGAAGGACGAACCTTCCGCGCCGCCGCCGGCGTCGGCCTTCCAGCCCCCGGCCGATCCCCTGCGCGAAACATTGCGCCGCTGCCAGCAGCTCGGCGAAGCGGCGGCAAGTGACGCCGACTGCCTCGCCGCATGGGCGCTATCCCGCGACCGCTTCCTGGGCCGCCCGTCCGCGCCCGCCACGCCGCAGGCCAGCGAAGGGCGCTGACCATGGGAAACACCGGCGTCATCGACAATTTCCTCGGCGTATTCACGTCCTACATCGACAGCGGATTCGGCCTGCTGTCCGGCGAAGTCGCCTTCATTGCCACCACGTTGATCGTCATCGACGTGACGCTCGCCGCGCTCTTTTGGGCATGGGGCGCGGATGATGATGTGGTCGCGCGGCTGGTCAAAAAGACCCTGTTCGTGGGCGTCTTCGCCTACATCATCGGCAACTGGAACAACCTCGCGCGCATCGTCTTCGAGAGCTTCGCCGGCCTCGGCCTCATGGCGTCCGGCACCGGATTTTCCGTCTCCGATCTGATGCGACCGGGCCGCGTGGCACAGACCGGCCTCGATGCCGGCCGCCCGCTGCTCGAATCCATTTCCGACCTGATGGGCTGGATCGCTTTCTTTGAAAACTTCATCCAGATCGCGTGCCTGCTGTTCGCGTGGGCGCTGGTCGTGTTGGCGTTTTTCATCCTCGCCATCCAGCTTTTCGTGACGCTGATCGAGTTCAAACTGACCACCCTCGCCGGCTTCGTCCTCATTCCTTTCGGGCTTTGGGGCAAATCGGCGTTCATGGCCGAAAAGGTCTTGGGCAACGTGGTGTCGTCCGGGATCAAAATCTTGGTCTTGGCCGTCATCATTGGGATCGGCTCGACCTTGTTCGGTCAGTTCACGGCCGGTTTTGGCGGCGCAACCCCGACCGTGGACGACGCCATGGCGATTGTGCTGGCAGCCCTGTCGCTGCTCGGCCTCGGCATCTTCGGTCCCGGCATCGCCAACGGCATCGTATCGGGCGGGCCGCAGCTCGGCGCGGGCGCCGCTGTGGGAACCGGGCTTGCGGTCGGCGGCGCGGCCATCGCCGCTGGCGGCGGGGCCATGCTTGCCGCCAAGGGCGGTGCCGCTGCCCTGTCCGGTGGAGCCGCTGCCGTTCGCGGCGGCGCGGCAACCGCAGGCGCTGCCTCCGCTGCCTACAGCGTCGGCTCGCTCGGTCAGTCCGGTGCGGCTGGTGTTGCTTCCGGCATGGGCGGTGTGGCGCGCGCCGCTGGTTCCGCCGCTATCTCGCCCCTGAAACGCGCCGTCGCGCGTGCCGGTGAATCCGTCAAATCCAGCTTTTCCGATGGCGTGAAGAGTGGCTTCGGGGCCAGCGGCGGCAGCTCCACCATGGGCACGGTCGGCGGCGCAAGCGCCGATCCCGCAGCCGCGCCATCCAGCCCGACCGGCAGCCCTCCGGCTTGGGCGCAGCGGATGCAGCGCCGGCAGGCCCTCAACCACGGCACCACCATGACCGCCCATGCCGTCCGCTCCGGCGACAGCCACGGCTCCGGTTCCTCCGTCAACCTTTCCGAAAGTGACCGCTCATGAGCATCTTCAAACGACCAGCAACCCATTACGGCAAGACGCCGGAACCCGAGACGCCTTATCAGCGCGCCGCGCAAGTCTGGGACGAGCGCATCGGCTCGGCCCGCGTGCAGGCGCGGAACTGGCGGCTCATGGCCTTCGGCTCGCTGATCCTGTCTGCCGGCTTCGCGTCCGCACTGGTCTGGCAGTCCGCACGCGGGACCGTGGTGCCTTGGGTCGTGCAGGTGGACAATCTCGGTCAGGCGCAGACCGTCGCGCCAGCCAGTGCCGACTATCGCCCGACCGATCCGCAGATTGCTTTCCATCTCGGCCGATTCATCGAGCAGGTGCGCGCGATCCCGGCCGACGCGATCATTGTCCGCCAGAACTGGCTTCGCGCCTATGAGTGGACCACGGATCGCGGCGCGGCGGCATTGAACGACTACGCCCGCGCCAATGACCCCTTCGCCAAGGTCGGCCGCCAGCAGGTCGCCGTCGAGGTGTCGAGCGTCATCCGGGCCTCGCCCAACAGCTTCCGTGTAGCGTGGACGGAAAGGCATTTCGAGAACGGCCAGCTTTCCACCACGGAACGATGGACGGCCATTCTCACCATCGTCATCCAGCCGCCGCGCGACGCCGAGCGCCTGCGCGCCAATCCGCTGGGAATCTACGTCAATGCAATTTCGTGGTCGCGGGAGATGAGCCAATGAGAACGATCACCCGCACCCCGGCAATCGCGGCCGTGCTGCTTTCAGCCACCATGCTCGCAGGCTGCGCCACCAACCGGACGCCGCAATTCAGCTACGACGCCAGCGTGCCGCCGCTGCCGACCGTGCAGGCGGCGGCAACCGACAACACGCCCCGGCCGCTGCATGTGCCCCCGGCATGGACCGTGGCGCGCGGCGGCACCGCCGCAGGCACGCCGACCGGCCGCGTCGAGAACGCCAATGCCGCCGCCCGCGTCGAACCGCGCCGGGAAGGCTACTACAACGCCATCCAGATATATCCGTGGTCGGAAGGCGCGCTCTATCAGGTCTATGCCGCAGTCGGGCAGATCACCACCATTGCGCTGGAGCCGGGCGAGAGCCTGACAGGCGCGGGGCCGATCGCGGCCGGCGACACCGCCCGCTGGATCATTGGCGACACCGAGAGCGGCAGCGGTGCGAACCGCCGTGTCCATATCCTCGTGAAACCCACGCGGCCGGATATTTCCACCAACCTTGTCGTTACCACCGACCGGCGCACTTACATGCTCGAACTGCGCGCGCGGGAATCGCTCTACATGCCCGCCGTGGCATGGGCTTATCCCGCACCGCCAGCAGGTCAGCGCCAGACGGTCCCGGCCGCGCCCGTCATTCCGGCCGAGGCAGCGCGGAACTATCGCTACGCCTTGCAGGTGCAGGGCGACAGCCCGCCATGGCGGCCGGTTTCCGTCTTCGACGATGGCAGGCGCGTCTATGTCGTCTTCCCGGCCGGGATCGTGCAGGGCGAGATGCCGCCGATCTTCGTGCTTGGATCGAACGGCGAGCCGCAGATCGTCAATTCCCGCATCCACCAGAACGTCCTGATCGTGGACCGCCTGTTCGGCGCGGCCGAGCTGCGCCTTGGCAGCGGCAACCGCCAGCAGGTCGTCAGGATCGTCCGCACCAACCCGACGCAGGCCGCCGCCGCGCAGCCTGCCAGCGCGACCGGAGACACCCCGTCATGAGCGACAACACCATCACCGATACCATCGCACCCATGCGCCTGCGCGCCGAGCCGCCCCGCGTCACCCGCCTGTCCCGCAAGATGCTGGCAGGCGTCGGAGCGGTCGCGCTTCTCGGCATCGGCGGGGCGCTGATCTACGCGCTCCAGACCCGCGATGCAGGACCGGGCGGCGACGAACTCTATTCGACCGAGAACCGGCCCACGGCGGACGGCCTGTCCGGCCTGCCGAGCGACTATAGCGGGCCGGCGCTCGGCCCGGCGCTGCCCGGCGACCTCGGCCGTCCGATCCTCGACGCGCAGACAAGGGGACAGCCGGTCGCGCCGCCCGTCATGACGACGCCCGCCGTCGATCCCGAAGAAGAACGCCGCAGGGCCGAGGAAGAAGCCGCGCGCTTGAGCAACGTCTTTTTCCAGTCCGGCCCGCGCACGGGAACGCCGGCAGGAACGACCATGCCCGGCCTCGCCGGGCTTGGCCTCGGCGGACAGCCCGCAACACAGGATCGCCACGCCGCGTTTCTCAACGGACCCGTGGACCGGCAGACCGTCGCCCCGGATCGCGTCACGCCGCCGGCATCGCCCTACATCCTTCAGGCCGGGGCCGTGATCCCCGCCGCGTTGATAACCGGCATCCGTTCTGATCTGCCCGGCCAGATCACCGCACAGGTGACGGAGAACGTCTATGACAGCCCGACCGGCTCGCTGCTCCTGATCCCGCAGGGCACCCGCATCATCGGCCAATACGACGATGGCGTGACGTTCGGCCAGCGCCGCGTGTTGCTGGTCTGGAATCGCCTGATCCTGCCGGGCGGCCGCTCCATCGTTCTGGAGCGCCTGCCGGGCGCGGACGCCAGCGGCTATGCCGGGCTTGAGGATGGCGTCGATTATCATTGGTGGGATTTGATGAAGGCCGCAGGGCTGTCCACGCTGCTTGCAGTCGGCTCGGAGCTGGCGACGAGCGACGAGGACCGGCTGATCCGCGCCATCCGCGACGGGGCGCAGGATACCGTCAATCAGGCGGGCCAGCAGATCGTCCAGCGCCAGTTGCAGGTTGCGCCGACGCTCACCATCCGGCCGGGCTTCCCGGTCAGGATCATCGTCACCCGCGATCTTGTGTTCGATCCGGCAGGAGGTTGACCATGACCAAGCTGAAACTCGGCCCGCTGCCCGACGACAAGCCCGTGAAGGTCATGCTGGAGTTGCCCGCAACCCTCAACCGCGATCTTATCGCCTATGCCGAGGTGCTGGCCCGTGAGAGCGGCCAGCCCGCCGCCGATCCCGCCAAGCTCATCGTGCCGATGCTTCAACACTTCATCGCCACGGATCGAGGGTTTGCGAAGGCACGGCGAGCATAGAATCACGCACCTTGCGGTCTGCTAGAATGGTATCTCATCTGAATCGTCCGCTGCCGGTGAAGGAGGAAGCGCACCCTTCGGCAGCGGCAGGTTCGTCACGATGAAAAGGTTGAGTATATCTTCGCGATCCATAAACATGACCTGCGAACGCTTGGTTGCGTCTAGCCGCTCACCTAGCCAGTTTTTTGCCTGCTTAGTTATCTCGCCCCCCGCAACGATGAATGCGTGATCGACCAGCACGCGCCTGTTCACCTCGGGGTCGAATATCTCGTGCCCGAGCATCATCGTGACTTGGTTCAACATCTCGCCGATGTTGCTCGACCCGCCCTTGCTCATGCCCGCCGAATCCAGCTTCCCCTTCTTGGCTTGGATGCCAAAGTAGAGGACATGGAGCGTCGGCAACGTGAACTTCATCCACACGTCCTTGCCATATTCTAGGGCCTTATCCTTGTGACCGATGGCGGTTACGCGATGGAATCCAAGTTGTCGGAATAGCGGTAGCAGAACCTCCTCAATCAGCTCATCTTCCGCGCACTTGTCGAGATATGCGGTTAGCAGCTCTTTGCGCTGTAGCTCTTGCGGAGTAAGCGGACGATGTGGGTTGGCAACCTCCGCAACCGTATTCGTTGCGATGTGTCGAAGCTGACCGATCCCACGTTCATCGTAGAACGCCTCCCACCCCTCACGGGCGAGAACGATATTTAAGGCTGCTAGCGCTTTACCGCGATCTTCATCACCTTCTTCGGCCTCTCCCATATCAAGCAAGCGACGAATAATCCGAACAAAAGCGTCTGGTGGAACCGATGGCCGCGAGTGCGGCAGTGCTAGGACTTCTTCCAAGCGCGCGGCGGTCCAAGCCCATCGCGTTGACCCGTCATGAGCATAGTTCAGATCGCAATCCTCGAAGAACTCGGTGATGTAGCTGCTCGACCGATACGGAAAGTGATCGACATTGCCACACACAATATCGGCCAACGCTCGGAGGTTTCGATTCTTCCACTGCATGATTTCAACTTACGTTGAGCAAACGGGCACAGCAACGTCACTACGGGAGTAAAAGGGGGTGCCGCCAGCGCACAGGCGCAAATGCGGCACGCTACAGGCCGCCGACTGCCCTCCATGGTTCGCCTAATTCCGGGGCCTGTAGCGCCCCGGAATCCACCAGAACCAAGGAGGATTCCATGTGCGCAGAGCGCCGCCGCGCCCGCAAAGGGCGACCGCGACACCCGGTCCCCGAAGCACTTCCCGACGATCTGTTCGACTACGCCGACGAACCCACGCCAGACGGCCGGGAACGCCGCAGCTCGCCGCTTCGCATCGTCGATGTTGAGACGCTGCCGGTCTTCGACGACTGGCCCGAAAAGGTGCCGATCACCGAGGAAGAACTGCAAATCTTCGAGCGGTATTTCGGCCATGTGCTTGACCGTCTTTTTGGCCCCATTGACCTTGATCCCGACAATCAGAGCTTGCCACCGTTAACATCAGATGGTAACAATGAGCCATGAGCGAGGATCGTGACCAGAGCCTCGACACGCTTCTGGACCTCGACGGTCAGGTGCTTGTCGTCGATCCCGAGGGCGGCCATTGGGTGAAGTTCATCGTCACCCGCGTTCCGGCGTCCCCGGAGAAGCCGCACGGCCTCGATTATTCGCTCACGCTTCACGGGCCTTCGGGCGAACGGCTGGTCGGCTTCGATAACGCCCATCCGGTCGGCCGGGGCAGACGCGGCGAGCCGATGGACCATCGGCACCGCCTCCAGACCGTGAAGCCCTATGCCTACGAGGACGCGGCCACGCTGCTGGCCGACTTCTGGCAGGCGGTGGACGCGGTGTTGAAGGAGCGAGGTGTCCTATGACCACATTGAAAGTCGGGATTGCCGGCTACGACGAAATGAAGGCCCGCACCATGCGGATCGCCAAGGGCGAGGAAAATCCGGCGGCGGACGATCCGAAGGTGTGGTTCACATCCATGGAATCCTTTGCACAGCTCCTTTCCAGCGGGAACCGCGAGCTGCTGCGCGTCATCGACGAGCAATCGCCCGGCTCGCTGGAGGAACTGTCACGGATTACCGGGCGGGCAAAGCCTAGCCTGTCCCGAACCCTCAAAAAGATGGCGAGCTACGGCCTGATCCGCATGGACCCCGGCGAGGGCCAGAAAGTCGTGCCCAAGGTGCTGCATGATCGTGTCGAGCTGGACTTGCCCTTGCTCGAACGCCGCGCGGCGAAAGGAGGCCGGTGATGAACATTCATTCCCCGCACGTTGCCCTACGCGCCGCGCTCTATCTGCGCGTCTCGACCGCCCGGCAGGCCGAGCATGACGTGTCGATCCCCGACCAGAAGCGGCAGGGCGAAGCCTATTGCGAGTCTCGCGGCTATCAGCTTGTGGAAACCTTCGTCGAGCCGGGTGCATCGGCGACCAACGACCGCCGCCCCGAGTTCCAGCGCATGATCGAAGCCGGCACGTCGAAGCCACCAGCGTTCGACGTGGTGGTGGTGCATAGCTTCTCGCGGTTCTTCCGCGACGAATTTGAAATGGAATACTACTACCGGAAGCTGGCGAAGAACGGCGTCAAACTCGTATCCATGACGCAGGAACTTGGTGACGATCCGATTCACCAGATGATGCGGCGGATCATGTCGCTGTTCGACGAATACCAGTCGAAGGAGAACGCCAAGCACGTCCTGCGCGCCTTGAAGGAGAACGCGCGGCAAGGCTTCTGGAATGGCTCGCTGCCGCCCATCGGCTACCGCGTCGTCGATGCCGAGCAGCGTGGCACGAAGATGAAGAAGAAGCTGGAAATCGACCCGCTGCACGCCGACACCGTGCGCCTGATCTTCCGCCTTGCATCGGAAGGCGATGGCACGTCCGGCCCCATGGGCGTCAAGAACATCGTCAGCTACCTCAACAGGAACCGCATGTTCACTCGCAGCGGCGGGCGTTGGGGCATCGGCCAGCTTCACCGCGTCCTGACCCGTCGCACCTATATCGGCGAACATCGGTTCAATCGCCGGTCCAAGAAAGGCGAGGTGAAGCCCGAGGAAGAAGTCGTCACCGTCGCGGTGCCGCCGCTGATCGACCTTGAGATATTCGAGGCGGTGCAGAAGCGTTTGCAGGTCAACAATCCGAAGGTGACGCCGCCGCGCGTCGTCAGCGGCCCGAACCTGCTCACGGGCATTTGCTATTGCGGCAATTGCGGCGGGGCCATGACGCTGCGCACCGGCAAGAACGGCCGCTACCGTTATTATGCCTGTTCGATCCGGGCGCGGCAGGGCGAAACCGGCTGCAAGGGCCGCGCGATCCCTATGGACAAGCTGGACCGCATCGTGGTCAGCCATATCGAGGAAAGGCTGCTGGACCCCGAGCGGATCGAAGACGTGCTTGCCTCGCTGCTGGATCGCCGGCAGGAGAGCGTCGAGCGGCGCGGCCAGCACATCGCCGAATTGAACCAGCGCGCGGCCGAAGCCGACATGCGGCTAAAGCGGCTCTATGACGCCATCGAGGGCGGTTCACTCGACCCGGCCGAATCCGCCCTCGGCGAACGCATCGCCGGCCTTACGGCGATACGGGATCAGGCGCGGGCCGACGCCGTAAGGACCGAAGCCATGTTGAAAAGCTCTGCCCATAAGGGCCTCACGGGGGCGGCCGTGCGGGAACTGGCGAGCGAGGCGCGCACCGGGCTTCGGCTCGAAAAGGGCGGTTATCGGCGGGATCACGTCCGAGCTTTCGCGCAGCATGTCGAGGTCGCGGACGATGCGATCTACATCAACGGCAACAAAAACACGCTGTTGAGGGCGCTGGTCGCCGCTAAGGGAGGGAAATCGGCGGGAATCGGCGTTCCCGGTTTTATACCAAGGTGGCGGAGTGGAAGGGATTCGAACCCTCGAGACGGTTTCCCGCCTGCACCCTTAGCAGGGGTGTGCCTTCGACCACTCGGCCACCACTCCGCCGACGCGTTTAGCGAGGCGGGCGGGCGGAGGCAAGGCGGTGGGTCAAGATTTTGTCAAAAAACTTGGCCGGGCTGGTACCTGTTACGCGCGGCGGATCAGGCGTCGGACGACAATTGCGACAGCCAGTTATCACCCTCGGCATAGCCATAGGCCACCAGCAGGTCGCCGTGATCGCGGGCGATGGCTTCGGCAACGGAGCGCGGCAAAAGCTGCCATTTCCGGGTTCCATCCGACCGGATATGCGCGGTTCCGCCCGGTGTAATGGCGGCACGGGCGCGCGCACCCGACAGGCCGCCGAACAGGCTGTTGTTATGAAGCGCAGCCAGACCGATGGCGAAATCTGCACCGGAAAAGCCCATATGGCGCAGCGCCAGCGCGAAAACCGTCATCTGGCGATCATGGATGGCGTCCTCGTAGCGCAGGGTAAAGACGTTCTGCCCGGCCCCGATCCAGTTGCGCATCTCGTCAAACGTGCGAGCGGTAAATGCCTCCAGCTCGAACCCCAGCCGCGCCTCGAAATCCGGCAGCCCGCGTAAATGCTGCTGATAGGTCACACCCTTTGGCAGACCCGGCCAAGTCCGGCGCAGGAACCCCTCGGTCGCCTCAAGGTGGTAATCCATCGCCGAAATCAGCATCTCGCGCGGGTCGCGCACGATATGAAGCGCCGGACCGATGGCCAGATCCTCGGGCGTCTGCGCGCCGGTCTGGCTGAACAGAATCAGGACCCCACGACCGTTGCGCGCAATATTCAGGTGGTGTTCAGGATTGTTGCGAAACATCCACAACGGCACCATATGCAACCCCGCACGACGCGCAAAATCGCGGAACACGGCCATGAACCAGACCGAGCCGGTCTTGTGGTGCGTGGCCACATGGATCACCCGTAACCCGTCATAATGATACATGATTGTGCCGCCTTTTGCCGCATTTCCATCGAGTCCCGGCTCATAGCACAAGAACGGCGGCAAGGTGCAAGCCCCGCAGCCCCTCACGGGCGGATCGCGGCCATTCACATTTCCTTGCCCGGGCTGTTCAGATGCAACCATAAGGTTTAGGTCAGCGTTCGTTGAGTGACTGAAGATCAATAACGAGGAACAGTCTTATGAAACTTCGTCTTATCTCTGCTGCGGCCCTTCTGGCCTCGGGTTCGGCTGCCATGGCTGGCGGCTTTGTCGCCCCGGCCCCGGTTGATCCCGTGGTTGTGGCCCCGGTCGTCGCGGCCCCGGCCTTTGACTGGACCGGCCCCTATGCCGGTATTCAGGCTGGCAAGCTGGTCAGCGGCTCGCTGAGCTTCCCCGGCGCGGCCGATCAGGATGTTGACGGCACCGCTTACGGTCTGCATGGCGGCTATATGCATGACTTTGGCCAATTCGTTCTTGGCGGTGAGCTTGCCTATAACAAGCTGAACTCGGTCAAGATCGACAATGGCAATGGTCACAGCGGCCATGAAGTCATGGGTAAAGTGCTGGCCGGTTACGACGCGGGCCGCTGGATGCCCTATGCCACCATCGGCTATGGCGAAGCCAAGCTGAAGGACTTTAACGGCACCGGCACCGATGTCAGTGGCAGCGGTCTGCTGTATGGTGCGGGCGTCAAGTTCAAGGCGACCGAGAACATTCTGGTCGGTGCCGAAGTGCTGAAGCGCGACTATAAGGACTTTGGTGCGGATGACGTCGATCTGGACGCAACCACCGTTGGCCTGAACGTGTCCTATCAGTTCTGATTGGAACCGATCAAAACGGAAAAGGGGCGCTTGATGCGCCCCTTTTTCATGTCTTATGGCTGCTGTTCAGGCCCCGTTCAGGCCCCTGTTCAAGCGTTGAACAGGAAATGCAGAACGTCGCCATCCTTGACCTCATAGGTCTTGCCCTCAACCCGCAGCTTGCCCGCCTCACGCGCGCCAGCCTCGCCCTTGCCAGCGATATAGTCATCATAGGCGATCGTTTCGGCCCGGATAAAACCGCGTTCGAAATCACCATGAATGACGCCTGCCGCCTGCGGGGCCAGCGTGCCTTTGCGGATGGTCCAGGCGCGGGCCTCTTTCGGGCCGATGGTGAAATAGGTCTGCAACCCCAGCAGATCGTAACCCGCGCGGATCAGCCGGTCCAGGCCGGCCTCCTCCAGCCCCATTTCGCCCAGGAACATCTCGGCCTCATCCTCGGGCAACTGGCTGATTTCTTCTTCGATCTTGGCAGAGATCACCACATGACCTGCGCCCTGCGCCGCCGCCATCTCGGCCACTTTAGCCGACAGCGCATTGCCCTGCCCGGCCTCATCCTCGGGGACGTTGCAGACGTAAAGCACCGGCTTAGCCGTCAGCAGTTGCAGCATATTCCACGCCTTGCGGTCATCATCCGAAACCGCGACCGTGCGGGCGGGGCGGCCCGCCTCCAGCGCCTCTTTCGCCAGCCCCATCAGCCGCGCATCCTCTTTGGCCTGCTTGTCGCCCGCATTGATCTTGCGGGTCAGGTTCGACAGCCGCTTTTCCAGACTTTCCAGATCCGCGATCATCAGCTCGGTTTCGATGGTTTCGGCATCGGCAATCGGATCGACGCGGCCCTCGACATGGGTCACATCCCCATCCTCGAAACAGCGCAGCACATGGGCGATAGCATCCACCTCGCGGATATTGGCAAGGAACTGGTTGCCCAGACCCTCGCCCTTGCTGGCGCCTTTGACCAGCCCGGCAATATCAACAAAGGTCATCCGCGCCGGGATAATCTGCTTGCTGCCCGCGATTTCGGCCAAGGCCGACAGGCGACGATCCGGCACCGCAACCTCGCCCACGTTCGGTTCGATGGTGCAGAACGGAAAATTGGCGGCCTGCGCGGCGGCCGTTTTCGTCAGCGCGTTGAACAGCGTCGATTTGCCCACATTCGGCAGTCCGACGATCCCCATGCGAAAGCCCATGATGCACCCTTTCCTTTGCGTCTGGCGGCTATCTAGGGGCGCAGACGGGCCAAGTCCACATTGATATTGTCCGGCCCTTGCGGTTAAGCCTTGGCGCAAGACGCAAAGGATGGCCCCATGACCCGAATCGAGCAACGCTTCACCCAACTGCAAGAACAGGGGAAAAAGGCTTTCGTCGCCTATATCATGGCCGACGATCCCGATGCGGAAACCGCGCTGACGGTGATGCGCGGCCTGCCCGCTGCGGGGGTGGACATCATCGAGCTGGGGATGCCTTTTACCGACCCGATGGCGGACGGGCCGACGATTCAGGCTGCGGGCCAGCGGGCGCTGGCGGCGGGCGGTTCTGTCGCGCGCACGCTGGACATGGTGCGTGCCTTTCGCCAGCAGGATCAGGACACCCCCATCGTGCTGATGGGCTATTACAACCCGATTTACGCAGGCCACGGCGGGGTGCCGGGCTTTCTGGCCGCTGCGGTCGAGGCGGGCGTGGACGGGCTGATCGTCGTTGACCTGCCGCCCGAGGAAGACGCCGAACTGTGCATCCCCGCGCGGGACGCCGGGCTGAACTTCATCCGTCTGGCCACGCCGACGACCGATGACGCACGCCTGCCTGCGGTGGTCAAAAACACCAGCGGCTTCGTCTATTACGTCAGCGTCAACGGCATCACCGGCGGCGCGGCGGCGCAGGCGGGTGATGTCGCCCCCGAGGTCGCCCGCATCCGTAAGGCGGCCGGCCTGCCGGTCGTGGTGGGCTTTGGCATCTCGACCCCGGACGCGGCACGCGACATCGCTGGCGTGGCCGATGGTTGTGTGGTCGGCAGTGCCATCGTCAAGCTGATCGGCGAAGGCCGCCCCGCCGGCGAAGTGCTGGATTTCGTCCGCGCACTGGCAGCGGGCGCCCATTCCGCCTGACAGCTGCCCTGACGCGGAATTGTGTCGCGGGGCGGCGTTGTTTGCGCTAATATGTCCCTATGCTCGACACACCCGCCCCCTCTCGCGCCGCAGTTGCGCCCGAACTTCCGCGCCCGCGCAGCTTTTGGCAGCGAATCGCGGACCGTTTTGCGGCGCTGATCGGCACCGTCAGGGCGGCCACACCGCCGGAACGCTCGGTCGCCTTTACCATCGCGGTGATCGCATTGGGCGCAAAACTCGCCAAGGCCGATGGCACCGTCGCCCGCTCCGAGGTCGCCGCCTTCCGCCGCGTTTTCATCATCCCCCGCGCCGAGGAAAAGAACGCCGCCCGCGTCTTTGACCTCGCCCGTCAGGACGTGGCCGGGTTCGAGCTTTGGGCCGACCGCATCGCCCGCATGTTCCCGCAGGGCGACCCGGTTCTGGTCGATGTCATCGAAGGGCTGTTCATCATCGCCGCTGCCGATGGCGAGATGAACGAACCTGAGCTGATCTTCATTGCCGAGGTCGCAGACCGTTTTGGTATCGCGCCCGAAACCACCGCAGCGATCCGCCGTCGCCACGATCCGATCCGGCGCTGCGCAAGCTGCGAAGTCCTTGGCCTTGCCCCCGACACCCCCGTTGACATCGCCCGCAAACGCTGGCGCGAGCTGGTGCGCGAGAACCACCCCGACCGCGCCATCGCCCGCGGCCTGCCGCCTGAAGCCGTCCGTCTGGCCGAGGCCCGCACCCGCCAGATCAACACCGCCTGGCAAGAGTTCCAGTCTCAGGCCGCTTTGCACACGGCCTGATTTCTTCTTCAATCAAATAGGCTCCTGCCCGCGCGACTGGTGGAACCGCCGGTCTGCTCGCGGGTTACATTTCGGTTAACAGGAGGTTGCCATGCACCCGACCCGTCCGCTGCTTCTGGCTCTGGCCCTTGCACTGGCCAGCCCGGCCATCGCGCAGGATTTCACCATGCCCCGCGCCGACACCCCTGCCCCGCAGGCCGACAGCGACCCGATTGCTGATCTGATGGGCAATATCTTTCAAAACCTGTTGCAAGAGGCGCTGCCGCATCTGAACAATCTGCAAGCAGACATGGAGGGCGCGGCCAACGCGCTGCTGCCAACGGTTCAGGATCTTGGCAAGCTGATCGACGATATGGGCAATTACAACCCGCCCGAGCGGCTGGAAAACGGCGACATTCTGATCCGCCGCAAGGCCGATGCACCACCGCCCCCGCCGGTCAGCGACCGGCTGATGGAGCTGACCCGCCCCCCTGCTGACAGCGAGCCCTCGCTTCCCCCCGGTCATCCGCCGCTGGACCCGTCGCCCAAAGCGCCGGAACTCGAACTGTAATCCGGCTGGCATCCGCCAATGCTCTAATCACGGTTGGCATCCGCCAACAGGCGACGGTGCTTTTTCGCCTCGGCCCGCACCTCATCGAAGCTGCGGATTCCCTTGCCCGCCAAGGCCATCAGCAAGCGCAGCGCCGCCTGCGCGGTGGCCTCGGCGTCACCCATCGCCGTGTGGCGTTTTTCCGGCGGCAGGTCGATCCCCAGCCGCGCCACCAGCGCATCCAGCGAATGTGGTGCGGCCTGCCCCCACAGCATCGCAGACAGCAAAATCGTATCCATCACCGGCTGATCGAACCGCTGCCCGGTTTCGGCCTCGGCGGCGTGCAGCAAGCCCATATCAAAGGGGGCATTATGGGCGATCAACGTCGCCCCCTCACAAAAGTCACGAAAACTGGTCAGCGCGGTTGTCATATCCGGCGCGTCGCGCACCATCTTGTCGCTGATACCGTGAATCGTCGTTGCCTTGGGCGGAATCCCCCGGCCCGGATTGACCAGCGTTTCAAAGCGTTCCCCGGTATCACGCCCGCCGCGCAACCGCACACCGGCGATCTGCACGATCCGGTCGGTTTCCGGGTCCAGTCCGGTGGTTTCGGTATCAAACACCACAAAATGCCCGCCCTGCAAACCGCCAAGCGCCAGCGCCGAAATGGCGGATAGCTCGACCTGCAAAAGCGGGTCCGAAGGCGCGGGCGCGGGCAGAATATCCAGATGCCCGATCGACAGCTCACGCCGCCGCGCTGCCGGGCAGTCCGGACAGTCCTGCCCAATGGCCAGTCCCGGCAAAGCGGCCTCGGCTGCGGCATTGAACAGGATGACATGGCCATGCAGATCAGACAGGATCAGCCCCGCGCCGGGATCGGCCAGAATCTCTTGCAGCACGGCCCCTTCGGCCAGCGCCGCCTGTGCCGGGCGGCCGCCGATACCGCAGGCGTCGCGTGTTGCCGGGGCCAGATCGGCGAGATATTTGCCCTCGGCCCCCAAAGGTGCGGCCCCGGCCCGTAAGCCCCCGGCCAAGGTCTCGATCGGGCGGGCGACGTTCTGATCGAACAGATACCAGACCCACGTCACCAGACCCAGCCCACCAAGCCCGCCGATCAGCCCGGCCAGCGTCAGGGCCGAGGTCAGCCCCGGCGCACGCTGGCCCAGAAAGCCAAGGTTCGCCGCCGCCATCTTTTGCGCCGCCGCATAAAGCCCGACCGCAATCAGCGCCAGAATCCCAAGCCCAAGCCCGGCAAAGATCAGAAACACCCGCTGGCGCAGGGACAGTCTTTCATGCAGAGCCTTGCGATCACTCATCCGTCACCCCCCTTTGCACATGGCACGGATCAACGGATCAGCAGGTGCAGGGTCTGACCAGCCGGTTGGTGTGCCGCTGGCAGCCAGCATCCGCTGCCGCCCCGCTGCGCAATCGACCTGAACCGTCACCTGCCGCGTCGGCTGCCAGCGTTCGACCAGCAGCACCGGCGCCTGCCGCAGCCCCTCGCTCTGCTGCACCATCGCCGGGTCCAGCGCGGTAAAGCGCGTCACCATCGGCACCAGCCAGGCCCAGGGCCTCCACGCCTTGCCGCCCTGCCCGACCTCCAGCACCTCTACCCGCGCGGGCAGTTGGTCGCGCACCCGCGGGAACCATGTGTATTCATTCCAGACCGTGAACCCCAGCATCGCCAGCCCGATCCCGGCAGGCAGCAGCCAGCGCGGCAAATCGAACCCGGCCTTGCTTGCCGCGTGCAGCGCCGCGTAAAGCGCCGCCGCCGCGCCGATCCCCACGGCCAGCATCGCCAGAATATCCCACGACATGCCAGCCATCAGATCATCGCCCCTTTGCCATGCCCGACCGCCGATTGCATCGTGCGCACCACCACAAAGGCATCGCGCAGGTGGCTGCGCTGGAAATCCGCCAGATCCGAGGGGGCCAGATAATTATCAGGCTTGCGGCCTTCGCGCACCTGTTCAGCCTGATTTTCCAGCCGCAGCGTCTGGATCAGGTCATAGGCGGCAACCAGATCCTGCCCGCCACTGTCGGAAATAATCCCCGCCCCCTGCGCCGCCAGCAGGCGTTCACGCGTGTTCACCGCCTCGATCTGGCCGCGCAGGGCATAGACGCGGGCCAGATCCGTCACCGGCACCACGCCATTGGCCTTCATGTCGATCTGGTTGCGATGCTCGCCCGAACGGATCGTCGCAAAGCCCCGGATCATGCCCAAAGGCGGGCGATGTTTCAGGCTGTTGCCGATCATATGCGCCACAAAGATCGAGTTCTTGGCGGCATCCTGCAAGGTCTCGGCCTGCAACCCCTCCAGCAGCGAGACCTCGCCCGCGATGGCGCGCAGATCGAACATGACGCTGGCCAGCATTTGCGCTTCGGGGTTGGGGGTGGTGATCCAGCCGTGGAAATACTCACGCCAGACCCGGCGCGGCTGCCGCCAGCGCGGATTCGTCGCCATCATATCGCCGGGGCAATAGACATAGCCCGCCTGATGCAGCCCATCGCTGACGAACCGTGCCAGTTTTTCGAAATAAGGATCGTTCGGATCGGCAGAGTCATCCAAAATCAGACAGTTATCCTGATCGCTGGTGCCGGTCTGTTCGCGCCGCCCCTGCGAGCCACAGGCCGCCCACAGATAGGGCGCCGGCGGCGGGCCAAGTGTCGCCTCGGCCAGCGCCAGCAGGCGGCGGGTGACGGCATCGGCCACGTCGGTAATCAGCCGGGTTGTGACCTCGTGCCGCTGATGGGCGCTGACCTGCTGGACCAGCAGTTCCGGTATCCGCGCCGTCACCTGCGCCATCGCCGCCGCATCCGGTGCCCCGGCCAGATCGCGCAACAGCACCTGAGAGCTGACCGCCTGCAAGCGCGTCAGATCAGTTTGCGTGACCATGCCGACAAAGCGGCCCTGTTCAACGATGGGCAGGTGGCCGATATTATGTTCCAGCATCGCCCCAAGCACATCCGAGCCAATGTCAGAAGGCGTCAGCACCGCCGGGTTGGCGGTCATAATCCCCGAAACCGGCCCCGATGCATCCAGCCCGCCGGCCACGACCTTGGCCGACATATCGCGGATGGTGACGATCCCCAGCAACATATCCTGCGCATCCGTCACGCCAAGGCTGCTGATATGAGCATCGCGCATCATCCGCGCGGCATCCGTTATCGTGGTATCAGGACGGCAGGCCAAGGCGCGGCCCGACATCAGATCGGCCACCCGCAGCGTGGCGACCTCGGCCCCGCGCGGGCTGGCGGCGGAACCGCGCCGGAAGAACCGGGCAAAGGGGCGTGATGTGCGCAACAGGCGCTGGAACTCGGCCCGCGGCAGCATCAGCATTGCCCCGGCCTGCGTCACGCGGGCATTGGTCACGGCCAGCCCTGCGCCCGTCATCAACCCGCGTTCGCCAAAGCTGTTACCGCGCGACAGTTCCGACACCGGTGCGCCGTTGGCATCGGTGATGGCAACCCCGGCGCTGACGATCAGCCAGATCCCTTCCAGCACCTCACCCGCGCGATAGACCTGCTCGCCCACCGCCCAATCTCTGCGGCTGAAGGAAGCGGCGACCCGCGCCAATTCGTCCTGCGACAGAGAATCATAGGGGTGAATCGCGGCGATAAAGTTGCGAATGTCGTCCACGGTTTCCCCTCTTGGTCAGATGGCCGCGCCCCGGTAAGGGACGCGGCCGCATTGCTTAGTGATCGACCGCCGCGCCTGCGCCTTTCGGCACGCGGATAGATTCGACCAGATCCTGCACCTCCATCGGGACTTCCTCGGTCGCGTTGGACACCAGATAAGCCACGGCAAAGTTAATCAGCGCGCCGATGGTGCCAAAGCTGGCGGGCGCGATACCGAACAGCCAATAGGCTTGCTGATCCGGCAGGAAGTTGGTCCCCGAGATAAAGAACCAGCCCTTATAGGTGAAGATATAGATCACCGTGGACAGCATCCCGGCCAGCATCCCCCAGATGGCGCCGTGACGGTTCACGCGCTTGCTGAAAATACCCATCATCAGCACCGGGAAGATCGAGCTGGCCGCCAGACCAAAGGCCAGCGCCACCGTCTGCGCGGCAAAGCCCGGCGGGTTCAGCCCCAGCCATGTGGCGACAAGGATCGACACCGCCATCGAGATGCGCGCGGCCAGAAGCTCGTTCTTTTCCGAGATGTTGGGGTTGATCGCCCCTTTGATAAGATCGTGACTGACCGCCGAGGAAATCGCCAGCAGCAGACCCGCTGCGGTGGACAAAGCCGCCGCCAGCGCACCGGCCGCCACAATCCCGATCACCCAGCCCGGAAGGTTGGCGATTTCGGGATTGGCCAGAACCATGATGTCGTTATCCACCTTGGTCAGTTCGTTGCCGACCAAACCCTGCGCCGCGATCTGCTCTTGCAGCGCGGGCGAGTTCGCAGCGCCTGCCTCGTTGTAATACTGGATCAGACCATCACCGTTCTTGTCCTCCCAGGTCAGCAGGCCGGTGTCGGACCAGGTGCGCATCCATTGCAGTTCCGGCGCGTTCTGGATCGCATCCAGCGACACGGCGGGTTGGCTGAAGGTTTCACCATGCTCGGCACCGGGCCACATTGCGGCAGACAGGTTGAACCGCGCCATCGAACCGACCGCCGGGGCGACCGTGTAAAGCAGCGCGATAAAGACCAGCGCCCAACCTGCCGAAGACCGCGCATCCGACACTTTCGGCACCGTGAAAAAGCGGATGATAACATGCGGCAGACCCGCGGTGCCGATCATCAGCGCCATGGTGAACAGCACCATGTTGAACGTGCCAAGATGGTGGCCGGTATAGGAATTAAAGCCAAGATCGGTCACAACCTGATCCAGCTTTTGCAGGAAGGGCGTGCCATTCTCGACCGTGCCAAACAACCCAAGCTGCGGCAGGAAGTTGCCCGTCAGGTTCAGCGAAATGAACACCGCCGGAATGGTATAGGCGATAATCAACACCACATATTGCGCCACCTGCGTATAGGTAATGCCCTTCATCCCGCCCAGCACAGCATAGCAGAACACCAGCGCCGCACCGATCCACAGGCCGGTTGCATAATCCACCTCCAGATAGCGCGAGAAGGTGACGCCAACCCCGGTCATCTGGCCGATCACATAAGTAATCGAAATGGTAATCAGGCAGACCACACCGATGATCCGCGCCGTGCCGGAATAAAACCGATCGCCGATGAACTCTGGCACGGTGAACTTGCCGAACTTGCGCAGGTAAGGCGCCAGCAACAGCGCCAGCAGCACATAGCCGCCGGTCCAGCCCATCAGATAGGTCGAGTTGTCATAGCCGGTAAAGGCGATCAGACCCGCCATCGAGATGAACGAGGCCGCAGACATCCAGTCAGCGCCCGTAGCCATACCGTTCATGACCGGGTGAACCCCCCGGTTCGCGGCATAGAACTCGGCCGTGGAACCGGCCCGCGCCCAGATTGCGATACCGATATACAGCGCAAAGGACAGGCCAATGAAAATCAGGTTAAGCGTAAACTGATCCATGATTACTCCTCGACGCCATGTTCACGGTCCAGCCGGTTCATGCGTGCGGCATACCAGAAGATCAGAACGATAAAGACCAGAATCGAGCCCTGCTGCGCGAACCAGAAACCAAGATCCGAACCACCAACCGCAATCCCCATCAGGAAGGGCCGGAACACGATGCCAAAGCCGAATGATACCAATGCCCAGATGGCAAGGCAGACCCAGATCACCCGAAGGTTGGCCTGCCAATAGGCATTCGTTGCTTGTTTATCCCTCATTTTCCTGTGTTCCTCCCTCTTGAACACAACCGCCGTTTCATTGACGGGTCCGGGCCGTGGCGGCGGCGATCAGGACCATCGAGCAGAAGGCCGGGCCGGTTGTCCGGCCCGCCCCTGTTTATCCCCGGTTCATCCGGTTTTCGATCAGATCATCAACCACCGACGGATCGGCCAGCGTCGAAATATCCCCAAGGCTGCCAAAGTCATTTTCCGCAATCTTGCGCAGAATCCGCCGCATGATCTTGCCCGAACGGGTTTTCGGCAGGCCCGGCGACCATTGGATCAGGTCAGGCTTGGCAATCGGGCCAATCTCGGTGCGGACCCAATGTTCCAGTTCTTTGCGCAGCTCGTCAGACGGCTCGATCCCGTTCATCAGCGTGACATAGGCATAAATACCCTGCCCCTTCAGCTCATGCGGATAACCGACCACGGCGGCTTCTGCGACTTTGGCATGGGCAACCAGTGCCGATTCGACCTCGGCGGTCCCCATCCGGTGACCGCTGACGTTAATCACGTCATCGACGCGCCCGGTGATCCAGTAATAGCCGTCCTCATCCCGGTGACAGCCGTCGCCGGTAAAATAATAGCCCGGATATTGCTGGAAATACGCCTCCATGAACCGCTGGTGATCGCCCCAGAGGGTGCGCATCTGCCCCGGCCAACTGTCCGCGATGCACAGAACACCATCCGCCGGGTCGCCCTCGATCAACTTGGCCGATTCGGATTCCAGAATGGCAGGCTTGATACCAAAGAACGGCAGCGTCGCCGCGCCCGGTTTGGTTTCAATAGCATAGGGCAAGGACGTAATCATATGCCCGCCGGTTTCCGTCTGCCAGAACGTGTCCACGATCGGGCAGCGGCCCTTGCCGACATGCTGGTCATACCAGTTCCACGCCTCGGGGTTGATCGGCTCACCCACGGAACCCAGAATCCGCAGGCTGGACAGGTCGTATTTCTCGACCCACTCGACCCCCTGCCCCATCAACGCCCGAATCGCCGTCGGGGCGGTGTAGAACTGGTTGACCTTGTGCTTTTCACAGACCCCCCAGAAGCGCCCGGCATCAGGATAGGTCGGCACGCCCTCGAACATCAGCGTGGTGGCACCATTGGCCAGCGGGCCATAGACGATATAGCTGTGCCCCGTCACCCAGCCCACATCCGCCGTGCACCAGAACACATCGCCGTCGCGGTAATCAAAGGTATATTCATGCGTCATCGACGCATAGACCAGATAGCCGCCGGTCGAATGAACCACGCCCTTGGGCTTTCCGGTCGAACCGCTGGTATAGAGGATGAACAGCGGATCTTCAGCATTCATTGGCCGCGGCGGGCAGTCCGGGCTGGCGTGGCTCATCAGATACAGCAAGTCCACATCGCGCCCGTCGATCCAGGTCGTCTGATCGCCGGTATGCTTGACCACCAGACAGCGCACCCGGTCGCTGCAATGCAGCAGAGCGGCGTCGGTGTTGGATTTCAGCGCCGTGCGGCGGCCACCACGCGGAGCGGTGTCGGCGGTAATCACCAGCTTGGCCCCGCAATCATTGATCCGGTTGGCAAGCGCATCGGGCGAGAAGCCCGCGAAAACGATGGAATGGATCGCCCCGATCCGGGCGCAGGCCAGCATGGCATAGGCGGCCTCGGGGATCATCGGCAGATAGATCACCACCCGATCGCCGCGCATAACCCCTTGGGACAGCAGCACATTCGCCATCCGGTTCACCTTGTCCGACAGCTCGGCATAGGTGATATGCTGCGCCGGCTGCTCGGGATCATCTGGCTCAAAAATGATCGCCGTCTGGCGCGATTTCGTCGGCAAATGCCGGTCGATACAGTTCACCGAGGCGTTCAGCACCCCATCCTCGAACCACTTGATGCTGACCTTGCCCATGGTGAAGTCGGTCTCCTTCACCTTGCTATAGGGCGTGATCCAGTCCAGCCGCTTGCCCTCACGCGCCCAGAACGCATCCGGGTCGCTGATCGATTCCGCATACATCCGCTGATAATCCGCCGGGCTGCAATGCGCCCCTTCGCCCCCAGCCGGAATCGGGTGCTTGGCTATGGTCTCCGCCATGTGTCTCTCCTCCGCTCATCTGGCCAAGCCGGGTTTCCCCGTTTCGGCCCCCTCCTGAAACCAGAGTAAACGGCCTTTTTTGCGCAGCGTAAAGCCCTTGCAGCGCAATATTGTTGCGTGCAACAATGGGTTTTTATTGATTTGCGTTAACAGTTCCCGCGATGACGACAGCCCTGTTCCAGCCGATCGACGCCGCAGCGCAGGCCAGCATCAAGGACATGCTGACCGGGATGCGCCACGCCACACTGGCCTGCCACGACCCGGCAGGCGAAGGCCCGATCCTGTCGCGGATCAGCGCGCAACTTGGTCCTGATGGTCGCATCTATGCCCTGCTGGCCGGTATCGCCCAGCACAGCCGCGCCCTTACCGCCGATCCCCGCGCCGGATTGCTGATAACCCATGCACGACAGGGAAAAGGCGATGAAATGGTCCAGGCCCGACTGTCCCTGCAAATCCGCGCCACACCAGCCGAGGCAACCGATGTGCTGCGGCAGGCATGGCTTGCCGGCGACCCCAAGGCCACGATCTATGCCAATCTGCCCGATTTCCGTTTTTGGCACCTCGCGCCGGTGCAAGGCGTGCTGAACAGCGGTTTTGGCCGCGCGTCTCAACTTGGCCCCAAAGATCTATCCGACGCCCTGAACGCCTGAAACCCGGCGCCCCTAAGGCCGCCGGGCTGGTTCTGTCATCTTATGCGGATCAGCCGGGCTGATCCGTTCGCACCCACATCGAGACAGTCCCCTTGACCGCCTGCGACCAGTTCAACTGGATGCTGGTCATGTCGCTACCACGCCGATTCTGGCACACGGGGCTTTCCACCACGCGCCGATTCGCGCCGTCCGTAATCGCAGTTTCCAGCACCAGCGCATCCACCTTATTCGCCCAGCCGCCCAAGGGCAGCGCTGCCCCAACCGGCACCAGCCAATTCGCCTGTGCCGTATTCTGATTATGGGTGATGCAAACCGGATTGGCGACATAGGTATTCACGCCATTAAACGAATTACCGGAATAGGTAATATTCCGCATCCGGTTATAGTTCAGATCTGCCACGCTGTTATCCACCCGGTCAACACGCTTGATCCGATTGACCAGCGTTTTGAACACATTCGATGTCACCGACAGCCCATGCACGAAATGCCCAGCCCCCATCGGCTTGACCGAGAACCAAACGAAATCTTCATGCGGGCGACGAACGACGAAATGGTTTGAATCAATCGTCAACCCGCCGAACGAATAGCTCGGCTCGGTGAATTGCGGATAGGGGTCATGCTCATTGCACCATTCAATCGTGTTATTATCGACATAGTTCCCGGTGATGGTCGTCATCGCGTTTTTGGCCGTCAGCACTAACCCCGGAACCCGCATCCCCAAGTCGGCATCATCGCCCTGAAACCAATGGTTTCCAGAAATGATTGTCCCTGTTCCAGCAATCACCATACTGGTGCCGAACCGGACAAATTGGTTGTTACGGATCTTCACATCATTCGCATTGCTGTTCATCCCAATGGACACACGATCCTGCGCCAGAGCGGACAGCTCGCTGGAAATGAACTGACAATTATCAATCTGCATCCCTTGACAGCCCCAGCCAATCGACGTGATTCCCCGATTTTTCGGCCCGGTAAAATGGCATCCCTGAAACTGCCAAAGCCAGCCATCCCCCGGCAGCAAAACAGCACTGGCATTGCCATTCATCAGGAATTCAACATTAGCAAAGGTCAACCGATCCAGTTTATCAATTCCAGAGAAATCAAAAATATAACGGAACCGGGTAAATTGATAATTGCGCGCGGTGGCACCACCATAAAAAGGCTGCGACAGCGTGATACTGCGCTGTGCCACATTCTTGGCCCGGACATAGACCTCACGCCCGACGCCCATGCCCGAAATCAGCGAACCGACCTCGATATTGGCAACATTCGCCACCTCGGTCAGTTCCAAGGGGCGCGCCGGGTCATAGCGCGCCTGCGAAGTCACAAGACCGCTTTCCCACGCCGTCCCCGGCGTCACATTGATCTGACCGTTCACAATCATCCGCCGGTTCCCGAAACTGGTCAAACCCGGCGCATATTTCGCAATCTCCAGCGGTTCAGTCAGATCGACCCGGCGTCCCCGCAAATCCAGAACCGTATGGTCCACATAGCCAAACAGCGCCTGAAGCGCCTTTTTCAGACCCAGAGTCTCGTCCCCGAAAGCCGCAGCATAGGTCGGGAAATCAAAGGATGACAGCAATGCCAACCGCGCCGTATCCGGCATCGTCAGCTTGCCCTTGAAACGCACCGGACTGGACAGCGAGGTATCCGAGGCCAGCCGATAAGTTCCCTCCGGCACCAAAATCTGACCGCCCGCGGCCGCTGCATCCGCCGCCAGAAATGCCGCCCGGCAATTGGTCACACCATCGCCAACCGCACCATAATCGCGCACATCCACCCAATCGCGGCTGCCGACCAGAAAATCAGCGCTGACATCCTCGATCCGGATACTCTCGATCCGAACCGCCCCACCATTCGGCCCAACCAGATCCAGCCCGAAATGCCCCATAACCGGGGTCAGCCCCCAGGCCATCGTCACACCTTGCCGACTTGCCGGGCTGACAATCGCAGAGATTTCCGTGACTTGCCCATAGCTGCCCAGCGTCACCGTCACCCCGGTCTGCGTCAGCCCCGAGACATGGCGCCGCCCACCATCCCCCGGCCAGCCTGCAATCCGAGCCTGACAGATCGTTCCCGCAACCATCTTCAGCCGGGCTGAAATCCGCAGATATGTGCCGGGCAGGATCGGCGTTTCACCCATGAAGCGAAGCTGCGTGACATCCTGCTGCTTGACGATTTCCAGACAGGTGCCGAAATCCTGATCAGCCGGAACGATCGAAGCGTTCGACGCACCATGCCACGTTGCGCTGCCAGCCGTGCCATTTTCACGCGACCAAACCCGCAACCCGGCGCTGAAATCCGGCGGCGTCAGAACCAAACCATTGGTGACTGCAATATTCATCCCACTCTCCCCTTCGCAACACAGCCAAGATGGCTGCAAAATCGCAGGGGAACCTGTCAGGAATGGGTTAATGAGGTCTTAATTCAGCGTGCGTTGCCTGTCTTGCCGACGAACGATCCTGTTCAACGTGTCCTATACTCCTGTTCAATCCAACCGCCCAACGCCCTCAAGTGATTCTTGCGTCGGACAGGTTCAGATTGACAGAGAAAACCTAAAATCAGGTTAACAAGCGTAGGTCAGGCCGTCAGTTCTCCCGCCAAGGCACGCCGGATCAGATCACGCGTTTCATCAATGCCATAAAGCGCGATAAACCCGCCGAAACGCGGTCCCTGATCAGCCCCCAGCAACACCTGATACAGTGTTTCAAACCAGGCCCGCAGCGGCTCGAACCCGTAATCTTTGCCAATGGCAAAGACCATGGATTGCAGCGCCTCGGCATCGACCGGGCCATCCCACTCCGCCAACCGCGTCGCCAGCGCCTCCAATGCCCGCCGCTCATTCTCGGAAGGTGCGCGGAACTGACGCTGCGGCGCGACAAAATCATTAAAATAACGCACAGCGAAACCAGCAGCCTGATCCAGATGCGGATGCGTTTCCGGGCTGGCCTCGGGCGCATAGCGGCGAATAAAGCCCCAAAGCCCGTCCTTATCCGAAGCCCCCGCAACCGAGGCCAGATTCAGCAACATCTGAAACGGTACCACCATATCCGACTTCGGCACATTTCCACCATGAATATGCCAGACCGGGTTTGCCAATTGCTGTTCAGGCGTCTGATCGGGATAAGCCCGCAATTGCTGATGGTATTCATCAACGGCCTTTGGAATGACATCAAAATGCATCCTCTTGGCCGTTTTGGGCTTTTGATACATAAAATAGGATAGGCTTTCCGTTGCAGCATAGGTCAGCCATTCATCAATCGAAAGACCATTCCCTTTCGATTTGCTGATTTTCTGGCCGTGCTGATCCAAGAACAGTTCATAGGTGAAATGCTCTGGCTTTCGCCCCCCCAAAATCTCACAAATACGGTCATAAATCGGCGTATTTGTGGAATGATCCTTGCCATACATTTCAAAGTCCACATCCAACGCAGCCCAACGCGCACCGAAATCCGGCTTCCACTGCAATTTCACATTTCCGCCCGTCACCGACAGAACTGTCTCGGACCCATCCTCATCATCAAAGGTGATCGTCCCATTTTTCGCATCGACATGCTTGATAGGCACATAAAGAACGCGTCCGCTGATCGGGCTGATCGGCAAAAAGCAGGAATACGTCTGCTGGCGTTCTTCGCGCAGACTGGCAAGCATCACCTGCATAATATCATCATATTTCTCGGTCGCTTTCAGCAAAACCCCGTCAAAACGGCCGGATCTATAGAAGTCCGTCGCACTGATGAACTCATATTCAAAACCAAAAGTGTCCAGAAACCGGCGCAGCATGGCATTATTATGATCGCCGAAACTGGGATATTCCTCAAAAGGATCAGGCACCGAGGTCAGCGGCTTTTGCAAATGCTCGCGCAGCATATCCGTATTCGGCACATTATCGGGAACCTTGCGCATCCCGTCCAGATCGTCTGAAAAACAAATCAGACGGGTGGGAATATCGCTTATCATTTCAAAGGCACGGCGGATCATCGTCGTGCGGGCAACCTCGCCAAAAGTCCCGATATGCGGCAACCCCGAAGGGCCGTAGCCCGTCTCGAACAGCACATAGCCCTTCTCGGGCGGTGCCTTTTCATAGCGTTTCAACACCCGGCGCGCTTCCTCGAAAGGCCAGGCCTTGCTGTTCATGGCGGCGTCGCGCAGGGCGGTCATCGGCTGTCTCCATCACAATACTGTCGCCTGCCCCCGTATTGAACCAGCCGGGAATCGTCAATAATCTGCGACCATCGGCCCTTCATAAGGAACAGCCCATGACCATCGACCTGCCCCCGCTTTCGCCCTGTGACGCGCTTGTTGCGGTGATGGTTGCCGTCTCGGCCTCAGATTCCGAGATGCGCACCGCCGAGTTGATTGCCATTGAACGCATCGTCAACCATACGCCGGTGTTTGCAGCCTATGACATCGACCGCATCCGGCCGGTATCACAGACCGTCTTTACCCTGTTCGAAGACGAGGATGGGCTGGCCGCGCTGTTCGGGCTGGTTCGTGACAGCCTGCCCCGGCAACTGTTTGATACGGCATATGTTCTGGCCTGCGACGTGGCCGCTGCCGACGGCCATCTGACCGACACCGAGGTCGAGATGCTGGCCGAGATCCGCGATGAGCTGGAAATCGACCGCCTTCATGCCGCCGCAATCGAGCTGGCCGCGCGGGCGCGTCATCGTCGCTTGGCTTAACCTGCATCCGGCGGCAAGGGCAGGCGTTCACTGTTGCGGTCCTGGCGCATGGTCTCACGGCTCCAGCCGTCGATCAAATCTTGTTGCAAAGCCTTGGCGCGATTGGTCCAGGAAATCACGCCGGGCGGCAGTTCGCGTCCTTCGTTCTCGGCCCGGCGCAGCTGATCGGCACAGAAAATGGCAAATATGACGCCATCCGCGCCGCCTGCCCCGGCATAGCCCACAAGGTTGGACACAAAGTTCAGTGTGCCGGTTTTAGCCCGCATCTGGCCGGTCCAGCCGTCTCCGGCATCCGGCCAGACCGGCCCTGACTTCAGCAGCGCGGCAATGTCCTGCCCCCGCCCCGGCCCCGCCAAAAGCTGCACCATCGCCGCCGCCGTCACCTGGTTTTGCGCCGACAGGCCAGAGTGATCGGCACAGATCACCCCCTGCACCCCTTGCCCGGCGGCCCAGTCCTGCATCATCCGCGCTGACGCAGGCAAATCACCGGCACCGCTGGCCGTCAGCCCGACGACCTCAGCGGTCAGATTGGTGGAATAATCCAGCATCCCAGCCAAAATCTCACGCAGAGGCGGGCTGTCGATCACGGCAATTTCGTCGCCTTGCGCCTCGGCAGTGACTTCGGGAGCCGGCAGTGCCAGCCCCTCCGCCCGGCATAGGGTCTGAAACACATCGCCGGCGTAAAGTTCCGGCGTGCGAACCGGCAGCCATCGCGCCCCCTGCCGGTCCAGAGCATTCCGCGGCACTTGCCACATATCCCCTTGCGGCTGCTGATTCAGGCGGATTCGCCCGCCCCCGGCGACCATCTGACCACGCACCGTATAGGCACGCGGACTGTGCCGACGCGCACGCGCCTCAAAGCTCAACTGGCAATCGCTGGCGCAACGCCATGACAGATGCACCCGGTTAAAGTTCAGATTCAGCCCGGAAATCGCCGGGTTATAAGCCAGCGCGTCCTCTTGCTCCGCCGAGATCACCGCCCGCGCGGGCAGCGCCCCGCCCCAGACCAGCAGACGGGTAACGCCCTGAGGCTGCGCGGCAGCGGTGCGTTTCGCCAGTTCGGCAAGCTGATCCGTGTCCAGCACCGGATCACCGCCACCGGCAAGGATCAGATCGTCCCCCCGCCGCAAAATCCGTGTGCGAAAGCGGTAATCCGGCCCCAGCCGATCCAGCGCGTAAAGCGCCGTCAGCACCTTCAGCGTGCTGGCCGGGGGCAGCGGCAAATCCGGGGCACGCTGCGCCACGATCCGCCCGCTGGCCGCATCCATGGCCTGAAAGCTGACCACCCCACCAAGCCGGGCTGCCTGAACCAACGCCTCCGGATCAGGTGCGGGCGCAATCGCCGGGCGCTGCGACGCCAGCAGCCCAGCGGCCTCCTGCGCCAAGCCTGGCCGGGCCAGCGCAAAGCCCAGCCCCCCGGCCAGCAAAAACCGGCGGCTAATGCGCGGTTCAGTCATCATGAGCCTCATCCCGTATCCGCGCCAACGGCGCTTGCGTCCAGTCCTGCTGCCCCAACCGTCCCCGAATCGCGCTGGACGAATGGGAAACCATCGGAATATTCACCATCGCCCAAGCGGGTGGCATGGCCGCGCCAAGCCCAAAGGCCGCCCGTTCAGACAAATAGTTCCGCCGCATATAACGTGCCGCCGATGACAACCGCGCCCGCAACCGCGAGCCGGGCCGCGCCAGAACGCCGATCGGCACCCGTGCGGCGATTTCGCGCCAATCCTCCCAGCGGTTGAATTGAACCAGATTATCAGCGCCCATCAGCCAGCAGAACCGCAGCTTTGGCCAATGCCGCTGCAAAGCGCGGATTGTGTCGATGGTCGCACGGGTGCCAAACTCGGCCTCCAGCGCAGTGATGCGGATGCGTGGATGGCCAACCAGCTTCCGCGCCCAAACCAGCCTCTGCTCCAGAGGGGCCGGGCCGTGCTGTTTCAAAGGGTTGCCCGGCGTCACCAGCCACCAGACCTGATCCAGACCGAAGCGTTTCAGCGCCTGTTCGCTGATGAACACATGCCCCGCATGAGCCGGATCGAACGACCCGCCCAGCAATCCGATCCGTGCGCCGTCTCGCAACAACAACCCGGCGCGGCTTTCACGCCAGCCTTGTTCTACTTTTGCCATCCGTTACCCTGTCCGCGCCAGCCCCGCCTTGCGCCGCAAAAACTGCCTGCCCACGCCCGGACCTTTTGGCCTGATATAAGGCTGCATCAGCAGCGGCAGACATCTGCGTCATATCCGCCGGATTATAGTCCCTTGAAAGCGCAATGCCCATACTGGCAGAAATCCGCACCTCCCCCTCGGCCAGCACCAACGGAGCCTCGATCCGGGCGATCAGCCGCCGGGCCATGGCCACCAGCCCGGCCCGTTCCTGAAGCCCCGGCAGGATCAGGATAAACTCATCCCCGCCGACACGGCAAATGCTGTCCTCGGCCCGTGTTTCTTGTCGCAAAACCTCTGCAACATGCTGCAAAACCTTGTCACCCGCACCATGCCCAAGCGTGTCATTCACCGCTTTGAACAGGTCCAGATCCAGATGGATCAGCGCAAATCCCCTGGCATCCCGCGCCACCACAGCCGCAGCCAGATCAAAGCCCCGCCGGTTGGCCAGCCCTGTCAGCGGGTCGGAAAATGCCTGACGCTCTGCCGCGGAACGGGCCGCATCCAACTGCCGGTTGCGCCACGACAGTTCGGCCATCACGGCGGCATTGGCTTCGTGCAGAAACAGGACCTCCATCGCCAGATCGCAGGGGGTGAAATCCGTATCAGTCAGTTGTCCCACGGCAACGGCTTCACGCAGACCAACGCTGAAACCAAAGTTCAACAGGAAACCCGCCTCACAAACAACGACATGACCGCGCAATTCCTCGTGCAGATCGGGCAGGCGCAGAAACAGCCGGGCATGTTGCGCGGCGGCAAAGCGCAGCGCCGCCGCCGTGCCGACCCGGCCTTCATTGCTGCGCAACGCACCGCCAAGAAACGGCGGCATCTGCGGCGGCAGGAAACGCCGCAAACTGCGCCCCGCCGCCAGACAAACGCCATCCGCCGCCAGCCGCAAATGCAGGGGCAGCATCACATCCAGCGCACCCCGATCCAGCCGGATGTTATCCATGCCGCGCCACAAGCGAGAAATCCCGCCCCGCCGCATAATCATCCAGTGATACATCGACGCAAACCGCCATGCCCTGCACTTCGATCAGCGCCAGACTGCCGTAATCATCCGCCATCCCCCGCAGTAGTCCCGCCAGCAGGCTCGTCCATGCCGGATCATCCCCGCCCAGCAGCAAATGCTGCCGCGCCGGACCATCCGAGCGCACACGAATATCCGGCAAGGTCAGGTCCGGCAAAACCAGCCGCACCCGGCCCGGCAACTCGCCCAAGGCCGCCAGAAAATCCGGGAAAGCCGCACCGCTGAAGCGCAGCAGCCGGCGTACCACCTCGATCCGGGCAAGCCACAAACCGAAATCTTCGATCAATTCAAACAATGGCTTGTCAAGCCTGCCTGCCGCATGGGTCAGCAAAGTCAGCGGAGGGGTATGGCCGCTGTCCTGCGCGATCGCCGCAACCAGCGATTCGCCATAGACTTGGGCCAAAAAATCCTCGACAAATCGTGTAATCAAGTCCTGCACAGCAGCCTCCTTTACAGGCAGGCTTAGCGCAAAACCTTTAAGAAACCGTCAATGACGGCCTACCATTCATAAACACCCCCCGAAAGCGCCGCATGGGCTGCCCGCAGGGCATCGGCAGGCAAGCTCTGTTGGTGCAGAAAGCCTTCGGCCTGCGAATCGGACAGCATCAGGAAATCCAGCACCGATTCGTGAAATCCGGGCTGTTGCAGCGCATTGCGCAGCTCAGACGGTGCCAGACCAGACGCAGCCATAAAACCCACCAAAGAATCAGGATCTTCAGTCAGATACAGAAAAGCTTGCTCAGCCAGATCACGGGCAGCGGCTTGCGTCATCATCGAAAAATCTCCGGCGGAAACGATTTGTTAACGATTTGGTCGTAAGTAACCGAGAAGCACCGAGCCGAGAAGCACCATGAGTTCAAGCATCCTGATCTGCGACCCCGACCCGTCGCACCGCATCAAAAGTAAGGTCCGCCTGATTGGCGCCTGCTATCATGTCGTTGCCGTCGGCTCTCGTGCAGAGCTGGTGCGACAGCTATCCGCGCAACGCTTTGACGTGATTCTTCTGGCCGAGCCGCAGGACGGTGGTGCCTTGCGGGATTTGTGCAGTGACATCACCGATTGCACAGACGCCTCGGTGATTGCGCTGACCGACAGCAGTCATCATACTGCCTGCCTGCAAGCCGGGGCAGATGCCGTCCACCGCCCCGAAGGGGATGAGATCCTGCTGCTGGCCCGGCTGCGGGCCTGTCTGCGCGATCAGAGCCTGCGTCGGCTTGATGTTCACACCGACAGCACACCCTTTCCCGTTGAGGGGGCTGAGCTGACCATCGTGGCCCCTTCACATAAAATCGCCATGAGCTGGAAACGCCATCTGGCTCAGCGGCTGGCCGTGCGGATCGACACCGCAACCGGGATGCAGGTTCTGGCGCAGGCCACCCACGGCAACACTTCGGACATGTATCTGATCGCGCTGGACCCCGCTGCACCGGGCGAAGGGTTGGCGCTTTTATCCGAACTGCGGGCGCGGCCCAATTTCCGCGATGCCTGTTGTCTTTTACTGCTGGAAGGCAGCGCGGTCAGCATGGCTCCGGTCGGGTTGGATCTTGGCGCCGATGACGTGATCGAAGGCAGCCCCCGGCAAGGTGAGGTGATTGATCTGACCGCTGTTTTGGTGCGTCGTCACCTGCGCCGACGGGCTTTGTTGCAGGCGCAAAGCCTGCAACATCAGCAGCAACTTCGGCTGGCCTATCAAGACCCGCTGACCGGAATCGGCAATCGCCGCGCGGCATTCAGGGCAATTCGGGCCGCACTTGGGACCGCCTCCGGCAGCGGCGTCGGGCTGCTGGCACTTGATCTGGACCATTTCAAAGAGGTGAATGATCGTTTTGGCCATGCTGCGGGTGATGCAGCCTTGCGGCAGGCAGCCCATTGCCTGACACAAACAATTGGCGATACGGGCGAATTGTTCCGCATCGGGGGCGAAGAGTTTCTTGCCATTTTGCCGGACACAGACCGCAACACGGTGCTGCGGATGGGGGAGGCGCTGCGGCAGGCGCTTGCCAGCCACCGGATCATCCTGCCCCCGCATCTTGGCGGGGCGCATCTGCGGATCACGGTTTCGGTTGGCGCGACGCATCTGCCAAGCGACACATCCGAGGCGCTCAGCGGCACTGAGATCGAGCAGATTATCGCCGCAGCCGATCACGCGCTGCTGACGGCCAAGCTGCGCGGCCGCGACCAACTGGTCGCCACCGCCCGGCGCTCCCAGGCCGCCTGATGCCGGGCTTGCCAAAACGGCGCCCACGGCTCATGCTCTGTTGACAAAATGTCGCAACCCGGTGGACCATCCCATGACCCAAACGCCTGACCTGCAAAGCCCGGCCCCCTCGGCAAATGCCGAACGCCCGCTTGGCCAAGCTCTGCGCCGGGGATTTCTGGGGCTTTGCCCGAACTGCGGTCAGGGCCGCATCTTTCAAAGTTTTCTGAAGGTGCGTGACCGCTGCCCGGCCTGCGGCGAGGAACTGCACCACCACCGCGCGGATGACGGACCGGCCTATCTGACGGTGTTGACCGTCTCGCATATCGGTGCGCCGCTTTTATTGTGGATTTTCATTGCCTATCGGCCATCCGCCATCTCTATGCTGATCGGCTTTTCATTGGGGGCGATCCTGCTCTCGCTGATCCTGCTGCCTCGCGTCAAAGGGGCGATGATCGCCTGGCAATGGGCGCGACGGATGCACGGCTTCGATCAGGACGCCCACAGCCACCGGGGGGCGGCATGACGGCGGCCGATATGCCGATCCGCGATGCGGCAACCATCATCCTGCTGCGCCGGATGCCCGAGGGGTTGGCCGTGCTGATGGGGATGAGGGGGGCCAAGGCTGCCTTCATGCCGTCGAAATATGTGTTTCCCGGCGGAGCTGTCGATCAGGACGATGCCCTGACGACAGAGGATGGCGCGGACCCCGACTGCCTGCGCCGCTTGTCTCTGGAACCACGCGCGGGCACCGATATGCCAGCCCCGGCAATTCTGGCAGCAGCACTGCGCGAATTGACCGAGGAAACCGGGCTGCACCTGCGTGATGGTGCCGCAGCCTTGCGCTTTGTGTTCCGGGCCATCACCCCGCCCGGCCGCCCGCGCCGTTTTGACGCCCGTTTCTTTGCCGCAGATGCAGCGCAGATTACCGGCGATCCTGACGATTTTTCAGCCGCTTGTGATGAACTGTCTCACCTGCATTGGGTGCCGGTTGCACAGGCCCGCGCCCTGAACCTGCCCTTTATCACCGAGGTGGTTCTGGCCGAGGTCGAGGCACTGGCCCGTGGCCACGACCACCTGCCGCGCCCCGAAACCGTGCCGTTTTTCGACAACCGTAGCCATGCGCCGCGCTTTGTCCAGATCCGTTAGGGCCTGCGCACTTTGTTTCATACAGTGATGCGACGCTGACTATATAGCGAGGTCGCTTCTGGCGGTTTCCTCGTATCCCGCAATGCACCTTCCTGAGCCTTGAGGCGCAGCCTTCGGTCAGATGCCTTTGTAAGTGGATGATTCCAAGCGTATGATGGGCTATAGGAAGACAGCGACCGCCTGCGCAACCATCTTACGCAGGCGATGCGGCCATGACACGGCAGGGGGCCGGATTACTGGCCGGTAAACTGCGGTTTGCGCTTTTGCAGAAAGGCCGAAACGCCCTCGACGAAATCGGGGCTGGTGCCCGCCTGGCCCTGCAATTCTGCCTCAAGCGTCAGTTGCGCTTCCAGATCGTTCGACCAGCTTTCCCGCACCGCGCGGCGGATGGCGCGATAACAGCCAGTCGGGCCATTCGCCAAAGCACGGGCACGGGCAGCAACGCCTTCGACGAAATCGGCATCGGGCAACACCTGATAGATCAATCCCCATTCCTCGGCCTTGCGGGCAGGGATCGCATCGGAAAACAGCATCATCCCCATGGCACGGGCATGACCGACAAGGCGCGGCACAAACCACGTCCCGCCCGCATCGGGGATCAGGGCAATCTTGGAAAACGCCTCGACCAGTGCGGCGCTTTCGGCGGCGATCACCACATCCGCGACCAGCGCCAGATTGGCCCCGGCCCCCGCCGCCACCCCGTTCAGGGCGCAGATTACTGGCACCGGGCAATCGGTGATCGCCCGCAGCATCGGCTCATATTCGCGTTTCAGCACGCCGGTGATGTCATCGGCGGCCTGCATATCGTTCAGATCCTGCCCCGAGCAGAACGCCCGCCCCGCACCAGTCAGCACCACGCAGCGCGCCCCTTCCGGCAAATCGGTCAGCGTAGCGGTGATTTCGGCCCGCATCTGACTGTTCAATGCGTTCATCACCTCGGGGCGGTTCAGGGTAACGGTCAGAATACGGTCATTGAATTGGGTTTGGATTGTTTGCGTCATCATGGCCTCCCTCTTTGCCGCAGGGTGGCCCGGCACGACGGCGACGGCAATCCCTGCCGCCGCGTCATTCCTTCAGGATGCGCTCCAGCTCGGCCTGTTCATCCGCCGACAGTGGCGCTGTCCCGGTTTCCTCGCGGCGGCTGCGGATGTAAAGCCAGCCCCCCAGCAGCGCCAGCAGCGCCATCACCGGCCCGGCCAGCCACAAAACCAGATTGCCGCCGGTCTTGGACGGATTGAACAGCACGAACTCGCCATAGCGCGAGGTCACGGCCTCGATCACCTCCGCATCGGAATCGCCCTCGACCAGCCGTTCGCGCACATAAAGCCGCAGGTCGCGGCTGATCCCGGCATTGGAATCGTCGATATTCTCGCCCTGACAGACCGGGCAGCGTAACTGCTGCGAAATGCCCCGCGCCCGCGATTCCAGCGCAGGATCGTCCAGCACCTCATCAGGTTGCACGGCAAAAGCGGGGCTGGCCAGCAGGGCCGCAATCAGAACCAGACGTTTCATTCCGCAGCCACCCTTTTTGCCGCCACCCGCCGCGCCCCGGCCGCCACCCGATAGCGGCGGTCGGACAGGCTGATAAGCCCGCCAAGCGACATGAAGGCACAGCCCAGCCAGATCCACATGGTAAACGGTTTCACATAGGATCGCACCGCCCAGCCGCCATCCGCCTGCGGATCACCGATCACCAGATAGATGTCACCGAACAGGCCAGACCGGATCGCGGCCTCGGTCGTGGGCATGGCCTGCACCGGATAGACCCGCTTTTCCGGGTAAAGTGTGGTGATCTGACGCCCGCCGCGGAACACCTCCATCGTGGCGCGGGTCGCGGTATAGTTCGGCCCCGGCACCTCCTGCACATCGGCAAGGTGGATCGTATAGGCGCCGATGTCATAGCTATCACCGATTTTCGCGGTGCGGATGCTTTCCTGTTGCCAGCCAAGCAGAAGTGAAACCCCGATGAACAGCACCCCAAGCCCGGCATGGGCAATGGCCTTGCCCCAGTCGGCACGCGGCAAGCGCAGCAGGCGCGACGCACCGCTGTTGCCAGTGCGCATCCACAATTCCGCCGCCGCGCCGAAGATCAGCCATGACCCCAGCCCGGCCCCGATCACGGCCAGCGCCGTGTTGCCTGTGGACACCGACCAGACCAGCAGCATCACCGCCGCCGCCAACGCCAAGGCCCCCCGCAGCGGGCGCAGCGCATTGCCGATCCGCCCGCGTTTCCACGGCAGCACCGCGCCAATGGGCAGCACAATCGCCAGCGCGACCATGAAGGGGGTGAAAGCCTGGTTAAAGAACGGCTCGCCCACCGACAGTTTGCGGTTCCAAAGCAATTCCGCGATCAGCGGCCACATGGTCCCAATGAACACCACGAAAGACGACACCGCCAGCAGGATATTGTTCAGCACCAAGGCACCCTCGCGGGAAACCGGGGCAAAGACGCCCTTGGCCGCCATCCGGTTTGCCCGCATGGTGTAAAGCACCAGACCGCCGCCGGTGAAAAAGGCCAGAATTCCAAGGATAAACACGCCACGCTGCGGGTCGCTGGCAAAGCTGTGAACCGAGGTAATCACCCCCGAACGCACGATGAAAGTCCCCATCAGCGAAAAGCCAAAGGCCAGAATCGCCAGCAGGATCGTCCAGCTTTTCAGGACTTCACGCTTTTCCACCACGATGGCCGAATGAAGCAGGGCGGCAGCAAACAGCCACGGCATGAAGCTGGCGTTTTCAACCGGATCCCAGAACCAGAACCCGCCCCAACCCAGCTCATAATAGGCCCACCACGAACCAAGCGCGATACCAATGGTCAGAAATACCCAAGCCGCCAGCGTCCACGGCCGCACCCAACGCGCCCAGGCGGCGTCGATGCGGCCCTCGATCAGTGCCGCCATGGCAAAGCTGAAGGACATCGAAAGCCCGACATAGCCAAGGTAAAGGAACGGCGGGTGGAAGGCCAGTCCGGGGTCTTGCAACAAGGGGTTCAGGTCACGCCCGTCCAAGGCCGGAAACGGCATCCGCTCGAACGGGTTCGAGGTCAGCAGGATGAACAGCAAAAACGCCACCCCGATCGAGGCCTGAACCGACAGCACCCGCGCCCGCAATCCCGGCGGCAGGTTATCTCCGAACACCGCCGCCGCTGCGCCAAACAGCGCCAGAATCAGCGCCCACAGCAGCATCGAGCCTTCGTGGTTGCCCCAGACACCCGACACTTTGTAAAGCATCGGCTTGAGGCTGTGCGAGTTCGCATAGACCACCGACAGCGAAAAATCCGAGGTCACAAAAGCATAGGTCAGCGCCGCAAAGGACAGGCCGATCAGCCCGAATTGCGCCAAGGCAGCGGTGCGCCCGGCCTCCATCCAGACGGGCCAGTTGCGGCTGGCACCGATCATCGGCACGATCATCTGAAACAGGGCCACCCCAAGGGCGAGGACCAGTGCGAAATGGCCGAATTCTGCGATCATGCGAGGTCTCCTTTTGCGGCGGACACTAACGAAAGGGGCGCATATGCGAAAGCCCCCGCCGGGGACGGGGGCTTCACAAATTGTCGCAGATCGGGGTTATTGACCTGCGGCCCAATCCCGCAACGCGGCATTATCGCTGAAATCGCCGGCCGCTGACTTAACCGTCAACGACACCGGGGACTCGACCGGCGCAGTCGCAGGGGTGGCTTTACGGATGCGGTAATAATGCGCCTCCCGCGCACCGAAATAGAACGAAACAATCGCCCCCAGCAGCCACCACAGCGGTTCCGGCACCTCAGCCAGCCCGGCCATGCGCAGCCCGAAACCGGGCGGATCGACCATCGCATAGACGAACAAGGCCATCGTTCCCAGCGCCAGAAATGGTCGAGGAAGTCTGTTCACGCCATTGATAAGGCTGTCAAACACGCCCGGCCGCGCAATGGTGAACTCGGTTCCGAACTGATCCAGCGCGGTGCCATGTGCGGCTGCGTCCAATTCAAGCTTGCGAGTCGCATTGGGGGTAAAGACCTCGGCCAGCCCGGTTGCGGCCTGCCCCACCGCCTGCATGGCGGGGCCTGCGCCAAGAATACGCCCAATCATGCCCATGTCGCAGTCCTTTCGCGGTGCTGCGCTTCGGTCAGGTGATACCGGGCCGAGATAAACTCCTCCGCCCGCCTGATCCAGCCGCCCTTGCCGCCCGCGTTGCTGCGGGCGTATTTGCGGCTGGCGGGTCGCTGATTGGCCAGGCGATAGTAATAATTGCGCCGCTCGATTCCGTAGGCATCGGTGATATGGCGCGGCGCGGCCTCGGTTGCGGCATGAACGGCGGCGCGGGTCAGCGGCCCGATCACCCCATCATCCTGCGCCGGAAAGCCCATGCGACTGACCAGACGTTGCAGAATTTTCACCGCATTATTGCCCGCATTCACATACATATCAAAGACGCTGGCCTGCAACGCTGGCGGCAGCCCATCCAGCCCCGGCCCGTTGAAATAGTGTTGCACAAAGATGTCGCGGGCCTGCGCACGGGTCAGCGCCCGCACATCCGCCTTATCGACCTTGCCATCGCGATTCAGGTCCAGCCCAAGCCGGCGCATCGTGCCGATGGTCACGCCGTAATTCGTCGCCCCGCCGGGGTCCGAGGGGTCATCGACATAGCCCCCTTCTCGCGCGACGATTTCCGTCGCAATTTGCTCTACGGTTTTCATTCCGCCCCCTTTTCGCCTGAAAACGACGGCAAGACTGGGGCGGAATGGTTAACGCAGCCTTAATGGCCCGCGCGTTGCGTCAGGAATTGGGCTCCTGATAAACGCCCTGTTCTTTCAAGGAATCAATGACTTCGCGCGGCATGTATTCCTCGTCATGCTTGGCCAGCAGCGAGCGTGCCTCGAACACGCCATTAACCAAATGGCCTTTGGCGATGGTGCCGCTGTTTTCGGTGAACAGATCCGGGCGCGGGTCCGAGCCGACATAGCTGACCGGCACTTCGTTCGCGCCATCTGTGATCACAAAATCAAAGGCCACCCCATCGCGGTTCACGATCGAGCCTTCTTTCACCAAGCCCCCAAGGTCGAAATATTCGGAATCCGACGGCGGGCTTTCAACAACCTGCGTCGGGCTGCGATACAAGTTGATGCCATCACGAAAGCCGTAGCCGATCAGCGCGGTGGCCGCGACCAGCGCAATGAAGGCCAGTACGATCACCTGAACGCGGCGCTTTTTCTTGAGTGATTTCATGGCGGAAAGCTCCTTTCTTCAGGCTGCCTCGAACTGCACCGGGGTGCGTAGAAACTGGGTCGCCTTGGACGAGACCCGCGCCGGGTCTCCAGTGGTCAGGCAGCGCGAGGCGGTCCCCGCCCCGATCATCGACGGGTGACGCTGCAAATAATCGGCAAGGCTGTCAGCGACCAGCCCGGCCTGTGAAAACACCTGCACATTCGCCCCCAAGGCATCCTGAAATGCCTTTTGCATCAAGGGATAATGGGTGCAGCCCAGAATGGCAGCCTGCGGGTGAGGCATCCGGCGTTTCAGCGCCTCGACATGAGACCGCACCAGCGCCTCGGCCAACAATTCGTCGCCATCCTCAATCGCATCGACGACACCACCGCAGGGCTGCGCCTCGACATCAACGCCAATGGCGCGAAACGCCAGCTCGCGCTGGAACGCCCGGCTGGCGACGGTCGCCGGGGTGGCGAACAACGCGACATTTTCCACCGCGACCTTGCGCGGCGGCGAGTTATCACCCCATTGCCGTTCGGTCAGCGCCTCGATCAGCGGCACAAACACCCCAAGCACACGCTTGTTTTCCGGCAGCCAGCTTTCCTGCATCCGCCGCAGCGCCGCCGCCGAAGCGGTGTTACAGGCCAGAATAACCAGATCACAACCTTCGGCCCACAGCCGTTCGACGCTGGCGCAGGTCAGGTTGAAAATATCATCCGCCGTCCGCACCCCATAGGGCGCATGGGCATTGTCGCCCAGATAGACCAGCGGCAGGTCGGGCAGGCGCTTGCGAATGGCGCTCCAGACGGTCAGCCCGCCAAGCCCTGAATCGAAAACGCCGACCGCCATGCCACACCCTTTCCCGTTGCGCGGCCCCTTTTACGCCGGGGCCGCGGGGAATACCATGACTTTGGACAAGCGCCTATTCAGCGGCCTGTAACGTCACCGGCGGGTTGTCGAACTGCTGCAAAAGCACGTCCAGCCGGGCAGAAGCCGCCTTTTCAGCGCGTTCCTTGACCGGACCATAGCCCCGAACCGAGAGCGGCAATTCAGCGATTTCCTGCGCAATCGCGCGGTTTTTATCGGTGACGCGCGGGAACAGGCCGGCCATCAGGGTTTCATATTCGCGGATAGCGCGACGCTCGGCCCGGCGCTCACCCAGCCAGCCGAACGGGTCCAGCGGCGTGCCGCGCAGGCCCTTCATCCGGGCCAGCACACCGAACAGCCGTTCCGCCCAAGGCCCGAAGGCGCGTTTACGCGGGCGGCCCTCGGCGTCACGACCCCACATCACCGGCGGCGCGAGGTGCCAGATCACCCGCATTTCGCCACCTTCCTTCGACGGCTCGAACGCCTCGGCCACGCGGGCGCGGGTTTGCAAATGCAGCCGCGCAACCTCGTATTCATCCTTATAGGTCAGCAGCTTATGATAGCCCCGCGCGACAGGCTCGCGCAGCTCGGCAGGTGCCTGATCGACCAGCGCCATAAAGCGCCGCGCCAGCCGCTCGTTCTGGTATTCAGCCACCCGCGCCGCCAGATCGGCAACCGGATCACCCGGCAACGCCACGACATTGGGTTCCGCAACCGCCTGCGCCACGCCTGCCGGATCGGTGACAGCCCAACGCCCGATCTCGAAGGCGCGCTGGTTTTCCGCCACCTTGGCCCCGTTCAGCGCAATCGCCTGCATGATCGCCTCATGCGTCAGCGGCAACAGCCCCCGCTGCCACGCACCACCAAGCACCAGCATGTTAGAATAGATCGAATCCCCCAGCAGCCGCAGCGCCAGCGTCGAGGCGTCAAAGAACCCCACACGGTCCCCCAGACGCGCCTCCAGCGATAGCCTCAACTGGCCGGTCGGCACCTGAAAATCACGATTGCGGGTGAACTCTCCGGTCACGATTTCATGGTCATTGACCACCGCGCCGGTGCGCCCCGAGGTCATCAACCCCAGCGTTTTCGCCCCGGCCGAAACCACCAGATCGCCGCCGATCACGCAGTCAGCCTCGCCCACGGCGACACGGATGGCGGAAATATCCTCGGGCCGGTTGGCAAGGCGCAGGTGGATATGCACCGCCCCGCCCTTTTGGGCCAGCCCTGCCATCTCCATCATGCCGGCGCCCTTGCCGTCGATATGGGCAGCCTGCGCCAGAACGGCACCGATGGTCACGACCCCGGTGCCACCCACGCCGGTAATCACCACATTATGCGTGCCGTTGATTGCGGGCAGCGCAGGCGCGGGCAGCGCAGGCAGATCGAAAGCCGCAGCCTTGGGGCGGCGAGGCTTGCCCCCCTCGACCGTCACGAAACTGGGGCAAAAGCCGTTCAGGCAGGAAAAATCCTTGTTGCAGGACGATTGGTCAATCGCCCGTTTCCGCCCCAGAGGCGTCTCGACCGGCACCACCGAAACGCAATTCGACTGCACCGAGCAATCCCCGCAGCCCTCGCAGACATCAGTGTTGATCCACACCCGGCGGTCAGGATCAGGGAACGCCCCCTTCTTGCGCCGCCGCCGCTTTTCCGCCGCGCAGGTCTGGATATACAGGATCGCACTGACGCCCTGCGCGGTTTCCAGATCGCGCTGCACCGCCATCAGCTTGTTCCGCGTTTCGAACCGCAGCCCCGAAGGGAAGCGCCCCCGGTCGATGTCCTCTTTCTCGTCATGGACCACCACAACCGGATCGACGCCCATCGCCACCAGTTCCCGCGCAATCTGATCGGCAGTCAGCCCGCCTTCGTTCGGCTGGCCGCCGGTCATCGCCACGGCGTCGTTGAACAGGATCTTATAGGTGATATTCGTTCCCGCCGCCTTGGCCGCGCGGATCGCCAGCGAACCCGAGTGGTTATAGGTGCCGTCACCAAGGTTCTGAAACACATGGCCGCGTTTGGAAAACGGTGCTTCACCGACCCAGTTCACGCCCTCGGCCCCCATATGGGTAAAGCCGTTGGTTTCGCGCCCCATCCATTGCACCATATAGTGACAGCCGATCCCGGCATAGGCGCGGCTGCCTTCTGGCAGGCGGGTGCTGCTGTTATGCGGACAGCCCGAGCAGAACCACGGCGTCCGCACCGCAATTTCCGGCGCATTATCGGCGCGGCGGCTTTCCGCGATACGGTCCAGCGCAGCACGCAGGCTTTCGGTGCCGCGGCCTTCCTCGATCAGGATGCCGCCCAGCTTCTCGGCAATCATCACCGGATCAAGGGCATAGCGGGTCGGGAACACCTCGGCCCCGGTGCGGTCATGCTTCCAGCCGATCACCCGGCGGCCCTTGCGATTATCGAAAATCGCCTCTTTGACCTGCACCTCGATCAGCTTGCGCTTTTCCTCGACCACGATCACCATATCCAGCGGCTCGGACCACTCCTGAAAGCTGCGCATGTCCATGGGCCAGGTCTGGCCGATCTTATAGGTGGTGATCCCCAGCCGCTCTGCACCCGCCTGATCCAGCCCCAGCAAAGACAGCGCATGAACCACGTCCAGCCAGTTCTTGCCCGCCGCGCAAATGCCGATTTTGGCATCCGGGCGGCCCCACACCTTGCGGTCGATGCGGTTGGCGCGGGCGAAAGCCTCGGCGGCAAAGCGTTTGAAATCAATCATCCGCACTTCCTGCGCCACCGGCGTATCACCAAGGCGGATGTTCAGCCCGCCCGGCGGCATGGCAAAATCGGGCGTCACCAGCGACATGCGGAACGGGTCGCCATCGACGACGCTGGTCGCCTCAACCGTGTCCTTCATGGTTTTCAGCCCGACCCAGACACCGGCAAAACGCGACAGCGCAAAGCCGTAAACCCCATAATCAAGGATTTCCTGAACCCCGGCGGGCGAGATCACCGGCATATAGGCATCGACCATCGCCCAATCCGACTGATGCAGCACGGTCGAGCTTTCGCCGGTGTGATCGTCGCCCATCGCCATCAGCACGCCGCCATGGGCGCTGGACCCGGCCATATTCGCATGGCGCATCACATCGCCGGACCGATCCACCCCCGGCCCCTTGCCATACCACAGGCCGAACACACCGTCATAGCGGCCTTCGCCGCGTATCTCGGCCTGCTGGCTGCCCCAAATGGCGGTGGCGGCAAGGTCTTCGTTCAGCCCCGGCTGAAACAGCACATCCGACGCCGACAGCAGCTTTTGCGCCTTCATCATCTGCAAATCGACGCCACCCAGCGGGCTGCCACGATAGCCCGTGACCAGCCCCGCCGTATGCAGCCCCGCCGCCTTGTCGCGCGCCGCCTGCATCAGCATCAGGCGCACCAGCGCCTGCGTGCCGTTCAGCAACACCTGATGCTTGGTCAGGTCGAACCGATCATTCAGTGAAAATCCCTGTGCGGTCATCTGGCAGCCTCCCCTCTGCTGGATGTTTCGGCAAGTATAGGTCAGTTTTACTGACCAACCAAGGAAAATCTGCCGCATCAGATTTCCTTGTTTTACCCGTGACTTGTGCTAGTGTTGCGCTGAGCGCATGGCAGAACGGCATTTTCGCATGGGCCTGCGACAACAAGGACAAGCATCATGGACTGGGACAAGCTGCGCATCTTTCACGCCGTTGCCGATGCCGGCAGCCTGACCCATGCGGGCGATGCGCTGCACCTGTCGCAATCCGCCGTCAGCCGCCAGATCCGCGCGCTTGAAGAATCGCTGGCCACCACCCTGTTTCACCGCCATGCACGCGGGCTGATCCTGACCGAACAGGGCGAAATCCTGTTCAACGCCACCCGCGACATGAGCAGCCTTCTGGATACCACCGCCGCCCGCATCCGCGACAGCGAAGATCACGTCTTTGGCGAGTTGAAAGTCACCACCACGACCGGCTTTGGCAGCATGTGGCTGGTGCCACGTCTGGCGAAACTTTATGCGCGTTATCCTGACCTGAAAATCGACCTGATGCTGGAGGAGCGCGTTCTGGACCTGCCCATGCGCGAGGCCGACGTGGCCATTCGCATGAAAGAACCCAGCCAATCCGACCTGATCCGGCGGCGGCTTCTGAACATCAGGATGCGGCTTTACGCCACACAACGCTATCTGGATGAGACCGGCCTGCCGGAAAATCTGCCTGATCTTTCAGCACACCGGCTGATCTGCCAGAACCCGCAGGTGCCACAAGTCGCCTCGGGGGCGGTGCTGTCACAGGAATTGCTGACCCAGAACCCGCGGTCCATGCTGATGGTGAACAACTATTTCGGTGTGCTGCAAGCGGTGCTGAGCGACGTTGGCATCGGCGTTCTGCCCGATTATCTGGTCGCGGATTTCCCCGATCTGATCCGCGTTTTGCCCGAGATCGAATCCGGCGAAGTCCCGGTTTTCCTTGCCTTCCCCGAAGAACTGCGCAGCTCGCGCCGGGTCACGGCTTTCCGCGATTTCGTTCTGGAGGAAATCCAGTCCCATCGTCGCTGGCAGGCCGAAACCGAAATGGATGACACAAGCCATGCGAATGGCGCATAGCGGATATGCCACCAAACCATCCGCTTAGGCTTGCAAGGCAGGCACCACGCCCATACATCGGGCATTGAAGGAACACAGGGGCATTTGCCCTTCCTTCACCTCCCTGTTGGACTTGCGCCGGGCCTTGCGCCCGGCTTTTTTTTACCCTGCGTCCTGCTGCCCCTTTTCCGCGCCCCTTGCGGCCCTTAAAAGACAGGGCAACGCATATAGGGGGCCACCATGACCGAACCGACCATCACACCGGAACTGATTGCGGCGCACGGCCTCAAACCCGACGAATACAGCCGTATCCTTGAGATCATCGGTCGTGAGCCGAGTTTCACGGAACTTGGCATTTTCAGCGCCATGTGGAACGAGCATTGTTCCTATAAATCCTCGAAAAAATGGCTGCGCACCCTGCCGACCGAAGGCCCGCAGGTGATCTGCGGCCCCGGCGAAAACGCCGGCGTGGTCGATATTGGCGACGGACAAGCTGTTGTTTTCAAAATGGAAAGCCACAACCACCCATCCTATATTGAACCCCATCAGGGCGCGGCAACCGGGGTTGGTGGTATCCTGCGCGATGTGTTCACCATGGGCGCACGTCCCATCGCCGCGATGAATTCGCTGTCCTTTGGTCGCCCGGAACACCCCAAGACCCCGCATCTGGTGAAAGGTGTGGTCGAGGGGATTGGCGCCTATGGCAACGCGTTTGGCGTGCCTACCATTGGCGGCGAGGTGCGTTTTCATCGCAGCTATGATGGCAACTGTCTGGTGAACGCCTTTGCGGCGGGGCTGGCCGATGCGGATAAGATTTTCTATTCGGCCGCCTCGGGGATCGGGATGCCGGTGGTCTATCTGGGTGCCAAAACCGGCCGCGACGGCGTCGGCGGCGCAACCATGGCCAGCGCCGAGTTCGACGACACGATCGAGGAAAAGCGCCCCACCGTTCAGGTTGGCGACCCCTTCACCGAGAAATGCCTGCTGGAAGCCTGCCTGGAGCTGATGGCCTCTGGCTCGGTGATTTCCATTCAGGACATGGGGGCCGCAGGGCTGACCTGTTCTGCCGTGGAAATGGGCGACAAGGGCGGTTTGGGCATCAAACTGATGCTGGATCACGTCCCGCAACGCGAAACCAACATGACGGCCTATGAAATGATGCTGTCGGAATCGCAGGAGCGGATGCTGATGGTGCTGAAGCCTGAAAAAGAGGCCGAGGCCCGTGCGATTTTCGAAAAATGGGATCTGGATTTCGCCATTGTTGGCGAAACCATTGCCGAGGACCGCTTCCTGATCCTGCACGGCAATGAGGTCATGGCCGATCTGCCGCTGTCGAAGCTGTCGTCCTCGGCCCCGGAATATGACCGTCCGTGGATCGCCACCCCACCGGCCGATGCCATGCCCGCCCTGCCTGCGATCACCCCCATCACCGGCCTGCGCGCCCTGATCGGCAGCCCGAATTACGCCCGAAAGTCATGGGTCTGGGAACAGTATGACAGCCAGGTCGGGGCCGATACGGTCCGCCGCCCCGGTCTTGGGGCGGGTGTGGTGCGCGTCCACGGCACCGACAAGGCACTGGCCTTCACCAGCGACGTGACACCGCGCTATGTCAAGGCCAACCCGGTCGAGGGCGGCAAGCAGGCCGTGGCCGAGGCGTTCCGCAACCTCTGTGCCGTTGGCGCGCGCCCCTTGGCGACCACCGATAACCTGAACTTTGGCAACCCGGAAAAGCCTGAAATCATGGGGCAATTTGTCGGTGCCATTGAGGGCATCGGACAGGCCGTCGCGGCGCTGGATATGCCCATCGTGTCGGGCAACGTCTCGCTTTACAACGAAACCGATGGCAAGGGCATCCTGCCGACACCGACCATCGGTGCGGTCGGGCTGCTGGATCATCTGGACGATCTGATTGCGGGTCTGCCGCAACCGGGCGATGTGGCGCTGCTGATCGGCAAGACGGCTGGCCATCTTGGCCAATCCGCGCTGGCTGCCGAAGCCTTCGGGATTGAGTCCGGCGACGCCCCCACCGTGGACCTTACCGCCGAACTGGCCCATGGCCAATTCATCCGCACCAATCGCAAGCTGATCGGCGCCACCTGCGACTTGTCGGATGGCGGCCTTGCGCTGGCCGCATTCGAGATGGCCGAGGCTGCGGGCCTTGGCGTCACGCTGGAACCTGCCGACATCGCGCAGCTTTTTGGCGAGGATCAGGCGCGTTACCTGCTGGCCTGCCGCCCCGATCGGGCGCAAGCCCTGCTGGATGCGGCGCAAGCGGCGGGCGTTCCGGCAGCCGTGGCCGGCCGTTTTGGTGGCGACACGATCAGCCTTGGCGGCGACAGCGCCCCGCTGGCCGAGCTTTCGGCCCTTTACCGCGGCGCATTTTCCGCAGCCATCGGCGGCGATCATATGTAAGCGTAAAGCCCTGCTGAATTGCGGGGCTTTACTTACCCATCACGCCGTAAACGCCAGCGGTGGAACAGATCCGGCCCGATACGCTGCACTTCGATCAGATCAAAGCGCGGCGCATCGGTCAGCCGGTTCAGGCTCATCGCCCCGACCGAAGCGCGCCCATCGCCCCCGATCACGACGCCCGCGCTATAGCCGACCAGTTCATCCACCTGCCCGGACCGCAGCAGCGCCGCTGCAAGCTGTCCGCCCCCTTCACAAAACACCCGCGTCAGACCTTCGGCAGCCAAAGCCTGCATGATAGCCAGCGGGTCCAGCCCCCGCGCGTCTTCCGCCACGCGGATCACCCGACCTTGCCCGCCGCCCCCCTGCCCGGTCACACGCCACAGCGGACCATAGCCCGGCCCCTCGGGCAAATCCGGCACAGCCTCACGCGCCACCACCACCCGCAGCGGCTGATGCGTCACGCCCAAATCCCGCACATTCAGCCCCGGCAGATCCGCCCGTGCCGTTCCGCCGCCCACCATCACCGCATCATGTTGTGATCGCAGCAGATGCACATGCCGCCGCGCCTCTGGCCCGGTGATCCATTGGCTGTCACCGCCGCCCGTCGCAATCCGCCCGTCGAAACTGGTTGCCAGCTTCAGGGTCAGCATCGGTCGGCCCAGCGTCACGCGGTTCAGAAATCCGCGCTGCATCACCCGCGCGGCATCCGTCAGGACACCCTCGACCACCTCGACACCTGCCGCCCGCAACATCGCCAGCCCGCGCCCGGACACCCGCTGGTCAGGATCGGTCAGCGCCACAACGACCCGCAAGACCCCGGCCGCGATCAGCGCCTCTGCGCAAGGCGGGGTCTTGCCGTGATGCGCACAGGGTTCCAGCGTGACATAAGCGGTTGCCCCCCGGGCCGCCGCCCCGGCCTGCGCCAAGGCAACCACCTCGGCGTGGGGACGACCACCCGGCTGCGTCCACCCGCGCCCGACCACCCGCCCTTGCGTCACGATCACGCAACCAACCGCCGGATTGGGCCATGTGTTCCCCAATCCCCGCGCCGCCAAGCGCAGCGCATGGGCCATGTGGCGGCTGTCAGCCCCGTTCATTCAACCGAAGGGCGCAGTTCGGAAACGAAGCGGTCAAAATCATCCGGGTCCTGGAAGTTCTTGTAAACACTGGCAAAACGCACATAGGCCACGGTGTCGATCCGGGCCAGCGTCTCCATGACGATCTCACCGATGATTTTCGACGAAATATCGGTCTCACCCATGCTTTCCAGCCGCCGCACGATGCCAGAAATCATCTGGTCGATGCGCTCCGGGTCAACCGGGCGTTTCTGCATGGCAATGCGGATCGAGCGGGACATCTTATCCCGGTCGAAATCCTCGCGCCGGCCATTGGATTTCACCACCACCAGATCGCGCAACTGCACCCGCTCATAGGTGGTGAACCGGCCACCGCAGGCCGGGCAAAAACGGCGGCGGCGGATAGCGACGTTATCTTCGGCCGGACGTGAATCCTTGACCTGCGTATCGACATTTCCGCAAAACGGGCAGCGCATCGGTGTCCCTTTATCTGGAGGCATCACATTCGGTTTCCCCAGCATGATAGCAACCACACGACAACTTGAGTAGCCCGAAACCCCACCCGCAAGATCATGGGGGCAACCTGTTGCCCCCGCGACTCAGTCCGGGCGCATGTGCAAGGTGATATGCCGAAGATGCGGGCGGCTGCGGTGTTCAACCAGATAAATGCCCTGCCATGTGCCAAGCACCATACGCCCCTTGACGAAAGGGATGTTCAGACTGGTGGGCAGAACGGCAGCCTTCAGATGGGCAGGCATATCATCCGGGCCTTCGCTGCGATGGGTGATCCAGCCCATGCCGGGGGCGTCGGCAGCAGGTGCGATGCGGTCCAGCCACGCCAACAGGTCGCGCTGAACCGATGGATCAGCGTTTTCCTGAATCAGCAGCGAACAGGACGTATGCCGCAGGAACAGGGTCAGCAGCCCATCACCCGAGGGCAGAAGCGCCGCCACCCGGTCGGTGATGTCATAGCAGCCCAGCCCTTGCGTTTCGATGCTCAGCCCTGCGATCATTCCGCAACCTCACCCGGCAACAGGTCAGTCTGATCGTGGTCCAGCGCCAGTTTTTTCTGCGCCCGCGCCCCCAATTCACGCAACATTTCCGCCTGACGGATCACGTTGCCCGGCCCCCGCGCCAGCCGGTCCAACGCGGTGTGATGCGCACGCTGCGCCTGATCGAGCGCCTTGCCCACATCTTCGACCGAGGAGACGAAGCCATGCAGCTTGTCATAAAGCGCCCCGGCACGGTTTGCGATTTCCATAGCGTTGCTTTCGCGCCGTTCAACCGTCCAGATATGGTCCACCGTGCGCAAGGCCAGCATCAGGGTCAGCGGCGTCACCAGCCCGACCTTACGATCCACCGCGAAACGGGCAAGGTCAGGATCGGCCTGCATGGCCAGCGCCAGCGCCCCCTCGATCGGGACGAACATCAGCACATAGTCAACGCTGCCATGATCCAGCGCCTGATAGCCCCGCGCCGACAGGCCCGTGACATGCGCCCGCACCGCCGCAACCAGATCACGCAGCGCCTGCCCCCGCGCCTCGGCGTCATCGGCATTTACGGCGCGTTCATAGGCCGACAGCGACACTTTGGCATCAATCACCAGCGCCCGCTCCTGCGGCATATGCACGATCACATCGGGCCGCCAACGACGCCCCTGTTCGTCGGTCGTGCTGGCCTGAACCTGATAATGGGTGCCGCGCAGCAAGCCGGATTCCTCAAGCAGACGTTCCAGCACCATCTCGCCCCAGGCACCTTGACGCTGGCGGTCGCCCTTGAGCGCACGGGTCAGCGCCAGCGCCTCACGCCCCAAATCCTCGGACCGGCGGTGCAGCCCTTCGATCTGTTCGCGTAGCCGGGCGCGTTCCTGATCGACAGCACGGCCCCGGTCACGCAATTCGCGCTGGAACCCGTCCACCTGCTCGCGGAACGGAGTCAGCAGGGCCGACAGCCGGTCGGAATGGGTCTTTTCCAGATCGGCCCCCTTTTGGCGCAGGGTTTCATCGGCCAGCAGGCGGAATTGCCCCGAGATTTCCTCGCGCATCTGTTGGGCGGTTTGCAACCGCGCCTGCGCCCCGGCAAGGTCGCGTTCCAGCCCGGCCAGATCACGGCGGGCCTGATGCAAGGCATCCTTGAAATCATCGCGCTCCTCAGCCAGCGCCACCAGCCGCGCAGCCTGAAAATCCAACCGCTCATCCTGCCGCCCGGCATCAAGCCCGGCTTGCTGCAACAGCGCGTCCAGACGCAGCCGCGCTGACCGCTGCCGCCACCATAGCAGCAGAAAAATCAGGACCAGCGCCCCAAGCAGCACCACCGCCGCCTGTAACGCCCCCGCATCCTGCCAATATCGCATCACCTGTTCCATTGCTGCATGTTCTCGTTTTTCCCCGATAATTTCAAGCTGCAAAGGAACGCTTTCCACAGCTATTTAGTTAAAACTTTATCTTTCTCAGAGGAGTTACCATGACCAAGACCGTTGCCGTCCTGATCGGTTCGCTGCGCAAGGATTCGCTGAACCGGAAATTAGCCCAAGCCCTTGAAAAGCTGGCAAAGGGCAAGTTGGAGTTTGATTACATCGAACTGGCTGACCTGCCCCATTACAACGAAGATCTGTGGGACAATCCGCCCGCCTCGGTCGTGACCCTGAAAGAGCGGATCGGCACGGCTGACGGCGTTCTGTTCCTGACGCCGGAATATAACCGGCATTTTCCGGGCGTATTGAAAGACGCGCTGGACTGGGGCAGCCGCCCTTATGGCAACAACTCGTGGTCGGGCAAACCGGCGGCAGTCACCGGCACCTCGCCCGGTGCGATTGGGGCAGCGGTTGGTCAGGTGCAGTTGCGCAACGCCATACTGCATCTGAACATGCATGTGATGCAACAGCCGGAAGCCTATATCCAATGGCGTGATGAGGCTTTCGCCGCAGATGGCAGCATCACCGACGACGGCACCCGCAAGTTCCTGCAAGGCTTCATCGACGCCTTTGCCACCCATATCGGGAAAATCGGTTAAGCGGCCTGAGCCCGCATAAATGCCAGGATTTCGCGGGCAAAGCCTGCGGAATCCACCCCCGCGACGCCGCGTTGAGACACCCAGTCAAACAGCGTGTCCGGGTCAGCAATCCCAAAGCCCATGGACCAGTCAGGAAACTGGCGGCTCAACGCCTGCCCCTGCCACAGCACCTTGACGTTGCGGTGGCGCTGGTCGGCGCAAATCCGGCCCATCAGCGCCGTCAAAGCATCGCCCGGCCCTTCAAGCCATTGATAGAAACAGCCATCCTCAAGGTGCAGATAGCCGGTCAACCCGCCGTGCTGATTGTCACGACGGGCAACATAGATAATATTATCCACCTCGACCGCGCCCGGCTTCAGGTCGGTTTCGCTGCGATACAGCAGAAAAACCAGACCATCAGCCACGACGCCATGGCTGGCCAAGCCGCCATTACTGATCCCGTTACTGGTCAAGGAATGACCGCAGTTTGCGCGAACGCGAGGGGTGCTTCAACTTGCGCAACGCCTTGGCCTCGATCTGGCGGATGCGTTCGCGGGTGACGCTGAACTGCTGGCCGACCTCTTCCAGCGTGTGATCGGTGTTCATGCCGATGCCGAAACGCATGCGCAGCACCCGTTCTTCGCGGGGCGTCAGGCTGGCCAGAACGCGGGTCGTGGTTTCCTTCAGGTTTTCCTGAATGGCCGAATCCAGCGGCAGGACGGCGTTCTTGTCCTCGATGAAATCGCCAAGCTGGCTGTCTTCCTCGTCGCCAATCGGGGTTTCCAGCGAAATCGGTTCCTTGGCGATTTTCATCACCTTGCGGACCTTTTCCAGCGGCATTTGCAGCTTTTCGGCCAGTTCCTCGGGCGTGGGTTCGCGGCCGATTTCGTGCAGCATCTGCCGCCCCGTCCGCACCAGCTTGTTGATCGTCTCGATCATATGCACCGGGATGCGGATGGTGCGCGCCTGATCGGCGATCGAGCGCGTGATCGCCTGCCGGATCCACCAGGTCGCATAGGTGCTGAACTTATAGCCGCGGCGGTATTCGAACTTGTCCACCGCCTTCATCAGACCGATGTTACCTTCCTGAATAAGATCAAGGAATTGCAACCCGCGGTTGGTATATTTCTTGGCGATCGAGATCACCAGCCGCAGATTGGCCTCGACCATTTCCTTCTTGGCCTGCCGCGCCTCTTTCTCGCCGCGCTGGACCTGATTCACGATGCGGCGGAACTCCTCGATGTCCACGCCGACGTGCTGGCCGATGCGGGCCATGTCGTGACGGTTCTTCTCGACATGCTCGCGCGATTTCTCGAACAAAGCCTGCCAGCCGCGCCCTTTGTTGCCCGACATGCGGTCGATCCAGGTCGGATCAAGCTCCGAGCCGCGATAGGCGTCGATAAACTCGCGCCGGTTAATGCGGGCAGCGTCGGCCAGCTTGACCATGGCCGAATCAATGCTGACGATGCTGCGGTTGATGCCGTAAAGCTGATCGACCAGCGCCTCGATCCGGTTGTTGTGCAGGTGCAATTCGTTCACCAGATCAACGATTTTCTGGCGCAGCACCTGATAGGCTTTTTCCTCTTTGGCGGTAAAGCGGCCATCCTCGTTCAATGTCGCGGACATGCGCTGGTCCTGCATATCAGCCAGTTGCTCATAGCCCATGGCGATGGCTTCCAGCGTCTCCAGAACCTTGGGTTTCAGGCTGGCTTCCATCGCGGCCAGCGACAGGTTGGCACCTTCGTCCTCGTCCTCGTCATCCTCGCCAGCGGGCGGTGCTGCGGCCGGGGCCTCCTCGGCCTCTGGTTCGTCCAGCTCGACCTCCTCGCCCTCCTCATCCTCCATCGACTGACCAAAGGTGGTTTCAAGGTCGATCACGTCGCGCAGCAGGATGTCTTCATCCAACAATTCCTGACGCCACATGGTAATGGCCTTGAATGTCAGGGGGCTTTCGCACAGCCCGGAAATCATCGTGTTGCGGCCAGCCTCGATCCGCTTGGCGATGGCGATTTCGCCCTCGCGCGAGAGCAGTTCGACGCTGCCCATCTCACGCAGATACATGCGCACCGGATCATCGGTGCGGTCCAGCTTTTCGGTCGTGGCACTCGCCAGCGCCACATCGCGGGTGCCGGTGTTGACCGGGACCAGTTCGCCCGCGCTTTCCTGTTCGGCCTCGTCCTCATCCTCGACGACGTTAATGCCCATTTCGGACAGCATCGACATGACGTCTTCGATCTGCTCGCTGCTGACCTGTTCAGGCGGCAGCACGCGGTTCAACTGGTCATAGGTGATAAAGCCGCGTTCCCGCGCCTCAGCGATCATTTTCTTGACCGCAGCCGCGCTCATGTCCAGCGAGTGACCATCGTCCTCGGTATCCGGCTTGTTGTCGTCGTCCTTGGCCATGTGCGGCTCCTTCAGGCGGGTGATTCGCGGGGCAGCGAATCACTTGGCGATTCGGTGGATTTTTAGCGTTTACGGCGTGGCTGTCAAAGCCCGGACGCCGCGTGATTCGCAACTGATTCGTTTCGGGCGAACGGGGTCAGGCCCCGCCCTTGCGCCAGATCTGCGCATCCAGCTTGGCTTTCAGGCTGGCCGCCAGCGCCTCGTGATCCTCACCAAGATCGCTGGTATCATCCATATCGGGATGCTCGGCACGCTGCCGGGCGCGGGCAAGCTGGCTCATACGCCAGGTCAGACCCTCATCGGCAAGGCCGGCAATCTCGGCCTCGGCACGGGCCAGCCCCTGACGGGCGGCACGCCGGGCTTCCAGCCGGTCCAGCGCGTTTTCCACGATGGTCAAAGCCGTGTCCTCGTCGTTGATGATGGCGGTGCTGGACACATGGGGATCGGCCCGCAGCCGTTCAAGAGCGCGCCCCCCGGCCTCGCAACTTGTCGCGGTCAGCAGATCGTGAACCAGCGCCGCGCGGTCTGGGTCTTGCGGCTCCAGCCGCTCCAGCCGCGATTCAAGCCGGGCAATCAGCACCTGATGCCGGGCGCAGAGCATCAGCACCACCGCCTCCAGCAACGTATCGCCCACATCCCCCGTCACCAGCGCCGACGCCCGTGTCTGTGGCGCGGCACCTTCGTTTCGGCGGTTCCGCAGACCGGGGGTAAAGCGCCCGCGCCCGGCCCCGCTACCGGCCCCACCACCTGCGCCGCCGCTGAACATCTCCCAGCGTTTGCGCTTGAGTTCCTGCGCATAGTGATTGCGCGTAGTTTCATCGGGGATTTTTGCAATTGCCTGACGCAGCGCATGGTCCAGCGCGGCGCGGCGCTCGGGGCTGTCAAACACCTTACCTTCAGTTTCGCGCGACCACAGCAGATCGACCAGAGGCCGCGCCTGCGCCAGCAGCACCGCCATCGCCCCCGCACCGTGGTCGCGGATCAGGTCGTCGGGGTCTTGCCCGGCGGGCAGGGTCACGAAACGCAGCGCCTGCCCTGGCCCGCTCATGGGCAGAGCCATGTCGATCAGCCGCAGCGCGGCGCGTTGTCCCGCCGCGTCGCCGTCCAGCATAATCACCGGTTCGGGCGAGATGCGCCACATCAGTTGCAACTGACTGTCGGTGATCGCGGTGCCAAGAGGCGCGACCGCGCCTTCAAACCCGGCGCGGACAAGGGCAATCACGTCCATATACCCTTCGGCCACAATCAGCGGCGCGCCCTTGGCCACCGCCGCCCGCGCCGGACCAAGGTTGTAAAGGTTGCGCCCCTTGTCGAAGATTGGCGTTTCCGGGCTGTTGAGATATTTCGCCCGCGCGTTCGGGTCCATCGCCCGACCGCCAAAAGCAATGGCCCGCCCCCGCCCGTCGCGGATCGGGTAAATGATCCGACCCCGGAAACGGTCATAAGGTTCGCCACCGTCATCGGGCTTGGCGGCAAGGCCGGATTCGACGATCAGCGCCGCCTCCAGTCCCTTGTCGCGCAGCGCCCGAAACAGGGCGTGGCGGTCATTGGGGGCAAAGCCGATCTCGAACCGCTCCAGCGCCGCCGCATCCAGCCCGCGCCGGGCCAGATAGTCCCGCGCCTCTGCCGCCGCTGCGGTGGAAAGCTGCATCCGAAACCAGCGCACCGCCTGTTCGGTCGCATCCACCAGCGTGGCGCGGCGGTCGGCGCGTTGCGCCTCGGCAGGGTCGCGCTCGGGCAGGGTCAGGCCAGCCTCATTAGCGAGCAGGCGGACGGCCTCCATGAACTCCATCCCGTCGGCATCGCGCAGAAAACCAAAGACGTCGCCCTTGGCGTGGCAGCCAAAACAGTAATAAAACCCCTTTTGGTCGTCGCAGTGAAAACTGGCCGATTTTTCCTGATGGAAGGGGCAAGGCGCCCACCAATCCCCCCGCGCCTGATTCGACTTGCGCAGATCCCATGTGACTTTGCGGCCCACGATCCGGCTGATCGGGACGCGGGCGCGGATGTCATCAAGGAAAGACGGCGGCAAACTCATGCCCGCCAATATCGGTGCTGCGGGCGATATTGAAAAGGGGGCGTCTCCGCCCCCCTTCGCTTATTCCTGAATCGTGACCTTCAGCATATAATCGGGCCGGTCCACCGCGCCATTCGCGGCAGGGTCGCCCTTTTTGATGCTGTTCAGCACGTCCCAGCCGTCAACCAACTGACCAACAACGGTATATTGCCCGTCAAGGAAGGTTGCCGGAGCCAGGTCGATAAAGAACTGGCTGTTGGCGCTGTTGGGATCTTGCGACCGCGCCATGCCGACAGTGCCTTTCTGGAAGGACACGTCATTGAACTCGGCCCGCAGGTCGGGCAGGTCGGAACCGCCCATCCCGGCCATGGCGGTATCGCCACCCTGGCGACCATATTGCACGTCGCCGGTCTGCGCCATGAAACCGTCGATCACGCGATGGAACACGACGCCATCGTATTTCCCTTCACGCGCCAGCGTGACCAGCCGTTCGACATGGTTCGGGGCCTTGTCAGCGTAAAGGTCCAGAACGATCTTGCCCTTGGCGGTGCCGGCAGCATCGGCCACCTCGATCACCATATTCGGGCCGGGACCGTCGGTGACACCGGGCAGCCCCTCGGCCTGCGCGGCAATTGCGGACAAAGCAAATACGGAAACGGCCAGCAGATTACGCATCAGCAGCCACCTTGACCGAGATCATCCGGTCCGGCGACGCGGGTGGCTCGCCGCGCATGATCTTGTCCACGAATTCCATCCCCGAGATCACCCGGCCATAGACGGTATATTGCCCATTCAGGAAGTGGTTATCCTTGAAATTGATGAAAAACTGGCTGTTGGCACTGTTCGGGTTCATCGACCGCGCCGCGCCAAGCGTGCCACGGTCATGCGGCAGTTTCGAGAACTCGGCCGGCAGATCCGGCAGGTCGGAACCGCCGGTCCCGGCGCGGGACGGGTTCCAGCCCTGCTCCATATTGGCATGTTCCACATCGCCGGTCTGCGCCATGAAACCGTCGATCACGCGATGGAAGGCCACATTGTCATATTTCCCGGCGCGGGCCAGCTCTTTCATGCGCTCGGCATGTTTGGGGGCGACATCGGGCAGCAGCTCGATAACCACGGGGCCGTCCTTCAGCTCGATGATGATGGTGTTTTCAGGGTCTTTGATCTCGGCCATGGGGGCCTCCTGTTATGCTATTCCGCTTGGCGCGGCAGGCTAAACGCCGCTTGCCGGGAAAGCAACGCCCCTGCCCCGGTCATATTTCCGCGAATTAACGCTTAGTTGACCTCGCCGCGATGATCCGCGACAAATCGGGCCAAACGGGACTTTGCGAAAGGATACCCCCGATGGCCGATTTCAACACCATCGACGACATGGACATGAACGGCAAGGTCGTTCTGGTCCGTGTGGACATCAATGTGCCGGTCGAGAATGGCCGCGTGACCGACGCCACCCGCATCGAAAAGATCGTCCCGACCGTCAAGGACATTCAGGCCAACGGCGGTATCCCGGTTCTGCTGGCCCATTTCGGTCGCCCCAAGGGGCAGGCCGTCCCCGCCATGTCGCTGCGGCAAGCGGTTCCGGCGCTGGAAACCGCGCTGGGTCAGCCCGTCACCTTTATCGAAGATTGCGTCGGCGGTGTGGCAAAGCGCGGCGTCGCGGCCCTGCAACCCGGTGACGTGGCGCTGCTGGAAAACACCCGCTTCCACCCCGAGGAGGAGGCCAACGACCCGACCTTCGCCGCCTCGATTGCCGCACTTGGGCAGATCTATGTGAACGATGCGTTTTCTGCCGCCCACCGCGCCCATGCCTCGACCGAGGGCGTTGCCCATCTGCTGCCCGCCGCCGCCGGCCGTCTGATGGAGGAGGAACTCAAGGCGCTGGACGCCGCGCTTGGCAACCCGCAGCGCCCGGTGACGGCGGTGGTCGGCGGGGCCAAGGTCTCGACCAAGCTGGAGCTGCTGGCCAACCTGATCGAAAAGGTGGACCATCTGGTAATCGGCGGCGGCATGGCCAACACCTTCCTGGTCGCACAAGGGATCGAGGTCGGAAAATCGCTGGCCGAACGCGATATGGCCGACACCGCCCGCGAGATTCTGGCCAAAGCCGAGGGCGCGGGCTGCACCATCCACCTGCCCCGCGATGTCGTCACCGCACAAGAGTTCAAAGCCGGGGCTGCGTCGCAGACTGTTCCCGCTGACCAATGCCCGGCGGATGCGATGATCCTTGACGCCGGTCCGCAGACGGTTCAGGCGATCGACACCGTTTTCACCAATTCCAAAACGCTGATCTGGAACGGCCCGCTTGGCGCGTTCGAGATCCCGTCCTTTGACACCGCCACCAACGCCGCGGCACAAGCAGCGGCGGCGCTGACCCGCGACGGCAAGCTGATCTCGGTCGCGGGCGGCGGCGATACCGTCGCGGCGCTGAACAAGGCGGGCGTTGCTGGGGATTTCACCTTTATCTCGACCGCAGGCGGCGCCTTTCTGGAATGGATGGAGGGCAAAGAGCTGCCCGGCGTCACCGCCCTGCGCGCCTCGAAACGCTGACCGACAAAGACCCGGCCCTGCGCCGGGTCTTTCCTTAACCGCGCTACAGTTGGCGCTATCACCATTGCGACGCGGGTCTGATCTGCTAAACCCGCGGCAATCCAAACCGAACAGCCGGAGATCCGAGCATGAAAATGACCGATACCGTTCGCAAGATCCTTTCCAATTACGAAGGCGAAAATCCGGGCGTAAAGGGCAACCTTGCGCGGATGCTGATGCAAGGCAAACTCGGCGGCACCGGCAAGATGATTATCCTGCCCGTCGATCAGGGTTTTGAACATGGCCCGGCCCGCAGCTTTGCGCCGAACCCGGCTGGCTATGACCCGCATTACCACTATCAACTGGCCATCGACGCGGGGCTGAGCGCCTATGCCGCACCGCTGGGTTCGCTGGAGGCTGGTGCCGATACCTTTGCCGGGCAGATCCCCACGATCCTGAAATGCAACAGCGCCAACAGCCTGATGTCGGACACGGCGGGCAAGAATCAGGCCGTGACGGCGACGGTTCAGGACGCGCTGCGCCTTGGCTGCTCGGCCATTGGTTTCACCATCTATCCGGGTTCCGACATGGCGCTGGATATGTTCGAGGAAATCCGCGAACTGCGCGCCGAGGCCGCCTCGGTCGGTATCCCGACGGTGCTGTGGTCCTATCCGCGCGGTGAAGCGATCAGCAAGGACGGTGAAACCGCCATCGACATCGCCGCCTATGCCGCCCATATGGCCGCGCTGCTGGGGGCGCATATCATCAAGATCAAGCTGTCCACCGACCATCTGGAGCTGCCCGAGGCGAAAAAGGTCTATCTGGACAAGCAGATCGACGTGGCGACCCAAGCCGCACGCGTGAAGCATTGCATGGACGCCAGCTTCGCTGGCCGCCGCATCGTGGTGTTCTCGGGCGGGGCCAGCAAAGGTGCCGATGCGGTTTATGACGACGCCCGCGCAATCCGCGACGGTGGCGGCAACGGCTCGATCATCGGCCGCAACAGCTTCCAGCGGTCGCGCGAGGAGGCTCTGGAGCTGCTGAACAAACTGACCGACATCTATCTGGGCAAGGCGTAAGCCAGCCCCGAAAGGCCCCGCCACCCGCGGGGCCTTTCCTCATCAGCCATGACCCCAATCCCTGCCATGATCCTCGCCGGAGGCCGCGCAACCCGCATGGGCGGCGGCGACAAGGGCCTGCGTCTGCTGAACGGTCAGCCGCTGATTGCCCATGTCATCACCCGGCTGACCCCGCAATGCGGCCCGTTGGCGATCAACGCGAATGGCGACCCGGCACGGCTGGAGCATCTCGGCCTGCCAATCCAGCCCGACAGCATCCCCGGCCAGCCCGGCCCGCTGGCGGGCATCCTTGCCGCGATGGATTGGGCTGCCGGCCTTGGCGCAGCCGCCGTTGTGACCGCCGCCGCCGACACGCCCTTCCTGCCGCTTGACCTGATCCCCCGCCTGCAAGCCGCAGGTCCGCTGGCCATCGCTGCCTCGCCCGACGACAGCGGCCAATTGCGCTTTCATCCGACCTTTGGTCTCTGGCCCACGCATCTGCGCGACGACCTGCGCCGTGCCATCGCCAACGGCACCCGCCGTCCGCGCCTCTGGGCCGACCCGCATGGACTGCAACTGGTCCACTTTGACAGCCAGCCTCTTGACCCGTTCTTCAACATCAACACCCCCGACGATCTGGCCCGCGCCGAACGCCTGTCATCTTCTGTCTGAAAATATCCCCGCCGGAGGCAAACCACCTTCCCGCTTGCACCACGCCCAACAATCGCGCAAAGACAGGGTAGCGGTCCCGTAGCTCAACTGGATAGAGCAGCCGACTTCTAATCAGATCATCCGGCCTTCCTGATCATCGCTGACGGTGGGATTACCTAACAAAATCAGCACCTTCTGTTGATCAGACCCGCCGTTGGGTGCCATGCAATTGCATAGTCGATTGCATGGAGGCCGCTATGGCAACGCAAGAAATGACCTTCACCAAAGGCGCGCTCGACAAGGCCGCGCACGAAGGCGGGCAGGCAACACGGTATCGCGACGCCCGCTATCCGAACCTCTACTTGGAAGTCGGCACGCGCTCGAAGACGTGGCGCTATCGCAAGTTCTGGAAGGGTCAGAACTTCACCGAGACCCTTGGAACTTGGCCGAACATGGGTGTGATTGAAGCGGCCCAGACCGCAGCCGAGATCAACCAGCGCGTTGAGGAAACAGGCATCACGCGCCACGATGAAGGCATCATCGACGCGGAAACGAAGGTCTTTGTCAGGAAGCGGCGCATTTCACGCGCGGCCTGACCTCCACCTTGTTCTTCCCGTCCTCCACCTAGTTCTCGTGTTTTGGAAGCCCCCTCAAGGACTTATCGTTCACCTACTGGCGAGCGGTGCTTCGCGTTTCTCTCTGGTGAAATGAGAGCGGCGGGCAAGCTCGGAACTGCCCGCCGTTCGCATTTGAGAGAGGACCGAAGATGCCTGACGATACGACAGCCGCGCTGCAAGCGCTCATCGCCCAAGTCACCAGCCTGACCCAGACAGTGACAGCCCAGCAAAAGCGGCTCGACGACCTGCACGCCTTCAACGGCAAGGTGCTGGACGAGAAGAAAGAAGCGGCCCGCGAAAAGGAAACAGCGCTGTCCTCCGTGGACAAGCTGCTCGCCCAGCTTGAAGCCGATCAGCGCGAACGGGCCTTGAAGGCCGCGAACTTCACGCGCGATGCCACGGGCAAGTTGATCTTGGCCGGTTCGCAACAGGAACCCGGCGTCTATTTGTCCCGCGAGGATGCCCGGAATCCGATCAAGTACCGCGAGGCGAAGCAGGAAGCCGAGAAACGCGGCGTGCCTCTGCGCGTGATCGAAGCCAGCGAAGATCCGACGCGGCGCAACACGGGCCAGTCGGAAATCATGAAATCGACCGTCTTCACCTTCGACGACGAGCATGAACGCGTCCGGTATGTGCGGGCCGACATGCAGACCGGCACAGGCATCGTGCATCGGCGTTTGCAGGCCGAGAAGGAGGGCTACAAGGTGCGCACGTTCCGCAGCTTGGATGATCTCCCCGGCCACATGCAGGACAAGTTCCGTCGCATGGAAATGGCCGCAAACGCCGAGGGCAACAATGCTGAACCTGACGCCTGAGGAACAGGCCTGCCTTGAGTGGGTCTATCGTTCTGCGACGGATGCGATGGGCAAACTTGTCTTCGTGTCAGAGACCGGGCAAGTCTGGGCGCGCGGTGAGCAGTTCTTCCTAGACCCCAACAGTACTTTTCATGGCTGGATCGCTCTGCTCGCGCAGGCGGCTGAATGTCACCTGGCTGGGATGAAGCCGGGCGAGCAGCGCCGCAACCTCCTCACGGCTGGTGTGCGGGAATGGACAACGAGGGTTGGCGCGAACGCCTTGCCCAGAAGCCGCTTGTCGTTTAAACGTCGAGTCTCCGGCCTCGTAGCACAACTGGATAGTGCAGCCGCCTTCTAAGCGGCAGGTTCCGCGTTCGAGTCGCGGCAAGGTCGCCATTGTTCAATTGCATCGCAATTGCATAATGTCAAAACAGGCGGTAGAAAACGCTTAGAAACTAAGTGGTTAGGCCAAGAGACCAGTGGCCCTCTAAGTCCCGGCTCTGGCGCAGGAAACGGGTGGGGAAACAACACACTAGGGGGAGGGTGCGGCGTTGCGAACCGTTTTCCGAACCGCTATCAGAGGAATCACGGCCCCGTAGCTCAACTGGATAGAGCAAGTGACTTCTAATCACTAGGTTGGGCGTTCGAGTCGTCCCGGGGTCGCCATCCACTCCTTCACAATCAAGCCAACCTGCTGTATCCCTTGACCATTCCGGTTTTGGTGGGGGATTGGGTTTGGCGCTTCATGATGATGTTCTAGCACTGCGCAACGCGCGGATTGCGGCGGGCGGTGCAGGGTGCTGACCGACATTGCATCCGCCTTCGGCGTGGCGAAGAAGAAGTATGACGAGGGCGGCAACGCGCTGGCTGAGACGATTTTGGTCGGGGCGCGCTGCCTTGTCGCTCTCAACAGCCACGCAACGCTTCGGCCCTTCGGAATGTTCGCTGGCCCGCCAAGGATTGAGTATTGGGTTGCTGACGACAAAGGAGCGCTCAGCCGCCCTTACCGTCCCGACCTTTTCATTGCTAACGTCAAGGACTTCAACGAGGAGGCGCGGGCCTTTGCGGAGGAACTGCGGGCGGGGAAGTCCGACCCAGACCGCTTTGACCGTGTTGTCTACACCACCGTGTCAGCTTTCTGCCTGTGCTACGATGTTTGGAAGCCCAAGAGCAGGAAAACTCCGGGAACCTTCTTTGAGGTGATGATGGCGTCCGCCGCGCGCGTCCGGTTCCCCGGGCTGGCCCTGACCAAACACATTCCGATCAAGGACCTCTCCCCGTGGCGGCAACAGCGGATGCGCTTGTGGACGTGTCTGGCGAAGAAGGCGACGCAGTGGAGACCTACCGGGACGATTCAGTCTCAACCGACCTCGTGCTGACCAACCCAAAAACCGGGAAGGGCGCGATTGTGCCCATGAAGATCACGACGCGGGAGCGGATTGTGCAGCCCTTCGCTCACCAGCGCATCCTTGACTCCGCCTACCCCGGACAATTTGGCAGTTTCCTCGCCTGCATTAGCGAAGTGCAGCGCGACGACAACACCGGGACGGTGAAGCAAATTTGCGTCCCGGGCACCGTCGCGCTTTTCCAGAAGCACCTGTCAAAGCTCAACGGGCTCTACTACTGCGACATTCCGGTTCGGTATGCGCGGCCTGATCTTGGGTCCGTGATAGACGTTAAGCCCATCCACTGCCTGTTTGACGACATGGCAGCTCACTTGGGCTAGATCAGCGCAAGCTGGGCGGGGGCACCCAACTCCCGCACGGCGCGCGTTCCCGACTGGGAAACACGCTCTCCATCAAAGGCCCTGATGATCGCCTGCCCGGCGGCACGGGCCAGCGGCGGCGGAACTGCATTTCCAATCTGGGTCCGCACGTCCATCCGGTTGCCTAAGAATTGGAAGTCATCCGGGAAGCCCTGCAAGCGCGCGGCCTCCCGAGGCGTGATGGCACGATGCTGTTCGGGGTGGCCATAACGGCCACGGGTGAAGCTGTCAAAGCCCACCGTGATCGTCGGGCAAAGCCCATCCCAGCGGAGCCGCCCATACACATCGGGCCAGCCACCCTTCTTCACATCGGTCACTTGGTGGCAAGGCAGCCGCAGGTCCCACGGAATATCCTGCCAGCCCCCGCCTTGAGGGACGTGCGAAAACCGTTCCTCGTTCAACTTGGTGATCTTGCACTTCTGATGGTTGGGGATTGAGGCATGTTCTGAATAATCGTCGGGCGGCGGCGGGAGGTCTGCGATCACGTCGCGCACCGTCGCACGGCTGTTGGAGTGCATCAGGACGGGGCGGCTTGCCTGCAAATCGTCGCGCAAGCCAATCATGATGAACCTGCTCCGTGTCTGGGCCAATCCGAAGTCGGAGGAACAGACCTGAAAGCAGTGAACCCGATAGCTGGCAAGAATTGCGCCCATCTCTTGGATCAAGGCCGCGCCCCGCTTCTGCCCAAAGATTGCGACATTCTCAAAGAGGAACGCGCGTGGCATCATCTCGTTTGTCAGCCGGGCAAATTCCAGCACAAGGCGGTTGCGGAGGTCGTCAAGTGCCGCAGCGCCACGCCGTTGCTTGGAAAAGCCTTGGCAAGGCGGTCCACCGGAAAAGACGTCAAGCTCCCCCCGCTTGAGCCCGGCCCGGCTTAACAGGTCTGCCCCCTTCGCCTCAATTGCATCAAGGACCATCGCATGAGGCCCCAGATTGTGCGTGTGGGTCTTGATGTGGGCCGGAACGATGTCAAACGACATTCGCACGTCAAAGCCTGCATCCCGGAGGCCCAGCGCCATGCCCCCCGCTCCACAGAATGACTCGATTGCCGTCAGTTGTTTCATTGATTCTTCCACTTGTGCATTCTTTGTTGTTTGCCACAAAATCTGCCCCTCCTGCCACCCATGTTCTCAAGCCGCCGCTGCCCGCACCGCCGCGCCGTGGTCGATCTTGCGCCAGTGGGCGGGGTCGCGCACGAGGTCGGAGAGGGCCAGCAGGAGCGCGGCCCAGTGCAGGACCCAGTAGAACGGCAGCAGGAATGCAAGCCACACCGGGAGCCCAGACCGGAGTGCAGAGGCACCCTTGATCCGCATGGCCGTTCATCGCAATGGCGAAGTCCCCCAAATTGCGGGGCCTTCTAAGCTATGTTGTAGCCCGAATTGACCAGCGAACCGGCTATTCCAAAGCGCCCGACATCAACAATCCCGGCCCGCTGGAAAGGTGCGTCACCTGCCGCATTTCTGCACACTCTCGCGGACTGGCAGCACCACTTCCACAAGGAACCGGAGACCACCCTCTCACCCGTCAGACCAGCGCCCCCTTGCGCCGGATAAGGCAGCCCAGAATACCAAAGGCCACGCCGACCACAACCGCGACCACAAAGGTCAGGGTCGTGGTTTCAGGCAGGTTCAGGTCGTAGAACATCAGCACATGCCCGATGCCAACGATCCCGCCCGCAATGGCAGCGATGATCCAGTTGCGGGTCATCATCCCCAAAGCCAGCCCCAGAATCCCCGGCAGACCGATCACATTGCTGCCAAGCGTCCCCAGAAAATCAAGAAATCCCAACATCCTGCGCCTCCTGTCAGTTCGATGAACGGTTCAGCCACGACTGCACCGCCGCGACATCAGTGTCACCGAGCGGGGCCGACGTCTGCGCCAGTTCGTCCACGACGCGGCGGTATTCCTCAAGATAGCCGGGGGCCAGACGGTGCGCGATGCCCTGATGACAGTCGATGCAAGTCATGCTGTTATCCACTGCCTGCTGATGCGCGGTCGCAGCCCGGCGTTCCTGCATGGTGAAATCCATATATTCGAACGCATGGCAATTGCGACATTCGCGGCTGTCGGAAGCCTTCATCTTGCGCCAGACGGCGGCGGACATGGCCAGCCGGTGTTCTTCGTATTTTTCCGGCGTGGAAATGGTGCCTGCGATCTCGTGATAGACATCCTTGACGGCCATGATCTTGGCCTTGATCTTGTGCGACCATTCATGCGGGACGTGACAATCGGAACAGATCGCACGCACGCCAGAATGGTTATTATAGTGGACAGTCTCACGATATTCGCCCAGATTCACCTCCATCGTGTGACAAGAGGTGCAGAATTCCTCGGTATTGGTCGCCTCAAGCGACCAGTGAAAACCGCCCCAGAACAGGATACCGCCAAGAAAACCCGCAATCAGCAAGAACCCCACGCTGAGAACCGAGGTCGGGCTCCAGAAGCCATCCCATAGTCTGCGCAGGAAGCCGCGTTTGGGTGTGCCGTTCGAGTCCGCCATTGCTGTGTCCCCCTTAATTCGAGATATTGGACGGGCGGAAATCGTTGCGCACCAGATCGGGCGCATTCGCCTGCGGGACGTGGCAGGCGTTGCAGAACCAGCGCGTGCCTGCGACCGTATCCATCTGACCGCCATCACGGTTCTGGTAATGCGTCATCGACAGAGTAGGTGCGCCACGATCGCCTGCATTGGTCCAGTCATGGCAGGCCAGACACTGATTGGTGCGCAGGTCAATCTGATACTGTTCAATGGAATGCGGCGTCAGCGGCGGTTGCTGGCGGTAATTGCGCGAAATGCGCCCCTCGACCTGCTGATAGGTATTGTCCGGCGGCAGGGTCTGATCCAGCGCGGTGCCGCCGCGCAGGCTGCGCACTTCGTTCGAGCTTTGCGCAGCGGCGACCCCAAAGGAAAACACAAGGGTCAGCGCGGAAATTCCGGCAAGGATAGGCAGCTTCATCTTGGTCCTCCGTTTCAGGTTTCAGGCCGCTTCTTTCGACGGCGGGGTGATGCGGTTGTCAAAGCGATGGGTGAAGTTAAAGACATCGACCGAACATACGTCGATACAACGTCCGCAATTGGTGCAGTCGGGCGACAGGATCAGCGGCGTTTGCCCCGGCTTGCCGCGTAATGCCGGGGAAATCACCTGATTTTCGGGACAGACGGCAAAGCAGTCCATGCAGTCGTCGCAGGCCGCCCGGTTGGCGGCGCTGACACGGATCAGGCTTTTCGTGCCAATCAGGCCATAGAATGCGCCGACCGGGCAAAGATGCCCGCACCAGCCGCGCCGGGCGACCAGCAGATCGAACAGGAACACGATGGCGACGATGCCCCAAGCAAAGCCCATCCCGAACACCAGCCCGCGATGCACCATCGTGACCGGGTTCACCAGTTCCCAGGCGATCATGCCCGTCAGCGCCGATACCGCCAGCGCCGCGCCCAATATCCAGAACCGGGTGCTGCGCTTGGGTTGCCAGCCTTTTTGCAGGCCAAGGCGGTCATGCAGCCAATGCGCGGCATCCGTCACCGGGTTGATCGGGCAGACCCATGAACAATAGACCCGCCCGCCGATCACCGCATAAACCACCAACACGATCACCGCGCCGATGATCGCTGTCAGTTCCGGCCAGTGTCCGGCAATAATGGTTTGCAGAAGGATCAGTGGATCGGTCAGCGGCAGCACGTCCAGCGTGCGCGACCCGGCCAGATTTCCCGCCACCCACCAGATGCCGAACCACGGTCCCAGCAGGAACAGGGCCAGAAAAAACGCCTGACTGACGCGGCGCAGGATCAGGAAACGATGTGCACCGATCCAGCCTTTTGCCTCGATTGCCTCGGCACCGATAGGGGCTTGGGTGGTCGGTTTCATTGGCCTGCCCCCGGCAATTGGAATGTGGGCTTGAACGCGCCCCCGCCCCCGGCTTCGGGGTTCAGCGCCGGGTCTAAAGACGGCAGGGCGGGCGCACCTTCGGGCAGGCGGGCGGGCAGGCCCTGAATCCCCTCCACCACGGGACCGCCAAGACGTTCCTGTTCCTCCCAGCCTTTCAGGTAATGTTCCGCCGATGATCCGCGCGCCAGCCGCACGGGCAAGACCTTGATCGCCGCTTCGGGCAGGACACAGCTTTTCTCGCACAACCCGCAGCCGGTGCAATGTTCGGCATAGACGGTGGGCGCAAAAATCGCATGATGGCCCGAGCGGCTGTTGTGCGACATTTCCAGCGTGATCGCTTTGTCAATCACTGGGCAGACGCGATAGCAGACGTCACAGCGCAGCCCCAGAAAGTTGAGACAGTTTTCCTGATCGACCAGAACCGCCGTCCCCATCCGGGCGTCGTCGATGTTGGTCAGCGCGGGGTCAAGCGCGCCGGTCGGGCAAGCCGCGACGCAAGGAATATCGTCGCACATCTCGCAAGGAACATCGCGGGCGGTGAAATAGGGTGTGCCGGTCGCCGGGCCATCCGCGCCCAGTTCCGCCAGTTTCAGCGTGTCATAGGGGCAGTCACGCACACACAGGCCACAGCGGATGCAGGCAGCCAGAAAATCGCTTTCGGCCAGCACACCGGGCGGGCGCAGTGCATCCGCCGGTAAGGCCCGCGCGTCACGTGCCAGCCATGCCAGACCGGCACCCGCCACCACACAACCGCCCGCCATCCGGGCGGTATCCATCAGGAACCGCCGACGGTTGGGCGAAAGAGGGGTGAGTGCGGCTGGCATGGCTGGCTGCTGTCACTCGCGGGTCAGGCCCGTTCGACCTTACAGGCGCATTTCTTGAAATCCGCCTCCTTGGAAATCGGGCAGGTCGCGTCCAGCGTCAGCTTGTTGATGAGCTGGCTTTCGTCAAAGAACGGCACGAACACCAGCCCGCGCGGCACCTTGTTGCGACCCCGCGTTTCCAGACGGCTGAGCATCTCACCCCGCGGGCTGGAAATGCGGATTTCCTGACCACGCCGCAGACCGCGCGCCTGCGCATCCTCGGGGTGCATATAGACCACCGCCGACGGAAAAGCCCGGTGCAATTCCGGCACGCGCCGCGTCATCGACCCCGAATGCCAGTGTTCCAGCACGCGGCCGGTGCAAAGCCACAGGTCGAATTCCGCGTTCGGGGCCTCGGCCGGTTCCTCGTAGGGGGCAAAGATGATCTTGGCCTTTTTGTCGGGGTAGCCATAGAACTGCACCTCGGACCCGGCCTCGACATAGGGGTCGTAACCTTCGCGGAACCGATACAGCGTTTCCTTGCCGTCCACGACAGGCCAGCGCAATCCGCGCGCCTGATGATAGGTTTCGAACGGCGCAAGGTCATGGGCATGGCCGCGACCGAACTGGGCATATTCCTCGAACAGGCCCTTATGCACATAGAACCCGAAATGATGGCTTTCCTGATTGTCAAAGCCTTCGGCCACCTCGCTGACGGGGAATTTGTCAACGGTGCCATTGGCGAACAGCACCTCGAACAGCGTTTTCCCGGCCAGTTCCGGCTTTTTCGCGATCAGATCGGCGGGCCAGACCTCCTCGACGGTGAAACGCTTGGAAAACTCCATCACCTGCCACACGTCGGAACGCGCCTCTCCGGGCGGCATGACCTGCTGGCGCCAGAACTGAGTGCGGCGTTCGGCGTTGCCATAGGCACCCTCTTTTTCCACCCACATCGCAGTCGGCAGGATCAGGTCGGCGGCCATGGCGGTCACGGTCGGGTAAGGGTCCGACACGACGATAAAGTTCGCCGGGTTGCGATAGCCGGGCAGACCTTCCTGATCCATGTTCGGGGCGGCCTGCATGTTGTTGGTGCATTGCACCCAATAGGCGTTCAGCACCCCGTCCTTCAGCATCCGGTGCTGCTGCACGGCATGGAAACCGACCTTTCCCGGGATCGTGCCGTCGGGGATGTTCCACAGCTTTTCGGTATGGCGGCGGTGTTCTTCGTTCGTGACCACCATATCGGCGGGCAGACGGTGCGAGAACGTCCCCACTTCGCGCGCAGTCCCACAGGCCGAGGGCTGCCCGGTCAGCGAAAACGGCGAGTTACCCGGCTCCGAGATCTTCCCGGTCAGCAGGTGGACGTTATAGGCCAGAGAGTTGACCCAGGTGCCGCGCGTGTGCTGGTTGAAACCCATGGTCCACAGCGACATGACCTTGCGGTTCGGATCGGCATATTGCTGCGCCAGCCGTTCAAGCTGATGCGCGGGCACGCCCGACAGCTCAGCGGTCTTTTCCAGCGTATATTCCGCAACCGATGCGGCGTATTCGTCGAAATCAATCGGGGTCAGCGTGCCGTCATTGGGGTTCGCCGCCTGCAACTGCAACTCGTTCTCGTCGCGCAGCCCGTAGCCAATGTCGGTCGCGGTCTTGGTCAGGTTGACGTGCTTTTCGAGGAAGTCCCAGTTTACCGCGTCATTCTGGATGATGTAATTGGCGATATAGTTCAGGATCGCCAGATCAGTCTGCGGCACGAAGACCATGCCATTATCGGCCAGCTCAAAGCTGCGATGCTCATAGGTGGACAGGACGTGGACCTCGCAGCCCGGCTTGGTCAGGCGGGTGTCAGTCAGACGCGACCACAGGATCGGGTGCATCTCGGCCATGTTGCTGCCCCACAGCACGAAAGTATCGGCGGCCTCGAAATCATCGTAACAACCCATCGGCTCGTCAATGCCGAAGGTGCGCATGAAGCCTGCCACGGCAGAGGCCATGCAGTGCCGCGCGTTCGGGTCGATGTTGTTCGACCGCAGCCCCGCCTTCATGAACTTGGACGCGGCATAACCATCCCAGATGGTCCACTGGCCGGAACCGAACATGCCGACGGCCTCGGGGCCTTTGTCGCGCAGCGCGGCCTTCCATTTTTCGGCCATGATGTCAAAGGCTTCGTCCCAGCTTACGGGTTCAAATTCGCCGTTCTTGTCGAACACGCCGTTCCGCTTGCGCAGCAGGGGCGTGGTTAGGCGGTCGTCGCCATACATGATCTTGGACAGGAAATAGCCCTTGATGCAGTTCAGGCCCCGGTTCACCGGCGCATCCGGGTCGCCCTGCGTGGCCACGACGCGGCCATCCTTGGTGCCGACCAGAACCGAACAGCCGGTGCCGCAGAACCGGCAGGGCGCCTTGTCCCAGCGGATGTCCGGGGTGGCGACCTGCGCAGCGGCTTGCCCGGTCAGCATCGGGATACCAGCGGCAGCGGCCGTGCTGGCGGCGGCGGTGGCTTTCAGGAAAGTGCGGCGGGATTCCGAAACGGTCATGCGACAGTCCTCCGGCTGGTATGTCTGGCGTGAGGGGCGGTTTGAGACAGGTCTTCAAAGTGGTGATAGTTCAGCGTGACGGACAGCACGCCGGGAATCTGATGCAGCGCCATGATGATTTCAGACGCGCGTTGATCGGGCGTATCCTCGACCACGACGACCATGCGTCCGGCATCGTCGGCGGCATGGATTTCAACGCCCGCCATCGTTTCCATCGTCGCGCGTGCCGCATCTGTCGCAGCAGGCATAACATGGACAAGGCATCCGCAGATATTCATGGCTCAACCTTTTCTGGTTCGCGCTGTTGGCGGACGAAACCGATGGCAAGAGACGGGCAGATGCTGGCACAAGCACCGCAGCCAGTGCATTGACCAAAGTCAATGGCGGGCATGGATCGCCCGCCCGTGGCCAGCCTGAACCGGATGGCATCAGGTTCGCAGGCATCCTCGCAGGTGCGGCAGAATACGCCCTGCATCGACAGGCAACCATCCGATACCGTTGCACGCCACGGCCAGTCCACTGGTGCTTCGGGATCAAGCGCACCCGAGGGGCAGGCTCGCGCGCAGTCGCCGCAAAAAGTGCATTCTCCACGCGTCAGATCGACCACCGGGCGGCGGTCCTCGTCAAAGCGGATGATCCGCTGGGGACAGGCGACGATGCATTCTCCACAGCCGTTGCACAGATCGGCCATCGTTGCCACGGCCTGCGGCGGACGCATCACATCCCGGTCCAGCCGCTGAAAGCGACCCCGCAGAAAATTGCGCCGACCCTGCGCCCCCGTCATAACGTCCCCTGCCTCTGACATCGCGGCCACCGCCGCAAATGATGCGAAATCTCCAATGCTGAAACAGGCGGCTCGAATCAGCGCACCGACAATCCGGTGGATTGATGCGCGCAACCTTCGCCGGAAAGTGACACGACGAACATGATCTGGATCAAATTTCAGGCAGGCGCCATTTCAAGTGTCACCATTGGGATGGCGGTGCAGTCCGCTGGCAAACGGACAAGGATACCCGCTAAGCTGTTCCGGCGGGCGATCATGGTGCGTTTGAAGACCATGCGGATTATTGTGAACGGTCTACAGAGGAAATTGATTGAACTTACGATGTGCCTTAAAATTTACCGACGGCTATGGCAGGATAGAAAAGTCATGTTTGCGCGACCCATGCAGGGTGGAGGCCTATCAAAGTCCTTCAATGGATCAATCATATCTGTTGACCTGCCCCCCTTTGTTCCCTCGTTTATAACGAGAGTCTGCGGGTTTTATTT
>NZ_JAUNTN010000039.1 GCF_030538695.1 Paracoccus sp. (in: a-proteobacteria)
CCAGGCAAACGCCGCCAGAAACCCCACAAGCCCTTAAGTTAGCGCGTATGGGGCAGGGGCTTCGCCTAAAGGACCACCATGCCCACGATCATGTTCACCCGCGCCGCCGCATCCTCTGCCAACACTCTGATGATATCAGCAGTTCTGGATGAGGAGAATGACAAAGCGATTTATCAGCCTGCGGCCCGCGTGTTTCAATACGAGCATACAAACCCGCCAGGCGAGCAATGGTTTGTCAGCGATTTCTCCCTGAGCGTGCAGGATATCGCGGTGATCGAGGAGCCGGAGCTTTCCCCGGATCGCCCACGTTTTTTCGCTCTACTGGGTGCCGAAGGTGATGTCTCCTATCTGTCATGGCCTGACCGCCACCAGGAGATGATCGAAGGAGCTGGCACAAATAATCCGGGATCGAAATTTTACGGGCAGGTGCTGACGCTGAGGCAGATCGGCCGACGTCTTTATGTCGTCGGAATTGGGGGGCAGGCCTATGTGCGCGAAAGCCGTGACGACTGGCGGATGCTGACGGATGCGGTGCTATTTGATCCAGATGCTGCGAGACAAAGGATGGAGCAAGCTCCTGATCCAGATGATCCGAGTATTGTTGAATGGATGCTGGCAGAGATAAACAACCCCGTCTCGCGCAACATCATCTTTCGCGATATCGCCGGCCTGTCCGAGGATGCAATTTATATCTGCGGCGAAGTTGGCCCAGGCTCAAAACCAGTCCTTTGCTATTGGGATGGCCAGACCCTTGAAGAGCTGAAAATCCCGCTGGAGGAGGCCTCCCTGACGGGCATTCATATTGAATCCCCCGACAGTATCTGGCTGTGCGGTCGCGAAGGCATTATTTTGCATGGCAGCCGGGCCCGCGGATTTACCCCGGTTTTTACTGAAACCCGGCTGAACCTGTTCCACGGCTTCGCACCATATCGCGATAAATTACCCATGCCCGCCAGCGCCCGCCCCGGTGGATTATGGCAGTTAGACCCCAAAACCGGCGCATTCGGCCATTTCGAGCCCCGCCTGCCTAAATTGCGCCGCTTGGACAGCAGCCCCGAGTTTGCCTTCAACGGCCCCTTCTTCGTCCAAGCCTTCGGCGATATTATCTGGGCCGTCGCCAACAAAGACATCTTCCGCTTCGACGGCCAAGAATGGGAGCGGATCAAACACCCCGATTTACCGTAACGCATTCAACATCGTTGATAGCGTAATGCACGGGAACCATCAGTCTGAACCGCGCCGATTGTCGCGAGCATAAGCTGGTGTTGCGAAACGTCGGACAGAAGTAGAAATTTCCCGAGGGTTGCCGACATTCACGGAGCAGCCTGCGCTATTCCAAGTGGTCGTTCAGGAAGCAGGTCACCACAACTCTCGTGTGGAGATGAGATCAACTATTCGCCGCACAGGGTGCGGTGAATGACAATGGGCGCGAGCTTTGATGGCAGCTTACCGGCCAACCTCTGTCACCAATCCAGCTTGACGGCAGGCTACTAGCAACAACAGCCCTTGTTGTCAGAATAGGATCACATTCTGTTGCCAATCAATCTTCGTGTGACTAGGCTGGCATCAAATTCCGTTGCTGGCAGAATCGGCGCACATATGGTCACCAAACTTTACGATCTGGCGAACGCCGTCACCTATCATAGCGGCATATTCCCCCCATCCGCGCTCGACTACGAGATGCTGCTCGGGCCGCTTGAAGAGGCCGCAGCCTCCCTCGCGCGATATGATACCAAGATGTCGGGCATGGTGAACAGCGAGTTGTTCCTCGCCCCCCTGCGCCGCCAGGATGCGGTCACCTCCTCGCGGATGGAGGGGACGATCTCGACCATCGAAGAACTGTACCGGCTGGAGGCCGAGGAAGATGCAGGCACCGCCGACCCTTACCGGGAAGCGCGCAACGACGATATCGAGACCTATCTCTACTCCCGCGCACTGCGCAATGCCCAACAAGCCCTTGCCGAGGGCGCGCCGCTTGGCGAACACCTGGTCCGGACCGCCCACCAGCAGCTGCTGTCCTTTGGCCGGGGTGCCCGCAAGCGCCCAGGAAGTTACAAGGTCGAGCAGAATTACATCGGGGACGAACGGCGGGGAAAGATCTATTACGTCCCGATCGCGCCTGAACAACTCGGCCCGGCGATGGCCGAGCTCGTCCGCTACATCAACGAAAGCACGATGCGGCCATTGATCCGCACCGCCATCGCACATGTCGAATTCGAGGCCCTGCATCCGTTCGAAGACGGCAACGGCCGGATCGGTCGCATGCTGATCACGCTGATGCTGTGGAAACTCGGCGTCCTGCATCAGCCGAACTTTTTCGTCTCGGGTTACTTCGAGGCCCACAAGGACGAATACATCGAACGGATGCGCGCGGTCTCGGCCACAGGCGATTGGACCGGCTGGATCGTATTCTTCCTCCGGGCGATGCACGCCCAGGCGACGGTCAACATCCAGACGGCAGACACGATCTTTCGCCTTCACGGCGAGATGCGGGAACGGTTCCGCGAGGTGCTGAACTCGCAATTCCATGATCAGGCGCTGGACTTCGTCTTCGCGAGCCCGATCTTCCGCAACGACCGCTTCGTCGAACGCTCGGGGATCCCATCGTCCTCTGCGCGCGCATTATCTCGGCGGCTGGTCGAAGCGGGCCTGCTGCGGACCATTGAACCAGCTTCGGGACGCCGCGCAGCGATGTATGCCTTTGATCCCCTGCTTGATCTGCTGAAGGTATGAAATACAGAAAGACCGCCGAGAATACTACCGGCCTCTTCAAGCGTTGATGCAGACGTGTGATTGGGCCGGTGGCATCAGGACAGCGTAATTCCATCCATCTGATATATTTTCATTATTTTGACTTCAGGGACGCGCAACCGCCGTAATCTACCCGAACTCAGGTGCGCGGTCTGATCCGGTATTCTGCGGCTGAGGCAAGTGGGTGCCCGACAGAGGACGCCGGCATCACTCCTCCAGATGCCCGCGCAGGGTGTCCGCGCTGTAATCGGCGCGAAACAGGCCCTCTTGCGCCAGACGCGGGATCAGCGCATCCAGCAGCAGGTCCAGCGAGCGCCGGGATCCACCCGGCACTGCGATGAAACCGTCTATGGCGCCGGCGCGGAACCATGTGGCGATTTCGGTCACAGCATCCTCGACCGTGCCGATGACCTGCCAATGCACCGAAGCCAGCAATTCGGGCCGTGTCAGCAGGACTTCGGTGGTCGGACGATCCTGACGGATGACCCGGCGCAGGGCCTCGCATTGGGTGATGCAGCGCGACGAACGATGCTCGTCCGGCAGGTCCGCCAGCGTGATCCGGCGGTCCTGCGGCCAGCCCGCCAGATCCAGCCCAAGGAAATCCTGCACCAGTCGCAGCCGCTGCGCGCGGTCCACGCGGGCATGAGTAGCCAGAAACAGCGCCTGCGCCTCGGCCCGCGTCTCGCCCAGATACAGGCTCAGCCCCGGCAGCAGCCGCACATCGCGCGGTTGCCTGCCATGCGCCTGTGCGCGCGCCGAAAGCTGGCGGCGCGTCTCGATTGCCGTGGGCAGATCCGGCGTCATGCCAAAGACCATGTCGGCGACCTGCCCCGCAAAATCCACGCCAAGCGCCGAACCGCCCGCCTGCATCAGCGGAATGTCCGGGCCGGGATATTGCGGCAGGTTCATCGGCCCCTTGACGCGGAATTGCGCCCCTTGATGGTCGATAGGCAGGATCAGGTCGGTATCGGCATAGTGCCCGGCGGCGCGGTCCACCAGCAGAGCCTCGGACGGAAAGCTGGACCACAAGCGGCGCACCACCTCGGTGAACTCGGCCGCGCGGGCATAGCGGGTTTCCGACGAAGGCATCTCGGGCAGGCCGAAGTTCTCGTTGCCCTGCAAGGCGGTCACAACGTTCCACCCCGCCCGGCCCTGGCTGAGCCAATGCAGCGACATCAACTGACGCGCCGCATGATAGGGATGGCCGAAGGTGGTCGAGATCGTCGTGACAAGACCGATCCGCCGGGTCTCCCGCGCGATGGCCGCCAGCAGCAGGGTCGGGTCAAGACTGGAAAAGCCGAATGACTGCGCCATCACCGGCATAGGCAGGAACATCGCATCCGGGCGAAAGACGAAATCCAGATGCGCGGCCTCGGCCCGGCGCGCGACCTCCAGCGCCAGATCGCTGGAATAAAGCCCCTCGATGCCGCTGTCGGCCTGCCGCCAGCCCTCGCCGCTGAGCCATGTGGGGGCAACGGACATGCCTATGCAAAGTCTTGGTCGGAGCATCAGTCGCCCTGCCTTGAATGAACATCAACCGGCGCCACACGCATGGCGCCGGTCCAACCTGTCAAAGACGCGTCAGAACGTGCCGCGGATGCCGATGCCGACCATGCGCGGCGCGGTCATGCTGCCTTGGGTAAAGACAACATTGCCGCGCGCCTGTTCCAAAAGCACCGCGCTGCGTTCGTCGAACAGGTTGTTGACATAGCCGTAAAGCTCGACCCGGTCATTGACCTTGTAGCTGGCATTCACATCGACCAGCGTAAAGCCATCAACCGCATAGACCGGCGTGTTAGCGGTGTTGGAGTAATAGCCGTCCACATAGCGGAGCTGCCCGCCCAGATTCAGCCGGTCGTTCACGTCCCAGCTGGCACCAAGGCTCAGCATCTTGCCGGGGGCGCGGGCGAATTCGTTGCCGACATAGGCCGGCATCTGGTCGAACCGCTCGAATTCGGTATGCAACAGGCCAAGGCTGCCGCGCAGGGTCAGGCTGTCGGTGGCGCGCCAGTCGGCACCCAGTTCCAGACCATAGGCCTCGGCGTCCTGCGCGTTCACCGTCTGCAGATAGGTCACGCCATTGACCAGATGCGCGATATTGTGCTGGGCGTTGCTGTAATCCATGTAGAACAGGTTGCCGGTCAGCATCAGCCGACCATCCATCAGTTCGGCACGGGTGAAAAGCTCATAGTTCCAGACCGTCTCGGCGTCGAACTCGGTCCATTCCTTGGAATAGCCGAAATCCAGCGACACACCGCCCGGGTTATAGCCCTTGCTGATCAGCGCGCCCACGTTCCAGTCCGGCGTCGCCTGATAGGTCAGCGTCAGCTTGGGCAGCAGTTCGTGGAACGTCTGATCGTAATTCACGTCGCTGTTGGCAAACAGGGGCGAGACATCGCCGGTGCGGCGGATGTGGTCACGCTGGTAACGCAGCCCGGCGGCAAGGCTCCAGCGGTCGTCCAGACGCCAGTTCATCTCTCCATAAAGGCCAAGGTTCGACTTCTTGTCGCGGAAGGTCGAAATGCCGCCCAGATTCAGCCATTCGTCCTGATCAGTAAAGGCGACATAGACCCCCGCCACACCGCTAAGCCGGTCATCGGGCGTGCCGAAGGTCAGCTTGCTTTCGTTCGAGTAATTGTCCTGCGACACATCCGCATCGCCCATGGTCGGCGTGCCGACGCGGCGCTCGACATCCGAGGTCGAATATTGCGTCTTGCTGCTGACCACCATGCCGTTGCCGAGGTCATAGTCCACATCCAGAATACCGGTGTCGGTGGTCTGATCCCAGCCGGGCATCCATGTGGTGATCGATTCCAGCTTGTCATATGGCTCTGCGGCGCCTTCGGCGCTGGGGCGTTTCATCCGGCTGTGGCTGTAGGTCAGCTTGGCCGACAGGCCCGGCAGCTCGGTCGGCTGCCACAGCAGCTTGACCCGCGCGTTGGCGTTCAGGAAATCCTGCCCGATACTGTTCTGGATGAAGTTAGAGCCAACATAGTCGATGAAGCTGTCGCGCGCCGAATAATCCAGCGACACTCGCGCGGCCAGTTCGTCGGTCAGCGGTCCCGACCACATGAAGGACGCGCCGCGCTGGTTGTAATTGCCGCCTTCCAGCCGCCAGGCACCCTCGGGGGTAAAGCTGGGATCTTTGGTATTGACGATGATCGCGCCGGCGATGGCATTGGCCCCCTGCGAGGTGGTCTGCGGGCCGCGGAACACCTCGATGCTGTCCACATCCCAGGTTGAGGTGGCGCCGAAATACAGCTCGTTGTAGCTGAGGTAATGCCCATCAAGGTTAATGGTGGCGCGAGGCACCGAACCGGCGAAGAAGGCATTGGCGCCGGTGTGCGGCCCCTGCGCGTCCTGCCCGCGAATAACCGGTGTGCTGACGCTGTCGGTATAGATCACGTTCGGGGTGCCGGAAATGACGGCCCGCACCTCATTCTTGCCGGCTTTTTCCTTTTTCAGTTCCTCGGCGGTCACGACCGAGACCGAGCTCGCGGTCTGCATCAGGTCGCGGGTGATATTGTCGCCGGTAATGACGATCATATCCAGCATGACGGTATCGGGCGCGGCCTCCTGCGCGTGCGTTGGCGCCGCGACAAGAAGGGCGATCAGGCTGACCCCTTGTGTCAGCCACTTGCGGTGGGGTTGGGGCATGGGTTCCTCGGGCTTATCGGCGAAGCACGGACTGGCGCGGAAAACCTTGCTGGCGGCGTTCATTCACATCTCACATTGCGCAATGCGTTCCACATGTCAATCTGATGCGCGACGCGCCCCTTTGCCAAGGCCGTCGCGCCACGCTAGTGTTGCGCCGCTGCCGCACGCCCGGACGCGAGCCAGCCGCAAGCGCAGGAGAAACCGCCAATGATGGAGTTCGAACCCTTTCTTGACGAGGATGCCAAGCTCTCGGGGCAAAAGCGGTCGGGAACGATCCAGTCGATCAGCATTGCCATGCGGTTCCTGACAATTCTGGCCGGCGCCGAACGCGCCCTGCCGCTGGCCGAAATCGCGCAACTGTCGCGCACCGGCCGTTCCACCGCGCATCGCTACATGCAAAGTCTGGTGAAAGAGGGGCTGGCGGTTCAGGATCCCGTTTCCAGCCGCTATGACCTTGGCCCGGCGGCGCTCAGCCTTGGCGTCGCCGCGCTGCGCCGGGTCGATGCGGTCGAGATCGCTGGCGCGCAGATGAAGCAGCTGACCGAGAATCACGGACTCAGCGCCGGGGTCTGCATCTGGACCGAGCGCGGGCCGACCATCGTGCGCTGGTATCGCAGCGCGCATTTCGCCATCACCGCCGTCAGTCTGGGCGACGTGCTGCCCATCGACAACAGTGCCTGCGGCATGGTCTGTCAGGCTTTCCTGCCCCGCGCGCAGGTCGAGGCGGCACGGCGCCTGCAACCGCCCGGCTTTCGTGGTGCCCCTGCCGGCAAGGCCGTGACCGACCGCGTGCGCGCCGAAGGCTGGGCCGAGCTGACCAGCCATCTTCTGTCCAATGTCACCGGGCAGGCGGCACCGATTCTGGACGCGCAGGGCGAGCTGGCCTGCATGGTGACCACGGCCGGCAATCTGGGCAAACTCGATTCGCCGCAGGCCGGGCTGGCGCTGCGCGATGCGGCACGGCTCATCAACCGCGCAACGGGCGGGCAAAGCATCTTCGACTGATTACCTGCGGGGGCGCGGGATCACCATTGGCCGCCCGGTCAGCGGATCGGGCTGCACCAGTGCCTCCAGCCCAAAGACCTCGCGCATCAGCGCCTCGGTCACGATCGCCTCGGGTGGGCCTTCGGCCAGCACCGCACCATCCCGCATTGCCACCAGATGCGAGGCATAGCGGCAGGCCAGGTTCAGTTCATGCAGCACCGCGACCACGGTGCGGCCTTGCGCATTCAGCCCGGCCAGCAGGTCCAGCAGTTCGACCTGATGCACGATGTCCAGATAGGTCGTCGGCTCATCCAGCAGCAGGATGCCAGTTTCCTGTGCCAGCACCATCGCGACCCAGACCCTCTGACGCTGGCCGCCCGACAATTCGGCCACCGGGCGGGCGGCCAAGGGCAGCGTTCCCGTCGCCTCCAGCGCCGCGCGCACTGCACGTTCATCCTCGGGCGACCACTGCTGCAAAAAGCCCTGATGCGGGAAACGGCCACGCGCCACCAGTTCCGCGACGGTCAGCCCGTCGGGCGCCACGGGCGACTGCGGCAACAGGCCCAAACGCCGCGCCACCTCGCGCGAGGGCAGGCTATGGATCGCCTTGCCGTCCAGAACCACCTGTCCCGCATCTGGCACCAAAAGCCGGGCCAGTGCCCGCAGCAGCGTGGATTTGCCACAGGCATTCGGGCCGACAATGGCGGTGAAGGATCCATCCGGGATCACCAGCGACAGGTTTTCCGATACCGCCCGCGCCTGATAGCGCAGGGTCACGGCGTCGGCATACAGGCGATGGGCCATTCCCGCTCCTTCCCTCGCGCCGGCTTTCCGGCAGCATGTGTATTGCATTGCGGAATACGCTCTGCAATATGGCTTCAGCTATTACGCCGCCCCGGCCGCCAGCCATCCCCGTGCTTCAGACCCACAGCCCGCACCCGATGCGCGGGCGGAAAGGATGCCATGACCAGCCCCAACCCTGAATCCGTCGAAGACCCCGAGGGCCTGTTGTCGCAATCCGACCACATGCGCGACATGGATCAGGTGCAGATGGAGGTGGTCGCGATCCAGCGCCCCTTCGCCTCGGTCGCGCGGCTGGTCGGGCGGATCGAGACGGCGGATCCGGCGGCATGGCTGCCCGCAAATCAGGCCGTGCGCATCGAGGTCGAGACACCCGCAGGCCAGCGTCCGGTTTCACGCATCTACACGATCCGCAGTTTCGACGCGGCCACCTGCATGGCAGAAATCGACCTGGTGATCCATGACGACGACAGCCCGGCAATGCGCTGGCTGCGTGCGGCCCGCCCCGGCACCCGCGTCGGCACGATCGGCCCGCGCCAGCATATGGTCCCCTGCCACGCCCCCGGAAAGCGCAGCGCGATCTTTGCCGATGAAACCGCGATCCCGGCCGTCTTTGCCATCCTGAACGAATGGCCCGAGGGCGCCCCCGGCAGCCTTTGGATCGAAACCGCCGAGCCGGGCGCCTTTGACGAACTGCCCCGGCTGCCCGGCGTTGACTATCACCTGATCCGCCGCGATGCCCCCGCTGGCACCACCAGCGCGCTGCTGTCCGCCGCCCAGGCCGCCATCGCCTCACCCGAGGGCTGGACGCTCTGGGCCGCCGGTGAGCGGCAGGAAATGCGCAATCTGCGCAGCCATTTCCGCGCCCTTGGCATGGCGCGCGACGATCTGCGCGTCGTCGGCTATTGGAAACTCGGCACCAGCAGCAGCGATCTGGACCGCATCCGGTTGCAGGAATACAACCGCATCCGCCAACAGGGATTGCGGCTGGAAGACCTTGACGACGCCGACCTGCCGATCTGAGGACACCCCATGTTCATCCGTCTTGCCGCCCTGATCCTTGCCCTGCCGCTGACCGCCCATGCCGAGGGCTGGCCGCGCAACATTCCGGATACCACCGGCGAGATCAGCATACCGGCCCAGCCGCAGCGCATCGTCTCGACCTCGCCCAGCCTGACCGGAATCCTGCTGGCCATCGACGCGCCTGTGGCGGCAACGGCATCAGCCATGGTCGGACCGCTGACCGATGGTAAGGGGTTCTTTGCGCAATGGGCCAAGACCGCCGACCAGCGCGGCGTCGAGGTGCTGTATCCCAACCTGAATTTCGACATCGAGGCCCTGATCGTGCAGGAACCCGATCTGGTGGTTGCCTCGTCGGTCGGCGGCGACAGCATCCTGCCCTATCTGGATCAGTTGCGCGCGCAGGGCGTGCCGGTCATGGTGCTGGATTACACCAGCGACGGTTGGGAAGATCTGGCCCGGACGCTGGGCCGTGCCACCGGGCATGAGGATGACGCCACCCGCGTAACCGCAGATTTCGCCCGGCAGGCCGACGAGGCGCGCGCAGGGATGACCCTGCCCGAGGGCAAGGCCAGCATCGTGTCCTACAATTTCTCGGGCACCTATGCGGTGGGCAAGCCGGAAAGCCCGCAAGGCCGGGTGCTTGCCGCGCTGGGGTTCGACATCGCCGGCATCCCCGAGACGATGCGTGGCGATATCTCGCGTTCGGCCGATTTCGATTTCGTCTCGCATGAGAATCTGCCGGCGGCGATCACCGGCGACAGCATCTTCCTGCTGAATGGCACCGAGGACAGCGTGCGCGCCTTTCTGGCCGATTCGGTGTTGGCGAACCTGCCGGCGGTGCGCGAAGGCCGGGTCTATCCGCTGGGGCCGACCTCGTTCCGGGTGGACTATTATTCGGGCTTGCAGATCATCCGCACGGTCGCACCCTATTTCCGCAAATGACGCTGCTGCGCCCGCCCCCTGCCGGTCGGCAATATGCTGCCGGGCTGGCGGTGCTGACCCTGCTGATGCTGGCAAGCCTTGCCATCGGCTCGCGCCCGATCCCGCCCGCGCAGGTGCTTGCGGCGCTGTTTGACTATGACCCGACCAACGACCTGCATCTGATCCTGCGCGAACTGCGGATGCCGCGCACGCTGCTGGCCGTGTTTGCAGGCGCGGCACTGGGGCTGGCGGGCGCGCTGATGCAGGCGATCACGCGCAACCCGCTGGCCGAGCCGGGGCTGTTGGGCGTCAACGCCGGGGCAGCCATCGCGGTTGTGCTGGGCGCCTCGGCATTTGGCCTGACACAAATGGCGCAATATGTCTGGTTCGGCTTTCTGGGCGCCGGTCTGGCCGGGGTGGCGGTGTTCCTGCTGGGCCGGGCGCATGAGAGCGGCACCGATCCGGTGCGACTGGTCCTGGCGGGAGCAGCGATCTCGGTGCTGCTGGGCGCGGCAGCGAATCTGGTGATCCTGAACTCCGAGCTGGAGGTGCTGGACCTGTTCCGCAACTGGGGCTCGGGCGCTCTGGAGGGGCGCGGTTGGAAGGTGGCGCTGACCATGGGCGGGATGCTGGTGCCGGGGGGCGCGCTGGCACTGGCGCTGGCACCGGGGCTGAACGCGTTGGCGCTGGGGCATGACAGCGGCCGCGCGCTGGGGGTGCGGCCCGAACGGTTCTGGGCGCTGGCCTGTCTGGCGGTGATGATCCTTGCCGGCGCCGCCACCGCCGCTGCCGGGCCGATCGGTTTCGTCGGGCTGGTCGCGCCGCATATCGTCCGCGCCGTCACCGGGCCGGACAGTCGACGGGTGCTTCCGCTGTCGGCGCTGTTTGCCGCCTCGGTGCTGCTGGCCGCCGATATCCTTGGCCGAGTGGTCGCGCCCCCCGCCGAGGTCGCGGCAGGCATTGTCGCAGCCATTCTGGGCGGGCCGTTCTTTGTCCATGTCGTGCGCCGCTTTCGCGTGGCCCGGCTATGATCCTGCCCGGCACCCGCACCCTGCGGCTGGGCCCGGTGTCGGCCCTGTGGCGACCGCGGACAGCGGGCATCTGCCTGGCGCTGATGCTGGTCTGCCTGCTGTTGGCACTGCTGCTTTTAGGCACCGGGATGCTGCGGCTTTCGCCCCTGCAGGTGGTCGAGGGGCTGGCCGGCCTGTCCCATGACGCGACCGCGACGCGGGTGCTGCGCGGCATCCGCCTGCCGCGTGTGCTGACCGCCGCGCTGGTCGGAGCCTCGCTGGGCATGGCGGGCGCGGTGTTCCAGTCACTGTCGCGCAATCCACTGGGCTCTCCCGATGTGATCGGCTTCACCACCGGCGCCGCGACAGGAGCGATCTTGCAGATCATCCTGTTCAACGCCGGCCCGTTTCAGGTCGCGTCGGCCGCCGTCGCTTCGGGTCTGGTGACAGCGCTGGTGGTCCTGACGCTGGCCCGCGGCGCGCGCGAAGGCGGTGGCTATCGGCTGATCCTGATCGGTATCGGCGTGGGCGCGGTGCTGACCGGCGTGAACACCATGCTGATGGTCATGGGCAGTCTGGACCGCGCCATGTCGGCGCAGATCTGGCTGGCCGGCTCGCTGAACGCGCGCAGCTGGGCGCATGTCTGGACGGTGCTGGCCGGGCTGTGCCTGTTCATGCCGCTCGTGCTGCTCAGCGCGCGCCGGCTGGCGGTGCTGGAGCTGGGCGAGGACATCGCCGTGCAACTGGGGGTGGGCATCGGCCGCAGCCGTGCCCTGCTGGTGATCGCGGCCGTCGGATTGACAGCGGTGGCGACAGCCAGCGCCGGCCCCATCGCCTTCATCGCGCTGGCCGGACCACAGATCGCCCGACGGCTGACCCGAACCCCGGGGGTGCCGCTGTTGTCCGGCGCGTTGACGGGGGCCGCACTGCTTTTGGCCGCCGATTTGTTGAGCCAACGCGCGCCCTTTGGCCTGCTGCTCCCTATCGGCAGCATGACGGGGATGTGCGGCGGGCTGTATCTGGTCTGGCTTCTGGGCGGGCGCAGAGCATGATATCCGGGCCTCACGCTACGGCCAAGAACTGGCGCAGGCTCACTTTATCATCTTGAGCAAGCAAAGGTAAGCCACTGCTATCCGCCCTTCCCATTTCCCAAAGTGATTCCCGCGCAATCTCCATCACGGCTAAGGAGAGCGGGACGAGTAAATCCGGAAGGGCGATCCATTTACACGGCAGCTTGGCGAGCCTTCCACGTCTGGCCTGCGGGCTTCCGATTCATGAGATTGCCGGGCGGCCGTCCAAACGCAAACAGCCCCGCGAGTTGCGGGGGCTGGCACGCTCTATCAATACGAAACCCACCGCTGCCGGCTATCAACACATTAATAATATTGAGTTATTGCTTATGGTTGCGAGGACCGCCCCGAGACCGGTAATCTCTATAAGCTATTGTTTAAAAACAATAAATATCCGAATCCGTCACTTCTCTCACGCCGCCCATAATGCTGTTTGGCCAGACAATCCCCAAACCAGCGACCGTTAGGCTCCAGACTCATTATTTTAGAGCCAGAAGAGGACTGTTGCGGCAATTGCTATGGCCGAGAGGAAGACGACGGGGCACCTGTCGTATCGGGTCGCAACGCGCCGCCAATCCTTGAGTCTGCCGAACATGATCTCAATACGGTTACGGCGCTTGTAGCGACATTTGTCGTGCCTGATGGCTTTCTTCCTGCCCTTCCGGCCGGGGATGCATGCCTTTATCCCCTTGTCTTTCAACGCGTATCTGAACCAGTCGGCATCATAGCCCCTGTCTGCCAGCATCCATTCCGTCTTAGGCAGGCTGCTCAGCATGGCGGCAGCCCCGGTGTGGTCGCTGCCCGCTGAGCTACCCCCCGAAATTCGGACACTGACATAAGCTACGATTTGCA
>NZ_JAUNTN010000040.1 GCF_030538695.1 Paracoccus sp. (in: a-proteobacteria)
ACTGCCCGGTTTTCGCCTCGCGCCCATCGCCAAAAATCCGCACGCCGCCGTCGATCATGCGCACGGGTCGCCCGTTGATGATCTCGTAGAGAATCCAGCCTATGGATGAGGTTCCGACGTCGAGGGCGAGGCGCGTGAGCATGGTGGCTTCCGTATTCTTGTAATGTTAACGGTAGGGTAGCGTTAGCCTGACGATAAGGTGATTTGTTTACGCGGGTCAATAGTGTTTCATTGAGGAAACGTTGGCGGCGCTTGTGCTGCTGTGCTGCTGTGCTGGTAAGCTTGGTTGTTCGTATCTTCTCGGTGCGGGGGAACTGATTTGCCCCCGCAGTGCTTGTGGTGGTGTGCAACCTGACAGGCAGTTGCCAACAGGCGAGGACAGGATTAGGTGCATACCCGAATGGACATCTCAATAGCTCCCGAGGCTTGATGAATCTTCTCTTAAGACCCGGCAGTTTCATTGAGTTCCTACTGGACCGCGATTCTGATGGCGAATATCGTGCTTGACTGGACCATCGAACCGATGTTTACTGAAAACATTCAGAAATCGCGGTCGAGTGGCTAACAAGCTCGACAGAGCACCACATTGAAGCACGGGCTACGGCCCGTGTTCCCATTTCTGGGGGCTGGATCGGTCTTGGATATCAGGCTGGTCTTTTTTTGAGGCGCTCTTGTATAGCCTCGTTCACATGACGCCATGAAGACCCATAGCTTGCGGCAAGTGCTTCTCGCGCAGGATTATTTTCACCCGCGCTCATTAGCTCGGCGCGGTCCAGAATGAGGCGATGATCTGGTATCCGATCTCAGACGTTGCACATAGAGCAGGAGACGTTTGCCCGGCGCGAGCTTGCGCGGGCAACATTATTGAGGATGGTGACGTCTGTACGCTTATCTCGAGCGCAACCTGGCTCAGGAACGGAGATAGATCGATACGTCAGGCGATGAGGCATTCCGCCCGGTCGGCAACCGTTCACCCGGCGGTCAATAGGGGCTTGGGTTGTTCGCGTGCCTCCGAGCGGCCCGACACCAGATCAGTGGCGCATTTGGGCAAATTACCGCTGCTGTGAAGGCGGCGGGCTGACCCAAGCCGATCTGTTTTCACAGGGGTCGAGATCCTAAACATCACGAGGACATGGTGCACGATAACTTTGACGCTATGCTGGCCAATGAAGGCGGCTGGCCGCAGCTTGATAGCAAGGGTCACTGCAATTTAGGGGGTAATTTACTGACCTCGATGGAGCGGTGTTCGGGGCTGTCTCAGGGAAATATGGCCAATACATATCTGGTGTCCATGCGCAAATGCGAAGACTCTAAAGGGCCGAATATGGCCTGCCACTCGCCTGTGATTGAGACTGGGATCACTATGACCGTAATCGACGACAGCGCGCCGGGTCCAGATCGGATGTATGATTCGGTGCAGGAACTTTATGCCAATATGGAGTCGGACGAAAAGATGTTCTACGGATGCTGTACTGTTTGCCACGGACTGCGCGATCCGGGTGGTTTCATGCAGTCGCAATGGCGCGGTATAACTCTCGCGATGTTCGAATGTGCCTGGCCGGATGCTAGCGAACGCCAGATGGTCGCGGAATTTTTGATAAAAATGCAATGAATTCATAGTCAATCAAAGGGGGTGGGGAAACCCAGCCTGCGTGTTCAGGTGCCGTTCATGGCGTGTGCTGTGCTTGAATAAGATTTCTATTTCTTCGCTGATTGGTGCAGGTGTGGTGCCATAGTGGTATTGTTGTATTCAGCACTTCGCTGGGTCGGGGTGAGAATGATTTTATTAATAGAGGTGAAAGTTGCTGTATTTGTGTAAATCCGTCTTTTAATGCTAAGAATATGAAAATAGTGAGTTAAAATGTAGTCAGATGAATTGCACGGGGGGTGAGACGTGCTGCGCTATTTGACCCGATGGTAATGGCTGCGCGATTTGCAGGGTTGCCTATAAATGTGGGACGCCCCGGCTAGAATTCGGCGTACCTCGGGCATGGCATTGTGTGCTTGGGGTGGGAGTGTTTTATTGAACGCATCAAGCTGTTTATTATACAGCTGATGCGCTGACGGCAGAAGGTGACGGCTGGCGGATCATTGAGGCCAATCTGTGCAGCCGTGATGTGCTCGAGGTGCTGAATGCACAAAACTGGCTTTACTTGTCACGGGCGAGTTTTTGCGCCGGATGCAAGATTTTCTGGATGTTGAGGGCATCGAAACTCTCATGTTACCTGCGATCCGCACCGGGAGGCCGGCTTTGCATGATTTCCCCGCATGAAGGTGAGCGCAGCTTTCAGCTATTGGAGGAGCATCCGGCGGGCAGATGGAATCAGATGTTGGGTCAGCCGCCATCCGAGGCGTTGGTGTGCGAGGTGATATGGTAAGGCTGCGCGGAACCGTGAGGGTATGGCTCATGGGCCTAATGTGCTTTCCATAAACGCTGCAAAGTGCGGGTCGCCGGCATAGGCGATGTTCAGCCGCAGCCAGTTTCCGCCCTCACTGACGCCCGACGGAAAAAAGATCGAGCCGGGGGCAAGGAAAATGTCCTGCGTTGCGGCCTGTCGCGCAAGGGCAAGGTCGTCGGTGCCTTCGGGCAGGCGCAGCCAGCCGTAATATCCGCCCTCGGTCTCCAGCGTGATGGACAGGCGCAGACGTGCCGCCAATGTGGTTGCCTGCGCCGAAGCGTTCCGAACGCGGGCTTGCAGGGTGCGGATGTGGCGGCGATAGCTACCATCGGTCAGCACCGCATGAACGATCCGTTCGGAATAGCCGCAACTGTTCACTACGGTCAGCATTTTCAGCGAACAAAGCTCGGCCATCAGGGCGGGCGGTCCGGCGATATAACCGACCCTCAGCCCTGCGGGCAGGGTCTTGGAAAAGCTGCTGACCAGCAAGACCCGCCGTAACCGATCCAGTGCCGCCAGCCTTGGAGCCGTGGGCGGCATCAGATCGCCGAAAATATCATCCTCGATAATCGTCAGATCGAACCTGTCGGCGATGCGAAGGATATCCCCCGCTGTTGACATGTTCAGCGATGTGCCCGTGGGGTTATGCGCAAGGGACTGTGTGAAAAAGAACCGCGCTCCGCTGGTCTCTGCCGCTCGCGCCAATGCTTGCGGGTCCGGGCCATGTGGTCCGCGAGGCACAGGGATCAGGGTCAGGCCCGCCAGTTTCAGCTTTGCGAACAGGGGGTAATAGCCGGGGCTGTCCACCAGCACAGCATCGCCAAGGCGCAGATATTGACGGATAATCAGATCGAAGGCGTGATTGGCGCCAAGGGTCAGCAGAACATTGTCGGTGCCCGCGTCGATCGAGCGTTCCGACAGCCGGGTCGCCAGCGTTTTGCGCAGCGCGGCGTAACCGCTGGGCGGGTCATAATCGGGCCGCAATCCGCCGCCGCCTTCGGTGATCGCCATGCGCAGATGTTTGGTTATCACCGCCCCCTCGTGCCATTCGGCAGAAGGGCGGCCCTCGCCGATGCGGGTGCGAAAACGGCGTTCAAGCTGTTCGGTCAAAAGCGATGCCGCATCCGCAGCCTCTTTCAGGCGACCCGCCGCAGGCGGCTGGGGCAGAATGCGGCGTGGCTGGACATAGAATCCGGCACCCGCCCGCGCGACCAGAACACCCTGCGCAACCAACCTGTCATAGGCCTCGACCATGGTATTTTTCGATACGCCAAACTCACCTGACGCCTGCCGCAGGGATGGAAGGCGGGAACCCGGCGGTAAGCGACCATCCGAGATCTGACTCATCAACCGTGCTGCGACTTGTGCCGCCTTGGTTTCGGAACGGGGCATGAATTGTCACTTTATTCTATGGGCACAATCATGGCGATTATTTGCATGACCATACCTTGATTGCAGGTGACGGTTTTGTGTCAACCTATGATTTATAGCAGGATGGGGGAAGAGATGGCGATGCAGCCAGTGTCACGGATCGAGAATATGCGGGCGATGTCTCCGGATCAACGGCTGGCCCGTGTTCTGGACGTGGCCGGGCTTGACGGTGATCTGCCGCGCCTGGCTCTATCGACCGCTGACGGAATGGTTGAAAACGTCATTGGCACCTTTGAACTCCCGCTTGGTATCGCCACGAATTTCACCATTAACGGGCGGGATTATCTGGTGCCGATGGCGGTTGAGGAACCTTCGGTCGTGGCGGCGGCCAGCTATATGGCGCGGATCGCCCGTGATTGTGGCGGTTTTGGGGCCAGCACAACCGCGCCCTTGATGCGGGCGCAGGTGCAGATCCTTGGTGCCACCGATCCAGCGGCCGCGCGACTGCGGATTCTGGCCGCAAGTGAGGAATTGATCGCCGCTGCGAACAGCCGCGATGCGGTGCTGGTCGGCCTTGGCGGCGGCTGCCGCGAGATCGAGGTTCATGTCTTCACCGACAGCCCGCGCGGGCCGATGATCGTGGCGCATCTGATTGTCGATGTGCGCGACGCGATGGGGGCCAATACGGTGAACACGATGGCCGAGCATGTCGCGCCGCGTCTGGCCGAACTGGCGGGCGGCACCGCGCGGCTGCGGATCTTGTCGAACCTGGCCGATCGGCGGCTGGCGCGGGCATGGGTACGCGTGACGCCCGATGCCCTGACCACCAAAACCCTGAACGGTGCCGAGGTGATCGAAGGCATTCTGGATGCGCAGGCGCTGGCCGTGGTCGATCCTTACCGCGCCGCGACCCATAACAAGGGCATCATGAACGGGATTGATCCGGTGATTGTGGCCACCGGCAATGACTGGCGCGCGATCGAGGCGGGCGCCCATGCCTGGGCGGCGCGCAGTGGGCGCTATACCTCGCTGACGACATGGGAAAAAGACCGCGACGGCAATCTGTGCGGGACGCTGGAAATGCCGATGGCGGTCGGGATCGTCGGCGGGGCCACGAAAACGCATCCTCTGGCGCAAAAGGCGTTGCAGATCGCCGGGGTCTTATCCGCGGCGGAACTGGCCCGGATCGCGGTGACGGTCGGGCTGGCGCAGAACATGGCCGCGCTGCGGGCGCTTGCGACCGAGGGGATCCAGCGCGGTCATATGGCGCTGCACGCCCGCAATATCGCCATTGTCGCCGGTGCTGAAGGGGCAGAGGTTGACGCGGTGGCGCGCGAACTGGCCGCTGAACACGACGTGCGCACCGAACGCGCGCGCGATATTCTGGCCCGCTTGCGACAGACATAAGACAAATAACTCAGGAGGAGAACATGACTATGACCTTTGATCGTCGCCGCTTTCTTGCGGCAGGCGCGGGGGCTGCTGCGCTTGGTCTGGCGGCACCTGCCTTGGCGCAGGGTGCGGGGCGAATATCGTGGATGTTTCAGTCATTATGGGATGGCGGCACCGCGCCCCAGCAGTATGAGGAGATGTTCACGCGGGTGGTTGCCGAAAAGACCGGCGGTGATTTTGAACTGCGGCTGTTTTCCGCAGGCCAGATCGTGCCGCCCGCGCAGGCATTTGACGCGGTGCGCGGCGGCGCATTTCAGTTGATGAAAACCTTTGATGGTTATGAGGCGGGCAAGATCCCGGCGCTGGCCTTCACCTCGACCATACCGTTCGGGTATCGGACCTCGCCTGATTATGCGGCTTGGTTTAATGACCATGGCGGGCTTGAGATGGCGCGCGAGGCTTACGCACCGGCGGGCCTGCACTACATCGCACCGACGATTTACGATCAGGAGCCGATCCATTCCAAGGTCGCGATCCACAGCATCGCGGAGCTGTCCGGCAAGAAGGGCCGGTTTACCGGGCTGGCCTCGACGGTGATGAGCGCCTTTGGTGTGGCGGTCACGCCCCTGCCAACGGGCGAGGTCTATTCGGCGCTGGACAAGGGGCTGATCGACATTGCCGATAGGGGCGACCTTCAGGCGAATTTCGATGCCGGGCTGGCCGAGGTGGCGAAATTCATCATTCTGCCCGGTGTGCATCAGCCGACGACCGCGACAAGCTATGTCGCGAATGGTCGCGCATGGGATGCCTTGCCCGAGGATTTCCGCACCGCATTGACCGACGCCGCAGCTGAGGTTTCGGCAGCCTATCAGGACAACAAGACCCGAACCGACGCTACCGCCTTAGAGGCGTTCATAGCAGCGGGTGTCGAGGTGATCGAGCTGTCGCCTGATGACGTCAATACCGCGCGCCCAAGGGCTGCCGAAGTCTGGCGCGAGGCGACAAAAGGCGATGTGCTGGCAACCCGCATCCTTGATTCGCAAATGCAGCATATGCGTGAACTGGGGCTGTTGTCGTGACAGATGTAAGACCGGCGGCCCTGCCGCGCCCGATAGCAGCCTTTGTCGCATCCATAACTGCGATCAACAGGGCGCTGTTCCGGCTTGCCGGTCTTGCCATCCTGCTGATTGTGCCACTGCTGCTTTATGCGGTGGTGACGCGCTATGTTTTTAATGCGCCTTCAAGCTGGGCGATGGAATTGGGCGTCCTGATCTTTGGGCCATACTTCCTGCTGGGCGGGCCATATCTGCTGCATACGGGTGGTCATGTCAGCCTTGATCTGGTCAGCCGGGCGGTCCGCCCCGAAGTCAATCGGTTGTTCTTGCTGGTGAACTATCCGATCATCATGGCGTTTTGCGGCATTTTGCTGGCCTATGCCTGGCCCTTTGCCGTGGACAGCTTTGCCTATCGTGAAACATCCTATTCCACATGGAACCCGCCCGTCTGGCCGGTCAAGTTCGCCATCCCGCTGGCCTTGGCGCTGATGGGCCTTCAGGCGCTGGCCGAATGGCTGCGGGTGCTGTTTCGTGATCCATCCATCCCCTCCACCCACGTTGACGAGGCGGCGCTCTGATGGACCCGACCCTGATCTTGATTTTGATGTTTGGCGGGCTGACGGCATTTCTGCTGACCGGCTTGCCGGTGGCATTCGTTCTTGGCGGGCTATCGGTGCTGTTTACCGTGCTGTTGTGGGATGCGAATGCGTTGGTGCTGCTGATCCTGCAAATTTATGACACCATGCATTCCGAGGCCCTGCTGGCGATTCCGCTTTATATTTTCATGGCGATCCTGTTGCAGCAATCGGGCGTGATCGGCGATCTCTATGGCGCGATGGAGCTGTGGTTCGGGCGCGTCCGGGGCGGTCTGGCGATTGGCACGGTCGTGATCTGCATCGTCATGGCCGCGATGACCGGGGTGGTCGGTGCTGCCGTGACAGCGATGGGCATTCTGGCCCTGCCGGAAATGCTGCGACGCGGTTATAATGCGCGACTGGCAACGGGAACGATTTGCGCCTCTGGCACGTTGGGAATCCTGATCCCACCGTCCGTCCTGACTATTGTCTATTCGGTGACGGCGCAGGTTTCCATCGGCAAGATGTTGATTGCGGGCATCGTGCCGGGGCTGCTGCTGGGCGGGCTATATATCGCCTATATTCTGGTCGTCAGTTGGCTGCGCCCCGAGATGGCCCCGGCACAGGACGGCCCACGCGCGCCGCTGCGTGAACGGCTGGCATCGCTGAAGTCATTGGTGCTGCCGGTGATGATTATCACCTTTGTTCTCGGCTCGATCTTTTTCGGTATCGCCACCCCGACCGAGGCCGCGGCTGTGGGTGTCGCGGGTGCCGCTATCGCAGCCGGCCTGCGGCGTAACCTGACGCGGGCGACGCTGGCGGGATGTTGCGAGGGCACGATCAAGGCGACCGCGATGATCCTGTGGATTACACTTGGGGCGAAGGCTTATGTCGCGATCTTTACCGGGTTGGGCGGCGCGGATACGTTGCTGGGGCTGATTTCCGGGCTGGATATGAACCGTTGGGTCGTGCTGGCGGTCATGATGCTGTTGCTGATCTTTCTGGGCACGGTTCTGGATGAGATCGGTATCATTCTACTGACTGTCCCGGTATTTCTGCCGATCATCCAGCATTTCCAGTTCGACCCGATTTGGTTCGGGGTTATGTTCGCGGTGACGATCCAGATGGGCTATATCAGCCCGCCTTTCGGTTACACGCTGTTCTACATCAAAAGCACGCTGCCGCCGGATGTGCCGATGACCACGGTTTACCGAGGCATATTCCCGTTCTTCATCCTGCAATTCATCGGCCTTCTGATCTGCGCGGCCTTTCCGGGGTTGATGACCTTTCTGCCCGGGGTCATGGGCGGGTGAGGGCTGCGCAAAAGGATTGCGGGGGCGGGGCGGATCGTTGATGGTGCGGGCAGGGCCGGGATGGCCTGCCATTCGGAAGAACATTGAACCTGACGGCCTGCCAATATCTGCTGGAACTGTCCCGCGCCCGGTCGATCCGGCAGGCGGCGGACCGGCTGCGCATTGCGCCCTCGGCCATCAGTCGCCAGATCACCCGGCTGGAACAAGAGACCGGGGCGGCGCTGATCCACCGCCACGCGGACGGGATCAGGCTGACGCAGGCGGGCGAGGTGATGGTCGCGCATCTGGCTGCCGTCTTCGACCGGCTGGACCAGATGCAGGGCGATCTGGCCGATCTGCAAGGCAGCCGCGCCGGGCAGATCAGCATCTCTACGGTCGAGGGCATCACGCGCCCGTTCCTGTCCGATCAGATTGCTGCGTTTCAGGCCACCCACCCGGCGGTGCGGTTCCGTGTCCGCATCCGCTCGCGCGACCGGGTGTTCGAGGCGCTGGAGCAGCATATCTGCCAGATTGGCATTGTTTACGACCATTTCAGCCATCCGGCGGTGAAAGCGCAGGCGCATTGGCGTCAGCCCTTGCTGGCCTTTGCGCCTTTGGGTCATACCCTTCTTGGTGCGCGCGGGCTGACGCTTGCGGATCTGGCGACGCATCCCTTCGTTCTGCCCGATGACAGCTTCGGGCTGTCGCGGCTGGTCATGCGCGGGTTTGAACGGGCAGGGGGCAAGGCAACGCCTTTGGTCGTGGCGAACCAGTTGCAGTTCCTGATAACCCACGCCTTGAGGGCGGGGGCCATTGTCTTTATGCCCCTGCGCGCGGTCTGGTCCGAGGTTCAGGCCGGGCTGCTGCGCCCGCTTGACCTGATCTGCCCCGAGTTTCAGCACCGGCATATCTCGGCGGTGACGCGGCATGACCAACCCCTGCCACCTGCAGCGGCGGCGTTTCTGGAAACTGTCACCGCCAGCTTTGCCGCATCCGAGGCCGAGGATGCGGCTTTGCTTGGCCGGTTGCTGGATCAGGGATAGATCTCGATCGTCATTTCCGCCTCGACCGGCGCATCCAGCCCCAACTCGCTTTGCGTCAGCGCGGCGCGGGCATGTTTGCCGCGTTCCTCGCCCCACAGCTCGACATAAAGATCCGAGGCGCCGTTCAGCACCAGATGCGGCAGGGTAAAGCCGGGGGCCGAATTTACATAGCCGACCATCTTGACGATCCTCTTGACCCGGTCGAGATCGCCGAGAGCGGCTTTCATCAGCGCCAGATGGTTGATCGCCATCTGCCGGGCCGAGGCGTAACCCTGTTCAATCGTGACTTCGGCCCCCAGCTTGCCGGTGATTGGCATGATGTCGTGATCGTCGCCATCTGGAACCGTCCCCAAAGTGCCGGAAAGATACAGGATATTTCCGACCACCACACCGGGCAGATAGTTTCCGATGGCGCGCGGCGGACGTGGCAGGGTTATGCCCATTTCATGCAGGCGGCGTTCGGTTTCATGGGCCATGTCAGGCGTCCTTTGCTGGTTTCCATGTGACCCGAGGATATGCACAGGAATGCGGCAGGCGAGTGCGCCCAAGGGCAACGCTGTTTTGCCGGTTCGGCAACGCTGCCGGGGCGACGTTGTGGATAATTTATACCTATCAGTGGGTTGAAGCGGTTTTCTGTCAAAACCTGTCACCTTTACTGCCCTTCCGACAGGCTGGAAATATGATCTGCCCCCCGTAAGCTGGACCTGTTCGCCGCAGGAGGATGCCATGACGACGCCCCTTCCATCCCTATCGCAGATCGCAACAGAATTGCGGCAGGGCGCGCTGTCCTCGCATGATCTGGTCGCACGGGCCATCGCCACCCATGACGCCACCGAGGCGCGGCTGAACGCCTATAAGACATGGGCCGGGGACCGGGCTTTGGCGCAGGCAGAGACTGCCGATAGGCTGCTGGCCGATCAGGTCGATCTGGGGCCGCTGATGGGGATTCCGGTATCGGTCAAGGATCTTTACGGCGTGCCCGGATTACCGGTCTTTGCCGGAACCGACAGCGAACTGCCCTCTGCATGGCAACGCCCCGGTCCGGTGATCGCGCGACTTTTGTCGCAACTGGGCATCGTGATGGGTAAGACGCATACGGTCGAGTTTGCCTTTGGCGGCCTGGGTGTGAACGCGCATTGGGGCACGCCCGTCAATCCATGCTCCGCCCCTGACGCGCCCCGCGCGCCGGGCGGGTCGTCATCAGGGGCGGGGGTGTCGCTGGCCCAAGGCTCGGCGCTGATCGCATTCGGGACGGATACCGCCGGATCGGTGCGGGTTCCGGCCAGCCTGACAGGACAGGTGGCGCTGAAAACCACATGGGGGCGGTGGTCTCTGGACGGAATCGTGCCGCTTTCGCCCTCGTTGGATACACCGGGGCTTTTGTGCCGGACGGTGGCCGATCTTGCCTATGCCTTTGCTGCGCTGGAGGGCCAGCCCGTCCCGTCACCCCGGCCGGTTGCCGGATTGCGGATCGGTGTGCCGGAACATCTGTTCTGGGATCAGGCCGATGCCGCCATCATCGACACGACCCGCGCCGCATTGGACCGGCTGGCGCAAGCGGGTGCAAAGCTGGTGCCAGTGACATTACCGGGCTGCGATGCGGTTCTTGAGGTCTTTGCCAAGGGCGGTCTGGCCGCACCGGAACTGCGCGCCTTTCTGAACCAGCGTTTCCCCGAGCGTATCGCGCGGCTTGATCCGGTCGTGCGGATGCGGGTCGAGGGTGCCGAAAACCTCAGCGCCACCGAATATCTGCGTCGCCGCACCATTCTGGCGGATGCGGCGCGGGCCGCTCTCGGCGCCTTTGCCGATTGCGATGTCATTGCAACCCCGACCGTGGCGATCAGCCCGCCGCTTTTGTCTGAACTGGCCGATCCGGCGGCTTACGGGCCAAAGAATATGCTGACCTTGCGCAATACGGCGGTGGTCAACTTGCTGGGCCTGTGCGCGCTGACCCTGCCTTCGGGTCGGGATCACAACGATATGCCGGTGGGGCTGCAACTTATCGCCCCGCCGATGGCCGAGCCTCTGCTGCTGTCTGTAGGGCAGGGCGTCGAGACAACCCTCAACACATAAAAACCAACAGGAGAGAGAAATGACCAGATTGCATCTTGCCACCGCGATGGCCCTGCTTTTGTCCGGGACGGCTTATGGCGCGGATTTCACCTTTACCTTCGCGCATATGCTGACGGAAGACACCCCGAACGCCCGCGCCGCCGAGGTGTTCAAGCAAGAGGTCGAAGAAAGATCCGGCGGGCGGATTGCGATCAATATCCGCCCGGCGGCGCAACTGGGCGGCGATGTCGAGATCATCGAACAGACCCAGATGGGGCTTGTCCATATCGCCATTCCGCCAACCGGCAATCTCGCGAATTTCAACGAAAAGATGTATCTTTTCGACTTGCCCTTCCTGATGGCCGATATGGATGCGGTCATGCGCGTTCATGACGGCGAGGTTGGCGCGGAACTGCTGGCAACCCTTGAACCCAACGGTTTGCATGGCATTGCGATGTGGGGCGCGGGGTTCCGCCATATGACCAATAACATTCGTCCGATCAACGGGCCGGACGATCTGCGCGGTATCAAGATGCGGACCTTGCAGGCTCCGACCATTCTGGCGACCTATCGTGCCTATGGGGCCAACCCCACCGCGATGGCCTATACCGAGGTTTATAACGGTCTTCAGCAAGGCGTGGTCGAGGGGCAGGAAAACCCTTTCGCGAATATCTACTCCATGCGCTTTTATGAGGTGCAGCAATATATGACCCTGACCGGGCACACCTATCACAGCTATGCTGCAATCATGAATAAAGCCGCTTGGGACGGCCTGCCCGAGGATCTGCAACAGATCGTCGAAGAGGCGATGATCGTTGGCCGCGACGCTGCACGTGAATTCACCGCGCAGGATGAGGTTCGTATTCTGGAAGAAATCGGCGGGCAGATCGAAATTCAGGAACTCTCGCCCGAAGGCCGCGCCGCGTTCATCGAAAGATCGCAGCCCATCTATGACGAATTCCGGTCGCGTATCACCCCGGAACTGATGGATCGCGCCATCGCTGCGGCGAACGGCTGAGAAGTGCGATGATGCGGTGCAGGAAAGGCGAGACCGGATGATTGTTGTTCTGAACCGCATTGTCGATCAGATCGAGGGTGCCTTGGTCACGGTCCTGATGGCGGTGGCGACGGTGATCGCCATCGTTCAGGTCGTGGCGCGCTATGTCTTCAACAACTCGCTTTATTGGTCCGAGGAGGTCATTCTTTATTCCCTCATCACCATGAGCTTTCTGACCATGGGTATGGGCGTGCGCTATGCGGCCCATATCAGCGTCGAGGCGGCCTATGCCTTTGTCGGACCAAGGATGTCCCATGCGCTGAAGATCGGTGCTGCATTGCTGGGGCTGATCTTTGCTGCGGTGCTGATCTGGTATGGCTGGCGATTGTCCGCGAATACGCTGCGC
>NZ_JAUNTN010000019.1 GCF_030538695.1 Paracoccus sp. (in: a-proteobacteria)
GGCAAGCTCCATCCGTTTCTGGTCGATATAGGTCAGATCGTCGGCATGAACGGCCTCGCGCCCCGACAGCCCCACCTCATCGAGCAGTTCCGCCACCTGCGCCTCGGCTGCGCGGCCCCAGAGGGGCGCGGGACGATAGGCAAGGGCGATGGCGATATTCTGGGCCACGGTCAGCGAGGGCAGGACGCGCACAAGCTGAAAGGTGCGCGCGACGCCGCGCCGGGCGATCAGATGCGGCGGCAGGCCCGAGACCTCTTCACCCGCCAGCAAGATACGGCCTGCGGTGGGCGAGAGCGCCCCCGAGATCATGTTCAGCACGGTCGTCTTGCCCGACCCGTTCGGCCCGAGAAGGGCCACGATCTCGCCCTCTGCCATGGCGAAGCTGACATCGCGCACGGCGGTCAGCCCGCCGAACTGCTTGCGCAGACCGCCGATCTCAAGAAGGGCGGTCATGGCTGCACCTCGGGTTTGCCTCGCAGGCGGCGCGCGCCTGCGCCCAGATCCTCGATCAGCGCCAGCACGCCGCGCGGGACCACAAAGACGATGGCGATAAAGACCAGCCCCAGAATGATCGAGTAGTGATTGGGAAAGTTCGCGCTGAGCCATTCGAACAGCAAAAACAGCGGCACCGCGCCGAACAACGGCCCCCAAAGCCGGTTTGCGCCCCCAAGCAGCGCCATGACCACGGTCAGGAATGAGATCGTCGGATTGAACACGATGGCGGGTTCGACATAGGTCCAGCGCGGGGCCTGAATCGCGCCGACAAGAGTGATGATCGTCGCGCTGACGGCGAAGAGCATCAGCTTGAGCCGGGCGATATTGATGCTCATATGCGCGGCCACCACCTCATCATCGCCAATCACCTTCAGCGCCAGCCCAAGGCGCGAGCGCCCGATCCACCAGCCGATCGCGATGGTCAGGGCCGCCAGCCCCAGAAGCTGCCAATAGATCTGCGTGGCGCTGATCGGCAGGAAGATATAGCGGCCCAGCGTGCCGGTCACATTGACCTCATACCAGGTGACAAGCTGGCGGACCAGTTCGGCCAGGCCGAAGGTGAAGATGACGAAATAGATCCCCGCCAGTCGCAGCGTGGCAAGCCCCACGACAAGGGCCAGCATCAGCCCGATCAGACCCGCAACCGCCAGCACGGCGGGGTAAGGCAGGGTTTCGCTCAGCACCGCGACGGTATAGGCGCCGATCCCGAAAAACGCGACCGTCGCCAGCGAGATATAGCGCGTCGGCCCCGAAAACAGCGCCCATGCGCTGGCCAGCGTGACATAACCGGTCATGCCCAGCAGAAGGCCCACGCCATAAGCGCCAAGCTGCGTCGGCAACCATGCCAGCGCCGCCAGCGCGAGCGCGAAGAGGGTCAGCGCAATCACGGTCCTGTTCATCGCGCCACCGCCTTTCCGAAGAGCCCCGTCGGCTTCCAGAGCAGCACGATCAGGAAGATGAGATAGGTCGCCGCAAGGGTCAGGCCGGGGTCGAGATAGGTGGCGACCAGAACCTCGATGATGCCCAAAAGCAACCCCGCCGCCAGCGCCCCCATCAGGTTGCCAAGCCCGCCCATGATGACGATGACAAGCGCCTTCATCGTGAACACCACGCCCATCGAGGCGTTGAAGGTCTGATACATCGAGATCATCACCCCGCCCGCCGCCGCCATCGCGGTGCCAAGCGCGAAGGCAAAGCGGGCGGTGCGCTGCACGTCGATGCCGACCAGAGGGGCGGCGTCGGGGGCGACCGCAATCGCGCGGATCGTCGTCCCCCAGCGGGTCCGCGTCAGCAGCAAAAACAGCGTGCCGCCGACCAGAACCGCCAGCGCGAAGGCCACAAGCCGGTTCGCCGCGATGGTCACGCCCAGCACCGGCACTCCGAAATTGAGGTAGTTATAACTGGTATAGTTTGATCCAAAGACCACCAGCATCACGCCTTGCAGCACAAATAACAGCCCGAAGGTCGCAAGGATCGAGTCGACCTCCAGCGTGCCGGTCCGGGCCGAACGCCGCACCAGAGGCTGCATCATCAACCCGTAGATCGCATATCCGGCGGCAAAGGCGGCAGGCAGCACGATGACCATGCCCAAAAGCGGGTTGATCCCCGCGCCCGAGAACAGCAGGAACGCGCCGAACGCCGCGAAGATGATGATCTCGCCATAAGCAAGGTTCATGATCCGCGAGATCCCGTATTGCAGGGTCAGCCCCATCGCAAGCAGCGCATATGAGCCGCCCAGAACAAGCCCGGACAAAAGCGCGGTGGTCAGCATTTTCGGTCTTACCTCATCAAGGTTGCAGGGATGGGCCGCCGGTCGCCCCGGCAGCCCGCGCCTGCTCAGTTGCCGGACCAGTCGGGTTTCGGCAGCCGGATCTGCGTTTCCCCCGCGCCATCGGCGGTCTGGACCGCGACGAACACGCCGTCCTGCCACTGTCCGGTCCATGGCAGGTTGCGCAACTGGTTATCCTCCAGCGCGGTTTCGCCAAGGATCGTGGTGAATGTGCCACCTGCCAGCTCTGCCGCGACCGCCTCGCGGTCCAGCCCGACCCGCGCCACCGCCTGTTCCAGCATTTGCAGCCCCGCATAGGTCATCTGCGAGGCCCAGGAATCGGGCGCCTGCCCCGTAAATGCCTCATGCCGCGCGCGGTAATCCATCAGCGCCTCATTCGAGGGGTCGATACCGCCAAGGCTCAGGATGCCCTCGGCATTGGCTCCATTCGCGGCCAGATAGGTCGGGAAAGGCGTGCCGACGCCCAGATAAAGCGCGGGCGGATTGAAGGATGCGACCTGCGCCTGCTGGGTCAGCGCAAAGGTATCGGGCGGATAGGAAAAGGCCACGAAACTATCCGCACCCGAGGATTGCGCCTCGTTAATCATCGGCGAGAAATCGGTCGTGCCGGGCGGATAGGTGCGGTCCATCACAATATTCAGCCCCGCCGCCGCAAAGCTGGTCCGCGCGGCATTCACAAGGTCGATCCCGAACCCGTCGGCGACCGAGATCACCGCCACATCGCCATTGATCTGGCCCACCTCGCGCGCCTGCCCCAGAACCTCGGCCAGCGCACCCGCATAATCAGCCCCGCCACCCAGCAGCCAGAAGCTGCGCGGCCAGCGGGCGGCAAATTCGGGCGCGCGGTCGGTCACGGCAGCCGAGGCGATCTGCGGATAGCCAAAGCGGTCAAACAGCGGCGCGGCGGCCAGATTGAACCCGGTGCCCCAGGGCGACAGCACGAAATCCACCTCATCCTGGGTCATCAGCCGCTCGACCGCGCGGACCACCTCTTCGGCGGAAGACCGGTCGTCATATTCGATCACCTCGATGGGCCGCCGCGTGCCATCGGGCAGTTCAAGCCCGCCCGCCTCGTTCACCTCATGGACCCAAAAGCGGTAATTCGGGATCGTGGTGATCCCCGCCCCGCCCGCATTCGCGCCGCTGATCGAGACGGCATAGCCGATCTTCACCGAATCGCGACCCTCGGCGGCCAAGGGCGCCGCGATGCCAAGCGCAAGGCAGGTCGATGCCGCCACCAGTTTCAGGGCGGCCCTGCGTTCAATCCGTGTCATCTTGTCCTCCTCCTGTGGTCTTCCCGAGGGAAGCAACCGGCAAGAGGTCTCCCATCCGCTTGGCCGGTTCAGCAAGGCTAGCGCAGAAGCTGTTCGATAAAGAATGGACGATTTCGGGGTATAATGGTATTTTTCCGGTGAGCGGGGGAACAATGACGAACAACGCACGGACCATCCGTCTGGCTCAGGAAATCGAGGCGATGCGCCTGCCCACCAGTCTTCAACGGCAGGACTGGAGCCTTGACGGGCAGCGCCATCGGCTTTTCCTGTTGCTGGCCGGTGGTGGCTCGGTCGAGATAGGCGGTGAGACAACCGGACTGCGTGCGCCCGCACTGAACTGGGTTCCGGCACCGCAACCGGCGCGGCTGCACCTCGCGGCAGGTGCGCGGGGTGCGCATCTGGCGATTGGTGATGCGGCGCTCGGTCAGTTGCGCCTACCGGGCCATATCGTTGAGCATCTCGACCTGCTGCGCCGCGCACCGCGGCTTGGCATCACCGCCTCGCCCGCCGACCTTGCCCGCCTGTCCGAACTGATCGGCAGTATCAGCGACGAGGCCGCCGGTCAGGCCGCCGAGGCCGAGGATGTCCTGCATCACGCGCTCGCGATCCTGCTGATCCTGCTGTCGCGCCTGACCGGCACCGCCAGCGCCCTGCCTCATTCGGGGCCGCGTATTCTGGTGGACAGTTTTATTAATCTGGTCGAGCAGCATATGCGCAGTCACTGGCGGCTTCAGGATTATGCCGCGCGCCTTAGCGTCACCCCCGACCGGCTGTCCGGCGCAGTCCTGCGCGTGACGGGCCGCACGCCGCTATCGCTGATCCATGCCAGACTTCATGCCGAGGCGCGGCAGATGCTGGAAAGCTCGGGCTTGCAGATCGCCCAGATCGCCCTGCATCTCGGCTTTGACGATCCGGCCTATTTCTCTCGCTTTTTCAAACGGGTCGGCGGAAAATCCCCCCGCCGCCACCGCGCCGACGCATTGCGCCAGCGCAACAGCACCGGCGGCTCTTTCGCCGCCTGGCCATGATGCGTCACATCGTTGACGGCAAGAACAGCGCCAGAGCCGGGATCAGGCAGACCAGCAGCAACCGGATAAGGTCCGAGACCACAAAGCGTGACGAAGAGTACCATCGTCGCGCGTGAGTTTCGGAGTCGCTTGCGCTGATGCGGGAAGAGGCAAGATATTCCTTATGCCCATACAGAAATCCGGGATTATACATGGAAACAAAGCAATATTTACTTTGGAGATCTTGTTGAGAGCATGGTGTCGGCGGTGCTATCTGTCAAAGGTTTCTGTAAATCACAAAACGAAAACACCCATAGCATAGGCGAAACGCGACCTCACATCAGCATACTGGAATGTGTAAGTAAATGCCTGAGAAAAGGCAGGTTCGTCGCTGTGTTGTCGTATGAATAGCAAAACCACCGAAGGCGGGGTTAATGCGCCTCGGCCCAGTTTGCGCCCTGACCGGCATCCACCTCCAGCGGCACCGATAGTTTGACGGCGGGCTCGGCGGCGGCTTCCATGACCTGACGGGCGGCGGCAATCAGGGCTTCGGTGGCGTCCTCGGCCACCTCGAACACCAGTTCGTCATGGACCTGCAACAGCATATTTGCGGGCAGGTCGCGGATGGCGGCGGGGATGCGCAGCATGGCGCGACGGATGATGTCGGCGGCGGCCCCCTGAATGGGGGCGTTGATGGCCGCGCGTTGGGCGCCACCTGCCGCCGGGCCTTTGCTCTCGATGCCGGGCGTGTGGATCTTGCGGCCAAACAGGGTGCGCACAAAGCCGTCGCGTTTCGCATCCGCGATGGTGCGGTCCATATAGGCGCGGATTTCCGGGAAACGCTGGAAGTAAGTGTCGATAAACGCCTGCGCCTCGCCGCGCGGAATGCGCAGGTTGCGGGCAAGGCCAAAGCCTGAAATGCCATAGATCACGCCGAAATTGATCGCCTTGGCGCGGCGGCGGATCATCGGGTCCATGCCTTCGACCGGGACGCCGAACATCTGGCTGGCGGTCAGGGCGTGAATGTCGATCCCGTCGCGGAACGCTTGTTTCAGCGCCGGAACATCCGCGACATGGGCCAGAATCCGCAACTCGATCTGGCTATAGTCGAGGCTGACCAGCCGCATCCCCGGCCCGGCGATAAAGGCTTCGCGGATACGGCGGCCTTCTTCGCTGCGCACCGGAATGTTTTGCAGGTTCGGCTCGGTCGAGGCCAACCGCCCGGTCTGCGCTCCGGCGATGGCGTAGCTGGTATGCACGCGCCCGGTTTCCGGGTTGCGATAGGTTGGCAGCGCGTCGGTATAGGTTGATTTCAGCTTGGACAGCGCCCGCCAGTCCAGCACGCGGGCGGGCAGGTCGTGGCCCTCGGCCGCAAGGTCTTCCAGCACATCGGCGCTGGTGGAATAGGCACCGGTCTTGCCCTGCTTGCCGCCCGACAACCCCATCCGCTCGAACAGGATTTCGCCAAGCTGCTTGGGGCTGCCGACGTTGAACGGTTCTCCGGCAAGAGCGTGGATTTCGGCCTCCAGCCCCGCCATTTTCTGCGCAAAGGCGTTGGACATGCGCGATAGCGCGTCCGGGTCGATGCGGATGCCGGCCATTTCCATATCGGCCAGCACCGGGATCAGCGGGCGGTCCAGCGTTTCGTAAACCGTGGTCACGGCATCGCGCGACAGGCGCGGGCGCAGGGTTTGCCACAGGCGCCATGTGACCTCGGCATCTTCGGCGGCATAGGGGGCGGCCTTGTCGATCGGCACGCGGTCAAAGGTAATCTGCGATTTTCCGCTGCCGATCAGATCCTTGATCGGGATGCAGATGTGGTTCAGGTAGCGGTCGGCCAGCTCATCCATACCATGGTTGTGCAGCCCGGCGTTCAGCGCATAGGACAACAGCAACGTATCCTCGACCGGGGTCATGCGGATGCCGTGGCGGGCGAGGATTTTCCAGTCATACTTGGCGTTTTGCAGCACTTTCAGCGTGGCCGCATCTTCCAGAACGGGCTTTAGCATGGCCAGCGCGGTGTCGCGGTCCATCTGGTCGGGGGCAAGGCTGGTGCCGCCGAACAGCCCTTCGCCCTCGCCGGTGACATGGCCCAGCGGGATATAGGCGGCGCGGTTCGGGCCAAGCGCCAGCGAGATTCCGACCAGTTCGGCCTGCATTTCGTCGAGGCTGGTGGTTTCGGTATCGATGGCGACAGCGCCCTCCTCGCGGATGGCGGCGATCCATGTCGTCAGCGTGTCCGCGTCGCGGATCACGGTTGCGGTGGTCAGGTCAATGGCAGGCCAGTCGGGACCCGTCGCTGGGGCGGTCGCCGGGCCAGTCGCCTGCGCTGCGGTGGGCTTGGGTTCGGGCAGCTCGGGCAGGTCGCGGTCAAACTTTTCCGCCACGCGGCGGGTGAGGGTGCGGAACTCCATCTGGTTCAGGAAGTCCAGCAAGATGGCGGGATCAGGTTCGCGCACCTCAAGGTCGTTCAGGGTGAAATCCAGCGGGGTGTCGCAGTCAAGTTGCACCAGACGGCGGGAAATGCGGATCAGCTCGGCATTGTCGATCAGGGTCTGGCGGCGCTTGGGCTGTTTGATCTGGTCCGCATTGGCCAGCAGGTTTTCGATGTCGCCATATTCCTCGATCAGCAGGGCGGCGGTTTTGATGCCGATGCCGGGCGCGCCGGGGACGTTATCGACCGAATCGCCGGCCAGCGCCTGAATATCCACCACCTTATCGGGACCAAGGCCGAACTTGTCGCGGACCTCATCGGGGCCGATGCGCAGGTTCTTGATCGGGTCCAGCATATCGACGCCATCCCCGACAAGCTGCATCAGATCCTTGTCGCTGCTGATGATGGTGGCGGTGCCGCCTGCGTCACGCGCCCGGCAGGCCAGTGTGGCCATGACGTCATCGGCCTCATAATCCTCAACCTCAAGGCAGGCGATGTTGAAGGCGCGGGTGGCATCGCGGGTCAGCGGGAATTGCGGGCGCAGATCCTCGGGCGGTTCGGGGCGGTTGGCTTTGTAAAGGTCATAGATCTGGTTACGAAAGGTCTTGCTGGAATAGTCGAACACCACCGCCGCATGGGTGGGCGCGTCGGAACCTTTTGCGTCCTCGATATATTTCCACAGCATGTTGCAAAAGCCTGCGACCGCGCCCACCGGCAGCCCGTCAGATTTGCGCGTCAGCGGCGGCAGCGCGTGATACGCCCGGAAAATAAAGGCCGAGCCGTCGATCAGGTGCAGGTGATGGCCTTTGCCGAATGTCATATGCGGTCCTTTCGGCAGCGGGTAAGGGGGCGCTGCCCCCTCGGGCTGACGCCCTCACCCCCGGGATATTTAGGTGAAGAAGAATTAGTGGGCGTCGTGCGCGTGGGTGCGGTCGATTTCAAAGCGTTTGCCGCAATAACCACATTCGGTCACGCCGGTATCATGCGGGATCGCCAGCCAGACGCGGGGGTGGCCAAGGCCGCGGGCCTCATCGCCCTCGCAGGCGACCTTCCATGTGGTGACGACTTCGGTTTCCGGGGCGGTGGTCATGGGCGTCTCTTGTTCTGGCGGGCGAAGCCCTGTTTAAGTCGGGGTCATTCTAGCGATCATCGCCCCGGCGGCAAGACAGCAGGAGAGGATAACCATGGCGGATGCGATCACCATTGAAGGTTTGCGCAAGGTTTATGCCGCCAGTGGCAGCGCCGCGCCGAAGGAGGCGCTGAAGGGGCTGGATCTGTCGATCCCGGCGGGCAGTATCTTTGGGCTTCTGGGGCCGAACGGGGCGGGGAAATCCACCACGATCAACATTCTGGCCGGGCTGGTGCGCAAGACGGCGGGGCGGGTGGTCATCTGGGGCTTCGATCAGGATGTGAACCCGCGCCAGTCCCGTGCCGCCATCGGGGTGATGCCGCAAGAGCTGAATATCGACCCGTTTTTTACGCCTCGGGCCAGTCTGGAAGTTCAGGCGGGGCTGTATGGCGTGCCGAAATCCGAACGCTGGACGGATGAGTTGCTGGCGTTGGTCGGGCTGACCGAGCAGGCGGAAAGCTATGCCCGCAACCTGTCGGGCGGGATGAAGCGGCGGCTGCTGCTGGCCAAGGCGCTGGTGCATCGGCCGCAAATCCTGGTGCTGGACGAGCCGACGGCCGGGGTGGATATAGGTTTGCGCGATATGTTGTGGCAGAATGTGCGCCGCCTGAACGAACAGGGCATGACCATCATCCTGACCACGCATTATCTGGAAGAAGCGCAGGAGATGTGCGACCGCATCGCCATCATCAACCACGGCGAGCTGGTGGTTTGTGAGGATACCACGACGCTGCTGGCCCGCACGGATCGCCGGACGTTGCTGGTCGATCCCGGTGGGCCGGTGGGGGCGCTGGAGCTGCCCGATGGGGTCAGCCTTGACCGGCGGGCGGATGGGCGGCTGGCGTTTTCCTATGCACCATCGGTTCTGCGGGCGGATGTGGTGCTGGATATGCTGCGGGCCGCCGGGCTGCCGATCACCGATATTGCAACCGAGCAGCCCGACCTTGAGGATGTCTTTGTCGAAATGACCCGCTGAGGCCCGGTCAAGGGCGCATCAGTCGCGGAAGTGGCGGCTTTCCTTGATCTGGTCCCATGCCCAGACGACTTCGGACAGGCGGTCCTCGTCGGAACGGTCGCCGCCGTTCATATCCGGGTGCAGCACCTTGACCAGCGCCTTGTATTGGGTGCGGATTTCGGCGCGGGTCCAGGTGTCGCGGGCCTCAAGGATTTCCAGTGCCTTGCGCTCGGTCGGGGGCAGCTTGCGGACCGGACCGGCACGGTGGGCCGGGTTGGTGCCGTTTTCGCCAAGGATTTCCAGCGGATCGGCTACACCATGCCGCGCCCACGCCTGTTCGCGGGCGGATTTCGAAAACGGCTTGGTCGGGCGTTCCCAGACGGTTGCATTGTCCAGAAACTCTTGGAACTCGGCCTCGGACTGGCCCTGAAAATAGTTCCAGTTCAGGTTATATTCGCGGACGTGATCCTTGCAGAACCAGTAATATTCATCCAGCGCCTTGGGGGATTTGGGCGCACGATACTGGCCCGGCAGGTCGCAACCCGCCTTGTCGCAGCGCCGGGTCGAGGTCTCGAACGCGCCGGACATGCCGCGACGGCCCTTGTTGCGGCGCTTTTTGTCCTTGGCCGCAGAAATGTCAAAGTTAAACGGATCGTTCGTCATGCGCTTGTCCCTTTCCGTTTCGGGACGGGCAGTCTAGGCTATTCGCAGATGGATCGTAAGGGGGTGCGGCGAATGATTGCCGATGAAATGCGCGAAAAACTGGCGGGGTTGCACGCCACGCAACTGGACATCATCGACGAAAGCGAGAACCATCGCGGCCATGCTGGCTGGCGTGAGGGCGGGCAGACGCATTTTCGCATCATTGCGCGCTCGGATGCCTTTGACGGCTTGTCGCGGGTGGCGCGTCACCGGCTGATTCACGGGCTGCTGGGGGATCTGGTGACGCGGATTCACGCGCTGGCGCTGGATCTGGATGTGCCGGACTGATCTGCTGTTAGCGCACCCAGACTTGCCCGGTCGCGGGGGTGGGCCTAGAACCTTGCACAACGCGCAAATTCAAGGATTGATCCCATGACCGCCGACTTTAACGACCGTATGTTGTCTTTGGGCCTTGCCCGTGTGTCCGAGGCGGCGGCTCATGCCTCGGCCCGGCTGATCGGACGCGGCGATGAAAAGGCCGCCGATCAGGCTGCCGTGAACGCCATGCGGGACCAGTTGAACATGCTGGACATCAAGGGCGTGGTCGTCATCGGTGAGGGCGAACGTGACGAGGCCCCGATGCTATTCATCGGTGAGGAAGTCGGTTCGGGCAGCGGTCCCGAAGTGGATATTGCGCTGGACCCGCTGGAAGGCACCACCCTGACCGCCAAGGATATGCCCAATGCGCTGACCGTAATTGCCATGGCCCCGCGCGGCACCCTGCTGCACGCGCCTGATGTCTATATGGACAAACTGGCAATCGGGCCGGGCTATGCCAAGGACGTGGTGTCGCTGGACATGACCCCGACCGAGCGGGTTCATGCGCTGGCAAAGGCGCAAGGCGTGACGCCGCATGATATTACCGTTTGTATCCTTGAGCGCCCCCGGCATGAGGACATGATTGCCGAAGTCCGCGCCACGGGGGCTGCAATCCGGCTGATTACCGACGGCGATGTGGCGGGCGTGATGCATGTGGCCGAGCCGGAGCAGACCGGGATTGATATGTATATGGGGTCTGGTGGCGCACCCGAGGGGGTGCTGGCGGCCTCGGCGCTGAAATGCATGGGTGGGCAGATGTGGGGCCGCCTGTTGTTCCGCAATGATGATGAACGCGGGCGGGCGCATAAGGCCGGGATCACCGATCTGGACCGCATCTATTCGCGTGATGAGATGGTGACGGCGGATGTGATCTTTTCAGCCACCGGCGTGACGAATGGTTCCATCGTGCGCGGGCTGAAGCGCGAGCCGCATTTCATCGAGACCGAAACGATCCTGATGCGCTCGAAAACGGGTTCGGTGCGGCGCATGATTTATCGCAACCCGATCCGTTAAGGTTAATCCGTCAGGGTCAATGCGGGGCGCTGCCCCGCGCCCCGGGATATTTAAGTGAAGAAGAAATGGGCGTGGTCGGGTTGGCTGCGCCCTGTTTCATTCAGATGCCGTCACCGACGAAGGCTTTTTCGACGACGAATTCTTTGGGGTCGCTGTTAGCCCCTTCGCGCAGGCCGAAACTTTCCAGAACGGCTTTCACATCGACGTTGAAATCAAGGCTGCCGCAGACCATTGCCCGGTCGGTTTCGGGGTTCAGCGGTGCCAGCCCGAGGTCGGTGAATACCTTGCCGGATTTCAGGTTGTCGGTGATCCGGCCCTGCTGGTGGAAGTCGTCACGGGTGGTGGTCGGGTAATAGATCAGCCGGTTGGCGAAATCCTCACCGAACATCTCCAGCAGCAGCGGGTCGTTATGAAGCCCCTCGACCAGTTGGCGACCATATTCCAGTTCAGAGGATTCGCGGCAGGTGTGCATCATAATGATGCGGTCATATCGCTCATAACATTCCGGGTCGCGCATCAGGCTGGCAAAGGGTGCAATCCCGGTGCCGGTGGCCAGAAACCACAGGTTCTTGCCCGGCAGCAGCGCGTCCAGCACCAGCGTACCAACCGGTTTCGGGCGCAGGATGATCTGATCGCCGGGCTGGATATGTTGCAGCCGCGAGGTCAGCGGCCCATCCGGCACCTTGATCGAATAGAACTCCAGCTCCTCGTCCCAGTTGGGGCTGGCGATGGAATAGGCCCGCAGGATCGGTTTGCCATTGTCGCCGGGCAGGCCGATCATCACGAACTCGCCCGAGCGGAAGCGCAGGCTGTCCGGGCGCGTCACCCGGAACGAGAACAGCCGGTCGGTCCAATGCGTGACGGCGGTTACGGTTTGTGCGTCGGGCATGGTCTTGGTGGGTTTGGTTGCGGTGTCGGTCACGGCAATGTCCAGTGTCATGGCAAGTCCTGCATCTTTTACGGCAAAGCCGTCGCGGGCGCAAAGGCCACGCGACGTTTGCGGCGTCATAACGCGGGGGCGGGGGATATGGCAGGGCCGTGCGACGGTTTGGAAAACTATCCTGCCAGGGGCGGGTTGCGGCGAATACGGGTTTTCTCGCAAGCCCTGTCCAGAGAACGGGTGCGGTGCTAGGCTGACCCCAAAACAGGAGGTTTCGATGAGCGACACGGTAATATGGCACAATCCGAAATGTGGCACCTCGCGCAATGTTCTGGCGATGATCCGCAATGCCGGGGTCGAGCTGGTGATTCGGGATTATCAGAAAGATGCGCCGGATGAGGCCGAATTGCGGGCTGCAATGGCGGCGGCGAAGCTGACCCCGCATCAGCTTGTCCGGCGCAAGGGGACGCCCTTTGCCGAACTGGGGCTGAGCGACGCGACCCCGGACGATGATCTGGTCGCCGCTATGCTGGCGCATCCGATCCTGATTGAGCGGCCTTTGGTCTTTACCCCGAAAGGTGCCGCGTTGTGTCGTCCGTCCGAGGCGGTGCTGGACCTGCTGCCGCAGCAGCAAGGGGCGTTCAGCAAAGAGGATGGCGAGCCGGTCGTCGATGCACAGGGCAACCGGGTGCGCTGATGCCGTTGCGTGACCTGCCCGACCCGGATTTCCTTCCGGCGCTGGACCGCGCCCGTCTGCGGCTTGATCTGGCGGATCAGCTTGGCCCGCAGGACCGGCCACCGCGGTTTCTGGTGCTTTATGGCTCGCTGCGGGACCGATCCTATTCCCGGCTGGTGGCGGAAGAAGCCGCCCGGCTGCTGCATCTGTTCGGGGGCGAGGTGCGGATGTTCGACCCGTCGGGCCTGCCTTTCCCCGATGGCCACCCCGAGGATCACCCCGAGGTTCAGGAATTGCGCGATCTGGCGATCTGGTCCGATGGCATGGTCTGGTCCAGCCCCGAAACCCATGGCCAGATGTCGGGGCTGCTGAAAACGCAGATCGACCATATCCCCCTGGAGATCGGGGCCGTGCATCCGACGCAGGGACGCACGCTGGCGGTGATGCAGGTCTCGGGCGGGTCGCAAAGTTTCAATGCGGTGAATGCGATGCGAATCCTTGGCCGCTGGCTGCGGATGCTGACGATCCCGAATCAGGTCTCGGTGCCGCGCACCTGGCAAGAGTTCGACGAGACCGGGCGGATGCGGGCCTCGGGCTATTACGACCGGATCGTGGATGTGATGGAGGAACTTTACCGCACCACCGTCCTGACCCGCCCGCACCGCGACCGGCTGGTGGATCGCTATTCGGAAAGGCTGCCGAATGGCGATGTTTGACGCGGGCCGGATGATCCCGGTGGGGGATGCCGCGCTGTTCGTGGCGCAGGCGGGCAACCCCGCCGGTCCGCCGGTAGTGCTGCTGCATGGCGGGCTCGGTAGCCGGGCCGATTTCGCGCGACTGGCTGCCGGGTTGCAGGATTTCCGCCTGATCGCCATTGACAGCCGGGGGCATGGGCGGTCGGATTTGGGCGCCGCGCAGATGAGCTATCGCCAGATGGCCGAGGATGTGGCCACGGTTCTGGAACGGCTGGACCTGACCGGGGCCGGGCTGATCGGCCATAGCGATGGCGGGATTGTGGCGCTGTGGCTGGCCTCTGGCTTGACCCGGCCTGCTTTTGTTGTGACGGCCGGGGCGCAGGCCAGCCTGCCCGCCGATCATCCGGCCCGTGCGATTTATGCGGATGTTACGGCGGAAGGCTGGTGTGAGATGTTTCCCGCGGAGGTCGCGGCCTATGAGGCAGAAAACCCCGCGCCGGATTTTGCGCGGCTGTTTGCGGCCACCCGAACAATGTGGCTTGGCGGCAGTTATCCGGGCGCGGCGGTGGGGCGGATCACTTGCCCGCTGCTGGTGCTGCATGGGGACGAGGACTTTCTGATCCCCCGCGCCGATGCGGTTGCGCTGGCCGGGCAGGTGCTGGGGGCGCGGCTGTTCGTGCTGCCCTTTGCCGGCCATACGCTTTTGCAGGATTGCCCCGCCGATGTTCTGCCCAGTTTGCGCCGGTTCATGGCGGAGGCCGCAAAATAAAACCCCCGCCGAAGGGGCGGAGGCTTTGGAACCAATCGGTTCGCTTCGTCTTACAGAGCGCCTTCGCGCTGTGCCTTTTTACGGGCCAGCTTGCGGGCGCGGCGCACGGCCTCGGCCTTTTCACGGGCCTTCTTGACGGACGGTTTCTCGAAATGCTGCTTCAGCTTCATTTCACGGAACACGCCTTCGCGCTGAAGTTTTTTCTTCAGGGCGCGCAACGCCTGTTCGACGTTATTGTCGCGAACGTTCACCTGCATGTGGTTGTCACCACCTTCCTAAGTTAGAGTTGCAGTTGGTTGCAGGAAGCGTTCCTATAGCGGCCAGTAAGGTGTTTGTCCAGACCAGAAGGGGGTCCGAAATGACCACGGAACAGGAAAAACTGCTGAAAGCGGCGCTGGTTCATGTGCCTTTCGATGGAATGAACGATGCCGCGCTGCGGGCGGGTGCGCGGGATCTGAACCTGTCAGAGCAAGCGATTCGCGTGCATTTTCCGCGTGGCGGGGCCGATCTGGCTGCGGCCTATCATCGGCGGGCGGATGCCGCGCTGCGGGTGGCGCTGGCGGCGAACCCGCCACAGGGGCGGTTCCGCGACAAGGTGGCCGATGCTGTCTGGCAGCGGCTGGCCCTGGTCCAGCCCGAGCTGGTTCGTGCCGGGGCGGCCACGCTGTCTTTGCCGCAGCACCAGCCGCTGGCCGCGAAGCTGGTATGGGAGACGGCGGATGCGATCTGGTCGGGGCTTGGTGATACCTCGGACGATGTGAACTGGTATAGCAAGCGCGCCACGCTGTCGGCGGTGATTGGCTCGGCGGTGCTGTATTGGCTGGGCGATGATAGCGAGGGCCACCGCGACACCCGCGCCTTCATCGACCGCCGCATCGACGGGGTGATGCAGTTTGAAAAACTGAAAGCCAGCGCACGCAAATTGCCCGGCATGGCGGTTCTGGCCGATCTGGCGACCGGCTGGATCAAGGCCCCGCTGGACCGTGTGGCACCGGGGAAAGGGGGTGACGCATGACCCCGCCGCCCGAGATGCGCGCCATCGAGATCACCGCCCCCGGAGGCCCTGACGCGCTGCGTTTGACCCATATCCCTACGCCTGCGCCGGGGCAGGGGGAAATCCTGATCCGGTTGGCCTATGCCGGGGTGAACCGCCCCGATGTGCTGCAACGCATGGGTGCTTATGCGCCGCCGCCAGACGCCAACCCGCGTCCGGGGCTGGAGGGTGCGGGCGAGGTTGCGGCCATCGGGCCGGGGGTGACGCAATGGGCGGTGGGCGATCGGGTGTGCGCGTTGCTGCCCGGTGGCGGTTACGCCGAATATGTGACCTGTGCGGCCAGCCATGCCCTGCCGGTTCCCGAGGGCATGACCCTGCGCGAAGCCGCTGGTCTGTGTGAGACTGCCTTTACCGTCTGGTCGAACATGGTCCAGCGCGGCGGGCTGCGGGCGGGGGAGCGGTTTTTGGTCCATGGTGGCACCTCGGGCATCGGCACCATGGCCATTCAGATCGCCCGTGCCCTTGGCGCCCGCGTCTGGGCCAGTGCCGGATCGGATGCGAAATGCGCCGCCATTACCGCGCTTGGCGCGACGGCGATCAATTATCGCAGCCAGGCGTTCGAGGATGTTTTGCAAGCTGAAGGCGGTGCGGACCTGATCCTTGATATGGTCGGCGGCGATTATATCAAGCGCAACCTCAAAGCGTTGGCCGAGGATGGGCGGCTGGTGTTCATCGCCTTTCTTGGCGGGCCAAAGGCGGAAATCAACTGGGCGCCAATCATGGCCCGCCGACTGACTGTCACCGGCAGCACCCTGCGTCCGCAAAGCCTGCTGGCCAAGGCGCGCATTGCTGATGCCTTGCGCGAAAATCTGTGGCCGCTGATTGCGGCGGGCAAGGTGCGTGTGCTGATCGACAGCGAATTTGCGCTGGAACAGGCGGCAGACGCGCATCGCCATATGGAAAACGGCAGTCATATCGGCAAGATCCTGCTGAAAATCGCATGAAACGCGGCATAGTTTTCGCATTGGTCATTGGTGTCGGCGTGGCGCTTGGCTGGTTCAGCCGTGCGGCGCTGGAACCTTCGCGCCCGCAAGCCATGATAGCGATGTTCCGCGAATACTGCCTGCCGTTGCGACAGGAGCAGCAGGTTAACCCGACCGGGCTGGAGGAGCTGACTCTGGCCCCCGCAGAACGCTATTGGATGGATGCAAAACGCGGCTTTGTGCTGAGCATTGATCAGCAGCATTGCGATATTACCGACCTGCTTACACCTTTGCCACAAGCTGACCTGCCGGAGTTGAACGCCAGCATTGATGCCATGATTGCGCAAGATTTTCCTGAACTGTATCAGGCTGATACAGATGCGATGTGGCATCTGTTCAGGCTTTGGGAAAGCCATAGGCCACCCGCCCCGAACCGCTGGGGGATTTCACTGATCCGCTGGAGTGCGGACCCTTTGCCAAACGGCGGTTCCACCACGACATTATCCCTGTTTCGCCCTTCATCCTGATCTTTGTCCATGTTGCACCGTCGGATGCCTCCGGCGGGGATATTTAGGGACAAAAGATAACCAGAAGCACACACGCCCGCCGCAGCACCCGTCCGGGCGGGGTGTGGCATCTTCTGTCACGGCCATCGGCGTTCCCGCCTGTTCCGCGACTCATCCATAGCGCAGCAATCCCTAAGATCAGGTTAACGCGCGCATCTTTTGTCAAAAAATATCCCCGCCGGAGGCAGCCGAGGGGTCAGTAAGGGCTGCCTTAGCGGATTTTTTCCATCAGCACCGAGCGGCGTGAGCAATCGCGGCGGGTGTCCGGGGCGCAGTCACGAGGGGTCAGGTCTTTGTTCAGGCAGATGCGGATTTCCTGTAAATCCTCGGCGCGGCAGGTCACGGTAATGCCGTCGCGGGTCATGTCAGGGTTGGCCTCGATAAAGGCGTCCTCAATCACGCTGGGCGGCACGCGCACGTCGCGGGAGAGGGTGCGGAAAACCTGCGGGATGGTGACGGCAGCCAAAGCATCCCGTGTCGCCTGATAATAGCGCCCTGCCGACAGTCCGGTGCAGCGGCCATGCTTCTGCCACTGATACCAGGCCAGCCCGCCGGAGCCCATGATGTCACCCATCGCCTGACTTTCCCGGCGCGAGGGGTCGCGTTCGGGCGTGGTGCAATTCTGCGGCCAGCCGCGTTCATGTTGCGGCCAAAGCCCATGCACGACAAAGCCCGTTTTGCGCCCGATCTGGCATTGCTCGGCCCTGCGGGCGTCGCCGGTGGCGCTGCACCATGCGGGCGACCATGACAGGGCCAGAACATAATAGTCAAAGTCGCCAGCACGATCCTGCGCCACCGCTGCCAAGGGAAACAGCGTGGCGAAAAAAGCCGATTTCCACCAGTGAATGAGTTTCGTAATTTTCGCGCGCACGAGTGCCTTACGGATCTTCGGCCCAAACCTTATAGTCAAATAATGCACCATCTTTCCGCGCATAGTCAACTTGTTCGCGGATGTAGGCTGCGGATCGGATGGGGTCGAAATGGTGCATCCAATGTTCGGTGTCGCCCTTAAATGGTTGTGGAGTCACACCGTAGCCATGATTAGGACGCACCTTTCCGCCTTTTGCACGCATAACTTCCATTCTGGAAACGCCAAAACCACGTCTGGCCATAAACTCGTTGAATTCCAGCAATTCAGCCTCGGAAATCCACTCGGTTCCTGCGCCGGTTTGGGCTTGTTCCAGCAGTTTTTCGAATCTTTCGCTCATGGTGTCTCCAAGGGTTTTATGATTGCGTCAGGGTCATTCTCGTCATGTTTGAGGGACAAGTTTCGATTGCTTGTGGCAAATATATTTCCGTCTTCGTCTATTTTCACCCAATGTCCATCATGTCCGGTCAATAATTTAATATCCTGACCCTTCAGACGACCGCGCCCCAAAATAAAACCGCTCAGATCAAGCCGTGGGTTCGCAATGATATCATCAATCTGCTCGGGTGTATGCCCCTTGAGGGTGATGTAATCCAGACCGCCGCCTTTCTTACCATGCTCCTGAATGATGTTGCCCGCGGGGGTGGTGTAGCTTTCCGGGCGGGCGGCGACGATGTTCGGGCCTGCGTTTTCCGGGATCGGGGTCGAGATGATCTGCGGCAGGTCGATCAGCGGGGCGGGCTGGCCGGTGTGGTTGGGCAGGGCAGGGGGAGCTATGGTGAAGCCTTCCTGAAAGGTTTCGGCCTGCGCGGCGGTAAAGCCGGGCAATTCCCCCAGTGCCTTTTCCCAATCGGTCAGTTCCGGGAAGATCTCGGTCCAGCCTTGTGACCAGCCGTCGGGGTTGGGGGTCAGGCGGTTTTCCGCCAGCGCCGCCAGGGCTTGCGCCCGGATCGCGGCAAGGGTCCGCATCTGGTCCTGATTGGCGGGGTTGCGGGTGGCCTCAAAGGTGGCGGGGTGGGCCAATTCATAAAGCGCATGGGCTTCGGCCGCGATTTGGGCATCCGGGCCGCGTCCTTTTGCGACGCCGGGCAGCATCCCTGTCGAGGCCCATTCCATCGTCGCCTCGTAAGCATCTGCGGCAAGCAGACCTTCGGGGGCCGTCAGGTCGAATCCCATCTTTGCCGCCGCAGCGGTGATCCGATCCTCACGCGCGGTTTCGACATGGCGTTCGGCCACGTTGCGCAGGGTTTCGGCCAAGGCCCCCAGGCCGCCACCTCTGGCGGCACCGCGAATCAGCGCCTCGGGCGGCAGGATGTCGAAAACGGTCGGCTGGCCGGGCAGGGTCGTGGCCTGCGCCAGCCGCAGGGGCGCAGCCTGCCATTGCGGATGCTGTCTGGCGAGGTGGCCTTCGGCGGCCAGTCCAGCCTGACGGGCGGTGAAATCTGCAATGCGATCAGGGACAAGCGTATCGCCCGGCCTTGAGGACAGCGCCGTTCGGGCCTGATCGGAAAGACCGCTGCGGAGCGGAAGCCCCCCTTGGTCCATGCGGTCAGATGTGCCGTTGACGTTCGGGTTATACATGTCAATCCCCATGCGGCCTTTGCCTGAGCTTGGTGGATTTGTGTGACGATTATGCAAATGCGCGCCGGGGCTTGTCCTGCTATGGCATTGCGTCGGGCGGCTGCAAATGTCACAAACCCGCGATGAATATTAAGCTGAAAGCCCTGTCTGTTCACCTTTTGACTGCCACCGGCGCGGTTTTGTCGATGCTGGCCATGCTGGCGGCGGCAGATCAGAAATGGGACCAGATGTTCTGGTGGCTGGTTGTGGCGCTGCTGGTGGATGGGATCGACGGCCCGCTGGCGCGTCGCTATGAGGTCAAGCGCAACTGGCCGACCTATGACGGCGTGTTGATGGACCTGATTATCGACTATCTGACCTATGTGTTCATTCCGGCCTATGCGCTGTTCAAATCGGGGCTGTTGCCGGGCTGGACGGGCTGGATCGCGATTATCGCCATCACCTATGGCAGCGTTGTGTATTTCGTCGATACGCGCATGAAAACACGGGATAATTCCTTTTCCGGCTTTCCGGCCTGCTGGAATATGGTTGTTCTGGTGCTGTTTGCCGCCAAGCCGGATTTCTGGATCACGCTGATTGTCGTGGTGGCGCTGGCGGTGGCGATGTTTACCAACCTGCGCTTTATCCATCCGGTGCGGACCGAGCGGTGGCGGCTGGTCTCATTGCCGGTGGCGCTGGCTTGGGTCGGCTTTGCGGTATGGGCAATTCTGGTCGATTTTCACCCGCAAAGCTGGGCGCAATGGGGGTTGATTGCGACTTCGCTGTGGCTGCTCTTGGCGGGGATCGCGCAGCAAATGACGGAACGTCCTGCGAAACAGGCTTGATTCGCGCGGGCTGCATGGCCATCTTCCCCCTCGCATTCAGCAGGGGGGATATGATGGGATGCGCAAGTTTCTGACGACCGTGGCGGTGTTGCTGGCCGCGCCCGCATGGGCCGCGCCGGATGCGGTGACGCTGGGCATGGTGCTGGAGCCGCCGAACCTTGATCCGACCGCAGGCGCTGCCGCCGCGATTGATGAAATCACCTATGCCAACATCTTTCAGGGCCTGACCCGGTTCGGCCCGGATGGCAGCATTTTGCCCGATCTGGCTCGGTCCTGGGATGTGCAGGATGATGGTCGGACCTATCTGTTCCACCTGCAAAACGGGGTAAAGTTCCACGATGGCGCGGATTTTGATGCCTCGGACGTGGTATTCAGCCTTGACCGGGCGCGGGCCGATGACAGCGTGAATGCGCAAAAGGCGCTGTTCGCCGGGATCGAGACGGTCGAGGCCGTTGACCCGCAAACCGTGCGCGTCACTCTGACGGCACCGGATGGGGGGTTTCCGTTCAAGATGGCGTGGGGCGATGCGGTGATCGTCGATCCGGCCAGTGCGGCAAATAACGCCACCTACCCTATTGGCACCGGCCCGTTCCGCTTTGACCAGTGGCGGCAGGGGGATCGTGTGGATCTGTCGGCTTTTGACGGCTATTGGGGCGAAAAGCCCCGGCTGGCGCGGGCGACGTTTCGGTTCATCAGCGATCCGACGGCCGCCTTTGCGGCAATGATGGCCGGGGATGTGGACGCTTTTCCGTTGTATCCGGCGCCTGAAACGCTGGCGCAACTGGGTGCTGATCCGCGCTTCAAGGTGATGACCGGCACGACCGAGGGCGAAACCATTATCGCCATGAACAATGCCCGCCCGCCGCTGGATGATGTTCGCGTGCGGCAGGCGATTGCCCATGCGATCAACCGTCAGGATATTATCGACGGTGCGATGTTTGGCTATGGCACACCGATTGGCACGCATTTCGCGCCGCATCACCCGGATTATGTCGATCTGACGGCGCAATCTGCTTATGACCCCGATCTGTCGCGTAAATTGTTGGCCGAGGCGGGCGTCAGCGACCTGACCCTGCGGCTGGCGCTGCCGCCGACGCCTTATGCCCGGCGTGGCGGCGAGATTGTGGCAGAGCAGCTTCGCGCGGTCGGGATCAAGACGCAGATCACCAATATGGAATGGGCGCAATGGCTGGATCAGGTGCATAAGAATGCCGATTATGACCTGTCGATCATCAGCCATGTCGAGCCGCTGGACATCGGGATTTACGGGCGCGACGGCTATTATTTCAACTATGACAGCGCGGGCTTCCGTGACCTGATGGCGCGGCTGGACCGGGCGATTGATCCGACTGAGCGGTCTGATCTGTTGCGGCAGGCTCAGAAGATGCTGGCGGATGATTACGTCAACGTGTTTCTGTTTCAGCTTGCCAAGACCGGGGTGGCCGATGCGCGGCTGGAAGGTTTGTGGGAGAATGCGCCGACGCCCGCGAATGATCTGTCGGCGGTCTCTTGGCGCGACTGACGCCTGTTAACGGATGATTCATGCCCTGCTGCTATGAAAGGGGCAGGGCATGATTCGGTTCGGATAAACAGGGGGATCAGTTGCGCAGAACGATACAGCGGGCGCCGATATTTTGCAGGCGCGCACAGAAACGCGCGGCCTCGGCGCGGGATTGATAGCCGACTTGCGCCGTGTAAAGCATCCGGGGATTGCCGGCGATCTTGCGGCGGACATAGGCGACCTGCTGACCATCCAGAGCCGGGCGGATGCGGCTGGCCATGCGCTGCGCCCCGGCACGGGTGGGGTGCGATGCGATGATGACCCCCCAAGGGCTGGCGCGACGCTCGGTCTTGAACTCGCGCAGGGTGCGGTTCCCGGCCAGTTTCACGCAGGCATCATGGAAGGGCAGGTCAGGGTCCAGCACCAGATTCAGCTTGTCCGGGCCGGGCGGGTTGTCGCGCCATGCCCAGGCATTATGGCCGGTGATGGCCTCGACATAATCCTGCGTTTCATAGGGCAGAACCTGACTGCCGCCCTGAAAGCGTGCGGCGCGGTTCTCTCCACCGTTATAGGCGACGGCGGCAAGGCCGATATTACCGAAACCGTCGGTCAGCGATTTCAGATAGCGGGCCGAGGTCAGAATCGCCTTGGCAGGGTTGAACGGGTCGTCCAGCCCGACGATCTTGGCGGTTTCCGGCATGAATTGCGCGATACCCTGCGCACCTGCCGGGCTGATAGCGCCGGGTTCGAACAGCGATTCCTTCCACAGCAGCCGGGCGAGGAAGTTCGGGTCCAGCCCGTTTTCGGTCGAGGCCCGCTCGATCACGCGGCAGACATCGGGGACATAGGTTTCCAACCCGATACAGGTCGCGCCGTCATCGGTGCAGCGGCGGTCATCGGATTGCCGCACCGGGGCAAGGCCAAGCCGGGCGTCCACGGCCTCATGCGCAAGGGTGGGTTGCGCGGGAACGGCCAGCGCCAGCAGGCCAGCCAACAGCCGGCCAGACCAGCGCGAGGCATGTTGCCGGATGACGGATTGGCGGTGCGGACGGCAAACGGGCGCAAAGCGCAAAAGGACGGGAAAGCGGCGCATATGGGGGCTTTGGTTAATAAGTCTGCCGCGCTTGTAGCAGGTCCGGGGGCAAAGGAAAACGCCCCGAACCACAGGTCCGGGGCGTCTGTTCGGTCAGGTTGGCCGCTTATTGTGCGGCATAGGCAACTTGCCCGGCGGGAACCAGATAGCCCTGCGGATCTTGCACCAGATCACCTTCCAGCGCCCGGCTCTGCGCGGCGGTGCGCACGACGACCGGGGCGTTGCGGTCAACCTCTTGATACAGGTCCAGAATGTCCTGGTTGAACATACGGATACAGCCAGCCGAGGTTGCCTTGCCGATCGACGACGGGTCCATGGTGCCGTGGATGCGATACATGGTATCGACATTGCCCTTATACAGATACAGCGCGCGTGCGCCCAGCGGGTTGTGCAACCCGCCCGACAGGCCGTTCTTCAGCGGGCCATACAGATCCGGCTGGGTGGCAACCATATTCGCGGTCGGGGTCCAGCTTGGCCATGCTGCCTTGCGGGCGATGTTGCCCGTGCCGGCAAAGCCCTGACCGGCCTTGCCAACCGAGACGCCATAGCGCATCGCCTGACCGCCCGAGCGGACATGATAGACAAAGCGGGCATAGGGGTCCACGACGATGGTGCCGGGCGCTTCCGAGCCATTGTAATTGACCAGTTGGCGGCGGTTGCGGTCGTTCAGATAGGCCGGGTTGACGGCCACAATGTCGATCGGCTCGCCATTCGGGCCTTTGTCAACGCGGGCCTGATATTCCTGCGGCACCATGTTCATGGTGGCGATGGGGGCCTGATTTGCGGTCGGAGCCGGGGCGGGGGCGCAGGCGGCCACGCCAAGCGCGACAGCCAAAGCGATGGGCGTAAAACGCATCAGAAACATTCCTTCGTTACGGCTGGCAACACCGCTGGCAGGCGGTGCTGCCATAGCAGCGGTTGCATGTCTTGCTTCGATCCCAGGCTACAGCAGATGGCGGCAGGCAAGAGGACCGAAATCCACAGGCCAAAATCGTTTCTATAGAGGAATCGTCAAGCCAGAGTAAAAGCGATGCTGCGGTATGTGTTGCGTTTCGGCAAATATCAATCCCTTATCGGAACCCTTGGCTTGCTGGATCGTTACCCTATTGTGAAGCGCCGTGAGGCCCTCCGGTGCATGCTGTGAATGGGGAATATGTTATTATGTTCAGTGCTGTAGGCCTTCTGACGGCTCTTATCATCGGTGCCATTGCCGGGTGGCTGGCGGGGCAATTGGTCAAAGGTCACGGTCAAGGGATCGTGATGAACATTGTCATCGGTATTCTGGGCGCGGTGCTTGCATCGTTCCTGTTTCCGGCGATTGGTCTGTCCATCGGCGGCGCGGGTTCGCTGATCGGTGCGATCATCTATTCAACGCTTGGTGCGGTGATCTTGCTGCTGCTGATCCGTCTGGTGAACCGCGCCAGCTAAGGACCAGCCAACCAGAACCAGACTGCGGCGCGACATGGACTCGCCCGCAGAATGTGCGGCCCCCGTTGCGATGCAGCGGGGGCCTGTTTTCTTAACCAACCACGTTGAAATCCGGGCCATAGGGGTAATGGGTGATGTCCTCGGCCCCGTCCTCGGTGATAATCAGGATGTCATGTTCCCGGTATCCGCCCGCGCCGGGGCTGCCTTCGGGGATGGTCAGCATCGGTTCCATGCTGATAACCATGCCGGGTTCCAGAACGGTGTCGATGTCCTCGCGCAGCTCCAGCCCGGCCTCGCGGCCATAGTAATGCGACAGGATGCCAAAGCTGTGGCCATAGCCAAAGGTGCGGTATTGCAGCAACTCGCGTTCCGCCAGCCAGTCGTTGATTTTTGCCGTGACCTCGGCACAAGAGGCACCGGGGCGCAACAGGCTCATCCCGTATTCATGCGCGCCGATATTGGCCTGCCAATAGCGCAGGCTGGCCGCATCGACCTCGCCCACGAACATGGTGCGTTCCAGCGCGGTGTAATAGCCGGAAATCATCGGAAAGGCGTTCAGCGACAAGATGTCACCGCACTGCATCGCCCGTGCCGTGACCGGGTTATGGGCGCCGTCGGTGTTCAGGCCGGATTGAAACCAGACCCATGTATCGCGGTATTCGGCGTCGGGAAAGCGGCGGGCGATTTCCAGTTCCATCGCGTCGCGGCCCGCCATTGCGACGTCCAGTTCACGCGCGCCCTCGGTCACGGCGTCGCGCATGGCATAGCCGCCCACATCCGCGACATTCGCGCCGTGCCGGATCAGCACCAGCTCGGCCGGGGATTTGCGCATCCGCTGTTGCATGGTGGCGGGGGCGATGTCGATGCGGGCCGCGGGCGCAAGGAACGCGTCCAGCCGCGCCGATTGCGCCAGTGTCAGGTGGTCGGCCTCGAACCCGATGGTGCGGCCGGTGCCTGCGACATGGGCCACCGCCCGCCAGTAATTGTCCCGCGCCCAATCGGTATAGGTCAGGTTGTCGCCGTGACAGCGCCGCCACGGCTGGCCTGCGTCGATTCCGGCGCTGATCGTCACGCTGGTTTCCGGCGTCACCACCAGCGCATAGGGGCGACCAAAGCTGCAATAAAGAAACCCCGAATAATAGGCGATATTCTGCATCGAGGTCAGCACGGTCGCCTGCACCCCAAGGTCCGCCATGGCGGCCCGCAGCCCGGTCAGGCGGGCATCATATTCGGCGGCGGAAAAGGGCAGGGTGGCCTTGGTGCCGTTGTGAAAGGCGTAGGTCTCGGGTCGGTTCATGGGTATCCCCTCTGGATCGCGCGGTTGCGCGGCGTTCCTGGCGTGCCGGAGGATCGGGCCGGTTGCAGCGGCGACGCCATCGCCGCGGCCCTTGACCTGACGATTGCCGGAACCGCAGGCCCGCGCAACAGTTTTCGCAAGCATCTTGCGGCGGATCGTCGCGCTGCCTAACCTGACAGCAGATCAAGGAAAGCCTGCCGTGCCATCCCGCCCTTCGCCTCTTGCGCCGCTGAAACACCCGCAATTCCGTATGTTGTGGTCGGCCATGCTGGTGTCCAATTTCGGCGGCATGGTGCAGGCGGTCGGTGCGGCCTGGCTGATGACGCAACTGACCGATTCGGCGACGCTGATTGCGCTGGTGCAGGCGTCGAACACGCTGCCGGTGATGATCTTTGCGCTGGCCGCCGGGGCGCTGGCCGATATTTTCGACCGTCGCCGTTTGATCCTGATTGCGCAGTCCGGCATGGCGCTGGTGTCGGTTCTGCTGGCGGTGGCGGCTTTTGCGGGCTGGCTGAACCCGTTTCTGCTGCTGGGGTTCACCTTTCTGATCGGGCTGGGGCAGGCGATGAACAACCCGCCCTGGCAGGCGAGTATGCGCGACATCGTTCCGCGTCAGGACTTGCCGGCGGCCATCACGCTGAACTCGGTCGGGTTCAACATGATGCGCAGCGTTGGCCCGGCGATTGGCGGGATCATCACGGCGTTGTTCGGGGCAGCGGTGGCCTTTGCGGTGAATGCGGTCAGCTATCTGCCGCTGATCGGTGCGATCCTGCGCTGGCGGCCGCAGTATGAGCCGCCCACGACCAGCCCTGAACCCTTTGGCCCTGCCGTTGCTGCCGGGCTGCGCTATGTGGCGCTGTCGCCCAATCTGGTGCGGGTTCTGGCGCGGGGGGCGCTGTTCGGGTTTGCCTCAATCGTGGTGCTGTCGCTGCTGCCGCTTGTGGCGAAATCCCACCCCGAGGGCGGCTCGCTGTTCTTTGGCATCCTGATGGGCTGCTATGGTATCGGCGCGATCATCGGCGCGGGGCTGAACCCGCTGATCCGCGAGAGGTTCAGCAATGAAACCATCGTGCAGCTTGCCTTTACCGGCTTTGCGCTGGCTGCCGGGGTGCTGGCGCTGACGGGCAGCATGTGGCTGCACGCGCTGGCGATTGTTCCGGCAGGGATCAGTTGGGTGCTGGCGCTGTCGCTGTTCAACGTGACGGTGCAGCTTTCGACGCCGCGCTGGGTGGTGGCGCGGGCGCTGGCGCTGTATCAGACGGCGGTGTTTGGCGGTATGGCGGCGGGGTCTTGGGTTTGGGGCGCGGTCGCCAGCGCCTATGGCTGGCAGGCGGCGCTTGGCGCGGCGGCGCTGGTGCTGCTGGCGGGGGCGCTGATCGGCTTCTGGTTCCGCCAGCCCGAGTTCTCATCGCTGGATCTGGACCCGGTGAACCGCTTCAAGGCGCCCGCGCTTGGGCTGGACCTGCAAGGTCGCTCGGGGCCGATTTTCGTGATGGTGGATTATCAGATTGACCCGGCCGACGTGCCGCAGTTTCTGGCGCTGATGCAGCGCCGCCGCGCGATCCGCCGCCGGGACGGCGCCCGGAACTGGGCCTTGCTGCGCGATCTTGAGCATCCGCAGATGTGGTCAGAAAGCTATCACATCGCCACCTGGGATGAATACATCCGCCACAACCTGCGCCGCACCAAATCCGATGCGGGCGTGACCGAGGCCCTGCGCGCCCTGCACCGGGGCGAAGGCCCGCCGCTGGTGCATCGCATGATCGAACGTCACAACGTCACCCCGCAGGATGACGTGCCGCTGGTGGGCAAGATGAATGTTTAACCCGCTGCGGCGATGGCCTTGGGCAGCGCCTCGGCCAGCGCGTCAAGCTCTGCCTGTGGGCCGGTGCTGATCCGCAGGCAGCGATCCATCGGCGCGACAAAGGGCATCCGGACGAAAATATCCCGTGCAGTCAGCTCCGCCAGAACGCGCCGGGCATGGTCGCCGTCGCGGCCCATGTCGATACAGACGAAATTGGTGGCGGATGGCAGCGCCTTCAGTCCGTTTTCCGCCGCGATTGCAGCAATCCGGTCGCGGGTGGTGGTCACGCTGGCGATGATATGGGTCAGCCAGTCCTGATCCTGCAAAGCCGCCAGCGCGCCCACCTGCGCAATGCGATTCACGCCGAAATGGTTGCGGATACGATCAAAGCCCGCAATCAGGTCGGGGTGGCCGATGGCATAGCCGATCCGTGCGCCTGCCATGCCGTAAGCCTTTGAAAAAGTGCGGAACCGGATTGTGCGAGGGTCATCGGCGGCGATGCGGGCCTGCGCCTGATGCGGAGCGAATTCGGCATAGGCTTCGTCCAGCACCAGCAGCCCGCTTTCCGGCAGATGGTCCAGGATCGCCTCGATCTCGGTGCCGGGGACAAAGCTGCCCATCGGGTTGTCCGGGTTCGCCAGATAGGTCAGCCGCGCCCCCACCTGACGGGCGCGTTCGGCCAGCGCCTGCGGGTCTTCGTGATCGTCGCGGTAAGGCACCTTATGCAGCACCCCGCCAAAGCCTGCGACGTGATAGTTGAACGTCGGGTAAGCCCCGTCCGAGGTCACGACCGCATCGCCCGGCGCAATCATCAGCCGCACCAGCAGGCCAAGCAGCCCGTCGATGCCTTCGCCCACCATCACCGATTCCGGCGTGACCCGGTGATGCGCGGCCAGCGCGTGCCGCAGGTCGTGATTATCCGGGTCGCCGTATTTCCAGACCTCGGCCGCCGCCTGCGCCATCGCTGCGACCGCACGGGGCGAGGGGCCAAAGCCCAGCTCATTCGCGCCAAGCCGGGCGCGGAACGGGGCGCCCCGGCGGCGCTCCAGCGTTTCGGGGCCGGTGAAGGGGACGGTTGCGGGCAGGCCCGACGGGATCGGGGCGAAATCAGGGATGCGGGTCATGTGTCTGTCAGAAGGTTTTGAAGGTGATCGTCGTCAAGGTGCGCGCGATGCCGGGGATGCCGAACAGCGCCCCATTCAGAAACAGCCCGGTATCCTGATCTTCGGGGATATAGACCTTGGCCAGCAGGTCGTAATCACCCGATGTCGAATAGAGTTCCGAGACGACCTCGCGGCTATAGATTTCTTCGGCCACGGCATAGGTCTGGCCGGGCTGGCAGCGGATCTGGACAAAGACGGGGCGCATGGCGGGCCTTTCAACGGGGCGTTTGCGCCGTCAGGTTAGCCCGCCTGTCGTGGCGGGGTCCAGTCCCCCCGCGCCCACCCGCGCCAGAACCGGCGCAGCAGCAGGACGGCGGCGATAATCAACCCCACCAGCAGCCCCATCCATAACCCTTGCGGGCCAAAGCCAAAGGTAAAGGCGAACAGATAGCCCGCAGGCAGGCCAATGATCCAATAGGCAATGCTGGCGATCATCATGGGCACCGCCGTATCCTGCACGCCCCGCAACAAGCCCATGGCCGCAACCTGCGTGCCATCGGCAAGCTGGAACAGACCGGCCCAAAACATCAGGATCACCGCCGTTGAAATAATCACCGGGGTTTGCGGGTTGGTGCTATCCAGATACAACGCGATGATCGGGCCGGGCGTCAGGATGAACACCGCCGCCGTCAGTGCCGAAAAAGCGACCGCCAGCCAGATCACGGTGCGGGCGGCCTCGGCCATGCCCTGCTTGTCGCCAAGCCCCTGCATCTGGCCGATGCGAATGGTGGCGGCATTGCCAAGTCCAAGCGGCACCATGAAGGTCAGTGAGGCGACTTGCAGCGCGATCCCATGCGCGGCCAGCTCGATCTTGCCGATCCAGCCCATCATAATGTTGGTGCCGGTGAACATCCCCGCCTCGGCCAGCATCGCCAGCCCGACCGGCAGACCCAGCATGAACACCTGGCGCATGGCCAGCCAGTCTGGTTTCCAGAATCGCACCAGCAGCGCGTATTTCCGTGCCGCAGGCAGCCAGACAGCATAGCCGACCATAATCGCAAGTTGCGCCCATTGGGTGATCAGGCTGGCGATGGCCGCGCCCTGCACGCCCATTTCCGGCGCACCAAGATTGCCAAAGATCAGCACCCAGTTCAGGAACACGTTGACGGGCAGTCCCGCCACCGTCAGCCACAGTACGAATTGCGTCCGCCCAAGCGCCGCCAGATAGCTGGTCAGCGTCGCCCCGCCCAAGGCGGCGAACAGGGCGATGGCAATGATGCGGTTATAGTCCTGCGCCAGCGCCGCCAGTTCCGGGTTCTGACCAAAAGCAACCAGAATCGGCCCGGACCACCACATGAATGGCAGGCACAAGGTCGAATGGATGATCGACAGCCACAGTGCCATGCGGGTGGCACGGCGGACCTCGACCTCATCATCACGGGCAATGGCGGCGGCAATCACGCCCATGACGCTGAAGCCGTAGCCCGCACCCAACAGGAAAAAGATGAAATAGACCGAGTTGGCCAGCACCAGCGCGGCCAGTTCGTCCACGCCATACCAGCCGATCATAATTGTATCGGCCACGCCAATCAGCATCCGTGCGATATGACTGCCGATCAGCGGCAGGCCAATCGACAGGGTTGCGATCAGGTGAGGGCGATAGCGTTGCATATCCATGCGCCGCCCATAGCCCGGCAAGGTGGCGGGCGGCAAGGCTCTTGTGGCGAGGCTGCGCCGGCGGCGCGGGCAGGAGCCTCCGGCGGGGATATTTGGGGACAAAAGATGGTGCGGGCGTCAGTCCTGACCGAACAAACCTTTCAGCCCGCGTGACAGCAGGTTGCCGACCTTGGGCCGGGGTTGCTGGATAAAGGGCAGCGGGCGGCAGACCTCCATCGCGGCGATGCCGACGCGGGCGGTCAGGGCGCCATTGACTACGCCTTCACCAAAGCGGCGGCTGATCTTGGCCAGCGCCCCGCCGCCGGCGATGGTGTGGATCAGGTCGTCGCCTGCGGCTACGGCGCCGGTGGCGATCAGGTGGGTCATCACGGTTCGGGCCAGCCGCCAGCCGCCGACAGCACCGGCGCGGCCGCCGTAGATTTCCGCGATGCGGCGGATCATCCGCAGGTTTGCTGCCAGCGCCGCCAGCACATCGGCCAGCGCCAGCGGGATCAGTGCCGTTGCGGCGGCGACGGTGCGGGCGGCGGCCTCAATCTCGCGCCGGGCGGCCTGGTCCAGCGGAGTCAGCAGGTCGGCTTCTGCCGCCGACAACAGGCTGTGGGCGTCGTAGCTGCTGGTCAGATGTTCGGCCAGCCGGGCGCGGCCCCAGTCCATTTCCGGGCGTTTGTGGTAAAGCCGGTCCAGATCCTGCACGACGGATTTTGCGGCCTGCGCATTATCATCGGCCAGCGCCGTGCCTGCCTTGCGTTGCAGCCGGTCCAACTGGCCAAATCGCGCCCAAGCCCGGTATTCGCGCCACGCCATCGCCAGCGCCGCCAGCGCGAAACCGGCGAACAGTGCGACCCCGATCCAGCCAAGCAGCGGATAGCGGGTCAGCAGATTATTGATGAACTCCAGCGCGGCGACGGAGAGCAGAAAGGTCAGCAGCGCCGCGCCGGTGTTCAGGAAGAACCGCGTCAGCCGTGAGGGCGGGCGCGACACCAGCCGGGCGACCATTTCCATGGTGCGCGGGCGGGGCAGGGCGTCCGGGGCGTCCTCGACCGGGGGCGCATCGGCGGGCGAGGGTGCATCGCCACTCAGGTCGTGCCGGGGTTGTGGGCGGCTGGTGGTGGCCGGGGCGTCCAGCTCGATCAGGACAGGGCGGCGCATATTTGGGGTATCGTCGGTCACAGGCGGTCTCCGATCAGGAACTCGGCGGCGCGATCAAGGCGGATATGGGGCGGGCCGTCGCCGGGTTTCAGCGTCGAAGGTGCGGGGGCAAAGGACATGATCGAATAATCGCCGTCCAGCCAGCGGGTCGCGCCGCGCCGTGCCGGGGCCAGCAATTCCGCCGGGTCGGCGGGCAACTCGCCGGGGTAAAGCGCCGCCTGCCGCCCGTCCATCAGCCGTCCGCGCACGGCGGGCAGGTCGTGGCCGTCCTGCTGGATCATGTCCTCGGTCGTGGTGCGCAGGGCGGCGATGGCGATGGCCTCGGTCCGGGCGCCGGAAAAATCGGCGCGGTCACGGGCTTCACGCAGCAGGGCTGTCAGAATCGCCGTCAGGCGCGGGTGCTGGATATGGTGCAGGTGGTCGGCCTTGGTCGCGGCGAACAGGATGCGTTCGACCCGGCGGGTGCCGAGAAGCTGCGCCAGCCAGCCCGCCCGGCCGGGGCGGAAAGCGGTCAGGATGTCAGCCATGGCGCGGCGCATATCCTCGACCGCCTGCGGGCCGTTGTGGATCGCGCCCAACACGTCCATCAGCACCACCTGACGGTCGATGCGGGCGAAATGGTCACGAAAGAACGGGCGCACCACGTGGGATTTATAGGCATCAAAGCGGCGCGACATCTCGCGGTAGAATGGGGTTTTCGCGGCGGGCATCGGGGCGAAGGTCAGCGCGGGCGAACCGTCCATCTCTCCCGGCAGCAAGAACCGGCCGGGGGTGCAGTCGGACCAGCCCGCATCGCGGGCGGCGTGCAGATGCGCGGTATAGGCGGCGGTCAGCGCCTGCGCGGCGGGTTCCGCAAAAGCATCGGGTGCGGCAGCCAGCGCGGCCATGAACGCATCTGCGCCGGGGCGGCCCTGCATCCGGGTCAGCACCTCGTCAGACCATTCGGCATAGGTCTTGTCCATCAGCCGCAGGTCCAGCAGCCATTCGCCCGGATAATCGACAATATCCAGATGCACCGTGCGCGGCCCGGTCAGCCCGAACCAGCCGCGTGGTTGCAGGCGCAGGGACAGGCGCAACTGGCTGACGTGACGGGTGCCTTCGGGCCAGAAGGGTTCCGGCCCGGTCATCGCGGCCAGATGGTTTTCAAAGTCGAACCGTGGCACGGTATCGTCGGGCTGCGGTTGCAGATAGGCCGCCGTCAGCGTGCCATCCGCCGCCGCGCGCAGCGCGTGCATCCGGCCCCGGTCCAGCAGATTGGCCACCAGCGAGGTGATGAACACCGTCTTTCCCGCCCGGCTGAGGCCGGTCACACCCAGCCGGATCACCGGATCGCCAAGCCCGATGGCCGAGATCGCGCCTTCGGTCAAATCGCTAAGCCGCATTTCTGCCCCTTTCACTTCGCCTGCAAGATAGGCGTGACCGCGCCCGTTGTGTAGGGGCGGGGCCTGCGCCATAACCTGCGCATGTCTAACGCTTTACCCATTGATCCGGTTCTGCCCGAACTTGTCGCCGCGCTGGTGGCGCAGGGGCGTGCGGTGCTGGTCGCGCCGCCGGGGGCGGGCAAGACCACGCGGGTGCCGTTGGCGCTGCTGGATACGGTGCCGGGCAAAATCGTGATGCTGGAGCCGCGCCGCCTTGCCGCCCGCGCCGCAGCCGAGCGGCTGGCCGAGGCCTTGGGCGAGGCCCCTGGTGCGCGTGTCGGTTATCGGATGCGCGGCGAATCCGTGGCGGGCAGCCGGATTGAGGTCGTGACCGAGGGCATCCTGACCCGGATGATCCAATCCGCGCCCGACCTGCCCGGCGTCGGCTGCGTGATCTTTGACGAGTTCCACGAGCGCAGTCTGAACGCCGACCTTGGCCTGGCCCTGCTGATCGAAGCCCGTGCCGCCTTGCGTCCCGATCTGGCGCTGTTGGTGATGTCGGCCACGCTGGACGCCGCCCCGGTTGCGGCGCTGCTGGATGATGCGCCGGTGCTGGTCAGCGAGGGCCGCGCCTTTCCGGTGGAAACCCGCTGGCTGGACCGCCCCTTGCCCGCACAGGCCCGGCTGGAACCGGAAATGGCGCGGCTGATTGCTCAGGCTTTTGCGGAAACCGAAGGCACGATTCTGGCCTTTTTGCCGGGTGAGGGCGAGATCCGCCGTGTGGCGGCCGCGCTGGATCTGGATGCCGATGTGTTGCCGCTGTTTGGCGCGATGGACATTCGGGCGCAACGGGCGGCGCTGGCCCCTGCCGGGGTGCGGCGGCGGGTTGTGCTTGCGACCTCGATCGCGGAAACCTCGCTGACCATTCCGGGGGTGCGGGTGGTGGTGGATGCCGGACGGGCGCGGCGGGCGCGGTTCGATCCGGCCTCGGGCATGTCGCGGCTGGTGACGGAACGCGCCAGCAGGGCCGAGGCCGAACAGCGCCGTGGCCGCGCAGGCCGGGTCGCGCCGGGGGTGTGCTATCGCCTGTGGGCGCGGGCCGAGGAAGGCGCGATGCCCGCATTTGCCCCGCCCGAAATTGCCAGCGCGGATCTGACCGGGCTGGCGCTGGAGCTGGCGCAATGGGGGGCGGATGCCGCTGATTTGGCCTTTCTGACGCCGCCGCCCGAAGCCGCGCTGGCCGAGGCCCGCGCCCTGCTGGCCGACCTTGGGGCGCTGGATGCTGTGGGGCGGATCACCGACCATGGGCGGGTTCTGGCGGGGTTCCCGACGCACCCACGGCTGGCGCATATGCTGGCCGTGGCGGGGCGGGGTGCGGCGGATCTGGCGGCGCTGCTGGCGGATCGTGACCCTTTGCGCGGTGACAGTGACCTGATGCGGCGGCTGCGGGCCTTGCGCCAACCGCCTGCCGATGCCAACCGCGCCACGATTGAGCGTATCCGGGCCGAAGCCAAACGCCTGCGGGCGCTTGCGGATAATGGCCCCGACCTGTCGCCGGGCGCAATGGCGGCCTTGGCCTATCCCGACCGGATTGGCCAGCGCCGCACTGGTGATGCGCCGCGCTATCTGCTGTCAGGCGGGCGTGGAGGGATTTTGCCCGAAGGTGAGGTCGGCGCGCCCTTTATCGTGGCGACCGACCTTGACGGCGCGGGGCGCGAGGCGCGGATCAGGCTGGCCTTGCCCGTGACCGAGGCCGAGCTGCGCGACCTGTTCCCCGACCGTATCGCCGCGCAAACCGTCTGCGCATGGTCCCGGCGCGAAGGCCGGGTGCTGACCCGGCGGCAGGAACGGCTTGGGGCGCTGATCCTGTCCGACCGTCACGATGAAGGTGCCGACCCCGACGCGCTGGCCCGCGCCGCCTTTGACGGCTTGCGCGATATCGGCCTGCCCTGGACACCGGCAGCGGCCCGGCTGCGGGCGCGGATTGCGCTGTTCCCCGATGATCTGCCGCCGGTGGATGACGCCAGCCTGCTGGCCGACCCGGAATGGTTACTGCCGTGGTTGACCAAAGCCCGGACCCGCGCCGATCTGCGCGGTCTGGACCTGACCGAGCCGCTGAAAGCCCTGATCGGCTGGGAGGGGCAGCAGATGCTGGACCGGCTGGCGCCTGCGCATTTCACCAGCCCGCTGGGGCGCCGGGTGCCGATCGACTATGCAGGCGAGGCCCCCGCCATCGAAATCCGCCTGCAAGAGATGTTCGGCACCACCTCGCATCCGGTGGTGGGCAGCCGCCGTGTGCCGCTGCGGGTCACGCTGCTGTCGCCGGGGCAAAAGCCGGTGCAGGTGACGACCGATATTCCGGGGTTTTGGGATACGTCCTATGCCGATGTGCGCAAGGACATGCGCGGCCGTTACCCGCGCCACCCATGGCCCGACGATCCCCGGCAGGCGGACCCGACCTTGCGCACAAAGCCCCGAAGTTAGGTGCCTGTGGCGGGCGCTGTATGGATATTTACAGACAAAAGATGCCTAGCGCCGCGCCATTTTCTGTGACTTTGCGACCAGCATCTTGCGTCGCAAAGGGGTCAGGTGATCGACATACATCCTGCCATTCAGGTGGTCGATCTGGTGCTGGACGCTGGTTGCCCAAATGCCGACGAAATCGCGGTCCTCGACCTCGCCCATCTCGTTCAGAAAGCGGATGGTGACGGCGCGGGGCCGTTCGATCCGGGCAAAGACGCCGGGCAGATTGGGGCTGGCCTCGTCATGGGCGCGCAGTTTGACCGAGGCGTGCAGGATTTCCGGGTTCGCCATGCGTACCGCCTGTCCGCGCTTATCGCTGGCATCGACGACCGCCAGCCGCTGCATGATCCCGATTTGCGGCGCGGCAAGGCCGACGCCGGGCATCGCTTCCATCGTGTCGATCATGTCGTCCCAAATCATCCGGGTGACATCCGTGACCTCGGCCACCGGGTCAGCCGGGATATGCAGGCGGCGGTCCGTATAGGGGAGGAAGGCGCGAATGGTCATCGTCAGTATCCAGCGGGTCAGGCCAGCGCACGGTCGCGTTTCAGCTTGACCATCTTGCGGGTAATCATCTGGCGTTTCAGCGCCGACAGGTGGTCGATGAACAGCACCCCGTTCAGGTGGTCCATCTCATGCTGGGCGCAGGTGGCCCAGAGGCCGTCGAAGTCTTCCTCATGCGTCTTGCCGTCCAGCCCGGTCCAGCGCATCCGCACCTGTTTCGGGCGCGTCACCGGGGCGTATTGGTCGGGGATCGACAGGCAGCCTTCCTCATAAGTGTTGGGTTCGTCGCTGGTCCAGGTGATTTCCGGGTCAATCAGCACCATCGGGCGGCGTTCGGCATCCGGGTCGCGCTGCGCGTCCATCACGAACATGCGGATGGTCTGGCCGACCTGTGGTGCGGCAAGGCCGACGCCCGGCGCGTCATACATGGTCGCCAGCATGTCGCGGGCCAGCGTGTCGATATCGTCGGTCACGCGGCCGATGGGGTCGCAGACCTTCTTCAGGCGGGGATCGGGGTGGATCAGGATTGGGCGCAATGTCATGCCCGTGATCTAGGCGATTGCCGGGTTTTGCGCAACGGGTGCTTGCAGCCCCGCCCGCGCTGGGGCATCCCTGATGGCAAAGGAGACCCGCATGACCCCTGATTTTGACGAAATCATCGACCGCCGCGGCACCCGTTGCAACAAATGGGACGACATGCAGGCCGCCTATGGTGTCAGTCCCGATGACGGGATCAGCATGTGGGTGGCGGATATGGACTTTCGCCCGCCTGCGGCGGTGCAGGCGGCGCTGCAATCGCTGCTGGATCATGGGGTTTACGGTTATCCGGGCCGCAATGACGCCTATCTGGACGCGATCTGCTGGTGGCAGCAGAACCGCCACGGCTGGCAGATCGGGCACGGCGATATTCTGACCGTTCACGGGCTGGTCAATGGCACCGCGCTGGCGGTTGCGGCCTATACCCGGCCCGGCGACGGGGTTTGCGTCATGTCGCCGGTCTATCATGCCTTTGGCCGCGTGATCCGCGCCGCCGGGCGTGAACTGGTCGAACTGCCGATGCAGATTGAGGACGGTCTTTACCATTTCGACGCAGCCGCATGGGACGCCCGCATGACCGGGCATGAACGCGCCTTTATCCTCTGTTCGCCGCATAATCCTGGCGGGCGCGTCTGGTCAGAGGACGAATTGCGGGCGATTGCGGATTTCTGCATCCGGCACGATCTGGTGCTGATCTCGGACGAGATTCATCAGGACATCATCATGCCCGGCGCGCCGCGTCATATTCCCACCGCGCTGGCGGCACCGCAGGTCATGGACCGGCTGGTGGTGCTGTCCTCGGCCACCAAGACCTTTAACATTGCGGGCGCCCATATCGGCCATGCGATCATTCCTGACCCGGCGCTGCGCAAGGCGTATCAGGACCAGATGGCCGCGCTTGGCCTGTCGCCGGGGCTGTTCGGCCTGCCGATGGTAACGGCGGCCTATTCGCCCGAGGGGGCGGAATGGGTTGATGCGCTTTGCACCTATCTGGATGGCAACCGGCGGCTGTTTGACGATGCGGTGAATGCGATTCCGGGGCTGCAATCCATGCCACTTCAGGCGACCTATCTGGCGTGGGTCGATTTCGCCGGCACCGGCATGGACCGGACCGAGTTCACCGCACGGGTCGAACGCGACGCCCGCATCGCCGCCAACCATGGCCCGACCTTCGGCGCGGGCGGCGACAGCTTCATGCGGTTCAACCTTGCCACCCCGCGCGCCCGTGTGCGTGAGGCGGCCGCGCGTCTGCAAGCTGCCTTTACCGATCTGCAATGAGGCGTATCAAGCGGTTGATCTGGCTGATCCTGCTGGTGATGGCGGGGCTGTGGTGGATTGGCCAGCAAACGCCGCAGGCCCCGCGCCCCTCGGATCGCAGCGAAGTTCCGGCCCGACCGGCACCGCGCCCTGAACCTATCGGGCGGGCGCTGACCGGCCCGGTGGATCGCATCCTGATCGAGAAATCCGCCCGCCGGATGAGCGTGTTCCGCGATGGGCAGCGGCTGAAATCCTATAATGTCGCGCTGGGTTTCGCGCCGCAGGGGCATAAGCAGCAGCAGGGCGATGGGCGCACGCCCGAAGGCTTTTACCGCATCGACCGCAAGAACGACCGCAGCGCCTTTCACCTGTCGCTTGGCATCGACTATCCCCGCCGCGCTGACCGGCAGGCGGCGGCAGCACTTGGGGTCAGTCCCGGCGGTGACATCATGATTCACGGCCAGCCGAACCAGTTGGATATTGCCGATAACATGCGCATCAACGGCGACTGGACCGCCGGTTGCATTGCCGTCAGTAATGGCGAGATGCAGGAATTATTCCGCGCCATCCCGATCGGCACCGAGGTCGAGATCAGGCCCTGATCGGGGCCTGATCCCATGGTTTCAGCGCAGCGCCGCCGCCATTGCTTCGGCCAGCGGCGTGGTCGGGCGGCCAATCAGCGTAGCCAGATCGCCGCTATCCCCGAACAGCCCGCCATCGGCTGCTGCGGCATCGGATTGCGCCAGCACTTCGGCAAAACCCTGCGGAATACCGGCCCCGGCCAGCGCGGCGGCGTAATCGGCCTGCGTCATGTTCACATAGGGGATTTGTCGCCCGGTCTGGCGGGACAACTCTGCCGCAAAATCGGCCAGCGTATAGGCGCTGTCGCCTGACAGCTCATAGGTTTTGCCCGCCTGATCGGGCCGGGTCAGCACTGCTGCGGCCGCCGCCGCGTAATCCGCCCGCGTGGCCGAGGCGATGCGCCCCTGACCGGCCGCACCGATCAGCGCGCCATGTTCCAGCGCCGCCGGGAGACCGGCCAGATAGTTCTCCGTATACCAGCCATTGCGCAGCAGCACATACGGCAGGCCGGACGCGGCCAGTTCGGCTTCGGTCGTGCGGTGTTCCTCGGCCAGCAGCAGGGCCGAGCGATCCGCGTGCAGCAGCGAGGTATAGGCCAGCAGCCCCACCCCTGCCGCCTTGGCTGCCGCGATCACGTTGCGATGTTGCGCCGCCCGCTGGCCAACCTCGCTGGAGGAAATCAACAGCAGCTTATCGGCCCCCTGAAAGGCAGCCTCCAGCGCCGGTTGGTCGCTGTAATCGGCACGGCGGACCTGCACCCCCTGCGCGGCCAGATCGGCTACGCTGTCAGGGTTGCGCACCACGGCGATAATCTGATCCGCAGGCTGGCTGTCCAGCAGCGCGGCGATGACGAGGCGGCCAAGCTGGCCCGAGGCTCCGGTAATAGCAATCATGGCAGTGTCCTTTCGGTTGATCTGGACTTTATATAGCATGATAGCTAACTAAAAGTAAGAACGCACAAAAAGGTAAGCTAAAATGCCCGCTGATGCCCCTGTTTCCCAGCAATTGCGTGGTGATTTGTTTGCTGCGGCCTGCCCCTCGCGGCAGGTGTTGAAGCATGTGACAAGCCGTTGGGGGGTGCTGATTCTGATTGCGCTGCAAACCGGCACGCATCGGTTCAGCCAGTTGCGCGACCGGATTGGCGGGGTCAGCGAAAAGATGCTGGCGCAGACGTTGCAGGCGCTGGAAACTGACGGGTTCATCCTGCGCGTGGCGCATCCGGTGATTCCGCCGCATGTCGATTACAGCCTGACCCCGCTGGGCCATCAGGTCGCGGAACGGGTGCGTGAACTGGCCGACTGGATCGAGGTCACGATGCCCGAAATCACCCGCGCCCAATCACGCCACGCCGGGGGGTGATGCACCCGCTCAGGCGGCCTCGACCTTGGGGCTGATCCCCAGGCGACGACAGATTTCGGCGGTCATTTCCGGGCGGTTCAGCGTATAGAAATGCAGGTGATTCACGCCGCCATCAATCAGCTTGCGGCACAGGTCGGTGGCCAGATCAAGGGCCAGCGCGTGCTGGTCGGTGCTGGTCTCGAACGCCTGTTCAACCGATGCGGGAACACTGGTGCCGCAGCGGGCGGCAAGGTTTTTCGCCCCCTTCCAGCTTTGGATCGGCAGGATGCCGGGCAGGATCGGGGCCTTGATCCCGGCTGCCGCGCAGGCGTCACGAAAGCGGAAAAACGTCTCTGGTTCAAAAAAGAACTGGGTGATGGCACTGGTCGCACCTGCGTCCACCTTGCGCTTTAACCAGGCCACATCGGCGGCGGTGTCGGGGCTGTCCGGGTGCGGTTCGGGATAAGCGCCGCAGCGGATTTCAAAATCACCACGGGCGGCAATGGCCTCGATCAGTTCGACGGCGCTGGCAAAACCCTCCGGGTGGGGGGTGAAGCGGTCCTGCCCCTGCGGCGCATCTCCGCGCAGGGCGACGATCTGGCGAATCCCGGCCTGCGCATAGGTGTCCACGATCTCCAGCGTCTCGGTGCGGGTGGCCTCGACACAGGTCAGATGCGCGGCGACGGGGATGCCGTAGTTCTTTTGAAGCGTTACCACCGCTTCATGCGTCAACTGCCGCGTGGTGCCGCCAGCGCCATAGGTCACAGACACGAAATCCGGGGCCAGCGGTGCCAGCGCATTGGCGGTTTCCCACAGCCGGAAGGACGCATCCAGCGTCTTGGGGGGAAAGAACTCAAGGCTGATCTTGGGGCTGATTTTAGGCGCGGACATGGTGATTCCTTTCGTTGCGGGCCTTGTGCCATGCGCAACTGCGTGAGACAATTTCATAATATGCAATATCAACATGAGGTGGTCTCATGTATCTTGAGCTGCGCCATCTGCGCACCTTACGGGCGATTCATGAGCAGGGCGGGCTGGCCCGTGCGGCGGACCGGCTGCATATCACCCAATCGGCGCTGTCGCATCAGATCAAGGCGCTGGAGGATCAGGCCGGGGTGGAACTGTTCGTGCGCCGTGCCAAGCCGATGCGCCTGTCTGCCGCCGGGATGCGCCTTTTACGATTGGCCGAACAAGTCCTGCCGCTGGTCGAGGCCGCCGAGGCCGAGTTTCGCGCTGTCGAGGCGGGCCATACCGGGCGGCTGCATGTGGCGCTGGAATGTCACCATTGTTTCGACTGGCTGCTGCCGGTGCTGGATCAGTTCCGCCGTGCATGGCCCGATGTGGATATGGACATCCGGTCCAGCCTGTCGCTGAACGCGCTGACGGCCCTTGCGCGCGAGGAGGTGGATGCGGTGATCTCATCCGACCCCGAGGATCTCGCCGGGCTGCGGTTCCAGCCGTTGTTCGATTACGCGCCGATGCTGGTGCTGCCTGCGGGGCATCCGCTGGTGGCCAAGGGCTATGCCGATCCGGCCGATCTGGCCGGGGAAACGCTGATAACCTATCCGATGGACCGCGCCCGGCTGGATGTGTTTTCGCATTTCCTTGATCCGGCAGGGGTCGAGCCTGCGCATATCCGGCGGGTCGAGCAGACTCAGGTCGCTCTGATGCTGGTCGCCAGCGGGCATGGGGTGGCGGTCATGCCGGATTGGGTCTTGCGGCAGGCGGCGGGAAACCCGGAACTGGCGCTGCTGCCGCTGGGGCCGCGCGGTGTGCTGCGCCGCCTTTACGCCGCCGTGCGCGACGATGATCTGGCGCTGCCGTTCATGGCGCATTTCCTTCGGCTGGCGCGGACGGAACCGCTGCGGCTGATGAAGGGCGCAGCGTAACGGGCGGCTTCACAATCGCCGCCAAAACCCCTAAACGGGCGGCAACCCCCGAAAGGAATACACATGGCCAGCGCCAATCTGAACATTATGATAAAGGCCGCCCGTAAGGCAGGTCGCAGTCTCGTCAAGGACTTCCGCGAGGTCGAGAACCTTCAGGTCTCGGTCAAGGGGGCGGGCGATTTCGTCAGCCGTGCCGACCGCGAGGCCGAGCGGATCATCAAGGAAGAACTGCGCGGCGCCCGCCCGAATTATGGCTGGCTGGGCGAGGAAACCGGCGAAGATGCGGGCGAAGACCCGACGCGCCGCTGGATCGTGGACCCGCTGGACGGCACCACCAACTTTCTGCACGGGCTGCCGCATTGGGCGGTCAGCATCGCGCTGGAACATAAGGGCGAGGTCGTCGCCGCAGTCGTATTCGACGCCGCCAAGGACGAAATGTTCGTGGCCGAAAAGGGTGGCGGGGCGTTTATGAATGACACCCGGATTCGCGTTTCGGCGCGGCGGCAGATGATCGAATCAATCTTTGCCACCGGGGTGCCTTTTGGTGGGCGCGGGACGTTGCCCGCGACGCTGAAGGATCTGGCACGGCTGATGCCGGAAACCGCAGGCGTGCGCCGCTGGGGTGCTGCCGCGCTGGATCTGGCCTATGTCGCGGCGGGGCGCGTTGATGGCTATTGGGAACGCGGGATCAACGCCTGGGACGTGGCCGCCGGGGTGCTGCTGGTGCGCGAGGCGGGCGGCTTTGTCGAGGCGATCCGCGAGGGCGAAAGCCCGGTCGAATCGGGCAATATCGTCGCCGGTAACGCGCAACTGTTTGAACGGTTCGCCAAAATCATTCGCACGCGCGACTGAGGCGTCGGGGAGAGGGGCGCTGCCCCTCTTGGCCTGACGGCCAATTCACCCCGGGATATTTTTATGAAGAAGAAAACCGGGGCGGTGGGGTGATGAGGTTCTGATGACCGACCAAAAGCCCGCCGCCCCGTTGAATGCCCCGCTGGCGCGACCGCCTGCAGTGCCGCCGCCTTTGGCGCAGCCGCTTGGGGCCGGGAATGAGCGGGCAGCCATCGGGTTGATGGTGCTGGTCTGTGCAATCTTCGCGGCACAGGACGCCTTGTCGCGGCATCTTGGCGGGGCTTATCCGCCGGTTTTTGTGGTCATGCTGCGCTATTGGTTTCTGGCGGTGTTCTGCACGGTCATGGTGATGCGCCAGCCGGGCGGGCTGCGCCGGGCGATACGGTCGAAGCGGCCGGTTTTACAGGTGGTCCGGGGGCTGTTGCTGGTGGCCGAGATAATCCTGATGGTCGAGGCTTTCGTGCGGCTTGGGCTGGTCAATACCCATGCCGTCTTTACCGTCTATCCGCTGCTGGTGGTGGCGCTGTCGGGGCCGATCCTTGGCGAAAAGGTCGGCTGGCGGCGCTGGACGGCGGTGGCGGTCGGGTTTTGCGGCATCCTGATCGTGTTACGTCCCGGCAGCGGGGTGTTCTCGGCCGATGCGCTGCTGCCTTTGGGGGCGGCCTTCATGTTTGCGGTTTACGGGTTGCTGACGCGGCTGGTGGCGCGGGATGATCCGGCTCCGGTCAGCTTTTTCTGGACCGGGATTTCCGGTGCGATTGCGGTGACGGCTATCGGGGTCTGGCATATGCAGCCGCTGGCCCCGCGCGATTGGGTCTGGATGGCGTGCCTGTGTCTGGCGGCAACGGTGGCGCATTTCCTGTTGATCCGGGCTTATGAGATGGCCGAGGCATCCGTGATCCAGCCCTTTGCCTATACGCAGCTTGTGTTCGTCAGCGTGATTGGGGTGGCCGTGTTTGGCGATTATCTGGCACCGAATGTGGTGATCGGCGGGCTGATCGCAGTCGGCGCGGGCATGTTCACCCTGTTCAGGGTGCGGGCGAAGGCGCAGGGTTAGCGTCATCGAAAGCCGCAGCTTCGGGCGACAGCGGGTCGCCATCGCGGGGCGGCTTGCGTGAGGTTTTCAGGGTTTCCGGCAGGGTTTGACGGGCGCGGGGTGGCGGTGGAATAATACCGTCGCCGGTCAGGTCCAGCGTCAGCCGGATTGGCACCGGCTGGCCCTTGATGCGGGCGCGATAGGGGCCAAGCGCCTCGGCCACGCGCATCACATAGTTGCGGGTTTCGTCAAAGGGGATCAGCTCGACCCAATCCACCGGGTCGGCATCGCGGCGGATGTCGCCCAAATCGCCAAGCCAGCGGTTTGAGCGCCCCGGCCCGGCGTTATACCCCACCGCCACCAGCGCGACCGAGGGGCCAAAGCGGTTGCGCAGCCCTTGCAGATAGCTGGCCCCAAGCACAGCATTATAGCCGGGGTCAGAGCCAAGCCGGGCGGCGTCATATTCCATCCCCAACTGGCCAGCGACCTGCTGCGCGGTGGCGGGCATCAGTTGCATCAGCCCCTGTGCGCCGACATGGCTGCCCGCCCTTGGGTTGAACTCGGATTCCTGGCGCGAGATTGCCATGACCAGTTCTGGCGGCACACCAAGGTCCACCTGCTCCAGCCCGGTCAGGGGGATATAGGCGGCGGGGTGGATCGCGCCCTTCATCGCCGCCGCCTTTGCCAGCCGCAGCGCGTGATGGGTCTGGTGCAGTTCCAGCATCAGCCGGGACATGCGGGCGGTGTCCTCGGGCGTGGCGGTTTCCGCGATATGGGAAAAGAACCGCTGCGCCTCGTCGGGTTGACCGGCGGCAGCCAGCCAGACGGCGGCCTGCCAGCGCGGATCGGATCGCAGGGCGCTGCCGCGCCAGTCGGGCAGGCTGGGGGCATTGGTGTCAGGGATCAGCGCCGGGTCCATCGGCAGGCCAAGCCGTTCGGCGGCAAGCTGGCCGTAATAGGCGGATTGATGTGCGGCGGCGGCGGTAAAGGCGGCGGTGGCCTGCTCGGCGCGGCCTGCGGCCTCATGTGCGCGGGCCTGCCAATACAGGGCGCGGCTGGTGCTGATCGGGCTGGCGACCACGGTTTCCAGATGGCGGAAATGGTCCAGCGCCCGGTCGGGCTGGCCGCCCCGCAGCGCGGCGTAACCGGCCAACCATTCCAGATCGGAATAGCGGCGATGATCGGGCGGCAGATAGTGGTTCGCGGCCAGCCGCTCGGCCAGTGTCCAGTCACCGGCCCGCAGCGCCGCGCGGGCGTAATCGGCGCGTTGGCTGGCCCAAGCCTCGGGGCGGCCCAAAGCCTCGGCCGAGGTCGAGCGTTCCAGCATCAGATCCCGCGCCGGATCATGCAGTCGCGCCGCCACGCGCCAGCGGAAGCGGTCCACCGCCAGCCCGGCGTCATTGCGCTGTGCGGGCGGCAGGGCGCGGATCAGATCATCCACGCCCTCGCGCCGGGCCTGCAAGGCGACGCGGGCGGCAATCAGCGGGCGGTCGGCCTGTGGAACCATGGACTGCATCCGCTCGGCGGCCTGCCAGTCGCCCTGATCCAGCAGGAACAGCGCACGCGGCAAATGGTCGGGGATCAGTTGCGGGCCGTAATCGGCCAGAAAGGCCAGCTCATCCGCTGCGCTCAGCGGGGTTTCGCGCCAAAACCGGCTGATTTCAGGACCAGCGGCAGGCGGGTTCGACCCTTGCAGCGCCGCCAGATAGGCGCGTTCCGCCACCAGCGAGGCGGGCTTGCGGGTGCTGAACCAGCGCAGGATCGCCTCGGGCGGCAGGCCGTCGCGCAGGGTCTCATCCCCCCGGCGGCGCAGCAGGTCCAGACCGGGCCAGTCAGGATGTGCGGTCAGAAAGGCTTCGTATTCGGTAAAGCTGCCCTGACCAGCCCGCAGCCTGCGCCAGTCCAGCAACGCCTGTGCCAGCGGGCCGCTCTGACCTGCCGCAAGCGCCGCCCCGGCCCAGTCGCTTTGATCCGCCGCCGCCCATGCCTGACGCAAGGCGTCCGCATTTTCAGACCAAGCGGGCAGGGGCGCGGCCAACAGCAGCGCCAGCCCCAAAGCGTGCAGCCTGTGCCGGAACGGATACATCATGCCGCCTTTGTGGCGGGGCTTCGCGCGGGGTGCAACTCACATCCTTGGCAAATGCGCAGGCAGCGGCTAGAGATTCAGCAAACGTAACAGGAGCGTGTCATGTTCAAAGGGTCCATTCCCGCCTTGGTCACGCCGTTCACCACGGACGGCGAACTCGATCTGGACACGCTGAAAAAGCTGGTCGAGTGGCATATCGAACAGGGCAGCCACGGCATTGTCCCGGTCGGCACCACCGGCGAAAGCCCGACCCTGACCCATGACGAACACCGGCTGGTGGTGGAAACCGTGGTGAATGTGGTGGCCGGGCGCATCCCGGTGATCGCGGGCGCCGGGTCGAACAGCACCCGCGAGGGCGTTGGCCTGATCCGGCACGCGCAGGATGTTGGGGCCGATGCGGCGCTGGTCGTCACGCCCTATTACAACAAGCCCACGCAGGCGGGGATGATTGCGCATTACACCGCATTGCATGATGCCAGCGACCTGCCGATCGTCATTTACAATATTCCGGGCCGCTCGGTCGTGGATATGTCGCCGGAAACCATGGGTGAGCTGGCGCGGTTGCCGCGCATCGTCGGGGTCAAGGACGCTACCGGCAAGCTGGAGCGCGTGCCGCTGCAACGCATGACCTGCGGCAAGGACTTCATCCAGCTTTCGGGCGAGGACGCAACCGCGCTTGGTTTCAACGTGCATGGCGGCGTCGGCTGCATCAGCGTGACCGCCAATGTCGCGCCCGCGCTGTGTGCGCAGTTCCAGAACGCCACCTTGTCGGGCGATTGGGACAAGGCGCTGGAATTGCAGGACCGGCTGATGCCCCTGCATGTGGCGATTTTCCTGGAACCCGGTGTGGCAGGGGCGAAATACGCCATGTCGCGGTTGGGTCTGTGCGAAAACCGTGTGCGGCTGCCGTTGCTGCCTGCCACGCCTGCGACCTGTGCGCAGATCGACGCGGCGTTGGAACATGCCGGGCTGCTATAAGGCTCGGCACGTTCGGCTTGGTTAATAAGACCGCGTGGGCCGGTCAAAGACCTTGCGCCCGAACAGGCTGCCGACCAGATCGACCATCAGCTTGGCGGTGCGGCCGCGTTCGTCCAGAAACGGGTTCAGCTCGACCAGATCCAGGCTGGTCATCAGCCCCGATTCATGCAGCATTTCGCAGACCAGATGCGCCTCGCGGAAGGTGGTGCCGCCGGGAACGGTGGTGCCGACGGCGGGTGCGATGGATGGGTCCAGGAAATCCACGTCCAACGATACATGCAGCATCCCGCCCGCTGCGCGCACCCGATCCAGAAACCGGCGCAAGGGCGCAACGATGCCCTGTTCGTCCAGCACGCGCATGTCGTTGACCTCGATTTCCGTGTCGTTCAGCGCGGCATGTTCGGCAGGGTCAACGCTGCGGATGCCGAACATGCAGATGTTCCCGCCCGGCACCGGCGCGGGGAAGGGCGGAAAGGCGTCGAACCCCTCACGCCCCGCGATATAGGCCATCGGGGTGCCGTGCAGATTGCCCGAAGTCGTCGTCTGAACCGTGTGGAAATCGGTATGCGCATCCAGCCAGATCACGAACAGCGGCCGCCCCTGTGCCTGCGCATATTCCGCCACACCCGCGACCGAGCCGAGCGACAGCGAATGGTCCCCGCCCATGAAAATCGGCAACCCACCATCCTGCATCGCCGCCAGCCCCGCCGCCCGCAGCGCCTTGGTCCAGCCGAGCGTTTCAGGCAGGTGATGCACCGCCGGATTGTCGGCTTCCGCCAGAATCGGGATCATGCTGACATTGCCGCGATCCTCGACACCATGGCCCAGTTCGGCCAGCACCTCGGCCAGCCGCGCCACGCGATAGGCCGCCGGTCCCATCAGGCAACCGGGGCGGCGCTGGCCTTCGTCAACCGGCGCACCGATCAGGATGCAGTTGCTCATGGGGTTCCCTTTCTGGTTTGGCGGATAACGCGCGGCGGCGGGTTTGGTTCGTCAGATCATCCGGGCAATTGCGGTGGCGATCAGCGCCACGCCGTTCAGAAACAGCAGCGCCAGTGCTGCCCGGCGCAGGGTCAGCGGGGCCAGCGGCGGCGGAAAACGCTGTGCCAGCCATGTGCCAAGCACCACCGCCGGAATTGCGCCTGCTGCGGCAATCAGGGTCGGAACGGCAATGCCGGTCGTCGCCCCTGCCAGCACCAGCCGCCATGCCTGTGTGACGAAAAAGAACGCCACCAGCGTGACCCGCACCGTATGTTGCGCGATCGGCTGGCGGTAAAGCTGCCAGATCACCGGCGGCCCGGCGGTGGCAAACATCCCGCCCATGATACCGCCCGCACCACCGCTCAGCAAAAAGCCCAGCGGGCCGGACCGCGCAGCCAAGGGTTCCGGCCTGCGCACCAGTTGCAGCGCCGCTCCGGCGATCAGCAGCCCAAGCAACAGCCGCAGCATATCCAGTGATTCGCCCGACAGGTATTCCATGACGGCATAACCCAGTACGCTGCCCGGAATCGCCGCAGTCAGCAGCAATCGCAGCGCCGGGCGGTCCGTATGCCGCCAATCACGCGACAGGATCATCACCGCGTTAAAGATCACCAGTATGGACGTAACCTGCGCGGCCAGCGCCACCGGCATCAGCCCGAACAGCGTGACTGCCCCCATCAGGAACAGCCCCAGCGCGAACCCTGCCAATACCTGCACCCAAGCGCCAAAGGCGACCACGGCCCAGACGGCCAGAAGGGTGGGCAGATCGGTCAATCCCGCGTGCCGCTGAACCGCTGCGCCCATTCCTCGCGCTGCTCATCGGTGATCTTGATGAACAGGTTATCCGGCACGGTGAAGGCGTGGTCCGCCGGCAGGGCCGTCAGGGCGCTGGCGATATCGGCGGGCCAGTCGGCGGGGGCGTTCATCGCCTGTCGCATCACCTCCGCCGCAAAGGGGATGAAGGGTTGCGACAGCGTGGCGTAAAGCGCGATCAGGTTCAGCCCGGTGCGCACCTGCATGGCGGCCTGTTCCGGGTCGTCCTTGAACGTCGCCCAAGGGGCCGCGCTTTGCAGATATTCGTTCCCCAGCACCCAGATGGCGCGCAATTCACCGGCGGCCTTGCGGACCTCCATCGTGTCCATGAAGCCTTCATAAGCCGTCAGTCGGGTTTGCAAAGCCTGCGCCAGCGCCGATTCAGCCTCGCCCGGCTGGCCGCCTGCGGGCACGGTTTCGCCAAACTTGCTGCGGCAGAACTTGGTGATGCGGCTGACGAAATTGCCCAGCACATCGGCAAGATCCTTGTTTACGGAAGCTTGGAAATTGTCCCATGTGAACTCGCTGTCGCCCGATTCCGGGGCGTGGGACAGCAGCCACCAGCGCCAGTAATCGGCGGGCAGGATCGACAGCGCCTGATCCATGAACACCCCGCGCCCCTGCGAGGTCGAGAACTGGCCGCCGTCATAATTCAGGTAATTGAACGACTTGATGTAATCGACCAGCTTCCACGGCTCGCCCGAGCCGATGATGGTCGCCGGAAAGGACAGCGTGTGGAAAGGCACGTTATCCTTGCCCATGAACTGCGTATAGGTCACGTCACCCGCGCCCTTGTCGGTGCGCCACCAGCGTTCCCAGTCGCCGCCGGTCTTGTCGGCCCATTCGGCGGTCGCGGCGATATATTCGATGGGGGCGTCGAACCAGACATAGAAAACCTTGCCCTCCATCCCCGGCCAGGGCTGGTCGCCCTTTTTGACCGGGATGCCCCAGTGCAGGTCACGGGTGATGCCGCGATCCTGCAAGCCGTCGCCGTCGTTCAGCCATTTTTTCGCAATCGAGGTCGTCAGCACCGGCCAGTCGGTCTTGCTGTCGATCCATGCCGCGATCTGGTCCTTCAGGGCGGACTGGCGCAGGTAAAGGTGGGTTGTCTCGCGCACCTCAAGGTCGGTCGAGCCGCTGATCGCGCTGCGCGGGTTAATCAGGTCGGTGGGGTCAAGCTGCTTGGTGCAATTCTCGCACTGGTCGCCGCGGGCCTTGTCATAGCCGCAATTCGGGCAGGTGCCTTCGATATAGCGGTCGGGCAGGAACCGCTGGTCGGCATTGGAATAGACCTGCCGCTCGCTGACCTCGCGGATCAGCCCGGCATCGGCCAGTCGGCCGGCGAAATGCTGGGTCAGGATGTGGTTCCGCTCGCTGGATGAACGCCCGAAATGGTCGAAGGACAGCCCGAAGCCCTGCGCGATTTCGGTCTGAACGGCGTGCATCCGGGCGCAATAGACCTCGACCGGCTCACCCGCCTTTTTCGCGGCCAGTTCCGCCGGGGTTCCGTGTTCGTCGGTGGCGCAGATGAACATGACCTCATGGCCGCGCGCGCGCTGATAGCGGGCGTAAAGATCGGCGGGCAACTGGCTGCCGACAAGGTTCCCAAGGTGCTTGATCCCGTTGATATAGGGAATGGCAGAGGTAATCAGGTGGCGAGCCATTGGTTTCCTTTCGCCGCATCATCGGTTCGGCACGGTTTTGTCGCCGTTCCGGCGCTGTATTGGGTGCCGTCCGGGCATGGTCTTGATTATGTCGTGACCCTGATATTGGGCCGGTCAGAGGCGGAACCGTTGGCACGGCCCCGCCTTGCGATGGTCAACGCCGCCGGTCGCGCCGCGCGCTGGCGGGTTGGAAGGCCACCGCGACATGGGTTTCGCAATAGGGCTTGCCCGGCGCCGAAGGCAGCCCGCAGAACCAGAACTTATCCGTTGCAGGGTCGCCAATCGGCCATTTGCAGGTGCGCTCGGTCAGTTCCATCAGCGACAGTTTACGGGCTTTTTTCTCGACCTCGCGGGCGGTGGCCAGCGTTTCCTCGGGGATTTCATTGGCCGAGGGCTGCGGTGGCAGCGGCTGACCCGCCGGAATGATGTTGCGGCGTGGGTTGAAGGCCGGGACCGGAGGGGTCGGCTCGGGTTCGGCTTGTTCGACCTCGGGTTCCGGGGCAGGGGTCGGTTCCGGCGCAGGCTGCGGCGCAGCTTTCGCCTTGGTCTTCGGCTTTTCGGCCTTGGCGGGTGCAGGTGCGGGTTCCGACACCGGAGCAGGAGCTGGTTCGGGCTTGGTTTCCGCTTCGTCATTGCGATTGGACAGGCCAAGGCGATGCACCTTGCCGATTACCGCGTTGCGGGTGACGCCGCCAAGCTCTTTGGCGATCTGGCTGGCGGACTGGCCCTCGGACCACATCCGCTTGAGCGTTTCCACACGTTCATCCGTCCAGGACATGGCTGCCTTTCCGCAGGGTCATCCCCGCATCTTGAAACTGTCGCGCGATCCGGCCACAACCGGGATGCCGAGAAATACCCCCACCAGCGAAGCATTTCAAGGACTGCTATGCCCGCAAGCCAACCTTCCCGCCTTGTTTCCGAGGCATCCGTATCCGAAATGCCCATATCGGAAATGGGCGTCCGCCGTTTTGGCCGCTTTAACTGGCTGGGGCTTGCCACGCTGGCCCGGCGAGAGATCATGCGGTTCATGTCGGTCTGGCAACAGACGATTTTTGCGCCGCTGATGACTGCGGGGCTGTTCGTGATCGTATTTGCGCTGGCTTTGGGCAGTAACCGGGGCGAGGTCATGGGCCTGCCCTATCTGGCGTTTCTGGGGCCGGGCATCCTGATGATGACGGTGATTCAGAATGCTTTTGCCAATACGTCCAGCAGCATCATCAGCGCCAAAATGCAGGGCAATATCGTCGATACGCTGATGCCGCCACTGTCCCCGGCCGAGATTCTGGCGGGCTATCTGATCGGCGCCATCGCCCGCGCCATGCTGGTGGCGGTTGTGATTGCAACAGGGATGGCGCTGGTTCTGGGGCAGGGGCTTGCACATCCGGTCTGGGCCGTGGTGTTTGTCCTGCTGGGGGCCACGATTATGGGGGCGCTGGGGATGCTGGCTGCGATCATCGCGCAGAAATACGATCAGATGGCGGCGATCAGCAATTTCATCGTTACGCCTTTGTCTTTTCTGTCTGGCACGTTTTATTCGGTCGAGGCGCTGCCCAAACCATTCGATATGCTGGCCCATATCAACCCGATTTTCTATCTGATCGACGGCGCACGCTTTGGGTTTACCGGGGTCAGCGATGCCTCTCCCTGGGTTGGTCTGTTGGTGTGTGGGGCAACGATGGCAGCCATTCTGTCGCTGGTCTGGTCGTGGCTGCGGTCCGGTTTCAGAATGAAGCCGTGACGAGGGCAGGCACAGCCGAATCAGATTGTGCAACACAAATACCAAGGCCGTGATGGCAAAATAATCCAAATGTTTGCACAATGTTCTCATGCGTTGACCCTGCCTGCTGCCTGCGATTCGTTCAATCCTTTTCTGCAATCGTGGTTACTGCTGCGTTAACCTGATTTTTCCCTTGCACCACAGGCCGTTCACGCGCATCTTCCCATTTATGAGCAAAACCCGTGCCTGCATTTTCCGACGCTGAGGCCGCCCTTTCGGGAACCGGCTTCCCACGCTTTTGCCATTTCGCACCCCAAAAATCAGAGGACTCCCATGACTTCGCACGTCCTGCCGACCTATAATCGCGCCCCTATCGCCTTTGAACGCGGCGAAGGCGCTTGGGCTATTGCGACGGACGGCACCCGATATCTGGACTTGGGTGCCGGAATCGCGGTTAACGTGCTGGGGCACGCCAATCCTGAGCTGACGGCGACGCTGACCGAGCAGGCGGGCAAAATCTGGCATGTGTCGAACCTCTATCGCATCCCCGAACAGGAAAAACTGGCTGATCTGCTGTGCGAAAACAGCTTTGCCGACACGGTATTCTTTACCAATTCGGGCACTGAAGCGGCTGAGCTTGCGATCAAAATGGCCCGCAAATACTGGTATGAGGCCGGCGACCCTGATCGGATCGAGATTCTGACGCTGGAGGGGGCTTTCCACGGTCGTTCCACCGGGGCGATTGCGGCCGCTGGTTCGGAAAAGATGGTTAAGGGGTTCGGCCCGCTGATGCCGGGGTTTCGTTCGGTGCCTTTTGCAGACCTCGAAACCCTTCCGAAACTGGTTAACGACCGCACCGCCGCTGTCTTGCTGGAACCTGTGCAGGGGGAAGGCGGCATCCGGCCGATTCCTGATCACGTCCTGAAGGCTTTGCGCGCCGCTTGTGATGCGACCGGCACCCTGCTGATCTTTGACGAGGTGCAATGTGGTATGGGGCGGACCGGCAAGCTGTTTGCCTATGAATGGGCCGGGACCGCGCCGGATATTATGATGGTCGCCAAGGGCATTGGCGGCGGGTTCCCTCTTGGTGCGGTGCTGGCGACGGCAAAGGCGGCGTCGGGTATGGTCGCGGGGACGCATGGATCGACGTATGGCGGCAACCCTCTGGCCTGCGCAATTGGTTGTAAAGTCATGGAAATCGTGGCTAATCCCGATTTTCTGGCAGAGGTCTCGCGCAAAGCCGCACTGTTCCGGCAGGGGTTGGAAGCCGTGGTCGCCAGCCACCCCGACATTTTCGAAACTGTCCGTGGCGAAGGGCTGATGCTGGGGCTGAAATGCCGCGTCGCACCGTCGGAAATGGTTAACGCAGCCTATGCCGAGCATTTGCTGACGGTTGCTGCCGCTGATAATGTTCTGCGCCTGCTGCCGCCGTTGAATATCCCTGATGCAGACATCACCGAGGCATTGGCGCGGCTTGACCGCGCCGCAAACCGCCTTGGCTGAGATCTTTTGTCCTCAAATATCCTGGGGGTGAGGGTCGGAACGACCCGAGGGGGCAAAGCCCCCTTGACCCCGCCGCCGCAGCCGGGCTTGCTGTCCGGATCAGCCGAAAGACCCATAAATGAAGCATTTTCTTGATATCCACACCACCGATGCCGCCGAATTGCGCGGGATCATCGACAGCGCCAAGGCGATGAAGCAGGCCCGGAATGGCCGCCCGAAAGGCGCGGCGGATGATGAACAGCCGCTGGCCGGGCGCATGGTTGCGCTGATTTTTGAAAAACCCTCGACCCGCACCCGCGTCAGCTTTGACGTTGGTGTGCGCCAGATGGGCGGGCAGACGATGGTGCTGTCGGGCAGCGAAATGCAGCTTGGCCATGGCGAAACCATTGCGGATACAGCGCGGGTGCTGTCGCGCTATGTCGATCTGATTATGATTCGCACCTTTGAGGAGGCCACCCTGCAAGAGATGGCCGAATATGCCAGCGTGCCGGTTATTAACGGTCTGACCAACCGCACTCATCCCTGTCAGATCATGGCCGATATTATGACCTATGAAGAACATCGTGGTCCGATCAAGGGCCGCAAGGTGGTCTGGTCCGGCGATGGCAACAATGTCTGCGCCAGTTTCCTGCACGCGGCGGGGCAGTTCGGTTTCGATTTCACCTTTACCGGCCCGATGCCGCTGGACCCGGAGCCGGAATGGATGGGCTTCGCGCGCTCCAAAGGTGTCGAGGCCAGGATCGAGCGTGACCCGATGAAGGCCGTCGAAGGCGCCGATCTGGTCGTCACCGATACCTGGGTGTCCATGCACGATCCGCAATCGGCGCGGGAACGCCGCCACAACCAGTTGCGCGGCTATCAGGTCAATGCGGCGCTGATGGCGCGGGCGAAGCCGGATGCATTGTTCATGCATTGCCTGCCCGCGCATCGGGATGACGAGGCAACGTCCGAGGTCATGGACGGCCCGCATTCGGTGATTTTTGATGAGGCCGAGAACCGCCTGCACGCGCAAAAGGCGGTCATGCGCTGGTGTCTGGACGTCTGAACCACGTCGAGAAAAGGGCCACGCGGTAATGCGCGGCCCTATTCATCAGCTTTCCCGGAAAGCGCGGGCGAAATAATCGGTAAAGGGTTTCAGAAGATAGGTCATCGGGCTTCGGTGGCCAGTCTGGATGTAAACTTCGGCGGGCATACCTGGCAGCAGGGTCAGCCCACCCAGCTTGCTGATTTCCTCGGGCGGGATCGTCACCTCGGCGCGATAATAGGTCATCTGCGTTGCCTGATCGGTCAGCGCATCGGCCGAGACCCGTGCCACCACGCCGTCGATTTCCGGCGTTGTCCGGCTGGAGAAGGACGAGAACCGCAGCACCACCGCCTGCCCCGCGCTGACCTCATCAATGTTGATGGGCGAAACGCGGGCGGCAATCACCAGCGGGCGATCCTGAGGGATCAGATACATCACCGGCTCAGCCGCACGAATCACCGATTTCGGGGTCGTCACCGCCAGCTCGTGAACGATGCCGGATACCGGCGCGCGAATGTCCAGCCGCGAGATCTGTTCCCGCAGCGAGCGGCGGCGTTCGGCCAGTTCCATTTCGCGGTAGCCCATGTCGCGCAGTTCGGTTTCCGCTGATTCGCGGCGATCCGAAGTCTGTCGCAACTGCTCGATGCTCAATTCGATCAGCCGGGTTTCTGATTCGGCGCGGGCGGCGGTCATGGCGCCGATCTGGCCGTCAAGCTGCGCCGCCTGCCGTTGCAGGGCCAGCACCCGCGACGCTTGCGCCAGACCCTTGGCCAGCAGGCTTTCCTGATCGACCAGTTCCTTGCCGATCAACTCACGTTGCAGGGTCAATGCCTGTGACTGGGCGTCGATGCCGTCGATCTGTGCTTGGACCTGCTCTGCCTGTTTTTGCAACTGTTCCTGTGATTGTTGCAGGCTGGTGCGGCGGGCCAGAAACAGGCTGCTTTGCCCGTCCATCAGCGCCCGAAGGTCGGTCGAATCGGCTGTCGCCTCGATCAACGCTGCGGGGAAGCTGATCGTGGCTTCATCCGCGCGCTCGGCCTCCAGCCGGCCACGGCGGGCGAGGATTTCGTAATATTGCCCCTCGACAATAGCCAGTTCGGTGCGGAGCAGCGCACCGTCCAGTCGGATCAGAACATCCCCGGCCTGAACCTGCTGGCCTTCGCGGATCAGGATGTCATCGACCACGCCGCCATCGGGGTGCTGCACGATCTGGCGGTGCTGCTGCACCTCGACCTGACCCTGCGCGACCACGGCCCCGGCGATGCGCGAGACGACAGACCAGAGGCCAAAACCACCGACCAGCAGCACCAGCGCAATCAGTCCGACCAGCAGCGGCAGCCGGGCGTTCAGGCTGCGCTTGGGCTGAGTGGGTTGCGGTTTCTGGCTCATGTCACACCTCCCGCGCCGCCGGCCCGGATCTGCTCGGCATTGCGCACCGCGGCCTTCAGCACCTCATCCCGAGGTCCGAAATTGCGGCGCATCCCCTGATCCATGACCAGAAGCAGCTCACATTCGGTAATCGCGGCCGGGCGATGCGCCATGATAATCACTGCACCGCCTGCGGATTTGACCGCGCGGATTGCCCTGTTCAGCGCCTCACTGCCCTCATTGTCGAGGTTCGAGTTCGGCTCATCCAGAACCAGCAGGGCGGGGTTTGTATAAAGCGCCCGCGCCAGACCGATGCGCTGGATTTGCCCACCCGACAGCCGCCCGCCGGCCTGTAACAGCGGCGTGTCATAGCCCTGTGGCAGTTTCAGGATCATCTCATGTGCGGCTGCGGCACGGGCAGCGGCGACGACCTGATCGGGGTCGGGCTGCGGGTCGAGGCGGGCGATGTTTTCAGCGACAGTGCCGTCAAACAGTGTCACTTGCTGAGGCAGATAGCCGATGAGATGGCCCAGCACATCCGGGTCATACTGATCCAGCGTCGCCCCACCCAGCCGGATGCTGCCCCCGGCGGGGAGCCAGGTGCCGATCAGCGCCCGTGCCAGCGTCGATTTCCCCGCGCCGGATGGTCCGATCACCCCCAGCGCCTGACCGGGGGCCAGCGCAAAGCTGATGCTGCGCAGGGTCGGGGCGGATTCGCCGGGCGGCACGATCGAGAGGTTCGTCACCTCCAGCCGGGCCTCGGGGCGGGGCAGGGGGGTGCGGGGCTGTTGTGGCGGGCGGCGTGACAGCAGCAGGCCCAGCCGTTTCCAGCCATCCTGAGCGTGCTGGATTGTCGGCCAGCTTCCCACCACCTGATCCACGGGGGCCAATGCCCGGCCCATCAGGATACTGGCGGCGATCATCGCGCCGGGCGTCAATTCCCCACGCAGCACCAGCAGCGCCCCGGCAGCCAGCATGGCGCTTTGCAGAAACAGCCGGAAAGTCCGGGAAAATACGGTGAAACCAGAGCTGCGGTCAGTCGCTTTCAATTGCGCCTCGACGGCTTCGTCACGGGCGCGGCGCCAGCGGCGGAATGTCGCGTCGCGCATCCCCAGGGCGCCGATCAATTCGCCCTCGTCCCGATACAGGTCGGCCATCCGATCCGCTGATTGTGCCGCGACCTGCGATTTTTGCAGCGGTTCGCGCCCCCATCTTTGATTCAGGATTGTCGAGCCGACCAGAATCACCAGACCGGCGGTCGCCACCAGCCCAAGTTGAAAGTGAAACACGAAAACCGCACCCAGAAAGAACGGTGCCCAAGGCAGATCAAACAGCGCCATCAGCACCGGCGAGGCCAGAACCCGCTGAACTGCGTCCAGATCGCGCAGCCCGCCCTTGGCCACCAGTTCATTCCCGGTGGCGGTGCCGTCCTGCAAACCTGCGGCATAGACCCGCGATTCCAGATCGTCCTGAAACCGTGCGGCGACGCGCTGCATGATCTGGTTCCGGGCCAGATCCAGCAGACCCATCAGCGTAAACAGCCCGACAATCAGCAGGAACAGTGCAGTCAGCGTCTCGACCGAGCGGCTGCCCAGCACGCGGTCATAGACCTGCATCATGAACAGCGGGCCGGTCAGCATCAGCAGGTTCACGGCGACTGAAAACAGCCCCACGGCGGTAAACAACCGCCACGCCCGCGACCGCGCCGTGCGCAGTTCTGCCAGACCGTCATGCATCCGTGGTCGAATCATTGCCGATGTCCAATATGCTTACTGTTCTGTGACTTGCCCATGAATCCCAAACCAACTAACGCTGTTATTGCCTGAAATACAGACGTATCAGCATCGCTCTTTATTCCCGTTTATGCGCAAAAGGTTAGGATTTCGTTTGCGAGTTGCGATTTTTCTTCTGACCCTTGTGCCTCTGGCAGCCTGCACCCCCGCCCACCAGACCGGCATCAACGATCCGCTGGAGCCGATGAATCGCCGGGTTCACGCCTTTAATGTCGGACTGGATCGCAATATTATCAAGCCGTTGGCCGCGCCAATGAAGGGCGGTGAAGGCAGCGGGCTTGGCTCGGCGGTGGTAACGGTGGCGGGCAATGCTGGCTCGAACCTCTCGCTGCCGGGTAAGACGGTCAACAAACTTCTGCAAGGCCGGCCCATTGATGCGCTGCAAAATGCGACGCGGTTTGTCGTGAACACGACGCTTGGCTTTGGCGGTCTGACCGATCCGGCTGCGGGGGCGTTTAATCTGCCGGAAAAGGACACCGATTTTGGCGAGACGCTGGCGGTCTGGGGCCTCGGTGAAGGCCCCTATCTGGAATTGCCGGTGCTGGGACCGTCGAACCTGCGCGATGCGACGGGCAAGGTGGTGGATGTGGTGATCGACCCGCTGCGTCATGCTTTGCCGCCCGCAGAATGGAACGCAACCATGATTGCGCGCGTTGGCGGTAAAGCCGCGCAGCGGGCGCGGTTTGGTGATACCGTGGAGAGTGTGCTGCACGGCAGCGCCGACAGCTATGCGCAGACCCGGCAGATCTGGCTGGATCATCGCAGGCACGAATTGGGGCAGGAAGCTGATGTCATTGATCCTTATGCCGAAAACTGACCGTCGGGGGTTTCTGACGCTGATGGCCGGGGCCACGCTGGTTGCCGCCCGTCCGGCCTTTGCGCTTGGCACGGAACAGGCCCGCGCGATGATCGAAACCTCGCTGGGTGAGGTCTACGCCGTTATCAATTCGGGTCAGCCACCGGCGCAGATGTATCGCAATTTCGAGGCGATTTTTGCCCGTTATGCCGATGTGGACATTATCGCCCGCTCGGCGCTGGGTCCGGCGGCGCGACAGGCTTCACCGGCCGAATTTGCCGCCTATAAACAGGCGTTTCAGGGCTATATCGGGCGCAAATACGGTAAACGCTTCCGCGAGTTCATCGGCAGCCGCATCGAAGTGACGGGCGCCCGTCCGCTGAAAAGTTTCGTCGAGGTTTCCTCGGTCGCCTATCTGAATGGCCGCGCCCCGATGGCGGTGGAATGGCATGTCTCGGAACAATCCGGCCAGCGCCGTTATTTCAACATCATCATCGAAGGCGTGAACATGCTGGCGACCGAGCGCACCGAGATCGGCGCGATGCTGGCCCGTCGTCGTGGCGACATTGCGGCACTGACCGCCGATTTGCAGCAGGCTGGTTAAGGAGGTCACAGATGCAGGCACGAATGAACTATTACAAAGCCGCCCCCGCTGCGATGCAGGCGATGATGGCGCTGGAAGAGGCGGTGAAAAACCTGTCCATCGCGCCGCCGCTGCGTGAATTGGTCAAGGTGCGTGTCTCGCAGATCAACGGCTGCGCCTATTGCCTGAACCTGCACCTGCCCGAAGCGCGTGCCGCAGGCGTGTCGCAGCAGAAACTGGATGTGCTGGCCGCATGGCGCGAAAGCCCCGCCTTTGATGCGTCCGAACGCGCGGCGCTTGGTTGGGCCGAGGCTCTGACCCGGCTGGAGGCGACCGGTGCGCCTGATGCGGATTATGACGCTCTCGCCAGCGCCTTTGATGAGCAGCAGCGGGTCGAGCTGACCCTGCTCATCAATACGATCAACGGCTGGAATCGCTTTGCCGTCGGATTCCGCTCGCAACATCCGGTGCGGCGGGACTAGGCTTTCTTCTTCACTTAAATATCCCCGCCGGAGGCATCCGAGGCTGCCGCAAAACCAAACCCCGCCGCTGGCATCAGCGGCGGGGTTTGTGTCAGTTGCCGCCCAATATCCCCTTCAGTGCATCGCCAAGCGCATCCGAGCCATCAACCTGCGGTTGAGATTGCACCTGTGGCCTGCCCGGTGATGCGGGAGCAGCCGGGGCCTGCGGGGCGGCGGGTTCAGCCGGGCCACCCGTTTGACCCATGGCCTCGGCCAGTGCGGCGGCCAGCGGGTCGTCCGAGGTGGTTTGCAGCACCGAAGGCCCGTTATCGCCCACGACATAGCGGCCTTCGCCCCCCGGCACGCTGACGGTCAGCGGCAGCGCGGGCAGGTCTGCGGAAATCTCGGTCACGACGGCTTGCCAGATTTCAGCGGGCAGCCCGCCGCCGGTCACGCCTTTCAGCGGGGTGTTGTCGTCATTGCCCATCCAGACGCCGACGACATATTGTTCGGTAAAGCCGATGAACCAGGCATCGCGTGAGCTTTGCGTGGTGCCGGTCTTGCCCGCGGCTTCGCGTCCGTTCAGCTTGGCGCGGGTGCCGGTGCCGCTGTCGATGACGCCTTTCATCATGCCGACCAGTTCGGCGGCGGCCTGCGGCGAGATCACCTGTTCACCCATGCCGCCGGTCTGGCCGATCAGCGGGTTGCGGTCGCCGTGAATCCGCAGTTCAACCAGCCCATAGGGGCGAACCGAACGGCCGCCGTTGCGGATACCAGCATAGGCCCCGGTCATGTTCAGCAGCGAGGTTTCCGAAACCCCAAGCGCCAGCGACGGCCAGTTTTTCAGGTCGTGAGAGACGCCGAAACCTTCGGCGATGCGGATCACATTGTCCCGGCCCACGGCTTCTTGCAGGCGCACGGTGGCGGCGTTCAGCGACTGGCGCAAGGCATTGGCCAGCGACACATCGCCATAAAACCGTCGGGTATAGTTCTGCGGCGTCCACGGCTTTTGCCCCGGAATGGCGATCGAGATTGGCGCGTCGCGGATAATGTCATTCGGGCTGTAGCCCCGGTCAAGTGCTGCGGCATAGACAAAAGGCTTGAAGCTGGAACCCGTCTGCCGCTGCGCCTGCGTGGCGCGGTTAAAGGTTCCGGTGGCGGTGTTGTCCAGCCCGCCGATCATTGCCCGCACCGCGCCATCCGCCGACATGACCACGACTGCCGCTTGCGCCTTGCTGCCTGCGGCGACCTTTTCCTGGAACACCCGGTTCAACGCCCGCTCGGCGGCGCGCTGAACACGCTGGTCAAAGGTGGTGGTGATGGTCACGTCCTCGGTGGTTTCCGTCGTCAGGAAGGCCGGGCCGGAATCCATCAGCCAGTCAGCGAAATATCCGCCCGCCCGTGCCGCTGCTGCCCGCGATAGCTGCGCTGGGTTCTTGCGGGCCTCATCCGCCTGCGCGGGGGTGATATAGCCCTGTTCCTGCATCAGCCCGATAATCACATCCGCCCGCCCGCGTGAGCGGTCAAGGTTTGCTGTTGGGGCGAAATAGGATGGCGCTTTCAGCAGGCCGGCCAGCATCGCGGCTTCGGGAACGGTGACTTCGGCAGCGTGTTTGCCAAAATAACGCTGGCTGGCGGCCTCGAACCCACGCGCACCGGCACCAAGATAGGACCGGTTCATGTAGATATTCAGGATGTCATCCTTGCTGTATTTTGCTTCCAGCGCGAAAGAAAACGGGATTTCCTTGACCTTGCGCCACAGGCTCGATTTGCGGCAGTCGGCTTCGTATTCGGCTTCGTTCTTCCATTGCGTTGGGTCGAAATCCTGACCCAGACACAGCAGCTTGGCGACCTGCTGGGTGATGGTCGAACCGCCATGGCCCTCCAGCGCACCGCGCCCGGCTTCAAGGTTGATCCTGATGGCGCTGGCAATGCCGCGGGGCGAGATGCCAAGGTGGTTATAGAACCGCTTGTCCTCGGTGGCGATCACGGCGTCTTTCAGCGCAGGGGCGATCTTGTCGGAACTGACGGTGCCAAAGGTCTCGCCGCGCCAGGCAAACACATTGCCGTCGCGGTCCAGCATCGTGACCGAGCCTTGCGCACGGGCATCGAACAGCGCCTGCGCGCTTGGCAGTTGCGAGTAATAAAAGAACGTCGCGGCCGCCAGAATCAGCGCAACAGTCAGCCCAAGTCGCCAAAAGCTGCCCCAGATGATCCGCCACGTCAGCGAGACGATCCCGGTGATGCCGCGCGTCACCATATTGCCGCGTTTCGGCTTGCCCGCCCGCCGCACCTGCTGCGTCGCCGGTTGCCGCGCATAGCGATTCTCGGCCGTTACCCGGCGTTTACTGCCCGTTGTCTTGCTCATGCCTGTATTTATCCTGCCCGACCCTTTTCCGGGCCTTTCGCGCCAGCATACAGGATGATCCGCCCCGAGGGAATAACCCTGACCGAAGCGTGAAGCTGGTCCATCCGTATTCTGCCTGTATTTCAGGCAAAACCCTGCCAAAATTGCCCGCAGATATGCGTTGCCGGTTTCCATGGCGGGCTGGTCCGGCGGAAACTTGCCTCTGCGTGGCGCTGCCCCCCTTTCTGGACCCGATCGGCACGGGCCTGACCCGGATGCCCCAGACAGACAGGTGACGCAGCGATGAAAAAGATACTTCCTTTCCTTCTTGCCGGGCTGGCCATGGCTGCCCCGGCGCTGGCGCAAGAGGCCGCCCCCGCCGTCGAGGTCGTGGCCGATGTGGTCGAGACCGCCCCGGTTGCCGATACCGGCAATGTTACCTGGGTGATGGTGTCGGCCATTCTGGTGATGATGATGAGCGTGCCGGGGCTGGCGCTGTTCTATGGCGGTCTGGCGCGCAGCAAGAACATGCTGTCGGTGCTGATGCAGGTGTTCTCGGCCTTTTGCATCGTGGCGTTGCTGTGGGTGATCTTTGGCTATTCGCTGGCCTTTACCGATGGCGGCGGGCTGTCGGCCTTTATCGGGGATATGTCCAAGGCGTTTCTGGCCGGTATTGGCGTTGATACGCTGGAGGGCGATATTTACGAATATAACTTCATCGCCTTCCAGATGGCCTTTGCCTGCATCGCCACGGCGCTGATTGTCGGCGCCACGGCCGAGCGGCTGAAGTTCAGCGCCATCATGCTGTTCTGCGTGATCTGGTTCGTGCTGTCCTATCTGCCGATCTGCCACATGGTCTGGCAGGGGAATGGCTATCTGGCACAGCATGGCGCACTGGATTTCGCGGGTGGCACGGTCATTCATATCAACGCCGGTGTGGCGGGGATGATCGCCGCCTATGTTGCCGGGCCGCGCCTTGGCTTCCGCAAAGAGCTGATGGCCCCGCATAACCTGACCTTCACCTTTATCGGTGGTGCGCTGCTGTGGATGGGCTGGTTCGGTTTCAACGCCGGTTCGGCGCTGGCCGCTGACGGGGTTGCCGCGCTGGCGGTTATCAATACGGTGGTTGCGACCGCTGCCGCCGCGCTGGCCTGGTCCTTTGGTGAATGGGCAATGCGTGGGCATCCGTCGCTGCTTGGCGGGGTTTCGGGCGGGATTGCCGGGCTGGTCGGTATCACCCCCGCTGCCGGTTTCGTCGGTCCGATGGGGGCTATCGCCATCGGTATCATCACCGGCTTGGTCTGCATGTGGTTCGTCAACACGATGAAGTCGAAAATCGGTATCGACGACAGCTTCGACGTGTTCGGCATCCATGGCGTTGGCGGCATCGTCGGCGCGGTCCTGACGGGTGTGTTCGTGTTCCCGGCCTTTGGCGGGCAGGGCGTCGAGGTCTCGATGGGCTACCAGCTTTATGTTCAGGTGCTTGGCGTGGTCATTGCGATGATCTGGTCGGCGGTGGTGTCTTTTGCCGCGATCTGTGTGGTCAAGGCGCTGGTCGGGCTGCGTGTCCCCGCCAATGACGAGCGGCAGGGTCTGGACATTACCACCCATGGCGAGAACGCCTATAACTGAAACCGCTGATATAATGCGAAAGCCCGGCTGCAAAGGCCGGGCTTTTTGCGTTGGCGGGTTTAGAACAGACGCGAGACGACGAAATCCGCCAGATCCGCAAGCTGCGCCCGCAAGGGATGGTCAGGCGTTTTGGCCAGCGCCGCCTTGGCCCGTCCGGCCCAGTCCAGCGCATCCGCCCGCGCCGCCGCCAGCGCCCCGCGCCGGTTCAGGATTTCCAGCGCGGTTTCAAGGTCGCCATCCTGCTGGTCGCCCTTGCCGATGGTGCGGGTCCAGAAGGCCAGTTCATCTGCATCTGCCGCCGCAATCGCCTTGATGACCGGCAGGGTCAGCTTGCGCTCGCGGAAATCATCGCCGGTGTTCTTGCCGATGGTGGCGCTGGTGCCGCCGTAATCCAGCAGGTCGTCGGCAATCTGAAAGGCAATCCCCAGCGCGTCGCCATAATCGAACAGCGCCTGCTGCACCGCCGGATCGGCCTTGGCAACCACTGCGCCAACCTCGGTCGCCGCTGAAAACAGCGCCGCCGTCTTGCCACGCACGACTTGCAGATAGGTGGCCTCGGTCGTGGTGATGTCCTGCGCGGCGGTCAGTTGCAGAACCTCGCCCTCGGCAATCGTGGCGCTGGCGTTGGACAGGATGCGCATGACCTCCATGCTGTCCACCTCGGCCATCAACTGAAAGCTGCGGGCGAACAGGTAATCCCCGACCAACACGCTGGACTTATTGTCCCACAGCAGGTTTGCCGTAGGCCGCCCGCGCCGTTGCTGGCTTTCGTCCACCACATCGTCATGCAGCAGGGTGGCGGTGTGCAGGAACTCGACCGTGGCGGCCAGCAGGATGTGATGCGGGCCGTCATAGCCGCACAGCCGCGCAGCGGCCAGAACCAGCATCGGGCGCAGCCGCTTGCCGCCGGCTTCGATCAGATGCGCCGTCACTTCGGGGATGCGCGGCGCGTGGCGGCTGGCCATCCTTTCGCGGATCAGCGCATTGACGGCGGCCATGTCATCGGCCAGCGCCCCGGTCAGTTGGTCCATCGCAGTATCGGTCATCGCGGCCCCCTTTTCCGCGCCAGCCATTGCCATGCAATAGACACGGGTGCAACCGCGACATACCTTCGCGCCATGAAAGAGATTCTGCGCAGCAACAACCCGGTCACACTGTCCCATGCCGAGGCCATTCTGGCGGCCGAGGGTATCCCCTGCTTTCCGCTGGACCAGCATATGAGCGTGCTGGAAGGCTCGATCGGGGTGCTTCCGCGGCGGCTGATGGTGGCGGATCAGGATGCCTTCATCGCGGCGGCGCTGCTGCGAGAGGCGGGGCTGATCGAATGAGCCTGCGCCGGGATGGTTTCCTTGGGGGGCGGCTGGCGCTGTGGCAACCCGCGCAGGGCTATCGCGCCGGGGCCGATGCCGTGATGCTGGCGGCGGCGGTGCCTGCGCGGGCTGGGGACCGGGTGCTGGAGCTGGGCTGCGGCGCAGGCGTGGCGGCGCTGTGCCTTGCGGCGCGGGTGCCGGGCGTCGCGGTGACAGGTCTGGAATTGCAGGCTGATTATGCCGCGCTGGCTATGCGCAATGCGGCCGAGACAGGGCTGCCGGTGCAGGTGATTCAGGGTGATCTGGCCGCCATGCCCGCCAGCCTGCGCGACCAGAGCTTCGACCATGTAATGATGAACCCGCCCTATTTCCTTGGCGGAACCGAGGCCCCCGACGCGGGCCGCAGCACCGCCCGGCATGAGGCCGCGCCGCTGTCGTTGTGGCTGGATGCGGGCCTGCGCCGGTTGCGGCCCGGCGGCTGGCTGGTGGCGATCCACCGGGCCGAGCGGCTGGCCGATCTGCTGGCGGGCCTGTCGGGCCGGGCCGGGGCGCTGACGGTGCTGCCCATCGCCGCCCGGCAAGGGCGCGAGGCTGGCCGTGTGATCGTCGCCGCCCGCAAAGGGGCGCGGTCGCCGCTGCGTCTGCTGGCCCCGCTGGTTGTCCATGAAAAACCGTCACATTCCGACGATTCCGAAGATTTTTCGCCGCTTGCACAAGCGGTTCTGCGTGATGGCGCGCCAATTGTGCTTTCAGGGGGCGAAAACGGGTGACAGAATCGGGTTTATGTGATGGTCTTATGACATCGACCAACCCTAGAGGAGGACGAGATGACCGTCGAAAACCACGTCGAAGCCCTGCGCAAGAAACACGAGGAACTGTCCAAAGCGGTCGAGGCCGCACAGCGCAGCCCCGGCTCTGACGATCTGGATATCGCCGCCATGAAAAAGGAAAAACTGCGCATCAAAGAGGAAATCTCGCGCCTGTCGTAAGGGGTGCCCCTCTTGGCTTGACGGCCTCTTTTCCGCTGGAATGACCCGTCAAGCCAGTTTCCATGCGTTTCAAGGTTTGACATCTGAATGACAGACTGTCCGACGGCGTAAGCCATCCAGGCAGGTGGTTGGTCTTGATTGCTGAGCATGAGCGGTTCTTTTCCGCGCTTTTCGTGACGAACTGACCGACCAGAGATGCGCAGATAGATGCGTTCTGGCGCATCAATGCCAGTATTTTCAATACCGGGTTTAAACGCCCTCATGCGTCCGGGGGCTCGGAAGGTAATGTCCCGGCCATTCCCCGCCCGCATAGGTGACTGTTTCCGATAATCTGCTTGCGCCAACCGGACTGGTTTGCGCCACGGCTCACGGGCATCAAATATCCCCGCCGGAGGCAAGGGGGCGCAGCCCCCTTATTCCACCGTAACCGATTTCGCCAGGTTGCGGGGTTGGTCCACGTCGGTGCCTTTGGCGACGGCGGTGTGATAGGCCAGATATTGCATCGGCACCGCGTAAAGGATCGGCGCAAAGACCCCGCCGCCGGCGGGCATGGCCAGTTGCGCATAGGTGCCGTGACCAGCCTCGGCTATGCCTTCGGCATCCGAGATCAGCACGACCTGACCGTGGCGGGCCATGACTTCCTGCATGTTGCTGATGGTCTTGTCGAACAGCCGGTCACGAGGGGCCAGAACGATCACCGGCACATTGCGGTCGATCAGGGCGATGGGACCGTGTTTCAACTCGCCCGAGGCATAACCTTCGGCGTGGATATAGGACAGCTCTTTCAGTTTCAGCGCCCCTTCCATTGCCACCGGGAACAGCGCGCCGCGGCCAAGGTAAAGCACGTCCTGCGCCTCAGCCAGCCAGTCGGACAGGCGGCGGCAGTCGTCGCTGGTGCCAAGGGCGGTATTCAGCAGGGCAGGGATGGCGCGCAATTCGTCGATATGGGCGGCCAGTTGCTCGGGTGTCAGGCGGCCCTTGTCAGCGGCGGCTTTCAGCGCCAGAACGGCCAGCACCGCAAGCTGGCAGGTAAAGGCTTTAGACGAGGCCACGCAGACTTCGATCCCGGCCAGCGTCGGCAGGGCGATGTCGGTTTCCCGTGCGATAGCCGAGGTGCCGACATTGACCACGCCGATGGTCTTGGCCGAACGGCCCTTGCAGTAATGCAGCGCCGCCAGCGTGTCGGCGGTTTCGCCCGACTGGCTGACAAAGATCGACCAGCTTGCAGGCGAGATCGGCGGTTCACGATAGCGAAACTCGGACGCCACGTCGATGTCGCAGGGCAGACCGGCGAGTTCCTCGAACCAGTATTTCGCCACCAGCGCCGCGTAATAGGCGGTGCCGCAACCCACCAGCGTCAGCCGGTCCACGGCGGTGAAATCCAGCGCCTCGGGCAGAACGATGCGGTTGTTCTTGATATAATGGTTCAGCGCGTCGCCCAAAACGGCGGGCTGCTCGGCGATTTCCTTGGCCATGAAGTGACGATAGCCGCCCTTGTCGATGGCAGTCGCGCCCACGTCGATGCGGCGTTCCTCACGCGTGGTCTGGCGGTTTTCCGCGTCGAAGATCTGCACGCCCGCACGTGTCAGAATGGCGTGGTCGCCGTCCTCCAGATAGGTGATGCGGTCGGTGAATGGCGACAGCGCCACCGCGTCCGAGCCGATGAACATTTCGCCCGTGCCATGGCCGATTGCCAGCGGGCTGCCTTTGCGGGCGGCGATCAGCAGGTCGGGCTGGCCGTCGAACAGGAAGCCAAGCGCAAAGGCCCCGTTCAGCCGGGCCAGCGTGGCGCGGGCGGCCTCGACCGGGGTCATGCCCTGCGCCATATAGAGCGCGGTCAGCATGGCGACGGTTTCGGTGTCCGTGTCGGATTCCGGGGTTTCACCGGCGGCGGCCAGTTCCTCGCGCAGTTCGCGGAAGTTCTCGATGATGCCGTTATGAACGACGGCGACGGGGCCGTGTTTGTGCGGATGGGCATTGGCCTCGGTCGCGGCGCCATGGGTGGCCCAGCGGGTGTGGCCGATGCCCGAGGTGCCAGCCAGCGGCTCATGCACCAGCCGGTCGGACAGGTTCACCAGCTTGCCGACCGCGCGGCGGCGGTCCAGCCGGCCAGAGGCGTCGATGGTGGCGATGCCCGCGCTGTCATAGCCGCGATATTCCAGCCGTTTCAGCGCCTCGACCAGTTGCGGCGCGACCTGATGTTTACCAAGGATACCAATAATTCCGCACATCTTTCAGCCTTTCTTGGCCTTTGCGGCCCGCAGCACTTCCATGAGGCGTGCCGCAAAGCCCGGTTTGTTGACCTGCCGCGCCCGGCCAAGGGCCAGCGCATCGTCAGGGACGTTTTCGGTGATGGTGCTGCCCGATCCGGTCAGCGCCCGCGCGCCCACGGTGACAGGGGCGACCAGCATCGTATCGCTGCCGATAAAGGCATCTGCCCCGATGATCGTCCGGTGCTTGCCGACGCCATCATAATTGCAGGTGATGGTGCCTGCGCCGATATTCGCACGCTCGCCCACCTCGGCATCGCCAAGATAGGTCAGATGACCGGCCTTGACGCCTTCGTGCAGAACGCTGTTCTTGATCTCGACGAAATTGCCGACATGCACATCTGCCCCCAGTTCCGCGCCGGGCCGCAGCCGGGCAAAGGGGCCAACGGTTGCGCCCGCGCTGACATGGCAGCCCTCAAGGTGGCAGAAGGGCAGGATTTCGGCCCCGCTTTCGATGGTGACGCCGGGGCCAAAGACGACATTCTGCCCGATCACCGCATCGCGCCCGATGGCGGTGTCGAGGCTGAACCAGACGGTTGCCGGGTCGGTCAGGGTCACGCCGTTTTCCAGCGCATCCGCACGGGCGCGGGTCTGAAAGGCGGCCTCGGCAGCGGCCAGTTCGGCGCGGGTATTGATCCCCAGCGTCTCGGATTCGTCACAGGTCACGACGGCGGCCTTGCGGCCCTGCGCGCGGGCCAGCCCCACAAGGTCGGTCAGATAATATTCGCCCGCCGCATTGTCGTTGCTCAGCCCGGCGATGAGGTCGCGCATCAGGCTGGCCTCCATCGCCATTACGCCGCTGTTGCATAGGGTAATGGCGCGGGTGGCGGTGTCCGCGTCCTTGTATTCGACGATCTTTTCCAGCCCCTCAGCCCCGGTCACAAGCCGGCCATAGCGGCCCGGATCGGCGGCATCAAAGCCAAGCACCACCACATCGGCGGGGTGGCTGGTCAGTGCGGCCAGCGTTTCGGGGCTGATAAAGGGGGTGTCGCCGTAAAGCACCACCGCCTTGCCGTCGAAATCCGCCAGCAGCGGCAACGCCTGCGCGACAGCGTGGCCGGTGCCAAGCTGTTCGGTCTGCAAGGCAATCGCCGCGTCGGGGTCCAGCTTTGCCACGGCTTTCGTGACCAGTTCCGCGCCATGACCGGCGACCACGACGACTTGCGCCGGGTCCAGCGTGCGCCCTGCTGCCAGCGCGTGACCGACCAGCGGCACACCGCCCAGCCGGTGCAGCACTTTGGGCAGGTCGGATTGCATCCGGCTGCCTTGCCCGGCGGCCAGAACGATCAGGGCGATGGGCCGGTCGGTCATGGTTTCCTCACTCGCAGTTCGTCCGGGGTTTTGTCAGGCCCGCGCCCGTGGCACAAGGCCCGGCAAGATCACTCTTTCATACGAAAGGTTACAGATGCCGGGAACTGTTGTTTTTGATCTGGACGGAACGCTGGTGGACAGCTCGGCTGACCTGATTGCCGCAGCAAACGCCTGCTTTGCAGACCGGGGGCTGGCGGCCCCGCTGGACCCGGTGGCGGATGCGATGATTGCTTTTCAGGGCGGGCGGGCGATGCTGCGGGCGGGCTATGCGCGGATGCCCGCCGATGTGCTGTTGCCGCCGGGAGCCGAGGATGCGGATTTCGCCCGGCTGCTGGATCATTACGCGGCGGGGATTGCGGTTCACACGCGGCTTTATCCGGGGGCAGAGGCCGCCTTGCAGGCGCTGGCGGCGGATGGGCAGCGGCTGGCGGTCTGCACCAACAAGCCCGAGGCACTGGCGAAGCAACTTCTGCGGGCGCTTGGGGTGCGGGATGCTTTCGCCAGCCTGATCGGGGCAGACACGCTGCCCACGCGCAAGCCCGACCCTGCGCCTTATCGCGCCGCTGTTGCGCAAGCGGGGGGCGAGGTCGCGCGGTCCTGCCTGATCGGTGATACCGAGACCGACCGGCGCACGGCAGCGAATGTCGGGGTGCCGGTGGCGCTGGTCAGCTTTGGCCCCGAAGGCGCGGGTATCGCGCGGCTGAACCCCGACGCGCTGCTGGATGATTTCGCGGCGCTGCCCGCGCTGGCCCGTGACTGGCTGAAATAAGGGAATGTGACGGGCGAAGGTGCTCTGCCCGTCACGGCAATCAGGACTGCCCCCACGAAACGAAACACCCGCAAGCGCCCCGATACGGGCCAGATTATCCGGCCATCATGGGGGCGCAAGCTCTGCTTATTCCGGCAGAATCCGCACCGCGCCCTTGTCGGCGGATGAGGCAAAGGCCGCATAGGCCCGCAACGCCTGCGTGACGTTGCGCTTGCGTGGTTTGGCGGGTTTCCAGCCTGCGGCATCCTGTTCGGCACGGCGGGCGTCCAGCTCGGCCTGCGGCACGGCAAGGTTGATCGTGCGGTTCGGAATGTCGATCTCGATGCGGTCGCCATCGCGGACAAGGCCGATGGCCCCGCCCTGCGCCGCCTCGGGCGAGCAATGGCCAATGGACAGGCCCGAGGTTCCGCCCGAAAACCGCCCGTCGGTGATCAGCGCGCAGGCCGCGCCAAGCCCTTTCGACTTCAGATAGCTGGTCGGATACAGCATTTCCTGCATCCCCGGCCCGCCCTTGGGGC
>NZ_JAUNTN010000020.1 GCF_030538695.1 Paracoccus sp. (in: a-proteobacteria)
AAGGGGTGAACGCGGTTCTTCCCTTCCTCGAACACGGTGCGGTAATTTTCGTCCCAGGTGTTCATGCCCCCCGCCGCGGTGCCAAGCACCACGCCCGAGCATAAGCCCAATTCGCCCGCGAAGGACAGGCCCGACTGGGCCACCGCCTGTTTCGCAGCCAGCAGCGTGAACTGCGTGAACTTGTCATAGAGCAGGCATTGCTGGCGGTTAAAGTGATCCTCTGGCACCCAGCCGTGAACCTGCCCACCGATGCGCACCGCCAGCCGGTCCACATCGCGAAAGTCCAGATCGGTGATGCCGCAGCGCCCCTCGCGGAAGGCGGCAAAGGTCGAGGCCACATCAAGCCCGAGCGCGTTGATCGTTCCCGCCCCGGTGATTGCCACCCGCCGCAGCCCCGAGGCCGCAGCGACCGGCGGGGCAACATAGGCGGGTGCCGCAGGCGGGTTGCCCTGTACAACGGGATCGGATTTACGCGCCTTTTTCGTGGCCTTTTCGACCTTATCGCCCTTGGTTTTCTTGGGACTCATGCTTTTTCAGCCACCAGCTTTTCGACAGCGGCGATGATCTTGCCCATATCCGAGATGTCAAATTCGGATGCCTCGGGGTCATTGGCGTTGAAAGGAATCGAGATGTCGAACGCCTCCTCGATCGCAAAGATCGATTCGACCAGCCCGAGGCTGTCGATGCCCAAATCGGCAGGCGTTGCCTCGTCGGTGATCTGTTCGGGGTCCAGCATCGCCTGTTCGGCAATGATTTCCCGGATGCGGGTCTTGATGTCTTGGGTCATGGGAACCTCCGGCCTGTCAGGTCTTATCCATCAGTTTTGTAACAGTTTCCTGAAGGCGCGCCACTTGCTCGAACAGGCGCGGCAGGCGGCGGATATTTTTCTGCGCTGTGACCTGCGTTTCCATCTTGACCGCAGGGCTGCCAAGGATGACCCGGCCAGCCGGCACATTGGTATAGATTTTGCTGGCCCCGCCGGCGATCACATCGTCACCGATAAAGATGTTGTCCGACACGCCGCATTGCCCGCCAAGCACCACCCGGTCCCCGATCCGGGTCGAGCCTGCCACCCCGCACTGTCCGGCGAACAGACAGTCGCGGCCGATCTGAACGTTGTGGCCAATGTGGTTCAGGTTGTCGATCTTGGTGCCTGCGCCGATCCGGGTCGCGCGGACGGTGCCGCGATCCACGGTGGCATTGGCCCCGATTTCCACGTCATCGCCAAGCTCAACCCCGCCGAGGCTGTGGATGCGGGTCCAGCTTTGCTGGCGGATCTCGGCGCGTTCCCCCAGGGTTTCGCGGATGTCCTCGACCCCGGATTTTTCAGGGGTTACGAAAGAATGGCCATCCGCACCGATAATCGCGCCGGGGTTGATCCAGACCCGATGCCCCAGCACCATCCCATGCGCCAGCCGCGCCCCGGCCAGCAGCGTCACATCATCCCCGATGCGGCTGTCGCGGCCGATGCTGACGCCGGTAGCAATGCGGGCGCGGGCACCGATCCGCACCCCTGCGCCGATCACCGCAAAAGGCCCGATCACCGCGCCTTCCCCAATTTGCGCAGTCTCGTCGATCACCGCTGTCGGATGCACACCACTGATCACGCCAAGATCCGCGCCGGGATCAAAGGCGCGGGTCAGCCCGGCCATCACCAGCCGCGGACGCGGTGCGAAAATCGCCGCCCGCAGCCCGTAAGCCTGCGGGTCCATACCCTCAGCCAGAATGGCAATACTGCCAGATTTCAGCGCCTCGGCATATTTCGGGGCCATCGCCAGCGCGATCACCCCCTCGTCCGCGTCAGACGGCTCGGCCGCGCCCGTCACCGGCAGGTCGGTTTCCCCCCAGGCGCGGGCATCCAGCGCACGCGCAAGTTCAGCAATGGTCAGGGTCATGGTTATCTCCCTATTCAGGACAGGTTTACCCTTCGGCGCCGCCGCTTTCCAGCCCGGCGCGGCTCAGCGCCTGCCACAGCTTGCCGTCCCGGTTGTAAATGTCGGGATAGGTCCGCAACCGCCCGGTCTCATCGGGGAAGGTGGTGAAATAGACCAGATGCACCGGCAAGGGCGGGTCCAGTTTCAGCCAGCGTTCGTTGCCCCCCGCCAGCGCCCGGTCGAACATGCCGCGCGGGTTGTCTGTCTGGCGCGACAAAAGCTGTGTCGCAAGATCCACGGGGTCGCCCACCCGCACGCAGCCATGCGAATAGGCGCGGCTGTTGTGCGAAAACAGCCCTTTGGACGGTGTGTCGTGCAGATAGATGTTCCACGGGTTCGGAAAGATGAACTTGACGATCCCAAGCGCATTATCATCGCTGGGCTGCTGCTGCATCCGATAGGGAAAGTTGGCCTCGGTATATTTGGAAAAGTCGATGCTGCTGCGGTCGATCTTGCGGCCCCGGCTGTCCACGATGTCGATATGGCTGACCGCGTTGCGGTTCGCCTTGAGCCGCGGCAGGTATTCCCGCACCGTGATCGAGCGCGGCACGTTCCAGCGCGGGTTGACCACGACATATTCCATCAGATCCGAGAACTCGGGCGTCTGCAATTCCTCATCGACCTTGCCGACCACGACGCGCGTGTCGAAAACCTGCTGTCCGCCATCCAGAATCTGGGTCTTGAACTCGGGGATATTCACCCAAACCTGCCGCGCCATCGGGTCGGCATCCCCCATCCAGCGCATCCGCTCCAACGCCAGCAGGATGCCGCGCTGGCTGCGGTCAAAGCCGCCGTTCAGCCGCCGCGCCGTCGCCGGGCCGCTGATCCCATCGGCGGCCAGGCCTGCCGCCTGCTGATAGGCCGCAACCGCATCACGCAACGGCTGATCGTAAAGCTGCGGATCGGGACTGTCGGCCGTAAAGCCGATGCTAGCCAGACGCGCCCGAAGATCGGCCACCTGTGGGCTGCTTTCGCCGGGACGCAGCAGCACCTCGGGCGCCAGCGGCGCATCTGCGGGGGCGACCAGCCCGGCCTTTGCTCCAAGTGCCGCCTGCAATTGCGCATAACGCGGGTCTTTCGGGCCAAGCCCGGTCAGATAGCCCACCGGATCGTCCGAGGCGATGAAATCACGCAGCATCCCGTCCAGCGGCGGGCGCCTGACCTCGCGCTTGATGCCGGGATCAACGCGCTGCGGGTCCACCACGCCGCCGGTCAGGTCACGCATCCAGCGGGCGGCGGCACGCGCTTCCTGCGCCTCTGCTCTGGCGCGAGCGGCGGCGTCGGTTGCCGCAGGTGCGGCAGGCAGGCTGTAACGGCTGACCGGCAGCCCATGCGCCGGTGCCGATGCCACGGCCTGAACCAGCGCCTGACGCCGGGCCGCACCATCCACCCCCTCGAAAATCGGGCGCAGGCCGTTTGCACCATAAAATGCCGCCAACCCAGGATCAGCAGCGACGTTTTGCGCCAAAGCCCATTCGAATTCATCAAAATCCAGCTTTGGCCCGGCAAGGGCCGCAACCGGCGCCGACAGCGCCAGCACCGCAACGACGCCCCGGATGATTCTGCTCATATTCCTGCACCGATTCGTTTTTCTTGTTTGATATGGCTGATTCGCACAGCGCGACCCACAATGCCAGCGCTGCCCGCGCTTGCGACAATTTTGTCGCTTGACGCGCGGCCTGTTGACCACAGGCGGCAACAATACCCCCACGCCGCACCCGGAAGCGGCAAAAATCCGCCGATACTGGCGGATTTGCGCCATGCCGGGAACTTAATTGCTGCGATCGTGCCAAGCTGGTGACATATTCTTAACGAGTTCAGGTTAAACCCGAGCTTGCCGCGAACGGGCGGCGACAAAAAACAGGACAGGCGATCTGACATGACTCTCGACATTTCCCGCCGCGGCGTTCTGGGCATCTTCGCGGCAACGGCTGTTGCTGCCGCCCCATATTCAGCCAATGCGTTTGGCATCCGGCGCGGTGCCGGTGATGTGCGTCGCATTGCGATGTATAACCCGCGCACTGGCGAAAGCATCGACACGGTTTACTGGGTTGATGGCAAATACATTCGTGAATCGCTGAACGAGATTAACTACTTCATGCGCGACTGGCGCACGGGTCAGGTGCGCGGCATCAACCCGAACACCATCGACATCGCCGCTGCTTCGCACCGGCTGCTGCAAACCAACGAACCCTATATGATGCTGTCGGGCTATCGTTCGGCGCAGACCAATCAAATGCTGTCGCGCAATACCCGCGGCGTAGCCCGCAACTCGCTGCATATTCAGGGCATGGCTGCCGATATGCGGCTGAAGTCGCGCTCGGTGAACCAGATGTTCCGCGCGGCGGTGTCCTGCGCTGGTGGCGGGGTCGGCAAATACAGCCGCTCGAACTTTGTCCATATGGATTGCGGTGCTGTCCGCACCTGGGGCGTCTGATCCCCGGCCGTCCGGGCGATCTGCTGAAGGGCCTGTCGCATCGCGGCGGGCCTTTTGCGTTCTGGATCGTTTACCCCGGCGCGGCTTTTGTCTAAGCCTGTGATAACGCAAACCGCTGACAGGCATATGATGTTTTACCCTCTGGCCAGCCCGACTTGGGACGATGCCGAAGCGCAGGCCATGGCCCGCGTCATCGCCAGCACCCGGCACACGATGGGACCAGAGGTCGCGCGGTTTGAAACCGATTTCGCAGCATATCTGAACAGTCCGCATGTGCTGATGGCCTCGTCCGGCTCGGCGGCGAATCTGCTGATGCTGGCAGGCTGTTTCTGGCACCCTGATCTGGACTGGCGGCAGGGGGATGAGGTGATCGTGCCGGCCGTCAGTTGGTCCACGACCTATTTCCCGGTTTCACAGATGGGCTTGCGGCTGCGTTTCGTGGACATCGACCCGGCCACGCTGAACATTGACCCAGCACTGGCCGAGGCCGCCATAACCCCCCGCACCCGCGCAATTCTGGCGGTGAACCTGCTGGGCAACCCCGCCGAGCTGATCCGCCTGCGCGAGATCTGTGACCGCCACGGCATCCTGCTGCTGGAGGACAACTGCGAATCCATGGGTGCCACGCTGGCAGGCCGCCAGACCGGGACATTCGGCTTTGCCGGGACGTTTTCGACGTTTTTCTCGCATCATATCTGCACGATGGAAGGCGGGCTGATTGCCACCCCCGACCGCCGCTTGCGCGATACCATCCTGTCCTTGCGGGCGCATGGCTGGACCCGCGAACAGCCCGAGGGCAGCCATCTGGCCCCCGACCCCGATCCATTCATCCGCCAGTTCCGCTTTGCCCTGCCCGGCTATAACCTGCGTCCACTGGAGCTGGAGGGTGCGACCGGACAGGAACAGTTGCGCAAACTGCCTGATTTTATCGTGAAGCGCCGCCGCAATGCCGCGATCTTCCGTGACCTCTTTTCCGATTGTGAGGATGTGACGATTCAGCAGGAAACCGGCGAATCGTCGTGGTTCGGCTTTGCCCTGACCCTGCGCGAAGGGCTGGCAGACCGCCGCGGCGATCTGGTTCGGGCGCTGACCGCTGCTGACATCGAGACCCGCCCTATCGTCGCAGGCAATTTCCTGAACAACCCCGTCATTAGCAAGCTGGACCATACCGTCGCCAGCCCCTTGCCCGCCGCTGAAACCATTGATCGGCAAGGGCTGTTCACCGGCAACGGCCATCTGCCGCTTGGCCCGCAACTGACCCGTCTGCGCGAGGTCGTCGAAACTGTCCGAAAGGCAAAGCCATGACCCGTAAGGCATTGATAACAGGCGTAACCGGGCAGGATGGCGCCTATCTGGCCGAGTTCCTTCTGGCCAAGGGCTATGAGGTTCATGGCATCAAGCGCCGTTCGTCCAGTTTCAATACCGGGCGCATTGATCATCTGTCGATCGACCCCCATTCCGGCAGCCGCTTTCATCTGCATTACGGCGACATGACCGACGCCACCGCACTGATCCGAAGCGTCACCGAAATCCGCCCGGATGAGGTTTACAACCTCGCCGCACAAAGCCATGTCCGGGTCAGTTTCGATATGCCGGAATATACTGCCAATTCCGACGCGCTTGGTGCGCTGCGCCTGCTGGAAGCGATCCGGCTGGCCGGGCTGACGGAAACGCGGTTTTATCAGGCGTCCACATCCGAGCTTTACGGCGACGCCCCCGCCCCGCAGGATGAAAACACCCCGTTCCGCCCGCGCAGCCCCTATGCGGCGGCGAAACTTTACGCCTACTGGGTGACGGTGAATTACCGCGAGGCTTACGGGATGTTCGCCGCCAATGGCATCCTGTTCAACCACGAAAGCCCGCTGCGCGGTGAAACCTTTGTCACCCGCAAGATCACCCGCGCGGTGGCGGCGATTGGTTTGGGGCTGCAAGATACGCTTTACCTCGGCAATCTGGATGCGCAGCGCGACTGGGGCCATGCGCGGGATTATGTCGAAGGCATGTGGGCGATCCTGCAACATGACCGCCCCGATGATTTTGTGCTGGCCACGGGCGAGACCCATTCCGTCCGCGATTTTGCCAAGGCCGCCTTTGCCGCCGCCGGCACCCGTCTGGAATGGCAAGGCACGGGCGTCGATGAAACCGGCATGGATGCGGACACGGGCCGGGTGCTGATCCGCATTGATCCCGTCTATTTCCGCCCGACCGAAGTGCCGCTGCTGCTGGGTGATCCGGCCAAGGCGCGGCGCGAATTGGGTTGGTCGCATCGCACCAGCTTTGCTGATCTGGTCGCAGAGATGGTGGCCGAGGACCGCCGCCTTTTGGAAACCGAGCGCCTTGCCCGCCGTGCCTATGGGGTCAGTGAATGATGACCCCGGTTCTTTTGGCGGGCGGTTCCGGCACCCGCCTCTGGCCCGTGTCGCGACGCAGTTTTCCCAAGCAGTTTGGTCAGATTGCGGGTGATTTATCGCTGTTTCAGCAATCTGCCCTGCGTCTGTCCGCACCGCAATATGGCAAGCCGCTGGTGCTGACGCATGAGGATTTCCGCTTTATTGCCACCGAACAGCTTGGTGCCATTGGCATTACCCCCGCCGATGTGCTGATCGAACCGGCGCCGCGCAATACCGCCCCTGCGGTGCTGGTCGCCGCCCTTTACGCCGCCGCGCGTGACCCGGAATCGCTGGTGCTGATTGCACCCTCGGATCATGCCATGAACGACCCGGATGCGTTTAATGCCGCCGTCTTACGCGGTGCGGATGAGGCCCGGCGCGGTCAGATCGTGACCTTTGGCATCCAGCCGACGCGGGCGGAAACCGGCTATGGCTATTTGGAACCTGCCGGTCTTGGCGACATCGCCCCCTTGCGCCGTTTCGTCGAAAAGCCTGATACGGACACCGCGCAATGGATGCTGGAACAGGGCAGTTTCTTGTGGAACGCCGGGATTTTTCTGTTCAAGGCGCAGGTCATGCTGGACGCTTTCCGCGATCTGGCCGCCGATTACATGGGGCCGGTTCTGGCGGCGATGAAGGCATCGCGCCGCGACCTTGGCTTTATCCGGCTGGATGCACCCGCATGGGAAAAGCTGCCGGATCTGTCCATCGACTATGCGGTGATGGAAAAGGCGGCAAACTTGTCGGTGGTGCGCTATGCGGGCCATTGGTCAGACCTTGGCGGCTGGGATGCGGTCTGGCGCGAAGGACTGGCGGCTGCGCCAGATGCGGCAGGCGTGGTCACACAAGGCCCGGCGCAGGCGCAGGATTGCCGCGATGTGCTGCTGCGATCAGAGGATGCCGACACGCAGATCGTCGGCATCGGGCTGGAAAATCTGGTGGTGGTGGCCACCTCGGACGCGGTGCTGGTGGCGGATAAATCCCGCGCGCAGCAGGTCGGCGCTGCGGTCAAAACGATGAAAGCAAATAATATTCGGCAATCCGAGAGCTTCCGCCGCGATCACCGCCCTTGGGGCTGGTTTGAAACGCTGGCGCTGTCAGATCGGTTTCAGGTCAAGCGTATCGTGGTCAAACCGGGTGGAATCCTGTCGCTGCAAAGCCACCTGCACCGGGCCGAACATTGGATCGTGGTCAGCGGCACCGCGCGGGTGACGCTGGATGATGCGACCCATGTGCTGACGGAAAACCAGTCGGTCTATATCCCACTTGGGGCAAAACACCGGCTGGAAAACCCCGGCAAGCTGCCAATGGTTCTGATCGAGGTGCAGACCGGCGGCTATCTGGGTGAGGACGACATCACCCGATATGAGGACATCTATGCCCGCCCCTGACCGCATCGCCCTGACCGGCGGCACCGGGCTGGTCGGTCGCGCCGTGCTGCGGCAGGCCGAGACGCGCGGCATCCCCATCCTTGCGCCGCGCCGCGCTGATCTGGACCTGGCCGACCCGCGCCGGGTGGCGGAATGGCTGGGCGATCACCAGGTCGATACGCTGATCCATGCCGCTGCGAAAGTGGGCGGAATCGCTGCCAATATTGCCGACCCGACCGGGTTTCTGGCAGAGAACATCGCGCTGAACCACGGCGTTCTGATGGGGGCGCATCAGGCCGGAGTTACGCGGCTGCTGAATCTCGGTTCAAGCTGCATCTATCCGCGCAATTACCGGCAGCCACTGGTCGAAACCGACCTGATGGCCGCGCCTCTGGAACCCACGAACGAAGGCTATGCGCTGTCGAAAATTGCCGCCCTTCGGCTGGTGCAGGCCATTGCCGGGCAATACCCCGACCGGCATTGGCGCAGCCTGATCCCCTGCAACCTGTTCGGGATCGACGACCATTTCGGCAGCACCTCGGCGCATCTGATCGCAGCGATTATCACCAAGGTTCTGACCGCCGGACCAGTTATCGACATCTGGAGCAGCGGCACCGCCCGGCGCGAGTTTCTGTTCGCGGATGATCTGGCGGGTTTCATTCTGGACAGCTTGCCCCGGCTGGAAACCTTGCCGCCGCTGATGAACACCGGCTTTGGCCGCGATTACAGCGTCAATGAATATTACCAGATGATTGCAGATCTGGCGGGTTGGCAGGGGCGCTTTACCCATGACCTGACCCGCCCCGAAGGCATGGCGCAAAAATTGATGGATTCGTCGCTGGCGCGGCGTCACGGATGGGCACCGCCCGATAATCTGATCCCCGCGCTGAGGGTCACACTAACGGCAGCGCGCGCACGGCTGCAAACGTAAACGGGCGGCCCCAAGGGACCGCCCGCCTGTCATATCACCGAAAAATCAGTCGATCAGCGGCAGCAGCGCGTCGATGGATTTCTTGGCGTCACCATAGAACATCCGGGTATTGTCCTTATAGAACAACGGGTTTTCGATCCCGGAATAGCCGGTCCCCTGCCCGCGCTTGGACACGAACACCTGCTTGGCCTTCCAGACCTCCAGCACCGGCATCCCGGCGATGGGGCTGTTGGGATCTTCCTGCGCAGCCGGATTCACGATGTCGTTCGAACCAATGACGATCACCACATCCGTATTCGGGAAGTCGTCGTTGATCTCATCCATTTCCAGAACGATGTCATATGGCACCTTGGCCTCGGCCAGCAGCACGTTCATATGGCCGGGCAAACGGCCCGCGACCGGGTGGATGGCAAAACGCACGTTCTTGCCCTTGGCCCGCAGTTTGCGGGTCAGCTCCGACACGGATTGCTGCGCCTGCGCCACGGCCATGCCGTAACCCGGCACGATGATGACCTCATCAGCATCATTCAGCGCCTGCGCCACGCCCTCGGCGTCGATGGCGATTTGTTCGCCCTCGATCTCCATTGCGGGGCCAGCCTCACCGCCAAAGCCGCCAAGGATCACCGAAACAAAGTTCCGGTTCATCGCCTTGCACATGATATAGGACAGGATCGCGCCCGAAGACCCGACCAGCGCCCCGACCACGATCAGCAGATCGTTCGACAGGGTAAAGCCGATCATCGCCGCCGCCCAGCCGGAATAGCTGTTCAGCATCGACACCACCACCGGCATATCCGCACCACCAATGCCCATAATCAGGTGATAGCCGATGAAAAACGCCAACAGGCAGATCAGCACCAGCCACAGCACCGGCGAGCCGACATTCGCGCAATACAGGATCGCAAAGATCAGCGACAGCGCAGCGGCACCGGCGTTCAGCATATGCCCGCCCGGCAGCTTTTTCGGCTTGCCGTCGATCCGGCCCGCCAGCTTGCCAAAGGCCACGATCGAGCCGGTAAAGGTCACGGCACCGATGAACACACCCAAGGCGACCTCAACCCGCAGCATCGCCAGTTCCGCCGGGGTTTTCTGCGCCAGAAGCGCGGCGAACCCCTTGAGATTGCTCAGATATGCCTGCGCATCCGCGACGCGCTGCATGACCACATCAATCGGCGTATCACCCATCCGACCCTGCGGGATCAGATCATGCAGCGCACGGGTCAGCTTGGACAGTTCAAACTGCGCGTTGAAACCGACAAAAACCGCTGCCAGGCCAACCAGAGAGTGCATGGCAGCGACAAGCTGCGGCATCTCGGTCATTTGCACGCGCTTGGCCACGAACCAGCCGATCACACCGCCAATGGCGATCATCACCAGCGACAGGAACCAGTTGCCCGCGCCCGGCCCGATCAGCGTGGCGACCACCGCCAGCGCCATGCCGGCAATGCCATACCAGACCGCGCGTTTCGCGCTTTCCTGCCCCGACAGCCCGCCAAGCGACAGGATGAACAGAACCGCCGCAACCACATAGGCCGCAGTGGTCAGCCCACAGGCCCCCACGCTATGCGCCGCGCCCGAAACCATGAACTGATCCATGGGATGAAAAACCTTTTCCATGTGTTCAGCCCCTTACGATTTCTGGAACATGGCCAGCATCCGGCGCGTGACCAGAAAGCCGCCAAAGATATTGATGCCCGCCATCAGCACCGACAGCGCCGCCAGAATCAGCACCAGCCACGAGCCGGAGCCAATCTGCATCAGCGCTCCCACAATGATGATCGAGGAAATCGCGTTGGTAATCGCCATCAGTGGCGTATGCAGGCTGTGGCTGACGTTCCAGATCACCTGGAAGCCGATGAACACCGACAGCACGAACACAATGAAATGCTGAAGGAAGCTGGCCGGCGCAAAGGCCCCGACAATCAGCATCAGCACTGCGCCCGCAACCAGCAGCGTGACCTGCGATTTCGTCTGCGCCTTGAACGCGGCGGCTTCTTGTGCGCGACGTTCCTCGGGGGTCAGCTCGCGCGGCTTGTCCTTGGGCTTTTGTGCCGCGATGGCCGCCACTTTCGGCGGTGGCGGCGGGAAGGTGATCGCGCCGTCATGGGTCACAGTCGCGCCCCGGATGACATCATCTTCCATGTTCTGATTGATGACGCCATCCTTGCCCGGCGTCAGATCAGCCATGAAGTGACGGACGTTATTGCCATACAATTCAGAGGCTTGCGCAGCCATCCGCGACGGGAAGTCCGTATAACCGATAATGATAACGCCATTATCGGTGACGATGCGCTGGTCTTTCTGGGTCAGCTCGCAATTGCCACCCTTTTCAGCGGCAAGGTCCACGATCACGCTGCCCGGCTTCATCGCAGCGACCATATCGGCGGTCCACAGCACCGGCGCATCGCGGCCCGGAATCAGCGCCGTGGTAATCACGATGTCCATTTGCGGCGCAAGCTCGCGGAACTTTTCAAGCTGCTTTTCGCGGAACTCGGGGCTGGAGGGTGCGGCATAGCCGCCAGTCGCGGCCCCGTCCTGCTGGCTTTCCTTGAAATCAAGGAAAACGAACTCGGCGCCCATGGATTCAATCTGTTCGGCCACTTCTGGGCGCACGTCAAAGGCATAGACCTGCGCACCAAGGCTGGTCGCCGCGCCAATGGCGGCCAGACCGGCAACACCTGCGCCGACGATCAGCACCTTGGCTGGCGGCACCTTGCCCGCCGCCGTCACCTGCCCGGTGAAAAAGCGGCCGAAATTGTTCGCCGCCTCGATCACCGCGCGATAACCGGCGATGTTGGCCATGGACGACAGCGCATCCATTTTCTGCGCCCGGCTGATCCGCGGCACCATATCCATGGCGATGGCCGTCACACCTTTGGCGCGAGCCTGTTCCAGCAAATCGGCATTCTGCGCCGGGTAGAAATGCGAAATCAGCGTCTGGCCAGCGTGCATCCGGTCCAATTCAGCCGGTTCCGGTGGGCGGACCTTGGCGACCACATCGACGCCATCAGTCAGGCTTTGCGCATCGGGCAGAACCTCGACCCCGGCCTTGCGGTAATCTTCGTCCGAGAAACCCGCCGCGACACCCGCGCCCGATTGCACAAAGGGCTGATGCCCCAGTTTTTGCAGATGCGCCGCCGAAGCCGGAGTGATTGCCACCCGCGCTTCGCCGTCCTGCACTTCCTTCAAGGCGCCGATTTTCATTCAGCCAATCCCCCGTCTGGTTCACAGTCGGGGATTGTCTAGCACCCCGGTGTGAAACTTCACAAGCCTGACCGGGCGCGTCCGCGAACGAAAACGCCGCGCAGAGAAACCCTGCGCGGCGTCAGTCAAAGAACGAACCAATCAGTTCGAGGTCGCGGGCGCAGCCGGCTCGACCGACACGGCCGCAGCCGCATCATCAACGGCATTTTCAACAGCCGAAGCCGCAGCCTCGGCAGCATCCGCCGCCGCATCGGCTGCGCTGTCAGCCGCCTGACCAGCGGCACGGGCCGCATCCGCGGCACCTTGGGCTGCCGAATTGACGGTCTGGTTCACGACATTGCCCGCCGCCTGACCAGCGGTGCTGACGGCTTCAGCGGCACTGTCAGCAGCCGAAGACGCGGCTTCGGCGGCCTGACCGGCGGCCTGCTGCGCACGCTCGGCGGCATCGGTTGCGGCCTCACCCACGGCCGTGGCGGCCTCGCCCGCAGCCTCAACAGCCTGATCGGCGGCCTGATGCGCCTCGGTCGCGGCCTGATCGGCAGCTTGCGCAGCGTCCTGAACAGCCGTTTCCACAGCTTCCGCAGCGGTTTCCGCAGCCGCTTCCGTCGTCGCGGCAGCCTCAGCCGGAGCTTCGGTCGTCACCGTGGTGGTGTCCGTCTCGGTCGCCGTGGTGGTTTCACCGCCCATGAACTTTTGCGCCACGAAATAAGCCAGCGCCAGCGCAATCACGATCCCGATAATCAGCGGCAGCGGCGACGCGCGCTTTTCTACCGGCTCGACATAGGTGTTGTTGGGATCATTGCTGTTCGACCGATTCGGGTCGTTGGGATCATAATGCGCCATCGGCGTCCTCCAGTTCAGTTACGGTGACGGGGCCAGCATCCACTGGCGGTCCCGCGCCTTGCGGCCCGTCCGTCAAGCGCCTAACACTTGAACAACCAAACAAGTTCCCGGCCTGCCACATTTTTTCTTGCGGAAATACCATGACCCAAAACAGCACCAGCTTTCGCCTTGCCGATTACCGCCCCTGGCCGTTCACCCTGACCGCCACGCGGCTGGATTTCACGCTGGACCCGGCGGCGACACGGGTGCGGTCCGAGCTGGATCTGGTGCCGCAAGGCACCGCCGATCTGGTGCTGAACGGCGTCGGGCTGGACACCCGCAGCCTGCTGATCGACGGCCAGCCCATCGACCCCGCGCATCTGGTCCAGACCGATGAGACCCTGACCATCCGCGCCGCCGCCCTGCCCGACGCGCCCTTCACCTTTGCCGCAGAGGTGCAGATCAATCCCGCCGCCAACACCGCCTGCGAGGGGCTGTATATGTCCGGCGGCATCTATTGCACTCAATGCGAGGCCGAGGGCTTCCGCCATATCACCTGGTATCCCGACCGCCCCGATGTGATGGCTCCGTTCCGGGTGACGATCCGTTCCGACATGCCGGTGCAACTGTCCAACGGCAATCCGGTGCCGGGAACGCTGGCGGTTTGGGATGACCCGTGGCCCAAACCCGCCTATCTGTTTGCGCTGGTCGCCGGTGATCTGCGCAATATCCATGACACCTTCACCACCCGCAGCGGGCGCGTCGTGGACCTGAACATCTGGGTTCGCCCCGGCGACGAGGACCGCGCCGGTTTCGCCATGGGGGCGCTGACCCGCTCGATGCAATGGGATGAAGATGTTTACGGGCGCGAATATGATCTGGACGTGTTCAACATCGTGGCCGTCGATGATTTCAACATGGGGGCGATGGAGAACAAGGGGCTGAACATTTTCAACAGCAAGCTGGTGCTTGCGAGCCCGGAAACCGCCACCGATTCGGATTTCGAGCGGATCGAGGCTGTTATCGCGCATGAATATTTCCACAACTGGACCGGCAACCGCATCACCTGCCGCGACTGGTTTCAGCTTTGCCTGAAAGAAGGGCTGACGGTGTTCCGCGACCAGCAGTTCACCAGCGATATGCGCAGCGCCGCGGTCAAGCGGATCGAGGACGTCATTACCCTGCGCGCCCGCCAGTTCCGCGAGGATGCAGGCCCGCTGGCGCATCCGCCCCGGCCCGACCACTACCAGGAAATCAACAATTTCTACACCACCACCGTCTATGAGAAAGGCGCCGAGGTTATCGGGATGCTGAAACGGCTGGTCGGGAATGACGGCTATGCGCGGGCGCTGGATCTGTATTTCACCCGCCATGACGGGCAAGCCTGCACCATCGAAGACTGGCTGAAGGTCTTTGAGGATGCCACCGGCCGCGACCTTGACCAGTTCAGCCGCTGGTATACAGACGCCGGCACCCCACGCCTGACCATGACCGAGGAGTGGGATTCGGGCCGCCTGACCCTGCATTTCCGTCAGGACACCGCGCCCACGCCGGGCCAGCCCGACAAACCCGCCCGCGTGATCCCGATCGCGCTTGGCCTGATAGGCCCGAACGGCGGCGAGGTTCTGCCCACCACCGTGCTGGAAATGACCGAAGCCACGCAAAGTTTCAGCTTTGAAGGGCTTGGCGCACGGCCCGTCGTCTCGCTGTTGCGCGGCTTTTCCGCCCCGGTCACGGTGACGCGGCAGATCGACAATGCCGCGCGGGCGCATCTGCTGGCCCATGACACCGACCCATTCGCGCGGTGGGAGGCCGGACATGATCTGGCCGTCGAGGCGCTGATACCCGGCGGCGACAGCGCGGGATATATCGCTGCGATTGGCGGGCTGCTGGATAATGCAACCCGCGACCCGGCCTTTACCGCGCTGTGCCTGCGCCTGCCGCCCGATGATGAAATCGCCGCCGAAATGGCCGCGCGGGGCATGACCCCGGACCCCGACGCCATCCACGCCGCGCGAGACACGCTGGCCGATGCGCTGGCCCGCGCCCATGAACGCAGCCTGACCACGCTTTACGACGCGATGGCCGTTGCCGGGGATTACCGCCCGGATGCCGCGCCTGCGGGCAAACGCGCCTTGCGGCTGGCGGTTCTGTCGCTGCTGACCCGGCTGGATGGCGGCGTAAGGGCGCAGGCGCTTTACGACAGCGCCGACAACATGACCGAGCGGCAAGGGGCGCTGTCGGTGCTGATCCGCCACAACAAGGCCGATGCCGCGCTGGCCGATTTCGAGGCGCGCTTCCGCGATAACCGTCTGGTGATGGACAAGTTTTTCACCCTGCAACCGATGCTGGCCGACCCGGCCCGCGCGGTGGCGGTGGCCCGCGATCTGGCAGCGCGGCCGGATTTCGACTGGAAGAACCCCAACCGTTTCCGCGCCCTGATCGGTGGGCTGGCAGGCAACCATGCGGCGTTTCATGCCGCGGATGGCGCAGGCTATGATTTCACCGCCGACTGGCTGATGCGGCTGGACCCGCTGAACCCGCAGATTGCCGCCCGCATGTCCGGCGCGTTCGAGGTCTGGCCCCGCTATGACGCAACCCGTCGCAAAGCCGCGCAACGGGCACTGGACCGCATCGCCGCCCTGCCCGGCATCAGCCGCAACCTGTCAGAAATGATCGGGAAAATGCGCGAAATCTAAGTGAACTGCTCGCGCATCAGCCGCTCGTCCAGCCCGTGATCGGGGTCAAACAGCAGCCGGTGCGCGATGCTCGCCTCGGATTTGATTTCGACCCAAAGAACAGATCGCACCTCGCGGCTGTCAGCATCGGCCATGACCGGACGCTTTTCCGGCTCCAGCACGTCGAACCGCACCTGTGCGCCCTTTGGCAAAATCGCCCCGCGCCAGCGCCGGGGCCGGAATGCCGCAATCGCCGTCAGCGCCAGCACATCCGATCCAAGCGGCAAGATCGGCCCGCCTGCCGAATAATTATAGGCCGTGGACCCCGCAGCCGTAGATAAAAGCGCCCCGTCACAGGTCAATTCGTCCATGCGCACCCGGCCATTGACGCTGATCCGCAGCTTGGCCGCCTGCGCCCCGGCCCGCAGCAGGCTGACCTCGTTTATGGCCAGCGCGCAATGCTCATGCCCATCGACAGAACAGGCAACCATCGACAGCGGATTGGTCACGGTTTCCTCGGCTGCGGCAATTCGCGCAGGCAGGTCGTCCTCGGCATATTCGTTCATCAGGAAACCGACCGTGCCGCGATTCATCCCGTAAATCGGCAGGTTGCGGTTCTGGTGCATGGTATCCAGCATCAACCCGTCACCACCAAGCGCCACGATCACCTGCGCCTGCGCCAAAGGCACCTGACCGTAACGCGCAATCAGCGTTGCCCGCGCATCCTGCGCAATCTGCGTCCGGCTGGAAATAAAATGCATCCGTGTCATGCTCGCCATCATGGCCAGCCTGCGGCAAGGCGCAAGCGCAATCGCCACTTTGCCCCCGCGTCAAAACCGGCTAAACCACCGCCACGCCCATCTATGAGGACCGCTATGACCCAGAACGGCTTTTTCACCGAAGACCTCTCGACCCGCGACCCGGAAATCTTTGACGCCATCGGCAAGGAACTTGGCCGCCAGCGCGACGAGATCGAGCTGATCGCATCGGAAAACATCGTCTCCAAGGCTGTGTTGCAGGCGCAAGGCTCTGTTCTGACGAACAAATATGCCGAAGGTTATCCGGGCAAGCGGTATTATGGCGGCTGCCAGTATGTCGACATTGCCGAAACCCTGGCAATCGAACGCGCCAAGGAACTGTTCAACTGCGGCTTTGCCAACGTCCAGCCCAATTCCGGCTCGCAGATGAATCAGGCGGTGTTTCTGGCGCTGTTGCAGCCGGGCGACACGTTCATGGGGCTGGATCTGAACTCGGGCGGACACCTGACCCATGGCTCGCCGGTGAATATGTCGGGCAAGTGGTTCAACGTCGTATCTTATGGCGTGCGCCAGCAGGATCAACTGCTGGATATGGATGACATCCGCGCCAAGGCACTGGCACATAAGCCGAAACTGATCGTCGCAGGCGGCACCGCCTATAGCCGCGTGTGGGATTGGGCAGCCTTCCGCGCCATCGCGGATGAGGTCGGGGCCTATCTGATGGTCGATATGGCCCATATCGCCGGGCTGGTTGCGGGCGGTGTGCATCCCTCACCCATCCCGCACGCGCATGTTGTGACCACCACCACGCATAAATCCCTGCGCGGCCCGCGTGGCGGCATGGTGCTGACCAATGACGCCGAGATTGCAAAAAAGATCAACTCGGCCGTTTTCCCCGGTCTGCAAGGTGGCCCGCTGATGCATGTCATTGCCGCCAAGGCCGTAGCCTTCCGCGAGGCGCTGGACCCATCCTTCAAGGATTACGCCGCACAGGTGGTCAAGAACGCGCAGGCCATGGCCGACGAGCTGATGAAGGGCGGCATCGACATCGTGTCGGGCGGCACGGACAACCACCTTTGCCTTGCTGACCTGCGCCCAAAAGGCGTGACCGGCAAGGCTGCCGAGGCCGCTTTGGGCCGGGCACATATCACCTGCAACAAGAACGGCGTGCCATTTGACCCGGAAAAACCCTTCGTGACCAGCGGCATCCGCCTTGGCGCCCCGGCAGGCACCACCCGCGGCTTCAAAGAGGATGAGTTCCGCCAGATCGCCCGCTGGATCGTCGAGGTCGTGGACGGGCTGGCCGCCCATGGTGACGAAGGCAACGCCGAGGTCGAAACCAAGGTCGCAGCCGAAGTGCAGGCGCTTTGCGCCCGCTTCCCGCTTTACGCCGGAATGTAAGACTTGCGGCCCCGGTTCACGCCGGGGCCTTTTCCATGCGGCGCATAAGAGTTGCGCCCCAGGAGCGATTCATGTCAGCTTCGTCACCACCTCGCTGGCAATGCCGCTTATCACAACAGGCCCCTAAACCAGCCCGCGCCAGATCAGAATCCACAGAAACAGCGCCGCCACGATCATCAGGCCGAAGCTGAAACTGGCAAGGTTTCTGGCCCAGCCACGCTTCCAGTGCTGCTCGCGCCCCATCGGGGCCAGATAGGCTTGCAATCGTTGATAGGCCGCCTCAGCCCCTTTAAAATCAATCTGATGCGCAACTTTAGGCTGCGCTGTCCGCGCATAAGCCCGCGCTAAAAGCTGCGCCGCCCGCCGTTCCCGCGCCGGCAAAGCCCCGCCACGCCTGCGCAGCATGACCGGCAAGCTCAACACCTCATCCTTGCGAAGCCCGCCAAAGCGTCCCAGCATCAGCCCCGCAATATCATCCGCCATGCGGCGAATATCATCTATATTCATCGCCATTCCTTCCATCGCCAAGCTAGTCTTTACCGCCCTGTCACGCTAGAGATCGGGCAGCAGGCAAAAGGAAATGTGATGCTGGCATTTACCGAAACCGGCGCCGGGCGCCCTGTCATTCTGGTGCATGGGCTGTTCGGCTCGGGCAAGAACCTTGGCGGAATCGCACGGCGGCTGGCTGGAACACATCGGGCAATCTCGGTCGACATGCGCAATCACGGCGACAGCTTTCGTGACCCGGCGCATGATTACCCCGATCTTGCCGCTGATCTGGCCGAGGTAATCGCGGCGCAGGGCGGTCAGGCCGATATTGTCGGTCACTCAATGGGCGGAAAGGCGGCAATGTGGCTGGCCCTGACCAGACCCGAAATGGTCAACAGACTGGTGATTATGGACATTGCGCCGGTCGCCTATGCGCACGATCAGAACCGCGTGCTGAATGCCATGCGTGACATGGATCTGGCCAACCTGACCCGCCGATCCGAGGCCGACACGCGACTGGCCGCCGCCATCCAAGACCCCGGCACCCGCGCCTTTCTGCTGCAATCGCTGGACCTGAAGGCCGAACCACCGCGCTGGAAAATGAACCTTCAGGTCTTGGCCGATCAGATGGACCAGCTCACCAGCTACCCCCCGCTTGGCGACAAACGGTTCGACGGACCCGCTCTGTTTCTAGCGGGCAGCGCATCGGATTATGTGCGGCCCGAATATGACAGCATCATCCGCCAGCATTTCCCGCAAGCGCAAATCACCCGGATGCCTGACCTTGGCCATTGGCTGCATGCCGAGAAACCCGCCGAGGTCGCAGATCTGGTGGCGGGCTTCCTGACCTAAGCAAACAAAAAGCCCCGAGACTTATGCCTCTCCGGCTTCTTCGATCTTTTTCGCCACGATCCATGTCACTGGCAAGGCCAACACCGCACCGATGGCCGCGCCTGCGATAATCCCCGTCGCATTATAATGCCCCATCACCAGCGCAATAATCACACCGACACCGGCAAGCGTGCCAACCGAAAGCGTCAGCAACAGCAGGAAAAGACGGCTCATCAGATTTCCTTTCATCTCGACCGCAGGCGTAATGCCCGACCCGGACAGATAACCACCCCAATGGTAGGCACGTCTTTGATCCGTGTCAGATTATACCTCGACAAAGCTGCGGCAGGCCGCCGCACCCGTCAGCCACAATCCAGCCGCATATCCGCCACGCCCGTATCCCCCGGAATACGGGTCGAGAAACTATAGGGAACCACGCCGCAGCCTGTCGCCCTTTCTGCGGCCTGCACCATCAGCGTAGGCACCTTTCGTCGTTCTGCCGGGGGCAACCAGCCGTGCCGGATAACTTGCGCCCGGTTGCCCTTTTGAAAGACAGAAAAGCGGATGCCGCCTTCCGTCACAGAGCGATCCCCCGCCCCCATCAGATCGGGTGAGGGCGAGGCGCAGGCTGCGAGGGCCAAAAGGAGGAGAGTCAGAATCACTTTCATGCCCTTGGCATAGCAGCCAAAGGTTAAGAAAAGATTAGCGGGCGCAATTCGCGCAGAAGGGCGTGTCGGGCAGCAATTCGAGCCGCTCAGCGGCCACCTCGGCCCCGCATTGCACACAGAACCCGTATTCACCCTCATCAATACGGTTCAGAGCGGCGTCGATACGGCGAATCTCGGTTTGATCGGCATTGCCAAGAGCCGACAGAACCTCATCGTCCTGCCGCTCTTGCGCGGCATCTTCCCAGTCCTGCGGAACCGGATCATCCAGTTGATCCTCGATTTCCGCGATCTGTGCGATAAGCTCTGCGCGACGCGCCGCCAGAATATCCTTGGCTTGTGCGGGGGTCATGTTGTCCTCCTGATTCAGACGTTCAGACTGATCGTAAATTGCACGAAGCGCAAGGGCATCCGAGCGGCCCGTCAGCTATCCATCTTCAAAGCCGAAATAAACGCGCTTTGCGGAATCTCGACCTTGCCGAATTGGCGCATCTTTTTCTTACCGGCCTTTTGTTTTTCCAGCAGCTTCTTTTTGCGTGTCGCATCGCCGCCATAACATTTGGCCGTCACATCCTTGCGCAAAGCTGCCAAGGTTTCACGCGCAATCACCCGCCCGCCAATTGCGGCCTGAATCGGGATTTTGAACATATGTCGCGGGATCAGCTCTTTCAGTTTTTCGACCATAACCCGACCGCGCGCCTCGGCACGGTCACGGTGAACCATGATCGACAGCGCGTCCACAGGTTCATCATTCACCAGAATCGACATTTTCACCAGATTATCTTCACGATATTCGCTGATCTGATAATCAAAGCTGGCATAGCCTTTGGTCACGGATTTCAGCCGGTCGTAGAAATCGAAAACCACTTCGGCCAGCGGCAAGTCATAAACCACCATTGCCCGCGTCCCGGCATAGGTCAGATCAAGCTGAATCCCGCGCCGGTCCTGACAAAGTTTAAGAACATCACCCAAATATTCGTCCGGCACCATGATCGTCGCCTTGATGCGCGGCTCCTCGATATGATCGACATGGGTCAGGTCGGGCATATCGGCGGGGTTATGCAATTCCCGCACTTCACCATCGCGCATATACAGCTTGAACACCACCGAAGGCGCGGTAGTAATCAAATCCAGATCATATTCGCGCTCCAGCCGGTCGCGGATCACTTCGAGGTGCAAAAGCCCAAGAAAACCGCAGCGGAATCCAAAGCCCAGCGCGGCCGAAGTTTCCATTTCATAGCTAAAGGACGCATCATTCAGCGCCAGTTTTTCAATCGCATCCCGCAACGCATCAAAATCATTAGCATCCACCGGGAACAGTCCACAGAAAACCACCGGCTGCGCAGGCTTAAAGCCAGGCAGGGGTGTATCGGTGCCTTTTTTCTCATGCGTGATCGTATCCCCCACGCGGGTATCGCGCACTTGTTTGATCGAGGCGGTAAAAACGCCGATTTCACCCGGACCGAGTTCTGCAATATCGACCATTTGCGGCTTCAGCACGGCCAGCTTGTCGATCCCGTAAACGGCTCCGGTCTGCATCATCTTGATGCGGTCGCCTTTTTTAATAACGCCATCCATGACACGGATCATAACCACAACGCCTAAATAGGCATCATACCAGCTATCAACCAGCATGGCTTTTAACGGCGCATTACGATCACCCGCCGGCGCGGGCAAACGGGTGACAATGGCTTCCAGCACATCAGGAATACCAAGCCCGGTTTTTGCGGAAATCGGAACCGCATCGGATGCATCAATGCCGATCACGTCCTCGATCTGCTCCTTTACCCGGTCAGGTTCCGCGGCGGGCAGGTCGATCTTATTCAGAACCGGAACGATCTCGTGACCCGCATCAATCGCCTGATAAACATTGGCCAGAGTCTGTGCCTCGACCCCTTGGGTGGCATCGACGACCAGCAAAGAACCCTCGACCGCGCGCATCGAACGGCTGACTTCATAAGCAAAGTCAACATGGCCCGGCGTGTCGATCAGGTTCAGAATATAGGTCTGGCCATCCTTGGCCGGATATTCAATCCGCACGGTATTGGCCTTGATAGTAATGCCCCGCTCGCGTTCAATATCCATAGCATCGAGCAGTTGCGATTTCATATCGCGCTCGGCCACGGTGCCGGTCATCTGGATGAGCCGGTCTGCGAGGGTGGATTTGCCGTGGTCGATATGGGCCACGATCGAGAAATTGCGGATCAGGTCAAGCTGGGTCATAGGCTGGCTATACAGGTGCTTTGCGCACCGGAAAAGGGGGATTACGCGCGACTTGCCCTGCGGCGCAGCCGGGCCTCGCGCCACATCGAGAAACCACCGGCCCCGGCAATGATCGCCGCCCCCAAGAGGGTCAGCGCATCGGGCCGCTCGGCAAAGACCACCACACCAATCAGCATCGCAAAGACCAGCCGCGAATAGCGAAACGGCGCAATCACCGAGGCATCGCCTTCACGCGTGGCCGTGACCAGCATCGTATAGGCGACGACGCCAAACAGGATCGCGGCCAGAAAAAGCCCCATTTCGGCCAGATCCGGCAGCACCGGCACACTGTTGAACAGCACATCCAGCAGCAGCCCGGCCGGAATCAGCGTCAGCCAGGCCAGCGAAGAAAGCTGATCCGACGGGATATGCCGCGGCACCCGCCGCGTCGCCAGATCGCGGGTGCCAAGCCCGATCACCCCCAACACCGCCCAAAGCGAATTGGCGTCAAAGCCCGACAGGCCCGGTTTGACCACAAACAGCACCCCGACAAACCCTGCCCCGATCGCCAGCCAGCGCCGCCAGCCCACGCTTTCGCCAAGGAAAATCGCCGCGCCCAGCGTGATCGCCAGCGGCAACGCCTGCAGGATCGCCGAAGCCGAGGAAATCTCGGTCAGTGCCAGTGCCGTGACAAAGCCCATGGTGCCGATCAACTCGCCAAAGCTGCGGATAATGACGTGCTTTTGCAGCAGATCGCGGGTCAGCAACCGTCCCCCCTGCATCCGCAGCCGGGTCCAGAAAATCGCAAACCCCATCACCCCGACGGTCAGCAGCACCTGCCCCACCGGCAATCCCTGAGACAGCAGCTTGATGCACATATCCTCAAGCGCGAACAGCAGCATCGCGGCAACCATCAAACCCGAGGCACGAAGATTATCCAATTTTCGCCCTCTGCTTGAACCCGGCTTCTGCTGACCTCAAATCTAGTGCAGAAGCGCCCGCATGGCGTCAAGCGAAAGGACAAGACATGCGCTTTACTGTTGAGGATATGACCTGCGGCCATTGCACCGCGGCGATCGAAAAGGCCATCGCAGTCGCGGGGGGCGAGGCCCGCGCCGATCTGGCCAGCCATCAGGTCGAGGTCACGGGCCTTTCGCCCGAGCAAGCCGCAGAGGTGATTCGCGCCGAAGGTTACACCCCGGTGCCGCTGGCCGATTGACGGCGGCACAAGATCAGGCGGTCGGCGCCCTGCCGCCGCCCATAAGTTGCGGCCCCTCAGTTGATTGAGTGCGGTTAACGATTCTGATACGTTTTTGCGGTAATCAGGCGGAACAAGACGGGTGAACCCGCCCCCGCCGGGCAGAGAACCGAGGAGACAGCAAGATGATGAACCGTGCCATGATCGCGGTCGCCGCACTTGTGCTGACAACGCCTTTTGCCGTTGCTGGCCCGATTGACAGCGCCTGCGTGCGTTCAGAACGCGGTGCGCGCAACGTCCAGCTTTGCGGCTGCGTGCAGCAGGTAGCGAACATGACGCTTTCCCGCACCGACCAGCGCCGTGCTGCCGGATTCTTCCGCGACGCCGACGCCGCGCAGCAGGTGCGCATGTCGAAAAGCGATTCTGACAACGCTTTTTGGGCGCGTTACAAGAACTTCACCTCTACGGCCGAAGCCTATTGCAGCCGCTGACGGTGACATGAAAAAGCCCGGCCGGACCGGGCTTTTTCATATCTTGATTTTCGCGCCTCTCAATCCGCGTGATGGCCATGCAACCGCCGCCAGCGGATCGAGGAAAACAGCGAAAACCCGATCACACAGGCCCCGATCAGCCCGGTGACGACCTCGGGGATGGTCCACATGGTTTGGGCAAACATCACCAAAGACAGAATCAGGATCGACCAGAACGCGCCATGTTCCAGAAAACGGAACTCGGCCAGCGTGCCTTTCTCGACCAGCATCACGGTCATGGAGCGCACATACATCGCCCCGATGCCAAGACCAATGGCAATCAGAAACAGGTTCTGCGTCAGTGCAAAGGCCCCGATCACCCCATCGAAACTAAAAGACGCATCCAGCACTTCAAGATACAGGAACCCGCCAAGTCCGGCCTTGGCCGCGCTATGGCTGGCTTCGCCGCCGCCCCAGCGATCCAGAACCGCACCCAGCCCATCCACCGCCAGAAAGGTCACGATGCCCCACATCGCGGCGAACATGAAGGTCGCCTCGTCCCGCACCGGCAACAACCAGACAAAGATCAGCACGCAGATCAGCACGAAACCGACCTCGGCCCCGCGCACCGAGCCGGCGCTGCGCAGGTAGCGCTCAAGTGCGCCGATCCAGTCCACATCCTTGGACTGATCGAAGAAAAAGCTCAGCGCCACCAACATCAGGAACGACCCGCCAAAGGCCGCGATCGACAGATGCGCCGATTCGACCAGATGCGCATATTCGGCGGGTTGCGTCGCCGCCAGAATGACTGCCTCGATGGGGCCGATCTGCGCCGCAATCACCACGATCAGCAGCGGAAACAGAATCCGCATCCCGAATACGGCAATCAGAATACCCCAAGTCAGGAACCTCTGCTGCCAGACCGGCGACATGGTTTTCAGCTTGTTGGCATTGACGATGGCATTATCGAACGACAGCGAGATTTCCAGCACCGCCAGCACCGCGGCGATCATCAGGAAAGACAGCATCCCGCCAAGGCTGCGCGAATATTCCCAGCCGATAAAGGCCGACAGCACCAGCCCGGCAATCGTGACAATAAAGGGCCATTTCATATAGTGCAGGATACCGGGCATGATCGCTTTCCTTTGCGCTTCCCGCCCCAGATAATCCGGCAGACGGGCCTTCACAAGCCACGGCACGGCTGGCAGATTGCGCAAGCCCTTTCAGGATAATGCCCATGCAGATCACCCGCTATGCGATTTACTGGCTGCCACCGCAGGACAGCCCTCTGGCCCGGTTCGGGGCACAATGGCTGGGCTGGGATCTGAACAATGGCCGCCCGCAGCCCGCCCCGGCCCTGCCGCTGCCCGCACACGACCTATCCGCCAGCGCCCGCAAATACGGCTTTCACGCAACACTGAAAGCGCCGTTTCGGCTGGCCCCGAACACCACGGCTGAGGCTCTGACCGAGCGCCTGCGGGAAATCTGCGCCGGCATCGCCCGGTTTGACCTGCCCGGCGGGTTACGGCTGACGGATCTGGCCGGGTTTCTGGCTCTGACCCCGCAACAGGACAGCATCGCGCTGAACATGCTGCAACAACGGCTGGCCGAAGACCTTGATCCGTTCTGCGCTCCGCTGACGGAGGCCGACCTTGCCCGCCGCACCCCGGATCGCCTGCCCCCCCGTCAGCGCGAATTGCTGATGCAATGGGGCTACCCTTTCACCCATGACCAGTTCCGCTTTCACCTGACGCTGACCGGCCCGGTCCCGCAGCCACAACGCGACCATACCCGCGCTATTCTGGTGCAGCATCTGGCCCCCCTTTTGCCCGACCTGCAGCCGATCACCGAGATCGCGCTGGTCGCTGAAGGCAGCGATGGGCTGTTCCGGCACCTGCTGCGTGTCCCGCTGGGCGCGGGCTGACCACATCTTTTGTCCCTAAATATCCCCGCCGGAGGCCAGGCTGCGCAGCAGCCTTCACATCCATTTCTTCCATTTCAGCACCAGCCAGGTGCCGACGGCGCTGGCCAGCATCAGCCCAAGCGCATAGGGATAACCCCATTCCCAGTGCAATTCCGGCATCTTGTCAAAGTTCATGCCATAGGTCGAGGCAATCAGCGTCGGCGGCAGGAACAGCGCCGTCACCACCGACAGAATCCGCACCGTATCGTTCTGCCGCAGACTGATAAGACCCAGCGTCGCATCAACCGCCAGCGTCACCCGTCCAGCCAGAAAATCGGCATGAACCTCCAGCGCCTGAATATCCCGCAGATGCGCCTTGATGATGGGTTTCAGCCGCGCTGCCTCAGTTCCGGTTTCCGCGGTGTTGTAAAACGACAAAAGCCGTTCCACCGATAAAAGTCCCAGGCGGATACGGGCCAGAACATCCCCCTTCTGGCCCACATGCTCCAGCGTCTTTTGCAGCATCGCGCCACGGTCGTCCGTGCGGCCTTCGAACAGACGCTGGGTGATCTCATCCAGAACCCGGCCCACGGCTTCCAGAATATCGGCGAGGCGCGAGATGATTTCCTCGATCAGCGACAGAAACAGCCGGTTCACGGTGCCGCAACCTGCGGTGCCGCGATCGGCACGGGACGGAAAAGTGCTGAACGGGCGCGGTGCATGGTGGCGCACCGTCACCAGCCGATCCGGGGCCAGAATAAAGGTGACAGGCGCGGCAACGGTCTGCCCCTCGGGCGTCTCACCCGGCAGCACGATGGTCATGTAATAGACGCCGTTTTCTTGATAAAGCCGGTTGGAAATCTCGATTTCTTCCATATCTGCAAGAGTCGGGACCGCCAGCCCCAAAGCCTCGACCGCATCGGTCTGGCTGGACAGCGGGCGATAAAGGTCGATCCATTGCGCCTGCGCCAGATCCGCGCCAGTAGGCAAGGGCGTCACGCCGCTGGGCAAGGCGCGATAGGCGTTCAGCATGGGCAAGCTCCGGCGTTTTGCCTGTGGTGGACTGCTGCAGTCAGGTCGTCAAGCCCACACAAAGCAAAGGGCGGCCCCAAGTGCCGCCCTTCAGACTCGTTAACAAGTCACATGTTAAAGCCGATGTTGGTCAGACCACCGAAATCAGCCGTTACGCTTGAAAAAGTCGTTCAGCTTTTCATCGACTTCGGTCTTGGTCCAGCCGTATTTCTCTTGCAGCTTGCCTGCCAGCTTGTCCTTCTGGCCGTCGATCTGGTCGATTTCATCATCAGTCAGATCGCCCCAGGTCTCCTTGACCGAACCTTTAAGCTGCTTCCATTTACCCTGAATGATATCCCAGTTCATCATCATACCCCTTAACTCTGCCAGCCACATTAGGCGCCGGCTTCGGGGACATAACGGGCGGGTGGACGTTGGGTTCCAAAATTAACCTTTATCAGTTTACCAAATCTCTTGGGGATTGGCCCGCCGCCCAGTCATTCAGATTCGCCAAAGCCCGCAACGCCATCGCCGTGCGGGTTTCCTCGGTCGCAGTGCCAAGATGCGGCAACAGGGTGACATTATCCATGCTGCGCAACGCCTCGGGGACATCGGGTTCGCGCTCATAGACATCCAGCCCGGCCCCGGCAATCCGGCCCGCCTGCAAGGCTGCAATCAGCGCAGCCTCATCAACCACATCGCCACGCGCAATATTAATCAGATGCGCCTGAGGCTGCATCTGCGCCAGTTCGTCCGCGCCGATCAGATGGCGCGTCCCTACCCCGCCGGGCACCGCCAGAACGACGAAATCCGCCTGCGCCAGAACTTCAGACAAGCCTAACTGCTGCGCCGGAAAATCCAACGCACGAGCCGAGCGGTTGTGAAAGACAATCCGCATCCGGAAACCGTAATGCGCCCGCCGCGCGATGGCCTGACCGATCCGGCCCACACCGATCACGCCAAGGGTCTTGCCGCTGACATGCGTGCCAAGAAATTGCGTCGGTTGCCAGCCGTGCCAGTTTCCGGCACGCAGCAGCCGCTCGCCCTCGCTGGCACGGCGGGCGCTCATCAGCAGCAGAGTCATCGCCAGATCAGCGGTCGCATCTGTCACCGCATCGGGGGTATTCGTCACCGCGATGCCCGCCGCCCGCGCCGCCGCCACGTCGATATGGTTATACCCCGCGCCGAAATTGGCGATCAGCCGGGCGCGCGGCTGCCCCTCGAACGCTTCCGCCGTGAACGCATCACCAAGCGCCGGCATCACCGCATCATATTCCGCTAGGACCTGCACCGCCTGCACGGGTGTCAGCCCGCTGGCCTCATCCCGGAAGGTTGCATCGAAGGCCGCACGAATGGCAGTCTCGGCGGCGGCAGTCATGCGCCGCGTCACCAGCAGACGCTTCATGCGCCAAGCTCGCGGCTGCGGTTGGCGGCGGCCTCGACCGTACGGGCGATCAACGGCGGCAAGCCCTGCGCAGGGTCCATCAGCACCGCCAGCCCTGCCGCCGTCGTCCCGCCGGGCGAAGTCACATTCTGCCGCAGCACCGCCGGGTCTTCGTCCCCTGCCACAGCCAGCGCCCCGGCCCCGGCCACGGTCGCCCGCGCCAGTTCCAGCGCCAGCGCAGGGGCAAGACCCTGCGCCTGCCCGGCCAGCGCCAGCGCTTCGATCAGATGGAAAACATAGGCCGGACCCGATCCCGACAGCGCGGTGACGGCATCCATCTGGCTTTCATCACCCAGCCGGACGACGCGGCCCACAGCGGCCAAAAGCGCCTGCGCCAGATCAAGGTTATCCTGCGTTGCCAATGGGTTGCCGATCATCGCGGTAATCCCCTGCCCGATGGCCGCAGGCGTGTTCGGCATCGCCCGCACCACGGCACGCCCCGGAAAGGCAGCTTCATAGCGGGCCAGCGTCACCCCGGCAGCGATGGACAGGATCAGCGTTTCCGGCCCCGCCGCTGCCCGCAGCGCGGGCAGCACGTCGCCCATCATCTGCGGTTTGACCGCCAGCACCATCACGGCCGGATTATCCGGCAGCGCCGCGTTCAGATGCACACCAGCGAGTTTCGCGGGGTCCGCCGCAGGGTCTTGCACCCAAACCGAGGCCGGGTTCAGCCCTTGCGCCAGCCAGCCCTGCAACATTGCGCCGCCCATGCGACCGCAACCGACCAGCACCAACCCGCGCTGGTTCACCGCTTTCAGATCCATACCAAGCCCTTTCGTCACACTTTACGCGCGACCGTAAGCCTGCCCCATGGCGATGTCCAATGCTTGCGCCGGGGTCGAGCCGCCCCAGCACAACATCTGAAACGCCGGATAGAACCGTTCGCACCCCTCGATGGCGGCGCGGATCATCTCATTGACCTGCTCTGGCCCGGCAATGGATTCCCCGGCCAGAACAAGACCATAGCGCCAGACCATCAGCTTTTGCGCGGGCCAGAAGGTAAACCCGCCGTCCCAAACCTGATCGTTGGCCATATTCACCAGCTCATACAGGCCAGGCAGCGTTTCGGCGGGCGGGTCCATGTCATAGGTGCAGATCAGCCGCAGAACCTCCTCACGCGGGGACCATGCCAGCGTGATCGAATAGCTGCGCCATTGGCCCTCGACCGCCATGGCGATCTGATCTTCGGCCAGCCGGTCGAAATCCCATTCGTGATGGGTCGCTACGGTCTCCACAATGTCGATGGGGTGAATGTCATCGCTGGGGATGAAGCTGTCGGTCAAAGCCATCTGCCTGCCTCCTGCCATGAAGTGGCGTTACGCTAGACCCGGCGGTTTTCGCCGGGGCCGCTACAATATATCGTGGCAGCGATTCGGATTTTGTAAAGTAATAATTCCATGACACAGCCTCAAAGCCCCAAACGTGACCACGGCGGCGACCTTGACCGCGCCAAGGCAGAATGGGGTGATGCAGGCGACTGGCCCGGCCCGTGGATCGACCTTTCAACCGGCATCAATCGCCAGCCATGGCCGGTGCCTGCGCTATCCGCGCAGGCGTGGCAAGCCCTGCCCGAAGCCAGCGCCGTAACCCGGCTGCAACAGGTGGCAGCAGAACGGTTCTGCTGCAATTTTGGGCAGGTGTTACCCGTCGCGGGCGCCTCGGCCGCGATCCAGCTTGTGCCGGGGCTGCGCGCGCCGGGCCGCGCTGCGGTTCTCTGGCCCAGCTATAATGAGCATGGCGCGGCGCTGCGGGCGGCTGGCTGGCAGGTCGATCATGTCCCCGCGCTGGACGATCTGATCGGGGCCGATCTGGCCGTCGTGGTGAACCCCAACAACCCCAATGGCCACGAATATGCGCCCGAGTCGCTGCGCGAACTGGCCGGGCGCGTCGGGTTTCTGATCGTGGATGAGAGCTTTTGCGACCCGCGACCCGATTTAAGTATTTCATCAGATATACCGCGCAACACTTTGGTTATGCGCAGCTTTGGGAAGTTTTGGGGCCTTGCCGGGCTGCGCCTTGGCTTTACACTTGGCACGCCCGATCTTTTGACCGAACTGGCGGAGCGGGCCGGGCCATGGTCCGTCAGCGGGCCGGCGCTGGAGATTGGCGCACAGGCGCTGGCCGATCACGAATGGGCCATTGACGCCACATGGTCACTGGCCGAAGGGGCGAATCTGCTGGACTCACTGGCTTTCCGGGCGGGCTGGTCGCTGGTTGGCGGCACCCACCTGTTCCGCACCTATCACACGCCCGACGCAGCCGCCACACAGGCCACACTGGCCCAACACCGGATCTGGAGTCGGATTTTCCCCTATTCCCGCAATTGGCTGCGGCTTGGGATTCCCGCACGGCACGAATGGTCGCGTGTCACCACCGCGATCACAACCCCTTAGCGGCAACACCCAAAAGGGCATCCACATCGAGATGCGCCTCCAGATGCGCAGCCAGCCGGTCGAGAATCGCATCGACCCGCGCCTCATGGCCCGGTTGCGAATCCGCACCAAGCCGCGCCAGAAAACCTGCGCGGAAACTGTCGTCGCTGAACAAACCATGGGTATAGGTTCCCATCACCCGCCCGTCAGGTGAAATTGCCCCCTCGGGCTGGCCGTCGATCTCCGCAAAGGGCCGGGCGCGGTCGGGACCATCGCTGCGCCCCATGTGGATTTCATAGCCCCTGACCGTCGCGCCAAAGGCCCGCCCGCTGACCTGCGCCAGCCGCTTATCCGCCGACATGGTGGTGCTAACGTCCAGATGCCCAAGCCCCGCATCCGCCCCCGGCGCACCATCATAGCCAAGCGGATCGAGGATTTCACGGCCAAGCATCTGATAACCCCCGCAAATCCCCAACGCAGAACCGCCCCGCCGCAGATGCGCCGCAAGGTCAATATCCCAGCCCTGCGCCCGCAGAAACGCCAGATCGCCGCGCGTGGACTTGCTGCCGGGGATCACCACCAGCCCCGCATCTGCCGGGATCGGCTGGCCGGGTTGCAACATGGTTAGCCGCACCCCCGGTTCGGCCGCCAGCGGGTCCAGATCGTCAAAATTGGCAATGCGCGAGAGCGTCAGGCAGACCACATGCAGCCCGCCCGTGCCGCTGCCGCGGCGTAGGTCGGCGGCATCTTCGGCGGGCAGCAGAGCCGCCTCGGGGAACCACGGCACCACGCCGAAGCCGGGCCAGCCGCTGCGCCGGGCAATGAGATCATAACCTTCAGAAAACAGCGCAGGATCACCGCGAAAGCGATTGATAATAAATCCCTTTACCAGCACCGCATCTGCCACACCCAGAACCGCCTGCGTGCCGATCATCTGCGCAATGACCCCGCCCCGGTCAATGTCGCCCGCCAGCACCACCGGCACCCGTGCCGCCTGTGCAAACCCCATATTGGCGATATCATTCTGACGCAGGTTGACCTCTGCCGGGCTGCCTGCCCCCTCAACCAGCACAAGATCATAGGCGTCACGCAAGTGCTGAAAACTGTCCAGAACCGCTGCCATAAGCCGCGGCTTAACCTCACGGTAAGCCCCCGCCTGCGTCCGCCCCCATGCCTTACCCTGCACCACGATCTGCGCCCCGGTGTCGGTCTCGGGCTTGAGCAGCACCGGGTTCATATGCACCGAGGCCGCAATCCCCGCCGCCCGCGCCTGCAACGCCTGCGCCCGGCCTATCTCGCCCCCATCCGCCGTTACGGCGGCGTTATTCGACATATTCTGCGGCTTGAACGGTGTCACCCGCAACCCACGCAGCCGCAACGCCCGGCACAAGCCCGCCACCAGCAGCGATTTACCGACATTGCTGCCCGTCCCCTGAATCATCAGCGCAGCCATTTGGGCGATCCTCTGCTTGCCATCCCATTCATAGCTGACTAGATAGGCGCGTTCGTAAAAGAAAGGCCCCGCCCGTGGAAAACGTCGTCCTGACCGTGCATCTGATTCTGGCGCTGCTGCTGATCGGCGTGGTTTTGCTGCAACGCTCTGAGGGTGGCGGCCTTGGCATGGGCGGCGGTGGCAATACCGGCGGGGTAATGAGCGGGCGTCAGGCGGCCAATGCGCTGTCGCGGCTGACCTGGATCTTTGCTGCGGCTTTTATCGTGACATCGCTGGTGCTGACGGTGATGGCGGCGCGCAATTCCTCGACCAGTTCGGTGATGGATCAGATCGGGGTTCCGGCCTCGCAGCAACCGGCGACCGGCCTGCCTGATCTTGGCGCTTATACGCCGCCGCCGGGCACCGCGACCGCGCCCGAGGCCGGTGCGCCCATCCTGCCGCCGGCTGTTGACGCGCCTGCCGCCCCCGAGGCCGGCAGCCCGGTCACGCCGCCCGCAAACTGATCCGGCACACGGGTCTGGAACGGGCGGTGCGCCGCCCGTCTTAATCTGACAGACAGGGCCACCATGCGTTGCGGTCCGGCGGGTTTGCGGATATGATCCGAGTCCCGTGATATGGGCCTTTTCGGGCCGTTCTTTTTGATTCGAAAATCTCACGGGGGCTTCATGGCGCGTTACATCTTTATCACTGGTGGCGTTGTGTCCTCGCTTGGCAAGGGGCTGGCCTCGGCGGCGCTTGGGGCGCTGTTGCAGGCGCGGGGTTATACGGTGCGGCTGCGCAAGCTGGACCCCTATCTGAACGTCGATCCCGGCACCATGTCGCCCTTTGAACATGGCGAGGTGTTCGTGACCGATGACGGTGCCGAAACCGATCTGGACCTTGGCCATTATGAACGCTTCACCGGCGTTCATGCCCGCAAGACCGATTCGATCAGCTCGGGCCGGATCTATTCCAACGTTTTGGAAAAGGAACGTCGCGGCGAATATCTGGGCAAGACCATTCAGGTTATCCCGCATGTAACAAACGAAATCAAAGACTTCATCGCCATTGGCGAAGGTGAGGTCGATTTCATGCTCTGCGAGATCGGCGGCACCGTTGGCGACATCGAGGGCCTGCCGTTTTTCGAGGCCATCCGCCAGTTCGCGCAGGACCGCCCGCGCGGCCAGTGTATTTTCATGCATCTGACGCTGCTGCCGTGGCTGGCGGCCTCGGGCGAGCTTAAAACCAAGCCGACGCAACACAGTGTCAAGGAACTGCGCTCGATCGGGATTGCGCCCGATGTGCTGGTCTGCCGCAGCGAACAGCCGATCCCTGAAAAGGAACGTGCCAAGATCGCGCTGTTCTGCAATGTGCGCCCGGACGCGGTGATCCCTGCCTATGACCTGAAAACCATCTATGAGGCACCACTGGCCTATCACCGCGTCGGACTGGATCAGGCGGTTTTGGACGCGTTCGGCATCAGCCCCGCGCCGCGCCCCGACCTGTCGCGCTGGGAAGACGTGATGGACCGCCTGAACAATGCCGAAGGCGAAGTCCGCATCGCGGTGGTCGGCAAATATACCCAGCTTGAGGACGCCTATAAGTCGATTTCCGAGGCCCTGACCCATGGCGGCATGGCCAACCGGGTGCGCGTCAAGGCTGAATGGGTGGACAGCGAAAAGCTGGAAGGTCAGGACGCCAATCACGAGCTGGACGGCTATCAGGGCATCATCGTCCCCGGCGGTTTTGGTGAGCGTGGCACCGAAGGCATGATCGCCGCTGCCAAATATGCGCGTGAGAAAATGGTTCCCTATTTGGGGATCTGTCTGGGGATGCAGATGGCCGTGGTCGAGGCCGCCCGCAATCTGGCCGGAATGACCGATGCCGGGTCCGAGGAGTTTGACCATGAAGCCGGCGAAAACCGTTTTACGCCCGTGGTTTATCACCTGAAAGAATGGGTGCAGGGCAATTACACCGTCCAGCGTAGCCTTGGCGATGACAAGGGCGGCACCATGCGTCTTGGCGCCTATACCGCCGTGCTGGAACCCGATTCGCTGGTCAGCCGGGTTTACGGCGGCGCAACCGAGATCGAGGACCGCCACCGCCACCGCTATGAGGTGGACGCCCGCTACCGTGACCAGTTGGAGGCTGCGGGCCTGCGGTTTTCCGGCATGTCCCCCGACGGCCGCCTGCCCGAAGTGGTCGAACACCGCGATCACCCGTGGTTCATCGGTGTGCAGTCACATCCCGAACTGAAATCCAAACCGTTCGAGCCTGCGCCGCTGTTTGCGGATTTCATCCGCGCCGCGAAAGACGGTGCCCGCCTTGTCTAAGCTCGCGCAGACAGCACTGGCGCTTGCGCTGGTGCTGTCCGCCCCTGCCGCTGCCGATGCGCCGCTGTTTATCGTCGAGCCATCACAACTGCCCTTTGACCTTGGGCCGGGGGCGCCGGGAAACAGCCCGAACCGGGTTTCTAACCGGCATACGGCTGCGGCCAACAGCGCCGCCAACCCCGGTAATTCCAGCGAAACCCGCCGCAATTCTCCTACCAATCCCGAAAATGAAAAGCGCGTGGTTTTCACCTCAGACGGCCGGGTTGTGGGGTATTATGTGACCTCGACCGCAGGTGTTCTGAATATTTTTGACGTAAACGGCCGCCGCGTCGCCTATCGCCCTGCCCGCGGCACCCGCAGTTTGTTTTCCTCGCAGGGCCGCTGGTGCGGCACCGTCTCGGGGACGGTCGCGGGCGGGCTGGCGCTTGGCATGACACGGGAATGTGCCGCCCGGCTGGGCTGGTGAAAAAAAGAGCGCAAACCAGCCGTATCTTAACCGGATGTTAGGACCATGCTGCTAACCCATGTGCAAATCATGGTGGAATCGCAGATGACAGACCGACCAATTATCGACGAAGAGCGCAACGTCCCCGAACTGGATTTTTTCATCTCGCGCACCGATCCGCGCGGAGTGATCCAGGCGGGCAACAAGCTGTTCTTTGATGTCGCCGCCTATCGCCCCGCCGAACTGATCGGCGCACCGCATAAGATGGTGCGCCATCCCGATACGCCCCGAGCCGTATTTCGTATCCTCTGGGACCGGCTGACACAGGGCCTGCCGGTTGGTGCCTATGTCAAGAACCGCGCCAGCGATGGCCGTTATTATTGGGTCTTTGCGCTGGTGGCCCCGGTTCCGGGCGGCTATGTCTCGGTGCGGCTGAAGCCGGGGGCCGAGACCTTTGCGCAGGCCCGCCAGCTTTATACCACCATTCGCAAAGCCGAGCTGGAAGGGATGCCGGTTGATGAATCCGTGGCGCTGCTGGTCTCCCATCTGGGTGAGGCGGGCTTTGCCGATTACGAGGCATTCATGCGTCATGCACAAATGCTGGAGCTGCTGCGCCGCCCCGATGCGCGGTTCAACAGCCATTGCAGCGCGTTGGACAAGCTGAACCAGTTGCGCAGTCTGCTGTCCAACCTGCTGGACAATCAACAGGGCCTGCTTGGCGCCTTTGGGTCTTTGCGCAACCTGCCGACAAATATGCGCATCACCGCCGCCCGACTGGAACCCGGCGGCGGGCCAGTCAGCGTCATTGCCGATATTTATCAACAAATTGGGCGCGACACGACCACGATTCTGCGGCGCATGACAGCACAGGGGAACCGCTCGCAGCAGATGCTGGAACGGGTCACGGCAGCGATGTTCGACGCCGGCAGCGCCGCGACGCAACAGATGGCCTCAATGCAGTTCCTGCGCAGCGACGACATACCCGGCGTGGATAATGCGCAAGAGCGGGTAATCCTTGAAACCATGTGCCGCAACTCGGCCGAAAAATCTGCCGAGGGGCTAAGCTGGGTGTTGACCAGCGCCGGGCAGTTACGCTCCGAGATGCAGGCGCTGCTGGCGCTCAGCACCAGTCTGGACCAGATCCGCGTGCTGGGTGAGGTCGAGACCGGGCGGATGCGTGACGAAAACGACGGCCTGGCAGCCATCATGGGGCAATTGACGCAGTTTCACGAACAGTTCCGCGAGAATCTGGAAAGGATACTGGTGCTTATCAGTCAGACACAGGCCCACGCTCGGCTTGCGGCCGCGTAAATCGTCTACACAACTGTCACCTTTCCGGGCTATCCAACCGAAAAGACGGAGGCACGCATGACCAACGACCCTAAAGACTGGTTCGAAGACGAACTGCAAGACACGCTGGACGAAGACATCGAGATCGAGCTTGAAGATGCGGTTCTCAGCCGCGAAATCAAAAAGATCTATAAGGAAACCCATCCCGAAACGATTGAGCGCAAGACCTATTTTCAGGAACTTTTGCGCCTGCAATCCGAGTTGATCAAACTTCAGGACTGGGTGGCCCATACCGGCGAAAAGGTCGTGGTGCTGTTCGAGGGGCGCGATTCGGCAGGCAAGGGCGGCGCGATCAAGCGCATCACCCAACGTCTGAACCCGCGTGTCTGCCGTGTGGTCGCCCTGCCCGCGCCATCAGACCGCGAAAAGACGCAATGGTATTTCCAGCGTTATGTCCCGCACTTGCCTGCTGGCGGCGAAATCGTGCTGTTCGACCGCAGCTGGTATAACCGCGCCGGGGTCGAACGGGTCATGGGCTTTGCCGACGAAGATCAGGTCGAACAGTTCTTTCAGGACGTGCCAGAGTTTGAACGGATGCTGGTCCGCTCAGGCATCCGGCTGGTGAAATACTGGTTCTCGATCACCGACGAAGAACAGCAGATGCGCTTTCTCGTCCGCATCCATGATCCGCTGAAGCAATGGAAACTGTCGCCCATGGACCTGCAAAGCCGGGTGCGGTGGGAGGCCTATACCAAGGCCAAGGAAGATATGTTCGAACGCACCAATATTCCCGAAGCACCGTGGTATATCGTGCCGGGCAATGACAAGAAACGGGCGCGGCTGAACTGTATTTCGCACCTGCTTTCCCTGATCCCCTATACCGAAGTCGATCACGAGGAAGTCAACCTGCCCGATCGCGTATTCAACCCCGATTACGAACGCGATGTGTTGCCGCGCGACCTGTATGTGCCGCAAAAATACTGACAACATGAGAACCATGGCGCAGGGTTTCTTGCGCCATGCCACCCCTCGATGCAGCATCGCGCCATGACCATGCTGAATTATGAAATCTGGGACGTGTTCACCCACCGCCCCTTCAGCGGCAATCCTCTGGCCATCGTTCAGGACGCGGGCGGACTGAATAAGGCGCAGATGCAAACGATCGCGCGCGAATTCAATCTGTCCGAAACGATCTTCGTCATGCCGCCGCGCGATCCATCACACACGGTTCAGGTGCGGATTTTCTTCCCAACCGCTGAAATCCCCTTTGCCGGCCATCCAACCATCGGTTGCGCCCTGTCTCTGGCGGCGGGGCGCGACGCTGACCTGGTGCTGGAGGAACAGGCCGGTCTGGTCCCGGTCAGCATCCGCAATGGAGAGGCTGAGTTCACCGCCCCGCAACTGCCGGTGCTGCACGCGCCGCCCCCGGACGCCGCGCTGATCGCGCAGGCGCTGGATTTATCCGCCGCCGACCTTGGCTTTTCCACGCATCATCCGGCGGTCTGGCAAGGTGGCCCCGCGTTTTTGTTCCTGCCTCTGGCCAGCCTTGACGCGCTGGCCCGCGCCCGCCCGATCGAACCGTTCTGGTCCCGGCTGATGCAGGCCGCGCAGGTGGACTGCGCCTATCTTTATACGCCCCATGGCGACGGCTATCGCGCCCGGATGTTCTCGCCCACCGCGGGCATCCCCGAAGACCCGGCCACGGGCTCGGCCTCGGCGATCCTCGCGGCACAATTTCTGGCGGCGGGTGATCTGCACGAGGGTGAGGCAGATTTTCACCTGACCCAAGGCATCGAAATGGGCCGCCCCTCGCAAATCGGCATGACCGCACGGGTCAGCGCAGGTCAATTGACCGAAATCCGCATCAAAGGCCGCGCCGTGCCAATCGCGCAGGGCCGCATCCGCATCCCGGGGGGGTAAATGACCAAAGCCTATTGGATCGGCCATGTCACCGTCAGCGATCCCGACGCCTATCAGGACTACCGCCGCGCAAATGCCGCCGCTTTTGCGAAATACGGCGGGCGGTTTCTTGTCCGTGGCGGGGCGCAAGAGGTGGTCGAGGGGGAACTGCGTCCGCGCAGCGTGGTGATCGAGTTTCCCGACCTTGCCGCCGCCCGTGCCTGCTATTTCAGCCCCGAATATCAGGCCGCGCTGGCTATCCGCGCACCTGTATCATTCGCAGATATGTGCATCATCGAGGGTTGGGCTGACGAAGCCACTTGATTCTCTTGCTGTTCTTGCGGATTAGGCTAAGATGATGGTCATGTTCCGCAATCTGCTGTCCCGTCTTTTCGCCCCGGATGCGCAATCCGCCCCGTTGCGTGGGGAGGATGCCGAGTTGGCAATTGCTGCGCTGCTGGTTCGGGTGGCCCGCGCCGATGACAATTACCGCGACGTGGAACGCCGCCACATCGACGCGGTTCTGGCGCGCCGCCGTGGCCTGTCCACAACCGAGGCCGCTGAACGCCGCGAAACCGCCGAAATGGTCGAGGCCGAAGCACCCGATACCGTGCGCTTCACCCGCTCGATCAAAGATCGCATCGCGCTGGAGGACCGACAAGGCGTTATCGCCGCCATGTGGGAAATCGCCTATGCCGACGGTCGCCGTGCGCCGGATGAGGAATCCATGATCCGGCTGGTTGCTGGCCTCTTGGGTGTCAGCGACCGGGACTCGGCCCTGGCACGTCAGCAGGTGATCGATTCGCTTGGTCTGACGGAACGATAGGCAGCCCCGATTTCCCCTGTTTTTGCGCCATGACCCGTTGCAATTTCCGCAGCGATAGCGCCTGATACAACCCATGATGACGATGAACGACACCACCGACAGCCCAGCCCCGACAACCGCCCCGGCGGTTATTGAGTTGCGCGATTTGCACAAATCCTATGGCCCGCTAGAGGTTCTCAAGGGCGTGTCGTTGCGGGCGCCGCGTGGTCATGTCATCAGCCTGATCGGCAGCTCCGGGTCAGGAAAGTCAACCCTGCTGCGCTGCTGCAACCTGCTGGAACACAGCCAGCAGGGCAAGATTTTGTTCGAGGGCGAGGCCGTGCGCTGGAAAGGCCAGGGTGCCGCCCGCATCCCCGCCGACCGCCAGCAGGTCACGCGCATCCGCACCAACCTGTCGATGGTGTTTCAGCAATTCAACCTTTGGGCGCATATGACCATCCTGCAAAATGTGATGGAAGCCCCGGTAACGGTGCTGGGTCAGCCCCCCGCAGAGGTCGAGACCCGCGCGCGCGCCCTGCTGGCCAAGGTCGGCATTGGCGACAAGGCCGACGCATGGCCGGCGCAGCTTTCCGGCGGCCAGCAACAACGTGCCGCCATCGCCCGCGCCCTGTGTATGGAACCACGGGCGCTCTTGTTTGATGAACCAACCAGCGCGCTGGACCCCGAGCTTCAGCAGGAGGTCGTCAAGGTCATCAAGGATCTGGCCGCCGAACACCGCACAATGATTCTGGTGACGCATGACATGCGGCTGGCGGCCGATGTCAGCGATCACGTCGTTTTTCTGCATCAGGGCCGCATCGAAGAAGAAGGCCCGCCCGAGCAGATCTTCCGCGCCCCGCGAACCGAGCGGCTGCGCCAATTTCTCAGCGCCAGCATGGCGTGACACCAACAGGAGAGAACCATGAAAAAACTGCTTCTTGCCACCGCTGCCCTTGCACTGGGCGCTGTTGCCGCCACCGCTGCACCTGTCCGCATGGGGACCGAAGGCGCCTACCCTCCGTATAATTTCATCAATGATGCAGGTCAGGTGGACGGGTTCGAGATCGAGCTTGGCAATGAACTGTGCAAACGCGCCGCGCTGGAATGTGTCTGGGTCAAGAACGACTGGGACAGCATCATTCCGAACCTCGTGTCGGGCAATTACGACACCATCATGGCAGGCATGAATATCTCGCCCGAGCGCGAAGAAGTCATTGCCTTTTCCGAGGCTTATACCCCACCCCCGCCCTCGGCCTATGCCGCGCTGACCGCAGATGCCAATATCGACGGCATTGTGGCCGCGCAGGTGAACACCATTCAGGCCAGCTATGTCGCTGAAACCGGCGCCACCATGCTGGAGTTCGCCACCGGCGAGGAATCCATCGCCGCCGTTCGGAATGGCGAGGCTGACGCGGTTTTCGCGGATAAGGACTTCCTTGCGCCCTTCGTCAATGAAGCCAGCGAACCGCTGGTTTGGGTCGAGGGCAAAGATACCGTTGTGGTCGGCAAAGGTATCGCCGTCGGGATGCGCAAATCCGACACCGATCTGAAAGCCAAGTTCGACACCGCCATTGCCGAAATGAAGGCTGATGGCAGCCTGAACGCACTGATTACCAAATGGTTCGGTGAAGACGCGAAAACCTTTGAATAAGCCCTTGGGCTGAACCCGCCGCCCTGTCCGGGGCGGCGTCTGCGGGGATAAATGTTCTCATCTTGCGCCGATCCGAAAGCCCTCGAAGGGCTGCAATGGCTGATGTGTTACCTCACATCAGGCAAGCATCTGCTGTTTTACGCCAGCTTTGGCACCGTCTTGTTGCTGCTGGCCATCACCGCGCCGCTGGCATTACTGTTCGGCTTTGGCGGGGCTTTGGCACGACGCTCACGCATCGCGCCGCTGCGCTGGTTCGGGGCGGTCTATACTTCGATGGTGCGTGGTATCCCCGACATCATCTTTTTCCTGTTTGTCCCGATCGCCATGGATCAGGGGCTTGAATATCTGCGCAACCGGGTGAAATGCCCCGATCACGGCCCGGTCTGGCAGGGCAGCGAGTTCAGCGTTTGCGCGGCGGCAAAACTGCCGCTCAGCTCGGCCCCGGAATGGGTGCATCAGAGCTATAACTTCACCCTTGCGGTGGTGGCTTTTGCCATTGTTTTCGGGGCCTTCGCCGCAAATGTTCTGTATGGCGCGATGAATACCGTCCCGCGTGCGCAGTTAGAGACCGCCGAGGCTTATGGCATGTCTCCGCGTCAGGTCACGCGCCGGGTGCTGATCCCGCAGATGTGGTCCTATGCCCTGCCCGGCCTGTCGAATCTGTGGATGATTCTGGTCAAGGCCACGCCGCTGTTGTTCCTGTTGGGGATCGAGGACATCGTTTACTGGGCGCGTGACCTTGGCGGCGCGAAAACCAGCATGTTCGCCTATCCGCACCCGGACTGGCGACTGTGGTATTTCCTTGCGATTCTGGTGTTTTACCTTGGCATGACATGGGCCTCAGAACGATTGATCGCGCGCCTGTCCCGCCGCCTCTCCGTTGGTCAGGCAACCTTGGCCGGTGAAGCAATGCGAAAGGTTCCGGCATGAACGAATGTCTGCAAACCATCGCGGATTACGGGCTGCGCTCGATTGGCTATGGTGAAAGGCTGCTGCCGCGCACCGGGTTCGACTTGTGCCAACAGGTGACGCTGATCGGTTCGGGCCTGATCTGGAACATCTATTTCGCCGCTGTGGCGCTGTTCGTTGGTTTCTTTATCGCCAATGCGCTGGCCATGGCCAAGCTGTCGGGCAGCCCATGGCTGCGCAAGCCTGCGGAATGGTTTATTTTCCTGTTCCGGGGCAGCCCGCTGTTCATCCAGTTTTTCATTGCCTATCAGATATTTGTGCTGCTCCCCCGCGAGGGGGTCACGCTGTTGGGCGTGGATGTTCAGGTCTCGTGGCTGTCGCGGGCATGGGCCGGGGCGCTGATCGTGCTGATCCTGAACACGGCCGCCTATTCCGCCGAGATCTTCCACGGCGCCCTGCGCAACCTGCCAAAAGGCGAGATGGAGGCCGCCGATGCCTATGGTCTGACCGGCTGGCGCAGGTTCCGCCGGGTGATGTGGCCAACCGCCATGCGGCTGGCATGGCCGTCCTATACGAATGAGGCGATTTTCCTGTTTCACGCCACCACGCTGGTGTTTTTCAGCGCCTTCCCCGCGTTCCAGCAACAAGGCGATGCGCTGTATTATGCCAAGTATTTCACCGAAAAGACCTTCAACCCATTTGTGGCCTATCCGATTGTCGCGGCTTACTTTATTCTGGTGACATTGCTGCTGATCGGGTTGTTCGGGCTGGTGAACCGGCGCTTGAACCGCCATCTTCCGGGCCGACCTGAAAAGCTGCGCTATCGTCCGCAGGTGATCCGATGACTGCCCTTGACTGGTTCCGCACCCGCCCTGAAATCCGCGCTGTCCGCGTCGCTGCCGCCGATCTGAACGGCGTGGCGCGGGGCAAACGGGTGCCGCTGCGCTTTGCTGAAAAGCTGCTGACCGAGGGGACGCGCTTTCCCTATTCCGTCCTGAACCTCGATATTTGGGGCGAGGATGTCGAGGACAGCCCGCTGGTCTTTGAATCCGGCGACCCCGACGGGCTGCTGTTACCGACCGAGCGGGGCTTTCTGCCGATGCCCTGGCTGGATGCGCCCACGGCAATGCTGCCCCTATGGATGTTCCACCCCGACGGCCGCCCCTATGACGGCGACCCCCGGCAGGCGCTGGCCCGCGTTGTGGACCGTTACAAGGCGCGCGGCCTGACCCCGGTGGTGGCGACCGAGCTGGAGTTCTACCTGATCGACGACAGCGGCAAGACCCTGCGTGTGCCGCCATCGCCGCGCTCGGGCAAGCGCCGCACCGGGGGCGAGGTGCTGTCGCTGCGGGCGCTGGATGCATTCGACACCTATTTCTCGCGCCTCTATGACGCCTGCGAGGAGATGGACATTCCCGCCGATACCGCCATTTCCGAGGCCGGGCCGGGCCAGTTCGAGATCAACCTGATGCACCAGCCCGACGCGCTGAAAGCTGCGGATGATGCGTGGTTTTTCAAGATGCTGGTCAAGGGTGTGGCGCGGCAATATGGCTTTGCCGCCAGCTTCATGGCCAAGCCCTATGAGATCTGGTCGGGCAACGGGATGCACATGCATTTCTCGGTGCTGGATCAGGACGGGCGCAATATCTTTGACGATGGCAGCGACCGCGGCTCGGATGCGCTGCGTCACGCGGTTGCGGGCTGTCTGGCGGCCATGCCCGGCTCGACCCTGCTGTTTGCCCCGCATGAGAACAGCTATGACCGGCTGGTGCCGAATGCCCATGCCCCCACCGGCATCGGCTGGGCCTATGAGAACCGGACGGCGGCCATCCGCATCCCGGCTTCTGGTCCCAAGGCGCGGCGGATCGAGCATCGGGTCGCAGGCGGTGATGTGAACCCCTATCTGACCATCGCCGCCGTCCTTGGCGCGGCGCTGAACGGGATTGAGGACGCCGCCCCCTGCCCGCCGCATTTCAGCGGCAACGCCTATGACAAGAACCTTGCGCAACTGCCTGGCACATGGGCCGACGCCATCGAGGCTTTTGCGCAATGCCCTGAAATCAAGCGCATCTTCCCGGCGCATCTGATCGAGAACTTCCTGATGACCAAGCGACAGGAACTGCATTACATGGCCGAGCTGTCCGATCAGGAAACCGTCGAGCTGTATCTGGATACGGTCTGATCCGTGATGCACAGCCAATGGCGGCCCGATCTGTTCACCCCCGCCGACTGGCAAGGGGCCTGGCGGGCGGTTCCGGCATTGGTGCTGCCGCTTGGCTATGGGCTGATGACCGGGCAATTACTGCCGGCGATGGTCGTGACAGGGGCCGCCTTCTCGGTCGGGTTCGGCAGCTTTCGTGCATCGGGCAGGATGCGCTGGCAGATCATGGCAGCGGTGACATCAGGGCTGATGCTGGCCGCCTTTGCCGGCAGCCTGCTGGGACATTCTCTGGCGCTGACGGTGCTGGCTGCGGCGGCTTTGGCGGCGCTCTGCGGAGCTTTGTCGCTTTATCATCAGAATTGGTGGTGGTCGGTTTTGCAACTGGTCATCGCCTTTGTGTTGGCCAGCTATTACCCGAATGATCTGGCAGGCGCGGCGGAACGCGCCGGGCTGGTCGCCATAGGCGGGCTGGCGCAGATCGTGCTGGTCGGGCTGGGCCTGTGGCTCTGCCCCGACCACAACCCACCTGTCGCAGCCGCCCCGATGCCGGTGCCTGACCGTTGGCTGACCGCCAGCTATGCCGCACGCTCAGCAATGGCGGTTGCGCTGGCCATGTTCATCGCGCGGGCCAGCGGCTTGCAGCATGATTACTGGGCGCCGATGACCGCCATGCTGATCCTGAAACCGGGCCTGCTGGCAACCCGGACCCGAGGACTGGCGCGGCTGACCGGCACGCTGGCCGGGTCGCTGGCTGCGACTGTCTTTGCCCTGCTCAGCGCCCTGTCCGGGCCTGCGATGCTGACAGCCATCGCGGGGGCGGCCTATGGGGCCTATACGTTCCGCGCCGCACATTATGCGGTTTTGTCGTTCTTCATCACCGCAACCGTGGTTCTGATGCTGGATCTGGTGCATGGTCACGCGCTCGCCAATGCGGGGCAGCGGGTGGTGGCGACGCTGCTGGGTGGCGGCATCGCACTGCTGTCGGCGCTGGCCCTGCCGCGCGCGGCACGGCCCTGATCCCTTGCCCGCCGGACCCCTTGCCCGCCGCCCGGCCTGCCGTCATAGTGTTTTCGTCAACATAAAGCACACGGCCCCTCCCTCATGCCCGGACACTCCCGCCCCGCCATGCCCGCGACCGTCTGGATGCTGGGTTTTGTCAGCCTGCTGATGGATGTTTCATCCGAGATGGTGCAGACCCTGCTGCCGCTTTATCTGGCGGGCGGGCTGGGGATTTCGGTGCTGGCCATCGGCTTTATCGAAGGGCTGTCGGTGGCGATTGCGACGGCGACCAAGTTCCTTTCCGGGCTGATCGCGGATCGCAGCGGCCGGGCCAAGCCGCTGGCAGTGCTTGGTTATGGGCTTGGGGCGCTGTCGCGGCTGATCTTTCCGCTGGCCGTCAGTCTGGATCAGATCGTGCTGGCCAAGGCGATGGACCGGGTTGGCAAGGGCATCCGAGGCACGCCGCGCGATGCGATGGTGGCAGGCGCGACCCCGCCCGAGATCCGGGGCGCGGCTTTTGGCCTGCGTAAATCGCTGGATACTGTGGGCGGCTTTGCCGGGCCGGTTCTGGCGGTTCTGGCGATGCTGGCCTTTGCCGGGAACTATCAGGCGGTGTTCTGGCTGGCGGCAATTCCCGCCGCGCTGGCGATGGCGGTGCTGATCTTTGGCGTGCAGGAACCCAAGGCCACCCCCGCCGCCAAACCATCCAATTTCCGCCTGATCCATGCCCTGCGTCTGAATCCTGCGGTGTGGGGGGTGATTGGCATTGCCTCACTCATCATGCTGGCGCGGTTCAGCGAGGCGTTCCTGCTGCTGAAATCGCTGGAGGCCGGTTTCCTGCCGGTATGGGTGCCACTGGCCATGGTGATCATGCACGCGGCCTATGGGCTGTCCGCCTATCCGGTGGGGCGGCTGTCGGACCGGATTGGCAGCCATGGGCTGCTGATGGCCGGGCTTGGCTTTTTGCTGGCGGCGCATCTGGTGCTGGCCTCGGCCACGACCGTGGCGGGGTTTTTGTGCGGCACCGTGCTGTGGGGGCTGCATATGGGCTTTTCGCAAGGGCTGCTGGGGGCGTTGATCGCCAAAGCCACGCCACCAGACCTGAAAGGCAGCGCCTTTGGCACCTTTAACCTTGTGACCGGGCTGGTGGTGCTGGTCGGCAATACGGCGGCGGGCTGGTTGTGGGTCAGCCATGGGTCGGCCGCCCCCTTCCTGATGGGGGCAGCACTGACGGTGCTGGCGCTGATCCTTTTGTCCCTGACCCATCAGCGCAGCACAAAGCCCGCAGATAATAGTTGACAAACTTTGTTGGTTATCTCATCCCTTGACCGCCACGGCGCTTGCCGCCTGCTTTTTTACTCATCCTCGGAAGGGATCTTCCATGACCAGACATAACCGCCCCCTGCTTGGCCTGCTGCTGGCGACCAGCACCGCACTGACCAGCCTTGCCCTGCCCGCAGCGGCCGATGCCGTCTTTGACCAGCCCGCCACCTTTACCGGGCAGGTGCAGCTTTCCGGCGCAGATCGCAGCCCGGCTTATCCAGGCAAGCCCGTTGAAATCCGGGGCAGTCGCTTTCAGCCGGGGCAAGAGGTCCGCCTCAGCCGTGGTGCCGACCTGCTGACCGAGGCGCTGACCGCCGATGCAGAGGGTAATTTCACCGCCAGCTTTGACCTGCCCGCCGATGCGGTGGTTGGGCAGCACCCGATCGTCGTGCAGACTGAAAGCCCCGACAGCGCCGAAATCATTACGCTGAAAGTCTCGCCAGAAATCCCGTTCTCGGGCGAGGATCAGTTCGACATCGCCAAGGTCGCCCCCGGCAAGGGCTTGTATCAGATCGCCTTCAGCCCCAAAAGCAACGCCTATTTCGTAACCGGCGCTGTCGGTCGTCCGCCGATCAAGGAATCCGAGTTGCTAAAGCTGGACGCCGCCACGCTGGACACGCTGGCCAAGGTAACGCCCGCCGCCGCACCCGCGCAGGGCGACCGGGACAGCGGGCTGTTCGCCGTTTATGGCGTCGCTGTGGACGACACAAATGGCACGGTTTGGGTCACAAATACCCGTCAGAACACCGTTGCCATCTATGCCCAGTCCGACCTGAGCCTGATTAAGCAGTTCGAGCCGGGCCTGACCGACCACCCGCGCGATGTCGTGGTGGATGCCGAACGCGGTCGCGCCTATGTTTCGGCCGCCTCGCAGGGGATCGTGGTGTTTGACACCGCCACGCAAGAGCTGGTCGAGGTTATCGAAATCCCATCCGGCCAGCGGCGCGAGACCTTTACCGCCATGAGCCTTGCCTTTGATCCGCAGGCAAATCTGCTTTACACGCCGTCGCTGACCACGCCCGAGGTGGCACGGATCAATCTGACGGACAAGACGGTTCAGGTCTTTCCGCTGTCTGACGCGAATCAGGCCACCGGCATCGACATCGACCCGGCCAGTGGACGAATGTTTGTCGCGGCACAAGGCACCGACAACCTGATCGCGCTGGACGCCGAAGGGGCTGAGCAATTCAACGTAAAGGTTGGCGCAGGTGCGTTGAACGTCGCTTATGACGCCAGCCACAACCGGGTCTATGTGACCAGCCGCGGATCGGATTCGCTGGCAGCGGTCAATGCCGATACCGGCGAGATCATCGCCAACCTGAACCTTGGTTCCTTCCCGAACTTTGTCGATGTGACCACCGATGGCACCATTATCGCGGTGAACAAAGCCCGCGGGGCCGAGGACGGCACCGGCGATCAGGTCTGGCGCCTGACACCGAAGCAATAAAACCAGCCCCCGCCAGTCCGTTCTGGCGGGGGTTACGCCTTGGGCGAACCGTTTTCATAGCGCCGCAAACGCTCGGCAAGGGTGCCGCTGTGCAGCTCGAACAGGTGGTTGTCGTAATCATAAAAGTAGATTGAGCGCCCCTCGCCTTCAACGCGGGGGCGGCCCTCTCTGATCTCAAGCCCAAGCGAGCGGATCAGTCGCAACCTGCTGTCATATTCGTCATCAGGGATTTTGAAAGCAATGTGGTCATAGCTTTGGTCCTGCCGCGCCCGCCCCTGCATAATCGCAACCCAGACGCCGCCAATATCGAAAAAGCGTTCTTTCGACAGCGAAAACATCTGATCGTCGCTGTCATAAAGCCTTTTGGCATCCAGAACCTTGACCAGTAGTGCCTCGGTCCAGTCAAGGTCGCTGACAATAAATGTCATATGGCTAAGACCTTCAATCATTCGCAATCTTTCCGGTTGTTCAGCCGATTTCCCCATCCACCAGCACCACCAGCCGCCCTTGCGAACAGCGTTCCACCCGCGCCCGCACGCCGTAAGCCTGCGCCAGCAATTCAGGCGTCAGCACCTGATCGGGGGGGCCGTCTGCAATACAGCCGCCCTGATGCAGCATCACGATGCGGTCAGCCCATTGCGCGGCCATGCCAAGATCATGCAGCACCGCCAGCACCATGCGGCCTTCGCCGGCAAGGTTGCGCACCTCGGACAGCAGCCGGTGCTGCCGTGCAAGATCCAGTGCCGAAGTCGGTTCGTCCAGCAGCAAAATACGCGGATCACGAACGATCGCCTGCGCAAGACTGACCATCTGACGCTGACCGCCCGACAGCCGGTCCAGCGTCTGCATCGCCAGATTGCCAATACCCAGCCGGTCCAGAACCGCCATGGCGCGCTCATCGGCATCACGGGGCGCAAGGCCATCCGCACCCGCCGCCCGCAGCGCCGCAATGACGCCTTCCAGCACCACCAGCGAGGCCCCGGAAGGCAAGCTCTGCGGCATCATCCCGATCAGCGCAGCACGTTGCCGCAAGGGCATATCGGCCAGCGACAGACCATCCCATGCGATCTGGCCCGCATAGGGCAACAGCCCCGCAATCGCCCGCAGCGCGGTGGATTTCCCCGCCGCATTGGGACCGGCCAGAACCGTCAGCTCTCCGGCCCGCAGCGGCGGCAGGGACAGACCCGCAATGACCTCGCGCTTGCCCAGCCGCACGCGCAGGTCGGTGATCTGCAACTGTCCGCTCATGCCGACCGCCCTTTGCGCAGGATCAGCGCGAAAAACACCGGCAGGCCGATCAGCGACGTGACCAGCCCCACCGGCAGCAGCACCCCCGGCACCAGAGTCTTGGAAAAAGTCGAGGCCAGCGACAGCATCGACGCCCCGCACAATAGACTGGCTGGCAGGAAAAAGCGGTGGTCCTCGCCCACCAGGCGGCGGGCGATATGCGGCGCGGCCAGACCGACGAAACCGACCACCCCGACCATCGCCACCGCGCTGGCCGCCAGCAGGCTGACCCGCACCAGCGCCGCGCGGCGCAGCCGGACCACATCCACGCCAAAGCTGCGGGCCTGATCCTCACCCATGCGCAGCGCCGTCAACTGCCAGGCCGCCCGCAGCGCCAACGGTGTGGTCAGCGCCAGCACCACCGCCACCAGCGCCACCCCCTGCCAACGCGACGCGGCAAGGCTGCCCATGGTCCAGAACACCAACTGTTGCAGCGCATCGGCCGAGGACAGGAATTGCACCAGCGCCAGACAAGCGGCGGCGGTAAAGTTCAGCGCGATCCCGAACAGGATCAGTGTTTCCGCCCCGCCACCACGCAGCCGCGACAACAGTTGCAACAGCGCCAGACACAGCGCCGCAAACAGGAACGCATTGGCCGAAACCGACCACAGCGGCGGCAGAAACGGCAGGCTGATCCCCAGCGAAATCGCCAGCGCCGCGCCAAGCGCTGCGGATGAAGACACCCCCAGCGTGAACGGTTCGGCCAGCGGGTTTTCCAGCACGGTCTGCATCTCGGCCCCGGCAAGCGCCAGCGCCGCGCCCACGACCAGCGCCATCGCGGCCACCGGCAGCCGCACCTGCCAGACGATCAGGCTGGCAGTCTGGCCGACGCTCTCATCCCCGGTCAGCGCCCGCAGCGTCTGATCCAGCGGCAGGCCCGAAGGCCCGGTCACAAGATCCAGCACCAAGGCCGTGACAGTCAGCACCGCCAACAGCAGCACAATGACCGCCCGCCGCCGGTTCGCGGCGCGGTATTGGCTCAGCGCCCCGGTCATGTGCCGTCACCAACCCACCATGTCCCCGGCACCTGCACCGGCGAAAACCGGGTTCCGATCTCGGCCAGCGTGGCGGCAGGGTCCACATCCGCAAACAGATCAGGATGCAGCATCTTGGCCAGATATTCGATCATCACGATATGGCTGGGGGAATCGTTGAACATATGCCAGATCCCCGCTGCCTGGCCTTCGCGCACCGCCCGCAGCCCGGAAAACCCCGGCGCTCCGGTCAGCGCGGCAAAGCTGGCGGCGGCGGTTTCAGGCGCGACATCCGGGCCAAGCACCAGCCCGCCCCGCGCCGCCATATGCGTGCCGCCGGTGGCGACATAAAAATCGGGATCGGCGGCCAGCAGATATTCCATGCTGACCGTGCCAAGTACGCTTTTCACCGTCTCCGCCGTGATATTGCGCCCGCCTGCCGTGGTGACGAAATCGTTGAACACGCCCTCACCCACGGTCGAGCAGCAATTCACCGGCGCGGCATGGACATGGACGAACACACCGGGACGGGCAATGGCCGGATCGGCCAGCCGCTCGGTGATACGGTTCAGATGTTCGGTATAAAAATCCGCGAATTGCCCGGCGCGCGCCTCGGCCCCGGTCAGGGCGCCAAGAATATGCAGGCTGGGCAGCGTGTTTTCCTGCGGATGCGCAAAGAAATCGACATAGACCACGGCAATTCCGGCCTGCGCGAACACATCCAGCGCAGCGGTAATCGCCGGGTCGTTCTGGTCCATGAGCGACAGCACCAGCAGATCGGGTTGCAGCCCCAGAATAGCCTCGACCGACAGCGCCCGGTTGCCCGCCCCGACCGGCACGATGCGGTCAATCGCAGGGAACTTCTGGCGGTAAGCCTGCAAGGTCGGCGGGTCCAGCGGCTTGTCCAGACGCCAGCCGACCACCCGCGACACCGGATCATCCAGCATCAGCCCCAAAACCGACAGATGCCGCGCCTCGCCCAAAACGATACGCTGCGCGGGTTCCGGCAAGGTCACGCCTCGCCCCAGAATATCGGTGACGGTGACGGGCTGCGCCGATAGCGGCGCGCCCAGCAGCACCAGAAACAGCACCACCAGACTGGATCGGATCATCGTGAAGGTCTTGCGCATCACCGCTTTTCCTGCTGGCCAAGAACGAGGTGATAAGCCATATTCCGAGAAAACTTGTCAACCTACAATACAGATGCAGGCCCCGCCCAATGACCGGAAAAGTCGGCCCCGACCACGCCCGCAAACCCGCTGAACTGCTGATCCTTCAGGCTGACCTGCCAAGCCATCATTTCGACGTGCTGCACAGCCCCGAAGGTCCGGGCCACCGCCTGTATCGCGCCATCCCGCGCGGAACGCCGCCTGCGGACGGATGGCCGGTGCTGTATCTGCTGGATGGCAACGCCGCTTTTGACTTTCTGACCGCTGACATGCTGGCCGAGGCCCCCGGCCTTGTGGTGATCGGCGTCGGCTATGACACCGAACGCCAATTCGCACGAGAACGCCGCACGCTGGACTTTACGCCTCCCGAAAGCCCCGGTGCGGGGCCTTCGCCCGATCATGTCCACGAAGGCCGTATGGCTGGCGGGGCCGAGGATTTCCACGCCCGGCTGACCGGCCCGCTGCGCACGCTGGCCGAAACCGGCCTGAACATCGACCCCCACCGCCGCACATTATGGGGCCATTCTTTTGGCGGACTGTTCACCCTGTTCGCCCTGCTGGGCCAACCGCATGGCTTTGCCCGCTATGCCGCCATCAGCCCTTCGATCTGGTGGGACGAGGCCCGCATCCGCCGCATTGCCCGCAACTGCACCGCCATGGACAACCCGCCGCCGCTGCTGGTCGCGCTTGGCGACCGCGAAAAGCGATCCGGCAGCGATGGCCCGCCCCCCAATGGCCCAGCCCCGGCAACGATGCAATTCATGGCCGATCTGAAAGCCCATCCCGGCATCGACACGACCCCGCATGTGCTGCCCGGCCTGATCCATATTCAGACCATCGCTGGCTCTCTGCCCCTGACGCTGGCTTTTGCGTCCTAGGTTTCATGCCTCCGGCGGGGATATTTAGGGACAAAAGATACCCCTTCTTCTTCACTTAAATATCCCCGCCGGAGGCATCTGCCCGTGCCATTGATTCTGCCAGCAGAGGGGCGATCAGCGTCACCGCCTCGGGCGAGATCATCTGCGCGTGCAGGAAAGGCACTTCGGCCAGGGTGATGTCCCCCGCATAGGGGTGCCACATCTCGCCGCGCAGATCGCGCCCGGCGTGATCCAGACCGGCCCGGATATGCAAGACCGGCCCCGCATAGGGTCGGTGCCTGTGGCGACGCACCAGCCGGTTGCTGTCGGTGACAATGCGGATCACCGCATCCAGAACCGGGCCGGGCAGGCTGCCCAAAGCGGTGCCGCTGCGTTTCAGAAAATCCACCACCCGCGCCGGGGTGTTCAGATCCTGATGCGCGTCCGGGTCATGCCCGGCAATCGCCAGAAGAGCCCGCAGCGCCGCCGCCGGGTCAGGGTCGGGTTCGTCCCGCCAGCAATCCGCCGGGTAGGAATCCAACATCGCCACCATACCGACCGCACGGCCTTTTGCCGTCAACTCGACCGCCACTGCCTGCGCCAGAATCCCACCAACCGACCATCCCGCCAGATGCACCGGTCCCTGCGGGACCAGCGCCATGATCCGCGCCGCATAATCCGCCGCCAGCGCATCCAGACTGACAGGCAGCGCCGTTTCCGTATCCAGCGCCGGATGCTGCAACGCCCATATCCGCCGCGCCGGCGCCAGTTCCGAGGCCAGCCGCCGATAGCCCCAGCCAAGCCCGCCCGCAGGATGCAGGATGAACAGCGGCGTGGCCTGCGGGTTGCCTTCGGCCAGCAGCAGCGTGGGTTTCAGCCCGGCGTCCAGATCGAAGCCTTCGTCCAGCGCCGCGGCCAGCAGCACCAGCACCGGATGTTCAAAGATTACCCCGAGGCCGGGGCTGCGGCCGGTTTCCTGTTCGATGCGCAAGACAAGCTGAACCGCCGACAGGGAATCGCCGCCAAGCGCAAAGAAATCCGCCTCGGCCGATGGCGGCGCAGGCAGGTGCAGGATTTCCGCAAACAACCCGGCCAGCATCACCTCGGTCGGGGTCTGCGCCGCACGGCCTGCGGATTGAAAGGTGGGCGCTGGCAGCGCCTTGCGGTCCAGCTTGCCATTCGCGGTCAGGGGCAGCGCCTCCAGCGCGACCTGCGCGGCGGGGATCATATAGGCGGGCAGGCTTTGCCCCAGATGCGTCACCAGCCGGTCGGGCGCATAGTCATCGGCGGGGACAAGATAGGCAACCAGATGCTTCGTCCCCGCGCGGTCCTCACGCGCGATGACCACGGTTTCGCGGGCCATGCCGCTGGCCATGATGGCGGCCTCGATCTCGCCCAGTTCGATGCGCAGGCCCCGCAGCTTGACCTGATGATCCGAGCGGCCAAGATAGACCACCGCCCCATCAGGACGCAGACGCGCCAGATCGCCGGTCGCGTAAAGCCGCCCGGCGGGGGTGTCGATGAACCGTTCCGCCGTCAGCTCCGGCTGGCCCAGATAGCCCCGCGCAAGCTGCACCCCGCCAAGGTAAAGATGCCCTGCCAGCCCCGCAGGCACCGGGCGCATCCGGTCGTCCAGCACATGCAGCGTGGTGTTCCAGACCGGCCAGCCGATCGGCAGCGGGTCGGATGTATCATCAGGCGTGGCGGGCCAATAGCTGACATCCACCGCCGCCTCGGTCGGGCCATAAAGGTTGTGCAATTCCGCCCGCAGCCGCGCATGAAAGCGGCGGCGCTGGTCAGCGGTCAGTTCCTCGCCCGAGCAGAACACCCGGCGCAGGCTGATGCCCTCAGACGCGGGCGCAGCAAGAAAGGCCGACAGCATCGACGGCACGAAATGCGCCGTCGTGATCTCCGCCTGCCGGATCAGTGCAGCCAGCGCGGCAGGGTCACGATGCGCACCGGGGGCGGCCAGAACCAGCTCGGCCCCGCAGATCATCGGCAGGAAGAACTCCCACACCGACACATCGAATGTCGCCGGGGTTTTCTGCAAGATCCGGTCCGAGCCGTCAAAGCCGTAATGGTCGCGCATCCACAGCAGCCGGTTCACGATGGCACGATGCTCGATCACCACGCCCTTCGGCTCGCCCGTGGAACCCGAGGTGAAGATGACATAAGCCATGTTGTCGGGGGCCATGTTATCCGGGGCAGGCAGCGGCAGGTCGCCACCCCCGCCCGTGGGCCAGTCGTCCGTCAGCAGCAGCGGCACGCCTTCGGGCATCAACCCGGCCAGATCGGCGCTGGTCAGCACCACAACCGGCGCGGCGCGGTTCAGAATCGAGGCGATCCGCGCGGGCGGGTGATCGGGGTCCAGCGGCAGATAAGCGGCCCCGGCCCGCAGCACCGCCAGCAACGCCACCGGCAATTCAATGGAACGGTTCAGCGCCACCGCGACGATGGTTTCCGGGCCTGCCCCCATCTGGCGCAGCCGGACGGCCAGCGCGGCGCTGGCACGGTCCAGCCCCGCATAATCCAGCCGCTGATCGCCAAAGCGCAGCGCGGGCGCATCGGGGTTGGCCTGCATCTGCGCCGCAATCAGCGCGGACAGGGTGGTGTCGGGCAGCGCGTGGCGGGTATCGGGAAGGGCCGCTGCGGCCTCGACCGGGGTGGCGGTCGGCACGGTGGCCAGCGTTTCCGCCACCAGCGCCGCATCAAGGAAAACCGCCAGCCGCGTGGCATGACCCGCCAGCATCTCGGCATCATAAAGCGCCGGGTTGCCGTCTACCTCGAACAACAGACCGGATTGCAGATCTCCCCGGAAGGTCAGCGTCAGATCATCGACGGCACCCGCGCCAAGGATATGCAGACGACAGTCCAACCCCTCAAATTGCGGTGCCTTGTCAAAAGGCTGCACATTGACCAGCGGGCCATAAAGGCGCTTTGCCCCGCCAAGCAGACCAAGGTCGCGGCGCAGATGTTCGCTGCGGTAAAGCCCATGGCGGCGATGGGCCGCCATCTGCGCAGCAGCCCCGGCCAGCCAATCGGCCAGAGCTGCGTCCTCGTCCAGCGTCAGCCGCAGCGGCAGGACATTCATCACCATGGCCGGGCTACGGGCGGCAGGGCTGCCGAACCGCGCCATGAAAGGCACCCCAATGACGGTCTCACCATCGGTCCAGCGGGCCAGATAGGCCCCGGCCAGCGCCGTCAGCAAATCCGGCCAGCCGATCCGCAAATCCCGGCTGCGCTGGTCCAGCGCCGTGCAAAACGCGGGGTCCAGCCAAAGGCTATGGCGCAGGAACCGCGCCCCTGACACCGCCCGCCCCGGCGCAGGGCCGCTGACTTCGGGCAAGTTCGCCATGGCCTGCTGCCAATAGCTGCGGTCGGCCTGTTCACGGTCCGAGCCGCGATAATCCGCATCCGCCGCCAAGGCCCGCGCATAGGGGGCCAGCGGGATGCCCTTGCCGGAATAGACCTCGGCAATGCGGTTCGTGACCAGCACCATGCCATAGCCATCAATGGCCAGATGGTGAATCCGCTCATAGAGAAAATGCCGGTCGGGCGTCAGGCGATAGATGGTAAACCGCGCCGGGGCCTCGGCCGACAGGTTCAGCGGGCGGTTCTGGTCGGCCTGCATCTGGCGCAGCGCCTCGGCCTGCGGATCGGTGGCGGCCGTCAGATCGACCAGCCCGGGCGGCGCGGGCGGGCTGTCCAGCCATTGCAACGGCTGGCCTTGGGCTTGGGCAAAGCGCAGCCGCAGCGCATCGGATTCCGCCACCACCTGCGCGATGGCATCCATCAGGCGCGGCAGGTCCAGCGGGCCGGTCAGTTCCAGATATTGTCCGGTATTCAGGATCGGATTCGCCGGGTCCAACGCCTGAAAATACCACAGGCCCTCCTGCGCCGCCGTCAGCGGCCAGCCCGCCACCGAATCAGGCCCACCAGAATCAGGCATCGCCGGATTGTTCCAGCACCGACCACCAGCCGGCCAGCGTGCTTTGTTCAGCAAACAGCGCGAAATCAGCACTCATCCCGGCGGCTTCCCATTCCATCAGCACTTGCATGACCCGCATGGAATCCAGCCCAAGATCATACAGGTTGTCATCATCCCCGATGTCCGCAGGGTCCAGATGGATCAGCCGGGCAATATCGGCGCGGATACGGTCGCGGTCTAGCTTCATGTGTTCTGATCCTGTTGCAAAAAATTCTGACGCAGCGCGGCCCGCAGCGCCTTGCGGCTGACCTTACCCACGGCTGTCACCTCGAAGCCGGGGGTAAAGACCACCTGATCGGGAACCTTGAAATCGGCAATGCCACGGCTGCGGATAAAGGCCTTGATCTGCGGCGCTTTCGGCGGGGTTTCCAGCCCGTCGCGCAGGATCACAAAAGCGCAGCTCCGCTCTCCCAGATAAGGGTCGGGAATCGAGACCACCGCCGCATCGAACACATCGGGATGCGCCAGCAGGTGATCCTCGATCTCCTCGGCGGAAATCTTTTCGCCCGCGCGGTTGATATGGTCGCCCGCCCGGCCCTGCACCACCAGATAGCCGCCCGGCAGCCGCTTCACGATGTCGCCGGTGCGGTAAAACCCGTCCGGGGTAAAGCTGCGCTGATTGGCGGCAGGTTCGGCGTAATAGGCGCGGATCGTATAAGGGCCGCGTGTCAGCAGGTGGCCGGGCTGACCATCCTCCACCGGATTGCCGTCATCATCCAGCACCAGCACCTCATCATCAGGGCTGATCGGGCGGCCCTGCGTGCCGGTGATCAGATCTTCCGGGTCGTCCAGCCGGGTATAATTGACCAGCCCCTCGGCCATGCCGAACACCTGCTGAAGCTGGCAGCCAAGCGCCGGACGCACCCGCGCGGCGGCCTCGGGAATGAACTTGGCCCCGCCGACCTGCAAGACCTGCAAGGACGTCAGATCATGGCCCCCGCGTTCTGCCGCCTGCATCCACATTAGTGCCAGCGGCGGCACAACCCCGGTGATCGTCACCTTTTCGCGGGCGATCAGCGCAAGAGCAATATCCGGGCGCGGGTTCGGACACAGCACCACCCGCGCCCCGGCCCAAAGCGTGCCAAACACACCGGGCGAGCTCATCGGGAAATTATGCGCCACCGGCAGCGCCGCCATATAGACCGAATCCGGCGTCAGCCCGCAGATCGGGGCCGAGGCCGAAAAGCTGTAGATATAGTCATCATGCGTGCGCGGGATCAGCTTGGACAGGCCGGTGCTGCCCCCGGAAATCTGCAAAAACGCCACCGCGCCGGGATCGGGCTGCGGCAGGTTTTCCGGGGCCGTCAGCCCGACCCCCAAACTGTCAAAGCCGATGAAATCGCCCGCCTGACCCGAGACGAACACATGCATCAGCCCCGGCGCATCCGCCTGCACACGCCCTGCCAGCGCAGCGAAATCATAGCCCTCGAAGCGGTCCACCGTCACCAGCCCGCGTGCGCCCGAGCGGGTTGCGAAATGCACCAGTTCGGTTTCCCGATGTGCGGGCAGCGCGAAAACCGGGATCAGCCCGGCCAGAAACAACCCGAACACCGCCGGAAAAAACGCCGCGACATTGGGCATTTGCACCACCACGCGATCGCCCGGCACCAGCCCCTGCGCCAGAAAGCCCCGCGCCACCTGCTCCGAACGCGCCAGCAGATCCGCATAGGTGATGCGCTGCTCACCATCCACCACCGCCAGATTATGCGGCCAGTTCCGGGCTGAACGGCGCAGCACATCGCCCATGCTCAACCCGCGCCAATAGCCCTTTTCGCGGTATCGCGCGGCAAACGCATCAGGCCAGAGCTGAACCGGCAGATCGCCAGCAGCGGGGGAAGAAAGGGGATCAGTCATTGCAATCTCGGGCCGGATAAAGGGATGGCCCCTGCCCGGAGCCGTCCTGCTGCGCTACACATAGAAAGAAAAATTGTCAACTTTCCTTGGTGCGCTTTAAACGGGTGTCTCAAGGCACAAGACCGCCCGCAGCGGCGGATCGCTGCCACCCGCCAGCAGCGCGGCCAGCGTGGCCGGGTCCAGCGCCAGACCAGACCCAAACCCCGGCGCGGCAAGGGCGGGAACATCGCAATGGTTTGCGGTCAGCAACAGCCGGTTCAGCCGCGCGGCCGCACTGGCGTCGCGGACCGTCACCGCAGGATGCACCATCCGCGCCCACATCGCCATTTGCAGCACTTGATTCAGCAGGCCCGGACGACCCGAAAACGGCGGCAAGCGTTCCAACCACGCAAAGCACCGGGGGCCTTGCGCCAAAGCCGACAGCATAGGGGAAAATAACCTCGGGTCAGCAGCAACCGGGCCGATACGGCTGTTCAGGGCGAAATGCTGCGGCAGGCAGGTTGGCACACCGGGCAGCAAGGCCCATTCCTGCTGCCGCAGCACATCCAGATGCGCATGATCCCCAAGCGGCTGCGCGGGATGGCTGAACAGATCATAGCGCAGCGCCTGATTGCGGGCGATGTCCTTCAGCACCTCGCGCGCGGGATCAGGGGCTTGCGCGATGATGTGGGCGCAGGCCCCCGGCAAAGATGCGGCGTCGATATTCTCGACCGGGGTGGCGCTGCCGATCCAGTGCACCCCCATGGTTCGGAACAGATCGAACACCTGATTGCAGGGCAAGGCCGCGAAATCCGCCGACAGATATTCATGCGCGACATAGCCCTTGGGCGCCTGCAACAGCGAATCCAGCGTCGCCCCGGCATGAGGGTGCATCTGAAAGAACCCTGCCCCCGCGTCACGCATCGCCACCAGCGCAGCCAGCCCCTCGGCCACCGGATCAGGGCGATGGGCCAGACTGCGGAACAGCGCGTGAAACGCAGCAAAGGCAGCCCCACCCGGCGCACTCATATATTGCACCGCTGCCAGCCCGCCGGGGGCCAGATGACGGGCAATGAAATCGGCAATCGCCGTCCGCGTGGCCGGTGCCACCCATGACAGGACCCCATGGCAGGTGATATAATCGAAGCTCTCATCCACAGAAAAATCCGCAATATCAGCGTGATAAAAGCGGACATTCGACAACCCCGCCTTCGCAGCCCGATCCTGCGCCGCTGCGATATGCCCGGCGTCCAGATCAATGCCAACCACCTGCATATCCGGGTTCGCCGCCGCCAGCAGCGTGGCCCCAAAGCCGGAACCACAGCCAATCTCGCAATATCGCCGCGCAGCCGGGGCAACACGGCCCAAAGCCTCGGATACCGCACCCATCCACAAGGGCGATTGTTCGGGGTGAAAATGTGGCGGGTAAGACAGGCTCATCGGTGCCTCCCTGACAGCCCGCCCGACAGCGCCGGGCGGGCATCTGCGGTCAGAACGTCTTGTTCAGAGAGATATAGAACGCCCGTCCCGGCTCGTTAAAGGTATTCGCGCCGCCGCTGGTCTCGGTCCGATACAATTGCTTGTCGAACAGATTGGTCACACCAGCCGAGACGCGCACATTGTCCGTCGCATCCCAGCGCGTGCCAAGGTTCACCAGCGTATAACCGCCGCGATCATTGGTTTCCCCAAGATCGGCGCTGGTAAAGGCGTTGATCCCGTTTGACTTGATCGGCCCGTAATGGGTCGCGGACAGCATGACCATCAGATCATCACGCACCTCCCAGTCGAGCGAGGCGTTGATCGTGTAATCCGGCACCAGACTCAGCGGCTGGCCGGTCGCCTTGATGCGGGAATCCAGCATATAGGTAAAGTTGGTGTTCAGCGCCAAGGTTTCGGTCAGCGGGGTGGCAAAATTGCCCTCCAGCCCCTCGATCACCGCCGGGCCGGTATTTTCCCAGCGGAACAGGCGGTTGGTCGTCGCATCGGGGTTGTTCTGGATCTGGCCCGACTGGATCTTGTTCTTGTAATCATTGTGGAAATAGGTCAGCGAGGCCGTCATGCCGCTGTCGCCCTCATAGGCGATACCGATTTCCTTGTTCAGACTGATCTCAGCATCCAGATCCGGGTTGCCCATGACATAGCACGGCCCCGACAGGCGCACGCCGTCCACCCAGGGACAGCCATTGCCCATCGTCGAATAGACATAGTTCGGGTTCAACTGGAACAGGTTTGGTGCCTTGAACGCACGCGCCACCCCCAGTTTCATCGTCCAGTTCTCATCGAAGCGATATTCCGCATTCAGGCTGGGCGACAGGTTGGTGCCAAAGGTATCGCTATGGTCAAAGCGCAGCCCCGGCGTCAGGGTCAGCTTGTCATCCCATTCGATGTTTGCCTCGGCATACAGCCCCAGCAGGATCTGTTTGGTTTTGGCATCGCGCTGCGTGGGGTCGTTGCTGGTATCATCCACAATGATCGTATCCGGCAGGGTGACGGTGGTTGAAACCGCGTCATCCATGAACTCGCCGCGCAACTCGGCCCCAAGCGTCACGTTCGAGGTTTTTCCACCAAGCGTCATCGGCAGCGACCATTCGGTTTTCGCCGCAAGATTTTCCAGACCGATAGTGCGATATTCCGAGGCATCATTGGTGCCGTCGCCATCCGTATCGACGCAAAAGTTGATCCGCCCCTCGCCGCTGCCGCCGGTGCCTTCGCACAGCCGGGTGTTCGAGGTGCTTTCATATTGCAGATAGCTGTTGGATTCCCCGAAATCATATTCGCCACGATGGGTCGCGCTGAACGTGCGGCGATACATGCGGTTGGTTTCCTGACCATGCAGGGATTCGGTCAGCTCGCTCATCGAACCAAGCTGCGAATCACCCGCATAGCGGTTGCCCTGACGCGAGAAGTTCGCCTCGAAATCAATCACATGACCCGGTGCCGCATCCCATGACAGCAACGCGCCAAGATCCTTGTTGATGACCCCTTCACGCCCGGCCAGCAGGGTGCCGTCCACCTCCTCGGCGGCGGCGGCGTTGATGTCCAGCGCGTCGGGGTTGGACTTGTTGTAATTGCCGTTCAGACGAAAGGTCAGCCGCTCACCCGCCGGACCGGCCACCATGAAATTGGTCCGTGCAGTGCTGCCTTCGGCGCTGCCCTCGGGGCGGTTGTAATGCACGCCCACCTGCGCGGTGAACGTATCGGGGCGCTTGGTGATGATATTGACCACACCGCCCGAAGCCCCCGAGCCATAACGCGCCGCCGCCGGGCCGCGCAGAACCTCGATCCGCTCGATCAGTTCGGGGGCAACCCAGTTGGAATCGCCGCGGGTGTCGCGCTCACCGCCGCGGCCCATCTTGACCGCATTGCGCGAGGTGACGGGCTTGCCGTCAATCAGGATCAGGGTGTTTTCCGGCCCCATACCGCGCAGGTCAATCTGGCGCTGGTTGCCGCGCTGACCGCTCGCAGTCGAGCCGGTCAGGTTCACCCCCGGCATCTTGCGCACGGCTTCGGCAATGTCATTGACGACCGGCTGCTTTTCCAGATCCTCGGCGCTGATATTGGACACGCCAAGCGCCTGTTTGATCTGTTCCTCGGCGGTCAGAACGATGGTTTCCAGAACCACCGGATCTTCGGCCGTCTGAGCCTGCGCCACAAAAGGCGAGGTCGTCAGAAGCAAAGTGAAAGCCGTGCCAGAGCACAACCGCGCGCGCATCGTCGCCATCGTCAAAATCCCTGTTCAGTGATATGCGGGCTGGCTTGCGCTGGCGGTCGCTGCCTTAGAGCATGGCAGACCAGGGTGTTCAAGAATAATTGATGACAAAAACGCTCAGCATCCTATCAGGCATCCTCATCGTGACGAAAATGCGACAGCCGGATCAGATCCCCAATCGGTCCCGCAGGCTGAACCACGTCATACCCGCAACCAGCATCGGCCAGCGGAATGCCGCCCCGCCGGGAAAGGCCGGCATCGGCAGGCTGGCCATCAGGTCGAAACCCGCACCCTGCCCCATGACCGCCTGCGCCATCTGCCGCCCGGCAAGGCTGGCCAGCGCCACACCATGCCCCGAGAACCCCGCCGCCGACAGCGCATTAGGTGCAAGCCGCTGAAAACAGGGCATCCGGTTCATGGTAATCGCCAACGTGCCGCCCCAGGCATGGGTCAGGCGCACACCCTGCAATTGCGGATACAGCGTTTCCAAAGGTTTGCGCACCTTGGCCGCAATGTCACGCGGAAAGCGATAGCCCAGCGTCTCGCCGCCGCCAAAGATCAGCCGGTCGCCGTCCATCCGCCAGTAATTCACCACAAAACGGGTATCATGCACAGCGATGTTACGGGTCAGCACCTGCGCCGCACGGTCGCCCAAGGGTTCGGTCACGGCGATGTAATTGTTGATCGGCATGACACGCGCCGCAATCTTGCCCGACAGCCCACCCGCATAGCCGTTCAGCGCCAGAATGACATGATCGCAGGTGATCCGTCCGTGTTCCGTCGCCACCACCGTCTTGCCAGTCGCGCGGTCGGCATGGTCAATCCGATGCACCCATGAGCGGTCATAGATCCGCGCCCCTGCCGCCACCGCCAGCCGCGCCATGCCAAGCGCGTGGTTCAGTGGGTGCAGATGCCCTGCGCCCAGGTCCAACTCTCCGCCGCAGAACCCTGCCGCCGGGACCATGGCACGGAAATCATCAGCACCATGCAGGCTGATCTGGTCATAGCCGTAATCCCGCGCCAGCCGGTCGATCATCCGCCGGGCGTGATCCAGTTCCGCAGGCTTGCGGAACGCATGGGCCACACCGGGATGAAACGTCACCCCGGATCGCGCGGCCAGATCTCGGGTCAGGGCCTTGGCCTCTTCGGCCATATCCCAAAGCGCACGGCTGCGGTCGCGCCCGACCAGTTTTTCCAGATCATCCACATCCAGCCGCTGACCCGAACCGACCTGTCCGCCATTGCGCCCCGAGGCCCCGAAACCCACGCGATGCGCCTCGACCAGCGCAACATCGACGCCCGCCTCGGCCAGATGCAGCGCCGCCGACAGGCCGGTATAGCCGCCGCCGATGACCACCACATCCGCCCGCGCCGCGCCGCGCAAGGGCGTAGCATCCGGCGCGGCATCACGGGTTTCGGCATACCAGCCGGGCGGGTATTCGCCGCGACGGTCATTGGCGAACAGCAGGTTCATGCGTCACACGTTCAACAGCAGATGTTCCCGTTCCCACGGGCTGATAACCTGAAGGAACTCTTTGTATTCATTGCGCTTGACCGACTCATAAACGGCGACGAACTCGGCCCCCATGACCTCGCGCATGGGGGCGCTTTCGACCATCAGATCCAGCGCATCGCCCAGCGTCAGCGGCAGCTCGTCCTCGGACATATAGGCATCACCCAGACATTCCGCACGCGGGGCCTCGGCCTCGACCAACCCAAGATAGCCGCAGGCAAGCGAGGCCGCCAGCCCCAGATAGGGGTTGCAATCCATCCCCGCCAGCCGGTTTTCAACCCGCCGCGCCTCGGGCGCGGAAATCGGCACCCGCAGCCCGGTGGTGCGGTTATCGCGCCCCCATTCCAGATTGATAGGTGCCGCGAAATCAGGAACATAGCGGCGATAGCTGTTCACATAAGGAGCCAGAAACGCCACCGCCGCCGGCAAATGCCGCTGCATCCCGCCGATGAAATGCAGGAAAGCGTCAGTCTCGCGCCCCTCGGCATCGGAAAACAGATTGCGCCCGGTTTTCATATCCACGACGGAATGGTGAATATGCATCGCGGAACCCGGCTCACCCTCGATCGGCTTGGCCATGAAGGTGGCGAAACAGTCATGGCGCAACGCGGCCTCGCGGATCAGGCGCTTGAAAAAGAAAATCTCGTCGGCCAGCGCCACCGGGTCGCCGTGGTTCAGGTTAATCTCGATCTGGCCCGCGCCACCCTCTTGCAAAATCCCGTCGATTTCAAAGCCCTGCGCCTCGGCAAAGTCGTAAATATCGTCAATCACCTTGCCATATTCATCGACCGCCGACATGGAATAGGCCTGCTTGCCCTGCGCCCGCCGCCCGCTGCGGCCCATCGGCGGAATAATCGGCTGGTTCGGGTCGATGTTGCGGGCGACCAGAAAGAACTCCATCTCGGGGGCGACAATGGGCTTCCAGCCGCGCGCCTGATACAGCCCGACGATGCGTTTCAGCACATTGCGCGGCGCGACCGGCACCGGCTGGCCCGCCTGATCCAGCACGTCATGGATCACTTGCAGCGTACAATCCGCCGTCCAGGGTGCCGCGGTCGTGGTCGAGAAATCCGGCACCATCACCATATCGGGTTCGGTAAAGGCACCCGCCGGATTATCCGCCCATTCCCCGGTGATCGTCTGCAAAAAGATCGAGTTCGGCAGGAAAAAGCTGTCCTGACGGGCAAATTTGGATGCGGGCATCGCCTTGCCCCGCGCCACGCCGGCAATGTCAGGAACGATACATTCGACCTCATCCAGCCGCACGCCATGGACATAATCACGCGCGGGTTTCGGGGCCTTGTCCAGCCAGTTCGGGGTCATGCGGCGGCCCTTTCCTGTTTGAAAAACGCCTCGATCCTGTCGGCCAGAACGGTGCGGTCCTTGCCCTCGGCCAACCGCGCCCGCGCCTCCTCGACCAGCGCCGGGGGCACCGAGGCCGAACGATGCGCGATCAGCCCGGCGATCACCTCATCGTCAAACTCGGGATGGGCCTGCACGGTAAAGGCCCGGTCGCCATAGACCAGCGCCGCATTCTCGCAAAAGCCGTTGCGGGCCACGACCTGCGCCCCTTCGGGCAGGCGCGTGACCTGATCCTGATGCCATGCGTTCAGCCGCAGCGGCTGGCCGTCAAAGTCATAATCCTGCGCCCCCACGGCCCAACCGCCGGGATGCTTGACCACCTGTCCGCCCAATGCCTGCGCAATGATCTGATGCCCGAAACAAATCCCCACCAGCGGCACCCCAGCCGCATAGGCGTCACGAATGAACGCCTCCAGCGGCGGGATAAAGGCGTGGTCCTCATAAGCGCCATGTTTCGATCCGGTCAGCAACCAGCCGTCAGCCGCACGGATACTGTCGGGAAACTGCATCGCCTCGACGTGATAAAGGTCGAAATCAAAGCCCCGCCCCGCCAGCAAATGCACGAACATCTCGTCATAATCGCCGGTCTTGCCCCGGATTTCCTCGGGGGACTGGCCGCATTTCAGGATGCCGATGCGCATTGCAAACCTCGCAGGTGACTCTTGCGGCGAAGGTAAGCCCGGCGCATGATCGCGGCAAGCCCGCAATCGTGAAAGGTATCCCATGCGCATCAACCCCGATCCCGATGGCCTGATGGAGTTTTCGGTCGTGTTCACCGACCGTTCGCTGAACCATATGTCGCAGCGGTTCCAAACCGCCATGCGCGATATTTCCGCAACCCTGCGCGACGTTTACGCTGCCCACGCCGTCGCGCTGGTGCCGGGCGGCGGCACCTATGCGATGGAATCGGTAGCCCGGCAATTTGCCCGCGACGCCCATGCGCTGATTATCCGCAACGGGTTCTTCAGCTATCGCTGGTCACAGATTTTCGAGGCGGGCGGCTTTGCCCGCGACACGACCGTCATCATGGCCCGGCCGCAGGGCAACGACCCGCAACCCGCCTACGCGCCGCCGCCCATCGCCGAGGTCGTCGCCAAAATCCGCGAGGTCCAGCCCGATGCGGTCTTCGCCCCACATGTCGAAACCGCCGCAGGGCTGATTCTGCCCGATGATTATATCCGCCAGATGGCCGAGGCCGCGCATGAGGTTGGCGCGCTGATGGTGCTGGACTGCATCGCCTCGGGCGCGGTGTGGGTGGATATGGCGGAAACCGGGGTGGATGTGCTGATCTCGGCCCCGCAAAAGGGTTGGTCGGCCTCGCCCTCGACCGGGATGGTGATGCTGTCGGACCGCGCCATGCAGCGGTTGGAGGACACCAACAGCGACAGTTTCGCCATGGACCTGCGGAAATGGCGTGCCATCATGGCGGCCTATGAAAACGGCGGTCATGCTTACCACGCAACCATGCCAACCGATGCGCTGATCGGACTGCGCGACGCGATGAACGACACCCGCGCCTTTGGCTTTGACAAGGCCAAAGCGGCACAATGGCAGCTTGGCCATGCGACGCGCGCCCTGCTGGCGGAACGCGGCATCCGCCCGGTCGCAGCCGAAGGCTTTGCCGCGCCGGGCGTGGTGGTCAGCTATACCAACCGCCCGGACATCCAGACAGGCAAGGCTTTTGTGGAACAAGGTATGCAAATCGCCGCCGGCGTGCCTCTGCAAGTGGGCGAAGGCGAGACTTTCAAAACCTTCCGCCTTGGCCTCTTTGGTCTCGACAAACTGCAAAACGTGGACGCCACCCTGACCCGCCTGCGCGAAACGCTGAATAAGGTGTTGTAACCACAAACGCCCCACAAGCCGCACCCCTGACGGAGGGTTCACACCCGCCTCCCATCGTCGCCCGACACTTGAATCCAGCAAATCGGACACTTGAATACGACCAAAATTCAGACTGCTATTTAGCGGTCATTTTTCGTCCTTATCGGCCCCGAATTCGGCGCGGATGTTTGTCCGGGCACCGCCGCCGTTGAAGGCCCATTCGTGGGTGACCGAAGTGGCGATCCATGTGCCATCCAGATCCAGACTGACGCCTGTCACCTGCACCGGGGCTTCGGCGCGCGCAAGGGGCTGGCCGACCAGCATCAGCTCAATCTCGCCTTCGCCCGCCACCATGTCGCGCTTGGCGGCGTCGGCGGCTTTCTGTGCTTCGGCCTCCGACTGATAGACCTCTCGAAGGGTCATCGAAGGGCCTTCCAGCCCGGTCTTAAGGGTGATGGTTTTTGTGCGACCGGCTGGCCGGTCGCGCCAGCGAGCGCGGATTTCCGAGTGCCGGGCGCGGGGCTTGAGGCGGACGGAATAGCCCCGGTCAGCGATCAGCATGTCGGGCGTGATAGACAGCGCGGGCATGGGCTGGCCCGAGGCGGTCTTGCCGCTGTGCCGGGCCGTGACCAGCAGGCGCTGATCTTTGGGTGTGATGACTGCGCCGGTGCGACGGCCGAGGCGGGTCAGCAGGTTCTGGTCGCTTTCTTCGGTCTGCGCCAGAAACGGAATGGCGGTTGCGCCAAGATCGGGGTTGATCTGGGGTCGCAGGTTATGCTCGGCCGCGATGGTTTGCACGATCTCGGCCAATGTCGTGGTCTCCCATTTGCGGGTTTTGGGTTCCTTCAGGGTCTTGGCATGATCGGCGGCCTTGGCGGTCAGGGTGCAGATGCGCGGCCAGCCTTCGCGGGCCAGCTCCTCAAACACATAGGTGCCGAACTCGACCAGCCCGGTTTCGCGGTAGCCGATGGCGACGGTCAGCTTTGCCCCCTCTCGCGGGCGGGCGATCTGCGGATCTGCATCGTCCAGCGTGATTACCAGCTCGTCACTCTCGAACCCGGCCTCGTCCGTGATCTCGATCGACAGCACCCGGTCCATAGCGAAGGGTTTGCCATCGGCGGTAATCACGGCCAGCGGTGTCAGGGGAGCGAGCTTAATCATATAGCTTGACCGGGATCTGGGTCGCGGTGACGGCGGCCATGTCAGGCAGGGTGATCGGCAGGCCGGGCGGCAGTATCGGGGGCTGACCGGACAGGCCCGGATTGGCGGCCAGAATGGCCTCGGCCGTGCCGCGCTGGTGGCCATAGTGCCGCCACGCGATATCGTCGATCAGCTCGCTGCCGGTTGTGGTGTAGATCGTCATTGCCCTTGCTCCTCCAACAGCGCCCGCAACCGCCTGACCTCACGCCAGAGCCGCTGCTGATAGTCCAAGCTGGCGGCATAGCGATCAGCGGAATGGCGCAGCTTGCCGCGCAGGCGTAACACCTCTTGTTCGGCCTCATCGCGGCCCCGCTGCGCTTGTTCCAGCCGCGAACCCTCAATGTGGCAGGTGCAGGCGCTGGGGCCATCATTTATACTGGCCCAGCAGGCTGGGATCAGAAACTCCAGCCCATGTTCGTCCCGCGCCCAATAACAACGGGCGTCGTTGTCGATCAGGCGATCATGTGCCTTGCGCTGCTGGGTCGTCATATCGCTTACCTCAAAACAGTCCAATTCCGGCCACGCTGATGCTGACCGGGGCGCGGGTCAGGCGCAGGCGGGCCTCCATTTTCTGGAAGGTGCCATTCGGCAAAACGTGGGTTTTTGCCACCTCCAGCGCCTCGATCAGATAGAAGCCGTAAAAGTGGCCCGACCGTGAGATCAGCGGCAGGCGGGTGCCGTGTCGCATCGCCAGCCGCATCAACTCGATTTGCAGCGGCCCACCGGGCGACAGCACCTCTTTGTAGATCACCGCGTCAATCTCAATCACCGGGGCGCTCAACTCGTGTTTCAGATGCATTACATTGTTCTAGCAGAGGAAACAAGGTAGAGGAGAACGCCAAAGATCGCACGCCTAAGTCATGATACTTTAACCTCACGCATGATATTGAGGCTTCATGCGCAATTTGGCATGTTCACGCGCAGATACAACATAATAGGAGAATGGTAATGGCCTTTAGAGCAGATGAAGCAGCTTCGAGCGGCTTCGACTGAGTAAAGAAATACCTGACCCCCGTGACGTTCTCGCCTGAGGTGCGAGCTGAGAGTGAAGCGGCTCTACTCGACATAATCGACGAACTTGGCCCCGTCGTCGAAAGCTACCCGTCGTGGTACCCGCTCGTATCCAAGCACGACGCGCACCACCCTGAAACCACGCCCAGCGAGCGAACGGGCTATCAAGGGTTGGATCATACGCGCTACTTCGCTCATGGGTTCATTACTTGCCCCTATGACGGTGTGGAGCGGGTCATAGAATCTGCATTTGCCATCAACCATCATTGCGCGAGCATCACCGCCGAAGAGTTGGATGTATCCTTCTACGCAGAAGGCGCGAAACCTGTATTGGTTAAATGCGAATGGTCCGAACCTCTGCCCCCCGGCAAGCTGGTGCCAAAGAAGCTCGCCGTCCCGCTCATGCTGGAGCAGGAGTTGCCCTGCTGGCGCTGGTCAACCCGCGCCGAAAGGTGGGAAACCATGCGCCCTTATCTGTTGGGCGAACCCCACGGCAGCCGGTCGTCTCTTTTCGTCGATCAGGAAACCGCGCTCGCCATGAAGCGGGCCTATATGGCGATGGTCGAAAGCGGCATGTTTGGGCCGTTGAAAATGGATTGATGCCCGCAGAATACGGTTAGGCGAGATCGGGCATGGACGTAGGGGCAAAGGTCAAAACGGACGGCGCTCGCCTAGCTGGCTGCGGCTGTCGCAGTGATCGGGAACCTTCTAGATTTTTTCTGAAATATTTCTGGGTGTGGGACCGGGTTTCCGCCTCAGCAGCGGGAGGTTCCAAAAGGTGCCGGTATGCACATGCGACTCGGTCGTAACTGACTGTTAAAGCGTTGTTGCAGAGCCTGCCCAACCGCCTGATGTGCCACGGCAATTCTCCGGTGGATTTGATCGATAATCAATTGATAAGATATAAAGTATATCAGTATTGTTAACACATCACGGATAGACCGCCATGAGTGACAGTCGCAGCATGTGCGCAGCACGCCTGCGCAAGCAGTAAATTAAACGTACGAACTCGTTAATATGGAGCTATACTATTAACTGTTTTGCACGTTTAAATCTGCCACAGTCACACTCGCCGTGCGTCCCGCGTCAACGACCCCATGTCAACAGCATCGTTCCCCGAATCAAGCGTCACATGCCCCTCAGGCATCTCATCGTCATCGTCGATCCATACTTAGCGTTCGAAGGCCTCGTGCAACACACCACCGCGTCCGGCTCAACGAGCCATCTATTCTGCTCGATCAGCGCCGTGAACTTGGCCACGTCGTCATCCTTGCGCAGCTTCGGCACGCGCTGATCAACCATGCCCAGCCGTTCAAACGCATCCTAGCCCTGCCAGCCCGCGACAAAGACGCGGGACCATTGCTGTTCGCCCTCGAATCGACCCTCTGCAAACTCGGCCCTATTCTCAATCGCCCACTGGAACACATCATCGACCTGATAGCGGAAGGATGACTTGGACGTGTCCTTGAACTTCGTGAACAGCCCCCAACACACAAAGTCGTCCGAATGGGCGCGACCTTGTAGGCCAGTTCCTCCGGCAGCAGATCGGCAAACTGGACCACTTCATCAACTTCCAGCGGCAGCGGCGTACTGTTCAGGAGCGTGATCTTGGCGCTGCCCGGACGTATCGGATGCGTGCCACCACCTGCAAAGATGGTGACCTGCCCCCCGAAAGATCCCTCACTTTAATGTAGAGTCTGCTCAACCGCGA
>NZ_JAUNTN010000061.1 GCF_030538695.1 Paracoccus sp. (in: a-proteobacteria)
CAAGCTCAGTGGTAAGCCGCCCGAGGCGATCAGACTGGCGCAAGGGGGCGTTCATGGAGGCCTCCAAGTGCAGAAGAATGCATATAACAATTGATTAATTTTATCCCGGAAGCCGGGTGGCCGCAATGGAAATATATTCTTAATAGTTTCAAGTTGTTGGGTTGAGTGCGTATGCCGGGCGTTGATAGCAGGTGTTACTTGTGCGGCCTTCTTTTCGGGCGGGGCAGATATTTTACAAGGGGTAGCGCTAATCTGTCCCGATCAGGTGTTCGGCGGGATGCGCACGCAGCGAGCTACTTGGATAGCCGAGCGAGGCGCTGGGCCGGCACCGTCAGGAAGGGATGCCGCGGCAGGCTGGCTTTACCTGTCGACCCAATCAACGCTCCCTATTGCCCCACCTGACAGAGCGCTCCCTTCCCATTCCTTACGGCTGCGACGGACAGTTTCCGGTCGAAAGTTGCAAGCTGGCCGCCGTGCTTTTGCGCCAGGGCCAGCAGGTAAGTATCAGTTACCTGCCCAAAGGTCAGAACCCTAGTCGGCTCTATGAACGCCTCATCCACCAAACTTATGTCGTCGGGCCAAAAGCGATGCCCCGGAAGGGCGCGCAGTTTCCGGACGATATCGGTAACAGCAGCAGGCGACCCCGGCGAGTTGGGATATTTCGGATTGCCAAGGATCCGGATAACGCCATTTTCGGTCATCGGGCAGGTGGCCCAGCTTTCCTGCCCGGTCGCGGCAAACCAGTCATGTGCCTCGTCATGCGCGATATGGCTGGGGTCGATCAGGGCGATCAGGACGTTGACGTCAAGCAGGAAGGTCACGGCGCTTCGTCACGCAGATCATTAACCAGATCAAGCGTGACCAGCGGGGCGCCGGGCCGGGGTGTCAGCAGGGGGATGCCGTTCCGCTCTCCGCCGGCTTTCGGACGATGCAGCGAACGCCGCGCCAGATCAGAGATCACCTCTCCAAGGCTGCGCCGCTGCTGGGCGGCCATGGCCTTCGCCACCGCCAGAACATCATCATCAATGGCTAGGGTCGTTCGCATGTTGGCCTCTAGTGCTGCGCATCAGTCATCACGCATCATATGTGCATTTCCGGCGCCTCGTTCAAGGGTATTGTCGAAGCGGCCCGCATCGAACGGACGCAGCATCGTTCACCTACAGCATCGCCGCCAGCCTGTCGGAAATCTTCGTCGCCGCCGCCTTGAGCGGATCAGCCGCCAGATGGGCATAGCGCGCCGTTGTCTGCACCTGCGTATGGCCGAGCAGCTTGCCGATCACCGGCAGGCTTTCACCAACCAGCAGGCCGCCCGAGGCAAAGCTGTGGCGCAGATCGTGAATGCGCACATCTTCAAGGCCCGCTGCCTTGTGGATTCGCCGCCACGGTCGTTGGAGGTCCATCAGATGCTGCCCCCTGACCTTGCCGATAATGACATAGGGGTTGCCGTTCACCCGTGGCAATTTGGCGAGCAGATCGACTGCGGCATTGCCGAGGTGAATGGCTCGTGACCTGCCCCCCGAAAGATCCCTCACTTTAATGTAGAGTCTGCTCAACCGCGA
>NZ_JAUNTN010000021.1 GCF_030538695.1 Paracoccus sp. (in: a-proteobacteria)
CTGAACAATACAGAAAAATCCCGAAAAATAACGGCAAAGCTAGGGGCGTAGCCCCCCGTCCTTCGGACTCCCCCCAGGATATTTGGGTGAAGAAGAAAACCCGGAAGGGGCCGCGCGAGCGGCCCTTATCGTTTGCGGCGCAGGCGTTTTCGGCGGGCGTCATCCACGATTTTCTTGGATCGCGCCATGCCGGGTTTGCGGCGCAGGCCCTTGCCCCGGCCACGGGGGCCTTGCGGCAGGGCCTTGCCTTCCAGCTCCAGCAGCTCCAGCAGCAGACCGCCGGTCAGGGGGACGGCCTCGGTCAGACGGACCGTGACGCGCTGGCCAATGCCGATTTCCAGCCCGGTATCCGCACCGATCAGCATTTGCGCATCCGGGTCGTGGTGGAAATATTCATTGCCGATCTCGCGGATGGGCAAGAGGCCGTCAGCGCCGGTTTCGTCCAACTTGATAAAGGCACCGAACTTCTGGATGCCGCTGATCCGGCCCGTCATCTCGGTGCCGACACGATCAGACAGATAGGCCGCCAGATAACGGTCGGTGGTGTCGCGTTCGGCTGCCATGCTGCGGCGCTCGGTTTCGCTGATATGGGTGGCGGTGTCGGACAGGGTTTCGATGTCATCCACCGACAGCCCGTCTGTCTTCCCGTTACGCCCCGCGCCCCATTTATGCCCGGAAATCAGCGCACGATGCACGATCAGGTCGGAATAGCGCCGGATCGGGCTGGTGAAATGTGCATAAGACCGCAGCGCCAACCCGAAATGGCCGAAGTTTTCCGGGTGATAATACGCCTGCGTCATGCTGCGCAGGGTGGACATATTGATCAGCTCATCAAACTCGGACCCCTGAGCCTGCGCCAGCAGGCGGTTCAGGTGGTGGGTATGAAGCACTTGCCCCTTGGCCAGGGTAAAGCCTGACGCCTCGGCCACTTCGCGCAGCGCATCCAGCTTTTCCGGGCTGGGTTCCTCGTGGACACGAAACAGCAGCGGGCGGCGCAACCGGGTCAGTTCCTCGGCAGCGGCCACATTGGCCAGCACCATCATCTCCTCGATCAGCCGGTGAGCGTCGAAGCGGTCGCGGAAACGGACGGATTTCACCCGTCCGTCGCGGGTCAGTTCGATCCGGCGTTCGGGCAGGTCCAGATCCAGCGGCTGCCGCCGCCGTCGCGCCGCTGTCAGCAGGTCATAGGCCGCAAACAAGGGCCGGATCACACTGTCCAGCAGCGGTTCGGTCGCCGCATCGGGCTGACCGTCCTGTGCCTGCTGCGCCTGTTCATAGGACAGGCTGGCAAGGCTGTTCATCATGCCGCGATGAAAGCTGTGGCCGATCTTTTCACCCTGCGCATCCAGCCGCATCCGCACCGCAATCACCGGGCGGTCCACAGCTTCATGCAACGAACAGAGGTCGCCCGACAGCGCGTCGGGCAGCATCGGCACCACACGGTCGGGGAAATAGGTCGAGTTGCCACGCAGCCGTGCCTCTCGGTCCAGCGCAGTGCCGGGGCGGACGTAATGCGCCACATCGGCAATCGCCACCCATACCACCATGCCACCGGGGTTTTGCGGGTCGTCGTCAGGCATGGCCGCCACGGCGTCATCGTGATCGCGTGCGTCCGCCGGGTCGATGGTGACAAGCGGCAGATGGCGCAGATCCTCGCGCCCCTGCATGGTGGCAGGCTGTGCGGATTCGGCCTCGGCCACCACCGCATCGGGGAAATCATCGGGGATGCCGTGCTGATGAATGGCAATCAGGCTCACCGATTTCGGGGCCGAGGGATCACCCAACACCTGCACGATCCGGGCATAGGGCAGGCCCATGCGGCCCTTGAGGCTGGCCTGTTCGGCCTCGACCAGTTCGCCATCCCTGGCACCATGGGTCGCGTCGGCACGCACCAGCCATTCGCGGTCGCTGCCCTTGTCGATCGGGGCGATGCGCCCGCCTTCGGTCGCCTTGCGGAAAATGCCCACGACCTTGATGCCGTTGCGCTCGATCTTGCGGATCAGGCGGGCGACATAGGCGTGATCCTCGCCCCGGACTTCGGACAGGCGCGCCAGAAAGCGGTCGCCGGGGCCAAGCGCCGGGTCGGATTGGCGCGGGGCATAAAGGATGCGCGGTTCCGGCCCGTCGCCCTGCCATTCCAGCGGCTTGGCGAACAGGTCGCCCGCCGCGTCTGGCTGTGTGATCTGCACCACCGAAACCGGCGGCAACCCATGCGCATCGTGGTAAACCTTGCGCTTGCGGCCCAGATGGCCTTCGGCCTCCAGCTCTTTCAGCAGGCGTTTCAACTCGATCCGCTCGGCGCCCTTGATGTTGAACGCCTTGGCAATGTCGCGTTTGGACCGGGCGTCGGGATGATCCGCCACCCAGTCGAGAATCTGTTTCTTGGATGGCAACTGTCCCATGGCGATACCCTAACCCATGCCGCAGGCAAACGCATCAGGCTTATTTGCCCGCCATCAAAGCGACCGCTGCATGTCCCGGTGCGGGATGCCCGCGTCGTCATAGACCGGGCCGAAGGGGACAAAACCCAACCGTTCATAAAAGGGAATTGCGTGGCATTGTGCGCCAAGCCGGGCCGTCGTGATACCGACATGCCCGCGCAGCAATTCCAGCGAAGCCATAATCAGCGCCGCGCCGCAGCCGGTGCCACGCGCCTCGGGCAGCACGCAGACACGGCCGATCTTGCCGGTGTCGCCCTTGACCAGCACCCGCGCCGTGCCGATGGGGACGCCCTCCATCAGTGCCAGCAGATGTTCGGCCTGATCGTCCAGACCGTCCCATTCCAGTTCCTCGGGGACATGCTGTTCCTCGATGAAAACGCGACGGCGGATCGTGCGGCAGGTGTCAATATCCGTGGTCGGCGTGACCTCAATCATGGAAATACCTCTGCAAAATCTTGCCATAGATCGCCTGAAGCTGGCGCACCTGAGCGGCGGGGACACGCTCATCAACCTGATGCATGAACTGGCCGACCAGCCCGAACTCGACCACCGGGCAATGATCCTTGACGAAACGCGCGTCCGAAGTGCCGCCCGAGGTGGACAGCTCCGGCACCCGTCCGGTTTCCTGTGCGACCACATCACGGATCAGATCGACAAACGGGCCGGGCGCGGTCAGGAAAGCCTCGCCCGACACATCCGCGCCCAGGCTGATCGCCACGCCGGTTTCCACTGTCACCGCCGCGGCGCGGGCCTGCATATCAGCGGTCAGGCTGGCCCCGCTGTGCAGGTCGTTGAACCGGATGTTGACCACCGCACGCGCCCGTTCCGGCACCACATTGCTGGCCGGATTGCCAACATCAAAACTCGTCACCTGCACGCCGGAAGGCTGGAAATGTTCGGTTCCCTGATCCAGCGGGGTTGCGGTCAGGCCGTCCAACAGCCGGATCAGCGCATGAACCGGGTTTTTCACCTTATGCGGATAGGCGGCATGACCCTGCACCCCCTTGGCGTCAAAGGTAAAGGTCACGCTGCCCCGACGGCCAATCTTCATCATCTCGCCCATGACTTCGGGGTTCGACGGCTCGCCCACCAGACAGACGGTCATCTGTTCACCATTGGCGGCCATCCAGTCCAGAAGCGCGCGGGTGCCATCGCGGCCCGGCCCTTCCTCGTCGCCGGTGATGGTCAGGATCACCGCACCATCGGGCGGCGTGGCCTGCACAAAATCGACCGCAGCCGCAACAAAGGCCGCCACGCCGGATTTCATATCCGTGGCCCCACGGCCCCAGATCATGCCGTTTTCCTCATGGCCCGAGAATGGCGGATGCGTCCAGCTTGCCGGATCGCCCGGTGGCACCACATCGGTATGACCGTTAAAGCCAAAGGTCCGGGCCGCACCTTTCGCGCCCCAGCGGGCGAACAGATTCGGCGTGCCGTTGCGGTCTACGCGGTGACATTCGAACCCTGCGCCCTGCAACATTTGCTGCAACAGCACCAAAGCCCCGCCTTCTTCCGGCGTGACCGAGGGGCAGCGGATCAGGCGGGCGGTCAGGTCGGCAGCGTCGGTCATCAAGTGATTCCTGTGATTTTACATGAGTTAACGCTGGATCGGTTCCAGTTCCAAGCGGTTTTGCACAATTTCGTATAGTTATATTCATGCGTCACGCGACGCTTGAACGCATTATAGTTGCGCGACGGCCGCGAAGGCCCTATCCATGCTGCAACGCCGCATCTGATCCAAGGCCAGCCATGACCCAGACACTTTCCGACGCTCAATCCGTCCTGCCAGAAATCGAATCGCTGCTGGAGGCCGCCACCACCTTCACCCGCGATGCCGTCAGCCGCGACGGCAAGCCTGATGCCGAATTGCTGGAAATGCACCAGCACGCCGCACATGCGCTGTCATGGCTGACGACCTATGTTCAGGCGCTGAGGCAGTTGACGGCATGGGCCGAACGCCTGACCAGCGCGGGCAGCTTTACCGAAACCGAACGGCTGATCCTGCAAATTGGTATGGGTGAATATCTGGCGCAAATCGCCGGCGGCATCCCGATGAGTCAGACCGAGTTTGCCCGCCTCTCGGACCTTGGGCAAAGCTGGCAGCCCTCTGACCTTGCGCGGCACCTGATGGCCGGGAACAATCCGGCGGCGCGGATGAAGCTGGCGCAGATCATGGCCGACACGCAGGGCAGCGCGACCTTTGGTGCCACCGGGCTGGACGAGGATCTGGAGATGATCCGCGACCAGTTCCGCCGCTGGGCCGACGACCGCGTGGTGCCCAATGCCCATGAATGGCACCTGAAGGATGAGCTGATCCCGATGGAGATTATCAGCGAACTGGCGGAAATGGGCGTATTCGGCCTGACCATCCCCGAGGATTTCGGCGGGCTTGGCATGTCCAAGGCAGCAATGGTCGTGGTCAGCGAGGAACTCTCGCGCGGCTATATCGGCGTCGGCTCGCTTGGGACACGCAGCGAGATCGCCGCTGAACTGATTCTGGCGGGTGGCACCGACGACCAAAAGGCGCAATGGCTGCCGCGGCTGGCCAGCGGGGAAATCCTGCCCACCGCCGTTTTCACCGAGCCGAACACCGGCAGCGACCTTGGCAGCCTGCGCACCCGTGCGGTGCAGACCACTGATGGCTGGGAAATCACCGGCAACAAGACATGGATCACCCATGCCGCCCGCACCCATGTGATGACCCTGCTGGCGCGAACCGACCCGAACACGACCGACTGGCGCGGGTTGTCGATGTTTCTGGCCGAGAAAACCCCCGGCACCGAAACCGACCCCTTCCCCACCCCCGGCATGACCGGCGGCGAGATCGAGGTGCTGGGTTATCGCGGCATGAAGGAATACGAGCTTGGCTTTGACGGGTTCAAGGTCAAGGCTGAAAACCTGCTGGGCGGGCAGACGGGTCAGGGCTTCAAACAATTGATGCAGACCTTTGAATCGGCACGTATTCAGACCGCCGCCCGCGCCATTGGCGTGGCGCAGAACGCGGTGGAAATCGGGCTGCAATACGCGCTGGACCGCAAACAGTTCGGAAAGGCGCTGATCCATTTCCCGCGTGTCGCGGATAAACTGGCGCTGTCGGCGGTGGAAATCATGATCGCCCGGCAACTGACCTATTTCGCCGCATGGGAAAAGGACCACGACCGCCGCTGCGATCTGGAGGCAGGGATGGCCAAGCTGCTGGGCGCACGGGTGGCGTGGGCTGCGGCGGATAACGCGCTGCAAATCCACGGCGGCAACGGCTTTGCGCTGGAATATCAGATCAGCCGTGTGCTGTGCGATTCGCGTATCCTGAACATCTTTGAGGGCGCGGCCGAGATTCAGGCTCAGGTCATCGCCCGGCGGCTGATCGGGTAACGCCTGCGCCGCGCCTGTTCGGGCATAAGGAAAGTTGCGCCATTCGGCAGGATGCTCGTCCAGCAGAGCGTCCTGCGCAGGCCATATGTGATATGTCGAACCTGCAAGCGACTTTGCCGTGGAACCTGTTCAACTCGGCGGATATGGGGCCGCACCACGGCCAGCGGCGCCACGGCCACCACGCTTGCCGCGCTGGAAATGGAAGCTCTGGTCCCAAGCATGCAGACTGGCTAGAAGAAGCCGACAGAAAGGACCAGCCATGACCCCCGAAGCCATCACCGCCCTGTTCACCCGCGACGGCCAGTTCCGCTGCGCCCGCTGGGGACGGCCGGTTGCGCCGGTGATCTTTGGACTGGCCGATGAAACGCTGGATATTTTCCGCAGTGTGCTGCGGGCGGGGTTCGCCCATGCCCGCCACCCGATGACCGATACCGACCCCGAAATGGGGGCCAATCTGTTCCTGTTCTTCTGCCGCGACTGGTCGGAACTGGATCCGGTGCCTGATCTGGACCGGCTGACCGGCCAGCCCGACCTTGCCGCGCGGTTGCGGGCGGAAAACGCCGGGCAGTTTCGCATGTTCCGTTTTGATCCCGATGGCGGCATCCGCGCCTGCCTGTATTTCCTGCGCATCCCCGATAATACCGACCTGCACCCCGCCGCGCTGGCCGAGGTGATTTTCACCCGTGCCGCGCTGAGCTTTGCGCAGGATCAGGCCGTCACGCCCGAGCTGGCGGCGCTGATCCGCGCCGCCTATGACCCGGCGCTGCCGGTCTGCGCCACGGATGCCAGCCACGCCCTGCGCCTTGCCGCGCGGATGGCGTAAGGAACCGCCCCTGCCCACGCTGCGTTCCCTTCACCCATCGCAAAGGAGCGCGTTATGAAAATCCTGATCGTCCTGACCTCGCACGACCAGCTTGGCAATACCGGCCAGAAAACCGGCTTTTGGCTGGAGGAGTTCGCCGCCCCCTATTACGTTTTCAAAGATGCCGGGGCCGAAATCACGCTGGCTTCGCCCAAGGGCGGGCAACCGCCGCTGGACCCGAAATCCGACGCCCCCGATGCGCAGACCGATGAAACCCGCCGCTTTCTGGCCGACCCAGAGGCGCAGCAGGCGCTGGCAAACACGCTGCGGCTGGCAGAGGTGGATAGCTCGGGCTTTGACGCGGTGTTTTATCCCGGCGGACATGGGCCATTGTGGGATCTGGTGAATGACGCCAACAGCCAGCACCTGATCGCCGCTTTTGCCGACAGCGGCCGCCCGGTCGGTGCGGTCTGCCATGCACCTGCGGTTCTGCGCGATGTCACGACCGGCGCCGTGCCGCTGGTCAAAGGCCGCCGCGTGACCGGCTTTACCAACAGCGAGGAAGCCGCCGTCGGCCTGACCGAAGTGGTCCCGTTCCTGCTGCAAGACGCGCTGACGGATCAGGGTGCGGATTTCAGCCAAGGCCCGGATTTTGCGCCCTATGTGGTCGTGGACGGCAAGCTGGTCACGGGCCAGAACCCGGCCAGTTCCGCCCCTGCGGCCAAGGCCCTTCTGGACCTGCTGTAACGCCTGCGCAGGCGCGGGCTTTCCCCGGCCCGCGCCGCGCCTTATGCTGGTGCCATGACACATCGCATCCAGATCCGCGTCTATTACGAAGACACCGACCTTGCCGGGATCGTCTATTACGCCAATTATCTGCGCTTTATCGAACGCGCCCGCACCGAATGGGTGCGCGGGCTTGGCATAGATCAGTCGCGGCTGAAGGCTGAAACCGGCGTGGTTTTCGCCGTCCGCCGGGTCGAGGCCGATTATCTGTCCCCCGCCCGTTTCGACGACCTGCTGACCGTGACCACCGCGCCCGAGGTGGTCCGCCCCGCCAGTATCACGGTGCTGCAATCGGTCCTGCGCGGTGAACAGGAACTGTTCCGGGCGCGGGTCACGCTGGCGGCTTTGGGGCCAAACATGCGTCCGGTGCGGCTGCCAAAGGCGCTGACGCAAGGTTGATACCATCGTGTGCAACTGCCGCGTGAACATTCCGCGCGGGGCTGGTATGGGATGCGAAACGCGATTTTGACGGACGGACGGAATGGATCAGGTTATGGGACAGGCGCAAGCAGTGGATTTCTCGCTGGTATCGCTTTTCATGCGCGCCTCGCCGGTGGTGCAGATCGTCATGGTGCTGCTGATTCTGGCTTCGGTGTGGGCCTGGGCGGTGATTATCCAGAAATGGCTGACCTTTACCGCCGCCCGCCGCGATGCCTCACGCTTTGACCGTGCCTTCTGGTCGGGGCAACCGCTGGATGACCTTTACGACCGGATCGGGGACAAGCCCTCGGGCGCGGCGGAACGCATCTTTGCCGCCGGGATGCAGGAATGGCGGCGCAGTCAAGACGGCATGGACGGGCTGATCCCCGGCGCGGGCCAGCGCATCGACCGGGTGATGAATGTTGCCATCGCCCGCGAAGAAAACCGCCTGACCCGTGGCCTTGGTATCCTTGCCAGCGTCGGCGCGACCGCACCTTTCATCGGGCTGTTCGGCACCGTCTGGGGCATCAAGAACGCCTTTGAAGGCATCGCCATGACCCAGAACACCAGCCTTGCCGTTGTCGCGCCCGGCATTGCCGAGGCCCTTCTGGCCACCGCTTTGGGCCTTCTGGCCGCGATTCCGGCGGTGATCTTTTACAACAAACTGTCCGGCGATGCTGACCGGATCGTGACCCGCTATGACGGTTTCGCGGATGAGTTCGCCACCATCCTGTCGCGGCAACTGGCCGAGGATTAAGGGATGAGCGCCCGCGCCTCGAACCGCTCGCGCCGGCACCGCCGCGCCCGCCGCAAACCAATGGCCGAGATCAACGTCACGCCCTTTGTCGATGTGATGCTGGTGCTGCTGATCGTGTTCATGGTCGCCGCACCGATGCTGACCGTGGGGGTGCCGCTGGATCTGCCGCGCACCGCCGCGCAGCCGGTGCCGAATGAACCCGAGGAACCGCTGACCATCAGCATCCCCGCCTCTGGCCCGATCATGCTGATGGAATCCGAGGTCACGGATACCGAGCTGCTGGACCGGCTGCGCCCGTTGGCCGACGCCCGCAACGGCGCGCGGATTTTCCTGCGGGCCGACGGTGCGGTGTCCTATGCCCGCGTGATGCAGGTCATGGGGGCGCTGAACGGCGCGGGTTACGCCAATCTGGTTCTGGTCACGGATACCGGCGGCCCTGCTATGGGTGGGCCAGCCACGGGTGGGCAGGACTGACCCATGGCCAGACGGGCGAATGACGATCTGATGGCCGATGAGATCGAGGCCGAACAGGCACTGGACCGGGCGGGCCGGATCGGGCGCTGGGTCTCGGGTGTTGCCCATGGCGGGCTGATCCTTTGGGTGATCGTTGGGGCATCCCTGTTCCGGGGGACGACCCCGCCTGCGGTGCAGGTTTCACCCGTCGCTACCATTTCCGAGGGTGAATATCAGGCCATGGCCGCCGCGATGCGCGGGGCTGGCCCGGTCGCGCCGCAGGTCACGGATGCGCCGCCCGCGCCGCGCCCGGATCAGGCCCCCGATCAGGCCGATGCTGCGCCGGTCACGCCCGAAACCAGTATCCCGCCACAGCCTGCGGCGCCGTCCCCGGCACCGCAGCCCGAACCGGCAGCGGAACCCGCGCCTGACCTGTCGGCGCTGGAGCCTTTGCCGACGCTCCCCGCCGAGGCCGTTCAACCGCCTGCCGAACTGCCCGCGCCACCTGCCGAGCCTGCACCGATCCTGACGCCCGACGCCGCATTGCCTGAACCTGCCGAGGTGCCGCAGTCCCCGGCCCTTCCCGACATGCAGCAGGCACCGGAAGCACCGCGTTCCGAACTTGCGCTGGATAGCTCGGTGCGACCGTTTACCCGCCCGGACGGGCTGGCCGAAGCCGCGCTGGCCCGTCAGGAAGCCGCCCGGCAGGCGGCGCTTGAGGCTGAACTGGCCGCTGAGGCGCAGCGTCAGGCCGAGGCCGAAGCTGCCCGCCGTGCAGAACAGGCCCGCACCGAACAGGCCCGCGCAGAGGCCGAGGCACAAGCCCGCGCTGAAGCACAGCGGCAAGAGGAAGAAGCCCGGCGTCAGGCCGAAGCCCAACGCCGCGCCGAGGAACGTCGCGCCGCCGAGGCCGCCCGTCTCGAAGAACAGCGTCTGGAAGAACAGCGTCAGGAAGCCGCCCGACAAGAAGCACAGCGCCAGCAGGAACTGGCCGAGGCTGCCCGCCGCGATGCGGAACGTCGGGCCGAGGACCAGCGCCGCGCCGAAGAACAGCGTCAGTCAGAGGAACAGGCCCGCGCCGATGCGCAGGCTGCCGAAATGGCACGACAACTGGCCGAGGTCATGGCCGATGACCGGGGCGCAGATCCGGTTCAGGCGATCCCGTCTGACCCCGGCCCGTTTGATCCCGGCCCCGCGCCTCTGGACGATCAGACCGCGCTGCCCGACCTGCCCGATGATGGCGATGACGGCTGGAGCCGCGACCGCAGCGGCGGTATCCCGAATGACGCCCTGACCGGCGCGCTTTACGATGCGCTTGGCGAACGCGCGCAGGGCGTGCCGGATGACGCGCTGACGCAGGCGCTGACCGAGGCCATCCCCCCCGCCCCTGCGCCCGAACCCGCGCCGGAACCAACCCCCGCGGCCCCGTCCGAGCCGCTGACCGATACCGAACAGCGTCGTTTCCGCGAATCGGTGGATGAATGTTGGAACGTCGCGGCACTGTCGCGCGAAGGGGCGGTCGGTTCGATCTCGGTCCGGGTGCGGTTCACCCCGCAGGGGATGCCGATTGCCGACAGCATCCGGCTGATGGGTCACGACGGCGGCAGCGACGAGGCCGCAGAACAGGCATTCGAGGTCGCCCGCCGGGCCATTCTGGGCTGCGCCTATGGCGGTTATCCCCTGCCTGCTGAAAAATACGACCGCTGGCGGGAAATGATTCTGGACTTTGCCCCCGCAAACGGCACAAGCATCCGCTGACCCGATCAGGAGAACCCGATGCCCGCGCCCCTGCGCCTTGCCGCCATGCTGACCTGCCTTGCCCTAGGGCCGGGGGCAGCTTTGGCGCAGGCCGGGGACGAGGCCCCCGGCAGCCCCGAGGCCCCCGGCAGCCCCGAGACCATCGCCGGGGACAACAACAGCCCGGCGAATGGCACGCTGCGCATCCAGATCACCGATGGCGTCACCCGCCCGACCATTCTGGCAATTGAGCCGTTCGAGGTGGTCGAACCCTTTGAAACCGGAAACGACGCGGGCGAGTTGGCCGCACAGGTGGTCGGGGTGATTGCCGAGAACCTGACCGGCACCGGCTTGTTCACCCGCACCACCGAAAACTTGCCTGAACCTGCCGGTTTTGATGTGCCGGTGGTTTATGACGACTGGTATGCCAGCCGGGCCGAGGCGCTGGTGACAGGCGCGGTCAGTGCCGACGCTGATCGTGTCAGCATCCGCTTTCGCCTGTTCGACGTTCTGGCGGGTCAGCCGATGGGTGACGGGATGCAATTCGACACCGCCCGCACCGACTGGCGCCGCGCGGCGCATAAGGCCGCCGACCAGATCTATATGCGCCTGACCGGGGAAACCGGGCTGTTCGACAGCCGCATCGCCTTTGTGTCCGAGACTGGCCCACGAGAACGGCGCGAAAAGCGCATCGGCATCATGGATGTGGACGGCCAGAATGTGAAATGGATGACCGACGGCACCGCACTGGTGCTGGCCCCGTCTTTTTCGCCCGACGGCCGCAGGCTGGTCTATATCAGCTTTGGCTCAGGTCAGCCGCGGCTGATGATGATGGATGTGGCCAGCGTGCAGGCGCGGCCCGTCGGCAGCACACAGGGCATGGCCTTTGCGCCGCGCTGGTCGCCCGATGGCCGCTGGATCGTCTATTCCCGCGAGACGGCGGGCAACAGCGACATCTGGCTGCTGGACCCGGCCACCGGCGATGAGCGCGCCCTGACAAACGATCCGGCGATTGATACCGCACCGGATTTCTCGCCCGATGGCACGCAGATCGTGTTCGAATCCGACCGCTCGGGCAGCCAGCAGCTTTACGTCATGCCCGCAGACGGCGGCGAGGCCCGGCGCATCACCTTTGGCGAAGGCAGCTATGCCAGCCCGGCATGGTCCCCAAAGGGCGACCTGATCGCCTTTACCAAGATCGAGGGGGACCGCTACCACATTGGCACCATGCGACCCAATGGCAACGGTGAGCGGCTTTTAACACAGTCCTTCCTTGACGAAGGCCCGTCTTGGGCGCCCAATGGCCGGGTGGTGATCTTTACGCGCGAAACGCTGGGGGCGGATGGGCGCTCACGCCTTCATTCGGTCGACGTGACGGGGCGCAACATGCGCGCCCTGACCATGCAGGGTGAGGCGTCGGACCCGTCATGGGGACCTTTGCTGCCGTAGGGCATCACCGGAACGGGTCAGATAAAGCGCAACGGATACAAAAGATGACAAAGCAGACAGCCCCCCGCCGTGCGCCTTTCTGGCTGACCATCCCGGCGCTGCTGGCGCTGGCGGCCTGCGCCGCCGAACCCGTGGCGCAAACGCCGGTGGGTGATCCCTATGCGACCCGCCCCGATGGCAGCGCGGTTTATCAGGGCGCGATCCGCAATGCGCCCGGCGTTGCGGTTCTACCCGGCACACCGACGCCCGCAACTTTCGCATCCGAGGCCGGCGATACCGTGCGGTTCATGGCACAGGATGCCACCTTGTCGCCCGAGGCACGCGCGACCCTGACACGTCAGGCGGCATGGCTGGCCCGCAACACCGGCTTCACCGCCCGGATCGAGGGCCATGCCGACGACAAAGGCACCCGCGAATATAACCTGTCGCTTGGTGCCCGCCGTGCCAGCGCAGTTCAGGAATATCTGGTGGCGCAGGGTGTCGCCGAGGGCCGGATCAGCACCGTCTCTTATGGCCGCGAACGCCCGGTCGAGGTCTGCACCACCGAAGCCTGCTTCGCCCAAAACCGCCGCGCCGTAACCACCGTCGCCCCCGCCGGAACAAGCTGATGCGCCTGCCCGTTGCCGCCACTTGCCTGATGATGTTTGCCCTGCCGCTGGCCGCGCAGGAACCGGCCACCACCCCCGAGGGTATCGCGCCCGAGATCACTTCGCCGCTGATCACGGATACCGGCCCCATCACGAATCCGGCCGCTGATCCGGCCACGCTGGCGCAGCTTCAGGCTCAACTTGGCCAGATCTCGGGCGACCTGAACCGCTTGCGGGCCGAGATCATGGGCAGCGGACCTTCGGGTTTTCAGGCGGCAGGCGGCGATACCGCATTGGACCGGCTGAATGCGATGCAGCAGGCCGTCACCCGCCTGACCGGAGAGGTCGAGGAGGCTCGCAACAACACCCGGCAACGGCTGGATGAGGCCGCCATCAAGATGCAGGATTTCGAGTTTCGCCTGTGCGAAGTCTCGCCCGATTGCAACCTTGGCGATTATACATTGGCCGGTGATGGGGTGATCGGCAATGGCACGGCCATCCCTGCCCCGGCTCTTGCCGCCAGCGCCGAAGAAATCGCCCTGCTGGACCGCGGACGCGCGGCGCTGGATGCTGGCAATCACGAACAAGCTGCGCAGATTTTTCAGGAACTTGGCCGCCATCATGCGGGCGGACCTCTGACCGGGCTGGCGCTCTATCTGCTGGGAGAGGCGCTGAACCGGCAGGGCCAGCGCGATGCCGCCGCCGAGGCGTGGCTGTCCAGCTTTGCCGCCGCACCGAATGGGCCGGATGCTGCCCGCGCCTTGCTGGGGGTGGCCGGTGTGCTGGAGCAGCGCGGCGATTCTGACGCCGCCTGCCTGACGCTTCTGGACCTGACCGCACGCCTGCCCGCCAGCAGCGAGGCGACCGAGGCCCGCACGCGGCTGGACACGCTGAACTGCTTGCAACCCCCTGCCAGCGACACCCCGCCCGTGGTGGACGACCCCGAGGGCGAGGCTGACCTTTATCTGCCCGATGCCCCCTGATCCCGCCAAGGCGATTCGCGACACGCTGGACCGGATCGCCCCTCATGGCACGCTTGGCGTCGCGGTTTCAGGCGGCGGTGATTCGCTGGCGCTGCTGCATATCACCGCAGATTGGGCCGGGCCGCAGCGCCGGATCGAAGCCGCAACCGTCGATCATAACCTACGTCCCGAATCGCAGGCCGAGGCGATGATGGTGGGCGAACAGGCCCGCGCCTTGGGCATTCCCCATGAAATCCTGAACTGGACGCCAGAAACCCACGGCAATCTGCAAGCCAACGCCCGGCAGGCGCGGTTGGATCTGCTGTCCCAATGGGCGGCGCGACGCGGGCTGTCGGCGGTGCTGCTAGCCCATACGCAGGACGATCAGGCCGAAACCCTGCTGATGCGGCTGGCACGGGGTTCCGGGCTGGACGGGCTGTCCGGCATGGCAGAGGCCCGCACCGCGCAGGGCATCCTCTGGCTTCGGCCGGCGCTGGAGGTCAGCCGCGAAAGCCTGCGCGACTGGCTGCGCAGGCGCGGGCTGACATGGGCCGAAGACCCCTCGAACCAGAATCCCGAATATGAACGGGTGCGCATCCGGCAGACCATGGCGGCACTGGCGCTGGACCCGGCCATGCTGGCCCGCAGCGCGACAAACCTGCGCCGCGCCCGCGCCAGCCTTGACCAGATTGCCGCCGATTGGCTGACGCGGGCGCGGGTTCACGCCTCGGCCAGCCTGACCCTGCCACCCATGCAGGACGCCCCGCCAGAAATCATCCGCCGCTGTCTGCTGACCGCGCTGCGCTGGCTGACCGGCGCGGATTACCCCCCGCGCGAGACCGCCACCGCCGCTGCATTGGCGCAAATCGCCGCTGGCCATCGTGCCACGCTGGACGGGGCGCTGCTGGCACCCGGCACGAACGGCCTGCGGATGTTGCGCGAACCCGCCGCCGCCGCCCGCGCCGTCGCCGTCACCGGCGGCATCTGGGACAACCGCTGGCGCGTAGACGATCTGCCACCGGGGCAGGAATGGCGGGCGCTCGGCCATGCCCCCCTGCCCGACCTGCCGTGGCGCGAGGCGGGCCTGACCCGTGACGAGGCCGCCAGCCTGCCCGCCATCTGGTCCGGCCCCGATCTGGTCGCCGCACCGCTGCTGTCAGGCGATAAATCCACCGCAAAACCGCTGCGAACGGGCAAAGACCTGCTTTCCATGCTCGGAACGCATTGAACCCCGCGCCCAAATCCCTATTTTCAGAAAAACTCTTTTCTTCCCGCAGAGGAGCCTGTTTTGGGCAACACCCGCAATATCGTCTTTTGGGTCGTCCTGTTTCTGATGATTCTGGCGCTGTTTAACCTGTTCGGCAACGGCGGCGGGGCGATGAACGCCCGCACCGTCAGCTATTCCGAGTTTATTCAGCGTGTCGACAACGATCAGGTCGCCAAGGCCACGATTGACGGCGAGACCGTCTCGTTTCAGGGCAGCGACGGCACCGTTTACACCACTGTCCGCCCCTTGGGCGAAGAAATCGCGGACAAGCTGATCGCCAAGGGCGTCAATGTCGATGTCAAACGCCAGCAGCAATCCGGCCTCATGTCACTGCTGACCGCATTCCTGCCCTTTATCCTGCTGATCGGGGTCTGGATTTTCTTTATGAACCGGATGCAGGGCGGCGGCAAAGGCGGCGCGATGGGCTTTGGCAAGTCCCGCGCCAAGATGCTGACCGAAAAGCATGGGCGCGTGACCTTTGACGACGTGGCGGGCATCGACGAGGCCAAGGAAGAGCTGGAAGAAATCGTCGAGTTCCTGCGCAATCCGCAAAAGTTCAGCCGCCTTGGCGGGAAAATCCCCAAAGGCGCGCTGCTGGTCGGCCCTCCCGGCACGGGTAAAACCCTGCTGGCCCGTGCCATCGCGGGCGAGGCGGGCGTGCCGTTCTTTACCATTTCAGGGTCCGATTTCGTGGAAATGTTCGTCGGTGTCGGCGCATCCCGCGTCCGCGATATGTTCGAGCAGGCCAAGAAATCCGCCCCCTGCATCGTCTTCATCGACGAGATCGACGCCGTAGGCCGCGCCCGTGGCGTCGGCATCGGCGGCGGCAATGATGAGCGCGAACAGACGCTGAACCAGTTGCTTGTGGAAATGGACGGTTTCGATGCGAACGAAGGCGTCATTATCATCGCCGCCACCAACCGCAAAGACGTGCTGGACCCTGCCCTGTTGCGTCCGGGCCGCTTCGACCGCCAGATCTATGTCGGCAATCCCGACATCAAGGGCCGCGAGCGGATTTTGCAGGTTCACGCCAAGAAGGTGCCGGTCGGGCCTGATGTGGATTTGCGCATCATTGCCCGCGGCACGCCGGGTTTCTCGGGTGCGGATCTGATGAACCTTGTGAACGAGGCCGCCCTGATGGCCGCCCGCATCGGCCGCCGCTTTGTGGCCATGGAAGATTTTGAAAACGCCAAGGACAAGGTGATGCTGGGCGTCGAGCGCCGCAGCATGGTTCTGACGCCCGAGCAAAAGGAAAAAACCGCCTATCACGAGGCCGGTCATGCCATCGTCGGCCTGTCGCTGCCGAAATGCGATCCGGTCTATAAGGCGACGATCATCCCGCGCGGCGGGGCGCTCGGCATGGTGGTCAGCCTGCCGGAAATGGACCGGCTGAACTATCACAAGGACGAGGCCAAACAGAAAATCGCCATGACCATGGCCGGGAAAGCCGCCGAAATCATCAAATACGGTGAGGAAGGCGTGTCGAACGGCCCGGCAGGCGACATCATGCAGGCCAGCCAGTTGGCCCGCGCCATGGTCATGCGCTGGGGCATGTCCGACAAGATCGGCGCGGTGGATTACGCCGAGGCGCATGAGGGCTACTCCGGCAATACCGGCGGCTTCTCGGTCTCGACCGCGACCAAAGAGCTGATCGAAGCCGAGGTGCGCGAGCTGATCGAAAACGGCTATCAGGAAGCCCGCCGCATCCTGCTGGAAAAAGAGGTCGAGTTCGAGCGTCTGGCCAAGGGCCTGCTGGAATACGAAACCCTGACCGGCGACGAAATCGGCAAGGTTGTCCGGGGCGAGGCGCTTGGCGGGGATGACGACACCCCGTCCAGCTCGATCCCGCAGGTCGGCGTGCCAAAGGTGCCGCCCGCAACCACCCCGGCCCCGCAGATGTAAGAAAAAGCCCCGCAAATGCGGGGCTTTTTTGTCAGACCAGTTCCGGCGTAATTGCCAGATTGCCGCGGGTCGCGTTGGAATAGGGGCAAACCTGATGCGCCCCTTCGATCAGCGATTGCGCCTGTTCGCGGTCCATACCGGGCAGGGCCACCTTGATTCCGACCGCCAGCCCGAAACCGCCATCATCGCGCGGGCCAATCCCGACCTGAACCTGCACCGAGCTATCGGCAGGCAGTTTCACCTTTTGCGCCGTTGCATAATGACGCAACGCGCTGTTGAAACAGGCAGCATAGCCAAGCGCGAACATCTTTTCGGGGTTCAGCCCTTCGCCCCCCGGCCCGCCAAGCTCTTTCGGCACGCTCAGATCGGCGGCGAAACTGCCGTCATCGACCGCCACATGCCCGTTGCGCCCGTCCCCGGTCGCGGTTCCGCTGGTCTGGTAAAGGATCTTCGTCGGCATCATCGCCTCCTTGATTATGTCTGGACCAATGCACAGCGCCAAGGAATGTTCCCAACCCCCTCGCCCGCTATACAAAAGCCCCGGCGAACCGGGGCTTTCAGGGGCTTGTGACACTGTTCCTTGGCATCAGATCACCAGTAACAGCGCGGCAGCCAATGCCAGACCAAGGCCGAAACCCAGACTGACGACAATGCTCGCGGCGCTCATGTTTTTCTCCGTTATACGTTTTACTTGATCGCAGCACTCAACGGGCAGCTTGTTCCCCCAGTTCCATGATCGGCAAAACCTTGCCGATGCGGCGTTGCATCGCGGCAACAGCTTCGGGCTTGCCTTGCCGGACAGGCCGGGGCATTCAGCCGGTGAACAAGGAAGGAGCCAGCCATGACCGCCACCCTCATCGACGGCAAGGCCTTCGCCGCCCGCCTGCGCGAGCGAATCGCGCAACAGGTCGCCACGCTGAAGGCTCAGGGTATCACCCCCGGTCTGGCCGTCGTGCTGGTCGGTGAAGATCCTGCCAGTCAGGTCTATGTCCGCTCCAAGGGCAAGATGACGGTCGAAGTCGGGATGAACTCTTATGAACATCGCCTGCCTGCCGAAACCTCGCAAGCCGAATTGCTGGCTCTGATCCAGCAATTGAACAACGACGCAACCGTGAACGGGATTCTGGTGCAACTGCCCCTGCCCGCACATCTGGACGAAGACGCGGTTATTAACGCAATCGCGGTGGAAAAGGACGTGGACGGCTTTACCGTGATGAATGCCGGACGGCTGGCGACCGAGCAAAAGGCGATGGTTCCCTGCACCCCGCTGGGATGCCTGATGATGCTGCGCGACCAGCTTGGCGACCTGTCGGGCAAGGACGCGGTGGTGATCGGACGCAGCAATATCGTCGGCAAACCCATGGCCGCGCTGCTGCTGCGCGACAGCGCCACGGTGACGGTGGCCCACAGCCGGACCCGCGACCTGCCCGACCTTTGCCGCCGCGCCGATATTGTCGTTGCCGCCGTTGGCCGCCCGCAATTCGTCAAGGGCGACTGGATCAAGCCCGACGCGACGGTGATTGATGTGGGCATCAACCGCACCGATGACGGGCTGGTGGGGGATGTGGATTTCGCCTCTGCCACCCCGATCGCCGGTGCAATCACCCCGGTTCCGGGGGGCGTTGGCCCGATGACCATTGCCTGTCTGCTGGCCAATACGCTGACCGCAACCATGCGCGCCAACGACCTGCCCGATCCCGAAGGGCTGACGCCGTAAGCGGGGGCGCTTCGCCCCCCGCACCCCCAGAGGATATTTATAGACAAAAGATATGCTGATCCTTTGTCTGTGAGTATCGTTGGGTGGATGCGTTCCAGAGGAGCAGTGGGCCTTTCCCCGGATCGCTCTGCGGAAAGGCCAGACAGAACGTGCCAAAAGGCCGCGCCCCTTAAACCGCCATCATCGTGCCTTGCAGCAATGCCACCTGCTTGCGCTGACCATTGGTTTCCGCCCAGACATCCGCCGCAACCACGGTGATGCGGCGCCCGGCACGAACCACCCGGCCTTCGGCCACCAACCTATCGCCAAGCGCCGGGGCCATCAGGTTGATCTTCATCTCCACCGTCACGACCTCGTTTTCCGGCGGCAGCATGGTCAGTGCGGCATAACCCGCCGCCGAATCACCGATGCTGAAGGCCAGTCCGGCGTGGCCTGCACCTTGTTGTTGCAGCACCGTCGGCAGGATCGGTGCGGTAATGGTCACACGGCCCTCAGTCACCTCCCCCAATTCGGCACCAAGCGTTTGCATCATGGTCTGGCGCGCGAAGCTGTCGCGGATACGGTTTTGCATCTGGTTCCCCTCCCTATTCTGGGTCAGGGAACCTTTCTGACGACAGCCCGTCAAGGCGGAACAGGCAGATCAGCCGTCAAACATCTCTGCCTGCGGGGGTTGCGGTGCGGCCAGCCCCAGATGCCGCCACGCGCCCGCCGTCAGCATCCGCCCGCGTGGGGTGCGGGCAATCAGCCCCTGTTGCAGCAGATAGGGTTCGATCACCTCCTCGATCGCATCACGGCTTTCAGACAGCGCCGCCGAAAGGGTTTCCACCCCAACCGGCCCACCACCGTAATGTTCAGCAATCAGGCCAAGGTAGCGACGGTCGGCGCTGTCCAGTCCCAGATGATCCACCCCCAGCCGGGTCAGTGCCGAATCAGCGATTTTTCGGGTCAGGCGGCCATCGCCCTCGACCAATGCGAAATCCACCACACGGCGCAGCAGACGACCGGCAATCCGCGGCGTGCCACGCGCACGGCGAGCAATTTCCTGTGTGCCTTCGGGTTCCGCAGACACCCCCATCAGCCGCGCCCCACGGGCAACGATCTGATCCAGCTCCGGCACGGTATAAAACTGCAACCGGGTCGGGATGCCGAAACGGTCACGCAGCGGCGTGGTCAACAGGCCAAGCCGGGTGGTGGCGCCGACCAGCGTAAAGGGCTGAAGCTCGATCCGCACGGTGCGGGCAGCGGGGCCTTCACCGATGACCAGATCCAGCTCGTAATCCTCCATCGCGGGGTAGAGAACCTCCTCGACCGCAGGGTTCATACGGTGGATCTCGTCGATGAACAGAACGTCCCGCGCCTCAAGATTGGTCAGAATCGCAGCCAGATCACCGGCGCGGGCCAATACCGGACCAGAGGTCATTTTGAAATTGACCCCCAATTCCCGCGCCATGATCTGCGCCAGCGTGGTTTTGCCAAGACCGGGCGGGCCGTGGAACAGCGTATGATCCATCGCCTGCCCACGCATCCGGGCGCTTTCGATGAAAACCCGCAGATTCGCCCGCGCCTCGGCCTGACCGACGAATTCGTCCAGCTTTTGCGGGCGCAGGGCGCGGTCCTGCCCGTCTTCAGGCAAGGGATCAGGGCGCAGGGCGGGGTCAGGCTGGCTCATCGGACCATCGCGCGCAGCCGGGCGATACGGTCTTCGGTCGCGGGGTGGGTGCGGAACAGGCTGTCCATGCGCAGCCCATGCAGCGGGTTGATGATGAACATGCTGGCCGATGCAGGGTTCTGCTCGGCCGGTTCATTCAGCACCCGCCCTGCCGCGTTCGAGATCTTGGCCAGCGCAGAAGCCAGAGCCAGCGGCTGCCCCGAGATTTCCGCGCCCGTCGCATCGGCCTCATATTCCCGCGCACGGGAAATCGCCATCTGTACCAGTCCCGCTGACAGCGGCGCCAGCACCATCACCAAAATCGAGGCCAGCAACCCGCCCCGGTTCCGCCCGCCCGAAAACATCATCATATTCGCCAGCATCGAGATCGCCCCGGCCAGCGTCGCCGTGACCGTCATGGTCAGCGTGTCGCGGTGGCGGATATGGGCCAGCTCATGCGCGATGACCCCGGCAAGTTCGTCGCGATTCAACAGGCGCATCAGCCCCTGTGTCACCGCAACCGCGGCGTTTTCCGGGTTGCGCCCGGTTGCAAAGGCATTGGGCTGTTCGGTTTGCAGAACATAGACCGCAGGCATTGGCAGGTTGGCCCGCTGCGCCAGCGCGGCCACCATATCGACCAGTTCCGGGGCCTGTTCGCGCGTCACGGGGATTGCATCCTGCTGGCGCAACATCGCCTTGTCGCTGTTCCACCACGCCCAGATATTCGTGCCGCCCGCAAAGATCAGCGCAAAGATCATGCCGCCGGTGCCGCCGATCAGCCCGCCAATGGCCATCAACAGTGCGGTCATCACCGCCATCAGGATAAAAGTCTTGATATTACCGGGCATCACTCACTCCTTCGGGGCCAGCAGCCGCAGGGCTGCCCGGATCAACGCGCCTGTAGTGGCTTCAGGTTCCGTGGTCTGCGCCTGAGCGACGGCCTGCGCCGCCTCGGACGCGCCATAGCCAAGGTTGGTCAGCGCCGACAGCGCGTCGGACGAGACCGCCGCAGCAGCCACCGGGCGCGGGGCGGTCGGGGTCACATCCTCGACCAGCGGGGTGGTTTCAACCGACAGATTGCCCCCCAACGCCATGACCGAAGGGGCTTTATCCTTGAGTTCCATCACCACGCGCTGCGCCAGCTTTGGCCCGACGCCAGGGGCTTTACGCACCGCCGACCAGTCACCAAGCGCAATCGCCCGGCCAACCCCATCGGCACCAAGCACCCCGAGAATCGCCAGCGATGCCTTGGCCCCGATGCCCTGAACGCCGGTCAGAAGCCGGTGCCATTCCTTTTCCAAAAGGGTTTCAAAACCAAACAATTGCAGCAAATCTTCGCGCACAAGAAGTTCGGTATATAGCGCCGCGGCCTGCCCCACTGGCGGCAGGTTCGCCGCCGTGCGCTCGTTGATATGAACAAGATAACCCACACCGCGCACGTCGATCAGAACGTGATCGGCGGCACGGTGAAGGATCACCCCGGCGATACGCCCGATCATGCAACCACCTTTACACGAATGGCACGGGATTGCAGGTGATGCGCATGGCAAATCGCAATGGCCAGCGCATCCGCCGCATCCGCCCCGGCCAGCACCACGCCCGGCAGTTGAAACCGCACCATATGTTCCACCTGTCCCTTTCCGGCGTGCCCCACCCCCACGACGGCCTTTTTCACCGCATTGGGGGCATATTCCCCGATCTCCAGCCCGGCCTCGGCCGGGGCGAGCAGCGCAATCCCCCGTGCCTGCCCAAGTTTCAGCGTGCCGGTAGCATCCTTGTTCACAAAGGTCTGCTCAACCGCCGCAACGGTCGGCGCATGTTCAGCAATCACCGCCCGCAGCCCCTGATACAAGCGTAGCAGACGCATCCCAAGATCACCCACATCCGAATGGATGATCCCATTCGCCACATGCCGCAGCCGCGGCCCATCAACCGCGATCACGCCCCAGCCCATGTTGCGAAGGCCCGGATCAATTCCAAGAACGCGCATACTGCCCCCTTTTCACCCCCGATAGCACGAAACAAGAACACGCGCCAGACAAAAACCATTAAAACTTTAACGATTCCCGTAAGATCAAGCGAAATCCCCAGTCATTTGCTTGACACCTGCTGCCCAAGCCTCAACAAACACAAGAATCTTTTAGCCAGCCGGAATCGCGTATGTCGCCAGCCCTCATCGCCCTTCTGCCCTTTCTTGGCGCCTTGCTGCCGGGACTTCTGATCCGTTCGGGGCGCAATGTCGCCGCCATCGCCTGCGGCACGGCCACGCTGATTGCCCTGCTGGGGCTGGTGCTGCACATCCCGCAGATCCTCGCCGGAGAGGTCATCACCGCCCAGCTTTCATGGCTGCCGCAGATCGGGCTGAGCGCGAATTTCCGCATCGACGGGCTGAGCCTGCTGTTCGGGATTCTGATTCTGGGCATCGGGCTGCTGATTATTACCTATGCCCGGTTTTATCTGTCGAAATCCGACCCGGCGGGGCAGTTTTTCACCTATCTGATGCTGTTTCAGGGCGCGATGGTCGGCATCGTCCTGTCCGACAACATCCTGCTTTTGCTGATCTTCTGGGAGCTGACCTCGCTGTCGTCCTTCCTGCTGATTGGTTACTGGAAGCACCTGCCCGATGGCCGTCAGGGTGCGCGGATGGCGCTGACCGTGACCGGCGCAGGCGGGCTGGCGATGATCGGCGGGATGCTGATTCTGGGCCAGATCGCCGGCAGCTATGAAATCAGCGAGATCCTGAACCACCGCGAGGCGATTCAGGCCAGCCCCTATTACGTTCCGGCGCTGGTGCTGATCCTGATTGGCGCCTTTACCAAATCGGCGCAGTTTCCGTTCCACTTCTGGCTGCCTCATGCGATGGCCGCGCCGACGCCGGTTTCGGCCTATCTGCACAGCGCCACCATGGTCAAAGCGGGGATTTTCCTGATGGCGCGGCTGTGGCCGGTGCTGGCGGGGACACCGGAATGGTTCTGGATCGTGGCCTGCACCGGGCTTGTCACCATGCTGATCGGCGCGGTTATCGCGGGGTTCAAGGACGACCTGAAGGGGCTGATGGCCTTTTCCACGGTCAGCCACCTTGGCCTGATTACCATGCTGCTGGGGTTCGGGACCGAGGCCGCCGCGCTGGCGGCGATGTTCCACATCATCAACCACGCCACCTTCAAGGCAGCGCTGTTTATGACCGTTGGCATTATCGACCATGAGGCCGGGACGCGCTCGATCGCGCGGCTTGGCGGCTTGCGCAGGCTGATGCCGATTACCTTTGCCATCGGCACGGTCGCGGCGCTGTCCATGGCCGGTTTCCCGCCGCTGAACGGCTTTATTTCCAAGGAAATGATGCTGGAGGAGACCACTCATGCCGCCTATTGGCATCAGGGGTTCATGGTGGTGGCAACCATCGCGGCGCTGTTCTCGGTCGGCTATTCGCTGCGGTTCATTTTCCACACCTTTACCGGGCCGGTCCGCGAGGATTACCCGCATAAACCGCATGATCCCGGCATCGGACTGTGGGGCGGCCCGGCGCTGCTGGTCTGTCTTGTGGTGCTGATCGGGCTGTTCCCGCAAACGCTGGCGGGCTGGCTGGTGGACAGCAGCGCCGCCGCCGTGACCGGAGGGCAGCCGCATGCACATCTGGCGCTGTGGCATGGTGTGAACACGGCGCTGATCATGTCGCTGGTCGCGATTGCGGGCGGGGTGCTGGTGCTGTTCGGCTGGCCGCTGCTGAACCGGCTCTGGACGGCATTGCATATCCCTTATTACAAGGCGATTTTCGACGCTTTCATCAATCTGAATGTCCGCGCGGCACGCTTCATCACCCAGCGACTGAACAACGGCAGCATGTCGCGGGCGCTGGCGGCCTTTACCCTGACCTGCCTTGCCGCCGGGGCATGGGCATGGTCCACCGGCAACATCGGCACCCCCACGCGAGAGATGCTGCCGATCACCCCGGTTGCCGCCGTGGCATGGCTGCTGGCAATGGTCGCCATCTGGACCATGGTCATCGTTCACCGCCACCGCCTGCTGGCGCTGGTCATGGTGGGGATCGTGGGGCTGATGGTTTCGGCCAGCTTCCTTTATCTGTCCGCACCCGACCTTGCGCTGACGCAGATCAGCGTCGAGGTCGTGACCGTCATGCTGCTGTTGCTGGCACTGAACTTTCTGCCCAAGCATACCCTGCTGGAAAGCCACAGCCACAAGCGCGGCATCGACGCGCTGATCGCCACGCTGGCCGGGGTGGGCTTTGGCGCGCTGGCCTATGCGATTATGATGCGCGATTTCGCCTTCCCGTCGATTTCCGGCTATATGCTTGAAAACAGTCATGATCTTGGCGGCGGCGACAATGTGGTGAACGTGATCCTCGTGGATTTCCGCGGCTATGATACGATGGGCGAGATCACCGTGCTTGGCATTGCCGCGCTGACCATCTTTGCCCTTGCGCAAACGCTGCTGGAAGGGCGCTCGGCCAAAATCCTGGCGAACTGGAAGCATGACGGCAAACGCGCGGGCGACCGGCATCCGCTGATGATGGTGGTGGCGACCCGCGTGCTGCTGCCGATTTCGCTGGTGGTCGGGCTGTTCATCTTCCTGCGCGGTCACAACCAGCCGGGCGGTGGTTTTATCGCCGGTCTGGTCGTGTCTATCGCATTGCTGATGCAGTATATGGCGTCCGGTTTCGCCTGGGCGCAGGAGCGCCAGCGGTTCCAGTATCACGCGCTGATCGGCTTTGGCGTCATTGCCGCGGTGGTGACGGGGGCGGGTGCGTGGTTCAACGACCGGCCGTTCCTGACCTCGGCCTTTGGCTACGTCAAACTGCCGGGGCTGGAGCCGTTCGAACTGGCAACTGCGCTGGGTTTTGACCTTGGCGTGTTTCTCTGTGTGGTCGGCGCGGTGATGCTGGCGCTGAACTCGCTGTCGCGGATCGCGCGGCGGGCGGGCGAGACCGTAAACCTTGAACCAATGGACGTGGACCCAAGCCGACTGGCCACCCGTATGCCGCCGGAGGACCGTTAACAATGGAATTGCTGTTGGCCAGCACAATTGGCGCATTGATTGCGTCCGGCACCTATCTGATCCTGCGCCGCCGGGCCTTTGCGGTCGTGCTGGGCATGACCATGTGGACCTATGCAATCAACGTATTCCTGTTCGCTTCGGGACGTCTGGTGGTGGACCGGCCGCCACTGCTTTACGCACATGACGGGCCCTATACCGACCCGCTGCCGCAGGCGCTGGTGCTGACGGCCATCGTCATCAGCTTTGCCATGACGGCTGTGGTGGTCATTATCGCCCTTGGTGCCTTTATCGAAGGCGGCGATGACCGTATCAACATGCCCCGCCGCGACCGCGAGCCGCTGCATAATGACGAGTTGGACCAGCAGGAGGACCGCGCATGAACCACTGGATCATTGCCCCGGTCATCCTGCCCGCCGTCGTCGGGCCGCTGATTATCCTGTGGATGCGGCATGACCTGCTGTTGCAGCGGGTGTTCTCGATCCTTGGGACGGCGGCGCTGGTTGGCGTGGCCATCTGGCTGAACGTAATCGCCTCGGACGGGCAGGTGCATGTGTATCGGCTTGGCAACTGGGCCGCGCCCTTTGGCATCGTGCTGATGCTGGACCGTCTGGCGGCGGTGATGGTGCTGCTGACCGCCCTGCTGGCGCTTGTGGTGCAGCTTTATGCCTTTGGCTCTGGCTGGGACCGCAAGGGCTGGCATTTCCATGCGCTCTGGCAATTTCAGTTGATGGGCGTCTGTGGGGCTTTCCTGACCGGCGACGCCTTCAACCTGTTCGTGTTCTTCGAGATCCTGCTGATCGCCAGCTATGGGCTGATGCTGCATGGCGGGGGCGAGATGCGGCTGCGGGCGGGGACGCAATATGTCGTCTATAACCTTGCCGGTTCGGCGCTGTTTCTGGCGGCACTTGGCACGCTTTATGCCGTCACCGGCACGCTGAACATGGCCGATCTGGCCAATCGCGTGGCACAACTGCCGCCCGAGGACACCAGCCTGATCCGCGTCGGCGCAATCCTTCTGATGCTGGTCTTTGCGGTCAAGGCGGCGCTGATCCCGCTGCACTTCTGGCTGCCCTCGACCTATGCCAATGCGCCGGGGCCGGTGGCGGCGCTGTTCGCCATTATGACCAAGGTCGGCGTTTACGCGATTATCCGCTTTTTCACGCTGGTATTCCCGCCGCATACGGTGATCGAGACGCTGGCGGCAGAGCTGCTGCTGCCCGCCGCGCTGTTCACGCTGGCGCTTGGACAGATCGGGGTGCTTGGTTCGCGCAATCTGGCACGGCTGGCGGCTTTCGCGGCCATTGGCTCCATTGGCACGCTGATGATCTCGGTTGCACAATTCACCCCGCAAGGCTTGTCGGCGGCGGTCTATTACATGATCCATTCCACGCTGGCCGCCGGGGCACTGTTCCTGATCGTCGATCTGGTCGGCGCACGGCGCGGGCTGTGGCTGCAAGCCGGGTCGCTGATGCCGAACCACGGGCTGATCTCGGCGCTGTTCTTCGCCGCCGCCATCGCCATCGCGGGCCTGCCGCCACTGTCGGGCTTTATCGGCAAGCTGCTGGTTCTGGATGCCACCCGTGCATCTGACTGGTGGGTCTGGATTTGGGCGGTGATCCTTGTCACCTCGCTGATCGCCATTGTGGGCTTTGCGCGGGCTGGATCAACGGTGTTCTGGCTGCCCTACGCCATGCGCGGCGTGCATAAGCCGGGCGACGAAGCCACAGCCGGGGACCGCAAAACCATCCTCACCAAGATCGAACCGGACGAGGCGATCCAGAACCTTGCCGACGCCCCTGCCCCATGGCTGGCGCTGGCTGCGCCGATGGCGCTGATCGCCGTACTGGTCGCGCTGACCGTCTTTGCCGGGCCGGTAATGCGGCTGGCAGAGGACACCGCAGCGCAGCTTGGCGATCAGGCCAGCTATATCCGCGCCGTGCTGATCGAACAGGAGGGCGCACGATGATCCGCCGTCTTTTCCCGCATCCCTTCGTATCGGCCCTACTGGTCGTCGTCTGGATGATGCTGGTTAACCGTTTCGCATGGGGCTCGCTGGTCTTTGCGATCATCATTGCCATCATCATTCCGGCAATAACTGCCCCCTATTGGCCTCATCGTGCCAATATCCGGGGTATCCCCCGGATCATCGCCTATGTCTTCGTGGTCATTTGGGACATTATCGTGGCGAATGTTCAAGTCGCCATGATCGTGCTGTTCAAACCGGCACGGCAGCTTCAGCCAGCATGGATCACCCTGCCGCTGCGTGTCAAATCGCCCGAGGCGATTACCGTTCTGGCCGGGACCATCACCCTGACGCCCGGCACGGTCAGCGCCGATCTGTCCGAGGATGGGCATTTCCTGCTGATCCACGCGCTGCACGCGCCGGACCCCGAGGGCATCATCAGCGACATCCAGACCCGTTATGAGGACCGCCTGCTGGAGATTTTCGAATGATCCACTATGCTCTGATCTTTGCCTTTGGCTGTTTTGGCATGGCGCTGCTGTTCAACCTGTATCGTGTGGTTTTTGCGCCGGGTGTGGGCGACCGCATCCTTGCACTGGACACCATGGCCATCAACATGATCGCGCTGGTTTCGCTGTTCGGCATCCTGCAAGGCACGACCGTTTATTTCGAGGTCTCGATGCTGTTTGCCATGGTCGGCTTTGTCTCGACCGTGGCCTATGCCAAGTTCATCCTGCGCGGCGACATTATCGAGTGAGGACAGCGCCATGATCTCCCTGCCCCTGACTGCCGCTGCCGTCCCTGCCGCGACGTTTATCCCTGCCGAAAGCTGGCCCCTGTTCGGCACGCTGGCCGATCTGGTCATTGCCTTTCTGCTGGTTTGCTCGGGCTTTTTTGGGCTTGTCGGGTCGTTCGGGCTGGTCAAGCTGCCTGACCCGATGACCCGTGTTCACGCCCCGACAAAGGCCGCAACGCTGGGCGTCGGCAGCGTTCTGATTGCTTCGATGCTGTATTTCTGGATCTTCCGGGGCGTGTTTTCGTGGCACGAGCTAATGATCTCGATCTTCCTGTTCGCCACGGCACCGATCACCGGGCATTTCATTTCCAAGGTTCAGATGCACCTGACCTGGCACCGCGATGAAATCCCGCAGCCCAAGCCGGGGCTGGATTGGGCAACCTTTGGCGACAGCGCCCATGCCTCGCTGATGGATGACACGCCGGAACTGGCCAGCGACCGAAACGCACGGTAAGGCCGTGAAAGCACACGCGGCCCTGCATCTGATGGGGGCGACAAAGGCTGCCCCTCTGGGGCTGGCTGGTATCACCCCCATTGGTTTGTATAACCGCGCCACCTGCCCCAAAGCTGCCTGAAACGGTCACGCGAAGGCAACGCAGGGTCAGCCCCCTGCCCCACGCTTGCCCCTTGCACCCCGCCAGCAAAGCGCATAGCCAAGCCGGGCTGCTGCGGGCGTGGCGGAATGGTAGACGCATGGGACTTAAAATCCCTGGGGCGCAAGCCCGTGCGGGTTCGAGTCCCGCGGCCCGCACCAGCCTTGACAGCCGGTGGCCCGCATCACCACGCCCCAATCGTTGAACGGAGACCACTCATGGCCCGCAGACCAAGCGTTACCGAGGATCGCCCGACCAGCCGCCGCGTGGGGGCGCTTGGGGCGATCTGGCCTTTCATCCGGCCCTATCGCCTGCTGATGCTCGGGGCGCTGGTGGCGCTGATGGCGACCGCAGCCATCAGTCTGATCCTGCCGATTGCCGTGCGCCGGGTGGTGGACGGCTTTAATCAGGGGGCCGCGCTGCTGGATGAATATTTCGTCGCCGCGCTGCTGGTCGTGGCTCTGCTCGCGCTGGGAACGGGGCTGCGCTATTATCTTGTCACCCGGCTGGGTGAGCGGGTCGTGGCAGATATTCGCAAGGCCGTGTTCGACCGGGTGATCGGCCTGTCCCCCGCCTTTTACGAGCGCGTGATGACCGGCGAAATTATCAGCCGCATCACCACCGACACAACGCTGATCCAGTCGGTTGTCGGCTCCTCCGTATCCATCGCGCTGCGCAATTTTATGATCCTGATTGGCGGCATGGTGATGTTGTTCTGGACCTCGCCCAAGCTGACCGGGCTGGTGTTCCTGCTGGTGCCGGTGGTGCTGATCCCGATTATCACGCTTGGCCGTCGGTTGCGCAAAATGTCCCGCACCAATCAGGACCTGATTGCGGACAGTTCCGGCGCAGCATCGGAAAGCCTGCTGGCCGCGCAGACGGTGCAGGCGTTTACACAGGAAACCGCCACCCGCGCGCGCTTTGGTGATCTGACCGAGCGCAGCTTTGACGCAGCCCTGTCCCGCGTCACCACCCGCGCGGCCATGACCGTGATTGTGATTTTTATGATTTTTGCCGGCATTACCGGCATTTTGTGGATCGGTGCGCGGGACGTGCATGATGGCACCATGTCCGTGGGCGAGCTGGTGCAATTCGTGATCTATGCGATCATGGTTGCGGGCGGCGTCGGTGCGCTGTCCGAAATCTGGGGCGAAATCCAGCGTGCCGCCGGTGCGGCCGAGCGGATGGCCGAACTGTTGTCGGCCCGTGACACATTGAACGATCCCGCCAACCCGCGCCCGCTGCCGCAGCCGGTGCGTGGCGCAATCGGCTTTGACGACGTGACCTTTCACTATCCATCGCGCCCCGATGTTTCGACCCTGAAAAATGTCAATCTGCATATCACACCGGGCGAGACCGTGGCGCTGGTCGGCCCCTCGGGCGCAGGGAAAACCACTGTCATTCAGTTGATCCAGCGGTTTTGGGATCCCGAGACGGGCCGCGTCAGCATCGACGACATCGACCTGCGCGACATGAACCGCAGTGACTTCCGCCGCTCGATTGCGCTGGTGCCGCAGGATGCGGTGATCTTTGCCGATTCCGCACGCGAGAACATCCGCTTTGGCCGCCCTGAGGCCACAGATGCCGAGGTCGAATCCGCTGCCCGCGCCGCCAATGCACATGACTTCCTGACTGCCCTGCCCGAAGGCTATGACACTTTTGTGGGGGAACGCGGCGTGATGCTCTCGGGCGGCCAGAAACAGCGCATCGCCATCGCCCGCGCCATTCTGCGCGACGCCCCGATCCTGCTGCTGGACGAAGCGACCAGCGCGCTGGACGCCGAATCCGAACGGCTGGTGCAAGGTGCCGTGGACCGTCTGGCCGAGGGCCGCACCACAATCATCATTGCACACCGTCTGGCCACAGTGAAAAAGGCCAACCGGATCGTGGTTTTCGACCATGGCCAGATCGTTGCGCAAGGCACGCATGACGAGCTGGTTGCGCAGGGCGGTCTTTATGCCCGGCTGGCGCGGCTGCAATTTACCGATGGCCACGCAGAAAACGGGAACTAATCCCAAACGAAAGCGTTTCCACCCCGACAGTTAACCTAAAGGAGCCAAAGATGGCATTCTGGGATTTCATCAAGGGCGCCGGTAAGAAAGTCCTGCCGGGCGAAGCCGCCGCTGCCACCCCTGCCGCTGACCCGACCGAAGCCGCCAAGGCCGAGGAAAAGCGCAAGGTCGATGCGCTGGTGGCCGAGCTGAAAGAACTTGGCCTGAACAATGGCGACGTTCATGTGACCCTGCGCGGCGATGTTGTCATCGTGACCGCCAAGGACATCGAGCAGGAAACGCTGGAAAAGCTGATCCTTGCAGTTGGCAACATCGAAGGCATCGCCCGCGTCGAGCTGAAAGACGAACGCGCCGCCGCTCCTGCCGGGGCCGATGCGCCGAACTTCTATACCGTGCAGAAGGGCGACACCCTGTCGGCCATTGCACAGAAAACCCTTGGCAGCGCAGGCCGCTATAACGAAATCTTCGAGGCTAACCGCCCGATGCTGTCCAGCCCCGACAAGATCTATCCGGGCCAGACCCTGCGCATCCCGGCCAAGTAATCTAACGCTGCGTGACTTTGTGATGGGGCGGGGCCTTTGGCCTTGCCCCTTTGCCGTTTCCGGGTCCATTCTAAAGCCCACGCCGACGGAGGACGGCATCCAAGGGAGGATAGATATGGGACGTTTTGCCAGCGTTGAAATGCGCGATGAGATCGAGGCCGAAAAGCCCTATGAAGCGCGTGATACCGCCAAGACGATCTATGGTTTTCTAACCCGCGCCCGCGACCGCTTTGCAAATCGTCCTGCCGTCAGCTTTCAACTGTTCGCAGATCCGAAAGCGCCATCCAAAACACTGACCTGGAACGATTTTCACCAGCGCGTGACCGAGACCGCCAACCTGTTGCACAGCCTTGGCGTCGGGCCACAGGATACCGTTGCCTATCTGCTGCCCAACTGTCTGGAAACGCCGGTGGTGCTGCTGGCGGGGGCGACGACGGGGATCGTGAACCCGATCAACCCGCTGCTGGAACCGGAACATATCGCGGGCATCCTGCGCAACACCAATGCCAAAGTGCTGGTGACGCTGAAAGCCTTCCCTAAAACCGATGTGGCACAAAAGGCCGCGCAGGCCGTCGATCTGGCTCCGAATGTCGAAACCGTGATCGAAGTGGACCTGCACCGCTATCTGACCGGGATCAAGCGCCTGCTGGTGCCGTTCATCCGCCCCAAGGTCGAACGCAAACGCAAGGTGCGGGTGCTGGATTTCGAGGCCGCCACCTCGGGGCAGAACCACCAGCAGCTTGATTTTGACGACCCGCAGACCGACCGCGTGGCCGCCTATTTCCACACCGGCGGCACCACCGGGATGCCCAAGGTCGCGCAGCATAAATATTCCGGCATGATCTATAACGGCTGGCTTGGCGGGCGGCTGTTGTTCACTGAAAAAGACGTGCTGATGTGCCCGCTGCCGCTGTTCCATGTCTTCGCGGCCTATCCGGTCCTGATGTCCTGTATTGATTCCGGCGCACATATGGTGATGCCGACTCCGGCGGGCTATCGCGGCGATGGGGTGTTCGATAATTTCTGGAAACTGATCGAACGCTGGCAGGCCAGCTTCCTGATCACCGTGCCGACCGCCATTTCAGCATTGATGCAGCGCCCGGTGAATGCGGATGTATCCTCGCTGCGCACTGCTATTTCGGGTTCTGCCCCGCTGCCGATCGAGTTGTATAACCGCTTCAAAGCTGCCACCGGGGTGGAAATCGCCGAAGGTTACGGGCTGACCGAGGCCACCTGTCTGGTGTCGAGCAACCCCGTCGACGGGCTGAAAAAGGTCGGCTCGGTCGGTATTCCCCTGCCCTATACCCATGTGAAAATCCTGCGCGAATCCGCAGGCGGGTTTGAGGAATGTGCCGTCGATGAAGTGGGCGAAATCTGCGTCGCCAACCCCGGTGTCTTCGAGGGGTCAACCTATACCGAAAGCGACAAGAACCATGACCTGTTCGCTGAGGATCGCTTCCTGCGCACCGGCGACCTTGGCCGCATCGACCCCGGCGGCTATCTGTGGATCACCGGACGCGCCAAGGATCTGATTATTCGCGGCGGCCATAACATTGACCCCGCCGAGATCGAGGAAGGGATGCTGTCCCACCCCGCCGTCGCCTTTGCCGGCGCCATCGGCCAGCCTGACAGTTTCGCGGGCGAGCTGCCCTGCGTCTATCTGGAGCTTGTGCAAGGGGCGAATGTCACGGTCGAAGAACTGATGGCTCATGCCGCCGAACATATCCACGAACGCGCCGCACAGCCCAAACATCTGGAAATCCTGCCGGAATTGCCGAAAACAGCGGTTGGTAAGATCTTCAAGCCCGACCTGCGGCGGCTGGCGATCAAGCGGGTTTACGATGCCGCGCTGGACGGCACCGGTGCCCATGTGGCCGAAGTGTTCGAAGATAAGAAACGCGGGCTTGTCGCCCGTCTGGCCCGCGATCCGGGATGTGATGAAGCCGCCGTCAAGGCCAAGCTGGGCCAGTTCACCCGACCGTGGGAATGGGGTTGAGCAGTTCTATCATACCACACCAATGCAACGGCGGCCCCCTTCTTCGGGCCGCCGTTTCGCTTTACCCCAGAACCCGACGCGCCTCGGCAATCATCGCTTTCAGGCTGTCCATAGTCTGATGGCCAAACACGCCCTCATCCCCGGCGATAAAAGTCGGGGTGCCGATCAGGCCCATATGGTCGCCCAACTCTCGTGCCTTGTCGATCTGGCTGAACACCGCATCCGACTGCATATCCCGCTGCACACGGTCCATATCCAGCCCGACCTCTCGCGCCACACGCATGGCGCTGACCTCATTGGCTTGCCCGCGCTGCGCCATCAGGCCGGAATGGAATTGCCAGTATTTCCCCTGCCGCAGCGCCGACAGCGACACCTGCGTCGCATACATCGAGCCTTCACCGAACACCGGCCATTCCCAGAACACCACCCGCAGGTTCTTATCATCAGCGATCAACCGCTGCACCGTCGGCAGCATCCGGCGGCAATACTGACAGTTGTAATCGAAAAACTCGGTCAGGGTCACGTCGCCGTTCGGATTGCCAAGCACCGGGGACGCCGGATCACGTTCAATCGCACGGCGCAATTCATCCGGCATCGGGTTCTTGCGATCCTGCGCCAGCGCAGCACCGGACGCGGAAACCACAAAAGCAGCGGAACCAATGGCCAGAGTCTCACGACGGGTCAGCATGGGATTTTCCTTTCAATGGGCTTGCCCTCCCCTAGCCGCGACCTGCACATAAGGCAAATATTCAGGCCATGACGCCCGGTCACGAAAGCGTCAGGCCAAGACCAAAGAGGATCATATGCGGCTGGTTGCGATCGAACATCATGCCTATGCGCTGGTTGCGGTGCTTGGCACGCTGGCGGCAGTTCTGGTCATCGACTGGCTGACCCGCCGCCCCGGCTGGCCGCGTCTGGCGGCCCTGTGGCACGGGGTCGTGCCGCCCTTTGTGAACATCACCGGCACGCTGTTCGCGCTGACGCTGGCCTTTATCGCCAACGATACATGGGCCGCCCGTGACCGCGCCATGGACGCTACCTATCGCGAGGCCGAGGCGCTGCGCAGCCTGCTGATCCTGTCCGAAACCCTGCCCCAAGGCGCCGCTCTGGCCGTGCTGATCCGCGATTATGGCACGGCCGCTGCGGATGAATGGCCCGCGCTGCGCCGCGCCGAAGCTGATCCAGCCACAACGCAAGCCGCAGACCGCCTGCTGGCCGCCGCCGCATCCCCGGATTTTCAGGCATCCACCGGCGATGCAGTGGGGCAGGCCATTCTGAACCGTGTCAGCGCCCTGCGCAGCGACCGCGACATGCGCATCGCCCTGACCCAAACGCATCTGAACCCGCTGAAATGGCTGGCAATGGCTCTGCTGGGGTTTCTGACCCTGCTGAGCATCGCCGCCGTCCATCTGGAAAACCGCTATGCCCTGCGCCTTGGCGTGGCCCTGTTCGCGCTGGCCGCTGCGCCCGCTGCGGCGATTGTGCTGATGCAGGGCAACCCGTTTCAGGAACCCGCAGCGGTCACGGCTGATCCGATCCGGGCGGCGGTAAAATAAAGGGCGGGGATTTCCCCGCCCTTTGGCTCAGCGTGTAAACTTCTTGTATTTCACCCGCTTGGGTTCGACGGCATCCGGGCCAAGACGGCGGATCTTGTCAGCCTCATAATCCTCGAAGTTACCCTCGAACCATTCGACATGCGCATCGCCCTCGAACGCCAGAATATGCGTGCAAAGCCGGTCGAGGAAGAAACGGTCGTGGCTGATGATGACCGCGCAGCCGGCAAAATCCTCCAGCGCAGCTTCAAGCGCCTGAAGGGTTTCCACGTCCAGATCGTTGGTCGGTTCGTCCAGTAGCAGGACGTTTCCGCCGGATTTCAGTAGCTTGGCCATGTGGACACGGTTGCGTTCACCGCCCGACAGTTGACCAACCTTTTTCTGCTGATCGCCGCCCTTGAAGTTGAAGGCGGAACAATAGGCACGGCTGTTCATCGTCGCATCGCCCAATTCGATCTGCTCGGCCCCGCCGCTGATTTCCTCCCAGACGGTCTTGTTCGGGTCCAGCGCATCGCGCGACTGATCGACATAGGACAGATGCACGGTCTCGCCAAAGCTGATCTCGCCCGCATCCGGGGTTTCATTGCCGGTCAGCATACGGAACAGGGTCGATTTCCCCGCGCCGTTCGGCCCGATCACCCCGACAATGCCGCCCGGCGGCAGGCTGAAATCCAGATCTTCGATCAGCAGCTTGTCGCCCATGGCTTTTTTCAGGCCGCTGACTTCGATGACCTTATTCCCAAGCCGCTCACCATTGGGAATAATGATCTGCGCACGCGACAGCTTTTCACGCTCGGACTGGCCCGCCAGTTCGTTATAGGCGTTGATCCGGGCCTTTTGTTTCGCCTGACGCGCCTTCGCCCCGGCGCGAATCCATTCCAGTTCGCGCTCCAGCGTCTTTTGCTTGGCCTTATCCTCGCGGGCCTCTTGCTCCAGCCGTTTGGCTTTTTGTTCCAGCCATGCGGAATAGTTGCCCTCATAGGGAATCCCCCGCCCACGATCCAGTTCCAGAATCCAGCCGGTGATGTCGTCAAGGAAATAGCGGTCGTGAGTCACGACCAGAATCGTGCCGGGATACTCGATCAGGTGCTTTTGCAGCCAGGCGATCGTTTCCGCGTCAAGGTGGTTGGTCGGTTCGTCCAGCAGCAGCATGTCGGGCGCCTCAAGCAGCAGCTTGCACAGCGCCACGCGGCGGCGCTCCCCGCCCGACAGGGTTTCCACATCGGCATCGTCAGGCGGGCAGCGCAGGGCCTCCATCGCCACGTCGATCTGGCTGTCCAGATCCCACAGGTTCTCGGCGTCGATCTCGTCCTGCAAACGGGCCATTTCCTCGGCCGTTTCGTCGGAATAGTTCATCGCCAGTTCGTTGTAACGGTCCAGCTTGGCCTGCTTGGCCTTGACGCCCTCCATCACATTGCCGCGCACGTTCAGTTGCGGGTCAAGCTGCGGCTCCTGCGGCAGATAGCCGACGGTTGCGCCCTTGGCGGCCCATGCCTCGCCGGTGAAATCCTTGTCCCAGCCGGCCATGACCCGCAGCAGCGTGGATTTACCCGCACCGTTGACACCAACGACGCCGATTTTCACACCGGGCAGAAAGTTCAGGCGGATGTTTTCAAACACCTTCTTGCCGCCGGGATAGGTCTTGGACACACCGTCCATGTGATAGACAAACTGATACGAGGCCATCATCCGCTCCTGTTCGCTGGTTGAGGGCTGTTTAGGCGATCCGCGCCGCAAGGTGAAGCGGATTGACGCCAGCCGCCCGCTCTGCAACGACAACTGGCAAGAAAAGGAGCGTCACATGTGGAAATTGCTGCCCTGTTTGCTGATAGCAGCCCCGGCGCTGGCGGATGGGCCGGTGATGATCCGCACCCTGCCCGAGACCGAGACCGAGACCGAGATTGCCGGGCTGGCAGGGCCGGACAACCTGCGTCGCTTTGCCATTGCCAATGTCGCCGCCAGCAACTGCCCGAACGATGCCCAACCAGGGGATGCCGCGCTGATCGCCAGCACCGGGCAGCAGATCGCAACGCATATGGGGCTTTCGACCGGGCAATTCGCCGAGGATTATCTGGAACCCGCCTTGCAGGATTTCCTTGCCTCCCCCGACGGTTGCGCCCGGCACAGGGTTGGGGTGCAGGCACTGGCCCAAGACCTGAAATCGCGGGGCGGCGCGGTTTTGTCGGAATAGGGGCAACCTCTGCCGTAACGACGAGCCGGACGGGCACATTTTGCCTATGCTCAAACCCCGCCGGACGCCCTTGCCCATGGTGGCGGCTGTCGGAAATCATCACCTCCGGGGCAATGCTGCCATGCCGATAAGAGCAATGGCGGCCGTGTCCATTGCCACCAGGCTGACACGCCCTGCGGCCTTAACCAAGCTGCGCCACGAAATCCTTGGGGAAAGCGCGGGTCAGGTAGTCATATTGCGCCGCGAAACGGGTGCGCAGGGCGGTGCGAACCTCGGGCGGCGGGACCATTTCGCCTTCGGGCGCGGCAAAGACCTTGTTGCGCAGCCCCGCATAGACGAAGGGGCCGATGCCCAGATGGGTTTCCACCTGTTGCATCAGCGCATCCGGGTCACGCGCAATCCGGCCATAGGGCAGGATCAGCAGACGGTCCCCGAAATGCCGCTGCCAGCGCGGGATATAGGTCGCGTAATCGCCGCGCTCGGCCAGCACCGGGTTTTCGGCCTCACGCAGCCAGTCCGCAACTGAAACGGGCCGGCGCTTTTCCCGCATCAGGTTCATGCGCAATTGTGAAATCGCCCGGTCGGCAGGGTCGCGGATCAGGTAAATCGCCTTGGCGCGGGGCAGAAAGCTGGCAACATGGGCCACGCCTTCATCCGGCAGGGTCGAGTATTCCGGCGTGAAATCCGCGGGCAGCGCATGGGCAGGCGCAGGCGCGAAGATCTGCTTATACCAGTGGTTTGTGAACATCCGCTTGCTGGTGCTGACGGCATCCAGCCAGGCGTCCACCTCGGGCGGGATCGGGGATTGCCGCCGGATATGACGCTGGCGCAGCTCAGTCGGCTGGGTCCGGTAATGCCATTCGATCCAGTAGCGATGGCCGGGGATGAACTGATAATTGAAGAAATGCGTTTCCTTGAACGGCGGAATCCAGACCTGCGGATGCTGCCCAAGCATCTGCGCCAGCCAACTGGTCCCCGCCTTCTGCGCCCCGATGCACAGCACCGCAGGCTTGCGCGGCGCACCGTCGCTGTCCCAGTCGTAATGGATGGGTTGCGGTTTCACAGCCGCCCCCAAAGGTCGTATTCGCTGGCCTCGTCCACCGTCACCGTCACGATGTCGCCGGGGGTCAGGCCCTCGAACCCTTCGTCGATGAACAGGTTGCCGTCGATTTCCGGCGCGTCGGCCATGGTGCGGCAGGTCGCGCCGTCCTCATCCACGCTGTCCACGATCACCTGCTGCGTGGTGCCAACCCTGGCCGCCAGTTTCGCCGCCGAGATCGCCTGCGCCTTTTCCATGAAGCGGTTCCAGCGGTCCTGTTTGACCGCATCCGGCACATGGTCGGGCAGGTCATTGGCCCGCGCGCCGGCTACGTTTTCATATTGGAAGCAGCCGACACGATCCAGTTGCGCCTGATCCAGCCAGTCCAGCAGATATTGGAACTCGGCCTCGGTCTCGCCGGGATAGCCAACGATGAAGGTCGAGCGCAGGGTGATATCGGGGCAGGCCGCACGCCATGCCGCGATCTCGTCCAGCGTTTTCGCCGAGGCCGCGGGCCGGGCCATGCGTTTCAGCACATCGGGATGGGCGTGCTGAAACGGGATGTCCAGATAGGGCAGCACCAGCCCGTCAGCCATCAGGGGGATCAGCTCGCGCACATGCGGATAGGGATAGACGTAATGCAGCCGCACCCAAGCCCCGAGGCTGCCGAGATCCCGCGCCAGATCGGTGATATGGGCGCGATGTCCACGATCCGTCGCATGTTTCAGGTCCACGCCATAAGCCGAGGTATCCTGCGAGATCACCAGCAATTCGCGCACCCCGGCGGCGACCAGCCTTTCGGCCTCGCGCATGACCGCATGGGCCGGGCGGCTGACCAGACGACCGCGCATATCGGGGATGATGCAGAACTTGCAATGGTGATTACAGCCCTCGGAAATCTTCAGATAGCTGTAATGGCGGGGCGTCAGATGCACGCTTTGCGCGGGCAACAGGTCGATGAACGGGTCGGGGCTGGGCGGCACGGCAACGTGAACCGCGTCCAACACCTGTTCATATTGATGCGGGCCGGTGACGGCCAGAACCTTTGGATGTGCGCCAGTGATATATTCCGGCTCTGCCCCCAGACAGCCGGTGACAATCACCCGCCCGTTTTCCGCCAGCGCCTCGCCAATCGCATCCAGCGATTCGGCCTTGGCGCTGTCCAGAAAGCCGCAGGTATTCACGATCACCGCATCCGCACCGCTGTAATCCGGGCTGATCGCGTAACCCTCGGCCCGCAGGCGCGTCAGGATGCGCTCGCTGTCCACCAAAGCCTTGGGACAGCCAAGGCTGACCATGCCGATGGTCGGCTGGCCCTCGCGCCGGTCGGTCGGCAGGATGGCACGCGGGGCTAGATCGGGGCGAAGATCGGGCGGATTCTGGGTCATGCCCGCGCTATACCCGCAGGCGCGGACTTAGGAAAGCCTTGCAATCGCATCCATCGCCAGCGCCCCATCGGGCCTGCGCGCCCACAGGCGGACGCTGCCATCATCCTGCCATGCGCCATGGGTGCTGAAAATCATGTCATCACTGATCGTCGCCAAAGCCCGAAAACTGTATTCCGCGACCCGTGCCGCGCAATTGTCGCGCAACGTGTCCAGCAGCAGTGTCGCAGTCAGCGGGCCATGGACGACAAGCCCCTGATAACCTTCGACTTGTGTGGCATAGGGCTGGTCGTAATGGATGCGATGCCCGTTGAAGGTCAGCGCGGAATAGCGGAACAGCAACACCGGATCAGGCGTGATCTGACGGCTGAAATCATCGCCTTCCGGCGCGGGTTGCAACACCGGCTGCGGCGCATCGGGGCGCGGGTCTTCGCGATAAACGATGTCATGTTCCTCGGCCAGCACCTGCCGGTCGCCCACGAACAGATCATGGTTCACCGTCACGAAAACCAGATCACCGCTACGCCCCGCCTTATGCGCGATTTTCCCGATGGTCGAGCGTTTCCGCGCCGCATCGCCAATCCGCAGATCACCCGTGAAGCGGAACCGGCTGCCCGCCCACATCCGGCGCGGCAGCGGCACCGGCGGCAGAAAGCCCCCCCTTGGCCGGATGCCCGTCCCGCCCGGACTCGGACAGCTTATGCACCGGCAGGAAATGCAGCCAGTGCCACAGCGGCGGCAGCACATCCCCTGCCCCATAGCTGTCACCACGGTCCAGCGTCGCCGCCATCGCATTGGCGGGAAAGGGCGCGATCACCTCGAGCCGCTCCTCGGACCGGCCAAGCCATTGGTTCAGGTGATCCATGTCCACCGCGCTCATTCACGCAGCCGCCAGCCCGAAGCAAAGATCCAGCGGATAATCAGCCCGCAGACCACAATCATCAGCCCGACAGCGAACAGCGACAGCCCCACCGGCACATCGGCCATATCAAAAAACGACCACCGGAACCCGGAAATCAGGTAAAGCACCGGGTTCAGCTTGGCCACAGCCTCCCAAAACGGGGGCAACATGCTGGCCGAATAGAACGCCCCGCCCAGGAAAACCAAGGGCGTAATGACCATCATCGGCACGATCTGAAGCTGCTCAAAGTTCCGCGCCCACAGACCAATGATGAACCCCAGAAGCGAGAAGGCCAGCGCCGTCAGGAACAGGAACGCCACCATCCAGAACGGATGCGCGATATGGACGCCGACAAAGAAAAAGCTGGTCAGCAGGATCAGAGCGGCAATAAAAATCGCCTTGCTGACAGCCGCCCCGACAAAGCCGATGGTCATTTCCAGCCAACCGATCGGGGCAACCAGCATTTCATAGATCGTTCCCGAGAATTGCGGGAAATAAATGCCGAAACTGCTGTTCGAGACCGATTGCTGCAACACCGTCAGCATCATCAGCCCCGGCACGATAAAGGCACCATAAGGCACCCCATCGACCGATTGAATCCGCCCGCCGATGGCCGCCCCGAATACCACGAAATACAGAACCGTGGACAGCACGGGCGAGGCGATACTCTGCCAGATCGTGCGGAAAAACCGCGCCATTTCATGCTTGTAGATCGCTGCGATTGCGGGCCAGTTCATGCCTCATCCTCCACCAGATCAAGGAAGATGTCTTCCAGACTGCTTTCCTTGGTGGCCACGTCGCGCACCGGGATCCCCTCCAGCGCCAACTCACCCATCAGCCGGGCGATGCCGGTGCGTTCGGCATGGGCATCATAGTCATAGGTGATGCTGCGCCCGTCCGCAGAAAGCGTCAACGCATCGCGCCGCGCCAGATGGTCAGGCAGCGCGTCCAGCGCACGGTCAAGCTGGATTTCCAACTGTTTCCGCCCGAATTCGCCCATTAGCTCGGCCGTGGGGCGCACCAGCAAAAGCTGACCCTTGCGGATCACGCCGATGCGGTCGGCCATTTCCTCGGCCTCTTCCAGATAATGCGTGGTCAGGATGATGGTGACACCCTCGGCCCGAAGCTGGCGCACGACCTCCCACATCTCGCGGCGCAGGGCGATGTCCACACCGGCCGTCGGCTCGTCCAGAAACAGCACTTTGGGCTGGTGCGACAACGCCTTGGCAATCAGCACCCGCCGCTTCATCCCGCCGGACAGGGCGCGGGTCGGCTGATCCTTTTTCTCCCACAGGGCCAACGCCCGCAGGATGCGCTCCAGCCACACGTCATCCCGGCCCTGCCCATAAAGGCCGCGCGTAAAGACGACGTTGTTCCAGACCGTTTCAAACGGCTCCAGCGCGATTTCCTGCGGCACCAGCCCGATCAGCTTGCGCGCCGCCCGCCAGTCCTTGCGGATGTCGTGACCACCCACCCGCACCGTGCCTTCGGTCGGACGGACAAGGCCGCAAATAATCGAAATCAGCGTGGTTTTCCCCGCCCCATTCGGCCCCAGAAGGGCGATGATCTCGCCCTCCTCGATGCTCAGCGAGACATCCTTCAGCGCGTGCGTGCCGCCGTCATATCGTTTCGAGAGGTTCTCGACCTCGATGATCGCCGCCATCCCGGTCTCCTTTTCGCTTTCGCGGGTCAGATAGGTGGCGCAGAGGGCCTTGTCCAGTCACCACGCAAAGCGCATGTTAAGCCGGTCATTGCAGGAAAACCCATGTTCCCGATCCGCGACCACAACCCGTCAGACCGCACGCCCTATGTCACCAACGGGCTGATTTTTCTGAATATCCTGATCTTTCTGCTGACCGCGCCATGGGCAGGCGGGGCCGAAAACCTGTTCTATGAAGGCGCGCTTTACTCCGGTGCCGTGACCAGCGGGCATCTGTATTACGGGCTGCTGACGCACATGTTCCTGCACGCCGGGATCATGCATCTTGGCGGCAACATGCTGTTTTTGTGGATTTTTGGCGACAATCTGGAAGACCAGATGGGCCATGTCGGCTTTCTGGCCTTTTATCTGGCCTGCGGGCTTGGCGCGGCGGGGGCGCAGATTTACGCAGACCCCAACAGCACCATCCCGATGGTCGGCGCATCCGGCGCAATTGCCGGGGTCATGGGCGGCTACCTGCTGCTGTTCCCGCTTGCAAAAGTCGACATCGTGGCAATTATCGTCATTATTATCAAACGCTTTACCCTGTCGGCGTGGATTGTCCTGATAGCATGGTTCGGGCTGCAACTGTTCTCGGGCTATGCCAGCGAAGCAGGTGGTGGCGGCGTTGCCTATTGGGCCCATGCGGGCGGCTTTGTTGTGGGGGTCGTGCTGACCCTGCCGCTGTTTCTGCGCCTTGGCGGGACACAGTTCTGGACCCGGACCCACGGCCACCCGCCCTATGCGCCGGTGGATTACCACCTGTCGCGGGTGCCACAGGTGCGGCGTTAGCAAAATCTTAGGGGGTGATGTGCAAGGATCAGGGCGAATCATCACCCCGAGGTTGTCTTGCCCCTGCTATCCGCCCTTTGCCTGCTGATCCTGACTGCCTTGCGGCGGGTTCAGGCGGCCTTGGCTCATATGGCGCTTGCGGCCAAAGCCAGGGCTGCGGGTGACGCTGAAGCCTGCGGCCTCAAGGCTGCGGCGAACATGGCCCGCTGCGGTATAGGTGGCAAATGTGCCGCCCGGCGCGGTGTGACCGGCAACCTGCATCATCAGACCATTGGACCACAGTTCCGGGTTCCTGGCCGGGGAAAACCCGTCCAGAAACCACGCATCCGCGGCCCCGGCCCACCCCGCCAGCGTGTCCCGCGCATCCCCGATCAACACCTCGGCCTGCACCTGCCCGACCTGCATCCGGCGGGACGGCCAGCCCATACGCAACTGTTCGGCCAGCGGCGCAAGCTCAGGAAAAGCCGCATGAGCGCGGGCCATATCATCCAGCGCCATGGGAAAAGCTTCGAAACTGGTGAAACGGACCGGGGTTTCCGCGACGGCGGCCAGCGCCAGCAGGTTCAGCCCGGTGCCGAACCCCAGTTCCGCCACATGGAAGCCGGGGCGCAGCCGTGCAGGCAGATCATTACCTGCCATAAACACATGCCGCGTTTCGGCCAGTCCCCCGGCAAGGCTGAAATAGGGATCGTCGAACCGGGTCGAGACGGGAATCCCGCCCTCGCGCCAGTCAAGCTGTGGCTGGTTGTCCTGCTGCATCTGCGCTATGCCCTTCTGATCACATGGATATGGCAGCGGCGGGGGCGTCATGGCAAGGGTTCAGGTGGTCGGCGGCGGCATCTTTGGGCTGGCCTGCGCATGGGAACTGACCCGGCGCGGGGTGCCAGTGGTGCTGCACGAAGCGGCAGCAATTGGCGTAGGCTCCAGCGGCGGCACGGTCGGGGCGCTGGCCCCTCATGCACCGGAACAATGGACCGAAACCAAGCAAATCCAGTTGGATGCGCTGATCGCGGCGGAAAACTGGTGGGCACAGGTGGCGCAGGCCGGCGGCACCGACCCCGGCTATGCCCGGACCGGACGGCTGCAACCCCTGCCAGATCAGGCGGCCGTGGACCGGGCCAAGGCGCGGATCAAGGGTGCAGAAACCCTCTGGCCGGATGGATTCGGGATGCAATTGCTGGACCAGCCCGGCCCTCTGCCTTGTACCAGCCCGACCGGCTTGTGGCTGTTCGACAACCTGACGGCGCGGCTGTCCCCACGCCGGGCGGGCGCGGCTCTGCTGGCGGCGCTGCGGGCCAAGAGCGCAGAAATCCGGCTTGGCTCGGCCCCCGATCCCGACGCGCTGCACGGCCCCGCAATCTGGGCCACCGGCGTCGCAGGGCTGGACCGGCTGTCGCAGGATACCGGCAAAACCGCCGGGAATGGCGTCAAAGGTCAGTCTGCAACCCTGCGCCTGCCGGGCGTGGACCTGCGCAATGCGCCACAGATCTATGCCGACGGGCTGCATATCGTGTCTCATGCGGATGGCGGTATCGGGGTGGGTTCGACTTCGGAACGCGATTTTACCAACCTCTCGACCGATCAGGCGCTGGAGGACGTGATCGCCCGCGCCCGCATCCTGTGTCCACGGCTACAACACGCGCAGATCGAAACCCGCTGGGCCGGGGTCCGCCCCCGTGCGCGGTCGCGGGCGCCGATGGTCGGGCCATGGCCCGGACGGGCGGGACATTATATCGCCAATGGCGGCTTCAAGATCGGTTTTGCCATGGCCCCGGCCTGCGCCGCCATGCTGGCCGATCTGCTGCTGGACGGTCACGACCGCATCCCGGACGGCTTCCGCCCACCCGCCTGATCCCGCCCACCTGATCCCGGCTGCCCGGAACCCGCTGCGGAACAGGTTTGCGAAACCGTCACATCACCCCTATATAGCCGGGTCTGACCCGCGAAAGGCCCCGACATGACCGAGCTTCGGACACCTTACTATCTGATCGACCTTGCCCGGCTGCAACAGAACATGCAGCGGATTCAGCGCCTGCGTGAATTATCCGGGGCCAAGGCGCTGTTGGCACTGAAATGCTTTGCCACCTGGTCGGCCTTTGATTTCATGCGCAATTACATGGATGGCACCACATCCTCCTCGCTGTTCGAGCTGCATCTGGGGCGCGAAAAGTTCGGCAAGGAAACCCATGCCTATTCCGTCGCATGGGCAGACCATGAGATCGACGAAGCGGTCGGTTACGCCGACAAGATCATCTTCAACAGCCTTGGCCAGCTTGACCGTTTCGCGGATCGGGCGCAGGGGGTTGCGCGCGGCCTGCGGCTGAACCCGCGCTTTTCGACCAGCGGCTTCGACCTTGCCGATCCGGCGCGTCAGTTCAGCCGGCTTGGCGAATGGGACATGGCGCGGCTGGAACAGGCGCTGGACCGCATCAACGGGGTGATGATCCACTATAATTGCGAAAACCGCAATTTTGCGCTGTTCGATCAGCAACTTGACCGGATCGAGGCCGAGTTTGGCCCGTTCCTGAAAAAGCTGGATTGGGTCAGCCTTGGCGGCGGCATCCATTTCACCCCCGAGGATTACCCGCTGGAGGCGCTGGCCGCCCGGTTGAAAGCCTTTTCGGAAAAACTGGGGGTTCAGGTCTATCTGGAACCCGGCGAGGCCGCGATCACCAATTCGACCACGCTGGAGGTCTCGGTTCTGGACGTGATGCAGAACGAAAAGAATATCGCCGTCGTCGATAGCAGCATCGAGGCGCATATGCTTGATCTGCTGATCTACCGCGAACAGGCCAAGCTGCCGCAAACCGGCGACCGCATCTGGCAGATTGCCGGGAAATCCTGCCTCGCGGGCGACATTTTTGGCGAGGCCAAGCTGAACCATGACCTGAAAATTGGCGACCGGCTGTCGATCAACGACGCGGCGGGCTATACGATGGTCAAGAAGAACTGGTTCAATGGCGTTGCCATGCCCTCTATTGCCATCCGCGATCTGGATGGAACCGTGCGACTGGTCCGTAGCTTTGGCTATGACGACTATCGCGACAGCCTTTCGTGACCCAACCACAGGAGTTTGATGACGTGACCAAACCGAATATCCTGATCCTCGGCGCCGGCGGCGTTGCCCAGGTAACCGCGCATAAGGTGGCGCAATGGGCCGCCGAGTTCGGCGCGCTGCATATCGCCAGCCGCACCAAATCCAAGGCCGAGGCAATCATCGCCAGCGTCGCGGACAAGGGCCATAAGGCATGGTTTACCGCTCATGCGGTCGATGGGATGGATACGGATGCGGTTGCGGAGCTGATTCATCGCACCGACGCGAAAATCCTGATTAACGTCGGCAGCGCTTTTATCAACATGACGGTGCTGCAAGCCTGTATCGACACGGGTTGCGCCTATCTGGACACGGCGATTCACGAAGACCCGGCCAAGATCTGCGAAACGCCGCCGTGGTATGGCAATTACGAATGGAAAAAACGTGATGCGGTCGAAAAGGCCGGGATCACCGCAATTCTGGGGGTCGGCTTTGATCCGGGCGTGGTGAATGCCTATGCCCGTCTGGCCGAGGATGAATATTTCGACACTATCGAAAGCATTGATATTGTTGACATCAACGCCGGTTCGCATGGCCGTTGGTTCGCCACCAATTTCGACCCCGAAATCAACTTTCGTGAGTTCACCGGCACGGTTTACGCCTGGCAGGGCGGCAAATGGACCGAGAACAAGATGTTCGAGGTCGGCCGCGAATGGGATCTGCCAGTGGTGGGCAAACAGACCGCCTATATGTCCGGCCATGATGAGGTTCACAGCCTCTCCGCCCGCTATCCTCATGCCGATGTGCGGTTCTGGATGGGCTTTGGCGCACATTACATCAATGTCTTTACCGTGCTGAAAAACCTTGGCCTTCTGTCCGAACAGCCAGTCAAAACCGCTGAGGGCCAAGAGGTCGTGCCGCTGAAGGTGGTCAAGGCCGTGCTGCCCGATCCGGCCAGCCTTGCACCGGATTATACCGGCAAGACATGCATCGGTGATCTGGTCAAAGGCACCCGCGACGGCAAGCCGGGCGAAGTGTTCATCTATAACGTCGCGGACCACAAGGACGCCTATAACGAGGTTGGCAGTCAGGGCATCAGCTATACCGCCGGGGTGCCGCCGGTCACCGCCGCCATCCTGATCGCGCGGGGCGTCTGGGACGTAAAGCGCATGGTTAACGTCGAAGAACTGCCCGCCCGCCCCTTCCTTGAATTGCTGGGCGATATGGGCCTGCCGACCCGCGTTATCGACGCACAGGGCGACCGTCCCATCTGATCGCCCCATCTGATCCGACTGATCTTTGCAAACCAGAGCCGCGCCGGGGGAACATCCCGGCGCGGCTGGCGTTTGGATGCAACAACATGCCACCGGGATTCCTCAGATGCGCCAGCCCAACCCCTATACGCTTTTCCCGGTCGGCAAATCCGAGGCCACGCCCAAACCCATCCCCGGCTGGGCGGTGGTCGGCATTTTTCTGATCCTGCTGTTCTTTTTTGTATCCGAAGCGCGGGACTTCCTGATGCCGGTATCGCTGGCGGTGCTGATGTTTTTCATCTTTGTGCCGGTGCGGCGGATGCTGGAAAAGATTGGGCTGGTCCCGGCGGCTGCGGCAGCCATTATCCTGATGGGCATTATTGCCGGGCTGGCGGCGCTTGGCTGGGCGATTTCCGGCCCGGCAGGCGACCTGATTGCCCGCGCACCGCAGCTTTCCACCGACATTGCGGCCAAACTGGCCGAGTTGCGCAATAACTTCAGCGGGCTGGAACAAGCCGCCGCAACCATTGACGAGATGTCCTCAGGCACGGGCGGCACTGGGGATGCACCAAGCACTTTGCAAACCCTGCTGAACTTTGGCCCCGGTGTAACAGGTCAGATCGTCTTTACCCTGTTTTTGCTGTTTTTCATGCTGGCTTCGGGCGATTTACTTTACCTGAAAATCGTGCAGAGCTTTGACGGGTTAACCAACAAAAAGCGTGCCTATATCGCCCTGCGCGAGATCGAGGCCAGCCTTGGTTCCTATATGGGCACCATCACCATCATCAACGCCTGCCTTGGCATTGCCGTCGGCACGACAATGTGGATATGGGGGATGCCCAGCCCGCTGCTGTTCGGACTGGGCGCATTCCTGTTCAATTTCATTCCCTATCTCGGCTCGATCGGGGGGATTGCGGTATCGTTTCTGGTGGCGCTGGTCAGCTTTGACGACCTGTGGACGCCAACCATGATCGCACTGACCTATCTGGCCTGCACTGCCATCGAAGGACAGTTGATCACCCCTTATTTCGTCTCACGCCGCTTATCGCTGAATACGGTGGTGGTGTTCCTGACCGTGGCGCTGTGGGCATGGCTGTGGTCGATTTTGGGCATGGTGGTGGCGGTGCCGATGCTGGTGGTGATCCGGGTCATGGCCGACCACATTCCGGGGCTGGAAAAGTTCGGTAACTTCCTTGCCGGAGAAGACCCGCCCGAACTTGAGGACGAAAACGAGGAGCAGGCCCGCGACATCGTGGAACCGGCCGAGCATATTCTGGACGCCAAAGAAGCTGAACAGGTTGCGCTGGCCGCCGATGGCACCGCCAACCCCGATGCCGGGACCAGATCGGGCGGCACGATCCGCTGAAACCCGGAAATCCGCAGGGTTTCCCTCAGGTGTCCTGTTAAGTTTTTGCAAACCAGTTATGCAACATTTGCTTGACCTCCGCCGCCTTCATCGGCATTTTGGATAGACCTATCCAGACGACAGGCAGAACAGGAGGCTCGAATGAACATCGACCTCTCTCGCCGCAGCTTTCTGAGGCTGGCGGGCGCGGGGGTTGCGGCAACATCGCTGACGGCGATGGGCTTTGGAACGGCAGAGGCAGCGGTTGCGGCGCATGTGCGCGACTTCCGTCTGACCGCCACAACGGAAGCGCGCAACACCTGTCCCTATTGCTCAGTTGCATGTGGGGTTATTCTGTATTCCAAGGGCGACCTGAATGCGGGCGAAACCGCCGATCTGGTCCATGTGGAAGGCGATGCCGACCACCCGACCAACCGCGGCACGCTCTGCCCGAAAGGTGCAGCACTTTACGATTTCGTGAAATCGCCCGGCCGCCTGACCGCTCCGCGCCTGCGCAAGCCCGGCGCGTCAGAGTTTGTGGAAATCTCGTGGGATGAGGCGCTGGACAAGATCGCCCGCGCCCTCAAGGACGACCGCGACGCCAATATGATCCAGACGAATGACGCCGGTGTAACGGTGAATCGCTGGACCACGACCGGCTTCCTCGCGGCTTCGGCCACCACCAATGAAACCGCATGGCTGACCTATAAAACGGTCCGGTCCATGGGGATTGTCGGCTTCGATAATCAGGCGCGCGTCTGACACGGCCCCACGGTGTCCAGTTTGGGCCCGACTTTTGGCCGTGGAGCGATGACGAACTCCTGGACCGACATCAAGAATACCGACCTCGTGGTCGTCATGGGCGGCAACGCTGCTGAAGCGCATCCCTGCGGCTTCAAATGGGTGACGCGCGCCAAGGCAGACCGCGGCGCCAAGCTGATCGTGGTCGATCCGCGCTTCAACCGTACGGCTGCCGTGTCGGATTATTATGCCCCGATTCGTCCGGGCAGCGACATCGTGTTCCTGATGGGCGCGATCCGCTGGATGATCGAGAATGACAAGGTTCAGTGGGATTACGTCAACGCCTTCACCAACGCCTCGTATCTGGTCAAGGATGAGTTCGGCTGGTCCGACGGCCTGTTCACCGGCTATGACGAGGAAAAGCGCGACTACGACAAATCCTCCTGGGATTATCAGATCGGTGAGGACGGTTACGCACTGCGGGATGAAACCCTGCAACATCCGCGTTGTGTCTGGAACCTGCTGAAAGCCCATGTCGAGCCTTACACGCCCGAGTTTGTCGAGCGTATGTGTGGCACGCCCAAGGACAAGTTCCTGCACATCTGCGAGATGATCGGGGAATGTTCGGCGCGCGACAAGACCATGACCTCGATGTATGCGCTTGGCTGGACCCAGCATTCCAAGGGCGCACAGAACATCCGCGGCATGGCGATGTTGCAGCTGATCCTTGGCAATATCGGTGTGCGTGGCGGCGGGATGAACGCGCTGCGGGGCCATTCGAACATTCAGGGCCTGACCGATATTGGCCTGATGTCGAACCTGATCCCCGGCTATCTGGCGATCCCGACGGAGCGTGAGGCCGATTTCGAGACCTATATGTCCACGCGGCAGTTCACGCCGTTGCAGCCGGGTCAGACCAGCTATTGGCAGAACTATCGCAAGTTCATGGTCAGCTTCCTGAAGATGATGTGGGGCGATGCCGCCACCGCTGAAAACGATTGGGCCTATGACTATCTGCCCAAGCTGGACGTGCCGACCTATGACATCCTGCGCATGTTCGAGCTGATGCGCGAAGGGAAGATCAACAACTATTTCTGTCAGGGCTTTAACCCCCTGATGGCCTTCCCCAACCGCGAAAAGCTGACCGAGGCGCTGTCGCAACTGAAACTGCTGGTCGTCATGGATCCGCTGGAAACCGATACCGCGCATTTCTGGCAGAACCACGGCGAATATAACCCGGTCGATACGGCTGCGATCCAGACCGAGGTTATCGAACTGCCGACCACCTGTTTTGCCGAGGATGAAGGCGCACTGGTGAACTCGGGCCGTTGGCTGCAATGGCACTGGCCGGGGGCAACCCCGCCGGGTCAGGCGAAAAACGACGTCTGGATCATGTCGCAGATCTTCCTGCGGGTGAAAAAGCTCTATCAGGAAGAAGGCGGGGTGTTCCCTGACCCGATCCTGAACCTGCGCTGGGATTACGCCCACACGGGTGAGCCGACCCCAGAGGAACTGGCCAAGGAAATGAACGGCCGTGTGCTGGCCGATCTGACCGATCCGGCAACGGGTCAGGTCACGCTGCGGGCCGGTCAGCAGGTGTCCAGCTTTGGACAGTTGCGCGACGATGGCACCACGGCGGCAGCCTGCTGGATCTATGGCGGCTCCTGGACCGAGGACGGCAACATGATGGCGCGTCGGGACAATAACGACCCCGACAATACCGGTGCCTATCTGAACTGGACCTTTGCATGGCCAGCGAACCGGCGGATCATCTATAACCGCGCCTCTGCCGACATTGACGGCAAACCGTGGGATCCGACCCGCAAGCTGCTGGAATGGAACGGCGAACGCTGGACGGGCTATGACGTGCCGGATATTTCTCCGACCGCCAACCCGCGCGAAGTCGGCCCGTTCATTATGAACCCGGAGGGCGTCTCACGCCTGTTCAGCCGGGGCATGATGCGCGATGGTCCCTTCCCCACGCATATGGAACCGTTCGAAAGCCCGGTCGCCAACCCGTTCAACGAACGGATGCGCGGCAACCCGGTGGCCCGTGTGTTCCAGTATGACGCGGATCAGTTCGGCAACAGCGATGAGTTTCCCTTTGTGGCAACCTCGTATCGCCTGACCGAGCATTTCCACTATTGGACCAAGCACAACAAGGTCAACGCTGCCTTGCAGCCCGAGTTCTTCGTGGAAATCAGCCCCGCGCTGGCCGAAGAAAAGGGCATCAAGAACGGCGGCTGGGTCCGGGTATGGTCCAAGCGCAGCCAGATGCGGGCCAAGGCCTATGTCACCAAGCGCATCCAGCCGTTGCAGGTGGATGGCAAGGTGGTCCATGTGGTCGGCATCCCGCTGCACTGGGGCTTTATGGGCCAGACGAAAAAGGGGTGGGGTGCGAACCAACTGACCCCCTTCGTCGGTGACGCCAACGTGGAAACGCCCGAGTTCAAAGCGTTCCTTGTCAACATTGAACCCAGTGACGGAGGGCCGATCGCATGACCGATACGTTTCAGCATCCGAACAAGGCCATGTCGAACCCGCCGGTTCAGCCACAAAGTGCCAGCTTTGGCGCGGGTGATGTCATCCGCGCCTCGGCAACGCCCAATCTGCCCCAGCCGGAACGGCAACTGCCCAAGGTCGCCAAGCTGATCGACATCAGCAAGTGCATTGGCTGCAAGGCGTGCCAATCCGCCTGTGTGGAATGGAACGAACTGGACCCGGAAATCGGCACGTTCGAGGGGACCTATACCAACCCCATGGACCTGACGCCCGATATGTTCACCCTGATGCGGTTCGAGGAATGGGTGAACCCGGCCACCAACGACTTTGAATGGCTGATCCGCAAGGATGGCTGTATGCATTGCGAGGATCCGGGCTGTCTGAAATCCTGCCCGGCCCCCGGCGCAATCGTGCAGTATTCCAACGGTATCGTGGATTTCATCCATGAAAACTGCATCGGCTGCGGCTATTGCATCACCGGCTGCCCGTTCAACATCCCGCGCGTGTCGCAAAAGGACCACAAGTCCTATAAATGCACGCTCTGTTCCGACCGGGTGGCGGTTGGGCAAGGTCCGGCCTGCGCCAAAGCCTGCCCGACCGAGGCGATCATCTTTGGCAACAAGGATGACATGAAAGCCCATGCCGAGGCTCGGCTGGAGGATCTGAAATCGCGCGGCTATGAGAACCCCACGGTCTATGATCCGCAGGGTGTTGGTGGCACGCATGTGATGTATGTGCTGCCGCATGGCGAGACGCCTTCGATCTATGCCGGGCTGCCGGATGATCCGAAAATCTCGGAAAAGGTCGATCTGTGGAAAGGTGGGGCCAAGACCGTCGGTGTCGCCGCCATGGGGGCTGCCGCTGCCGGGGCCGCGCTGCTGGCCTTCTTTGGTCGCCCGAACAAGGTCGAACCAGAGGATGAAATCCATGCGCAGCAACTGGTCGATAACCCGTCGGAGGAAGTGTGATGGCCCGCAAATATTCGGAAGCCGGCGATCACCTGACCAGCCGCCGCCCGGTCGAGGTCAGCCGTTATCGCTGGTTCACCCGGCTGAACCACTGGATTATCGCCACCACGACGATCCTGCTGCTGCTGTCCGGGCTGGCGTTCTTTCACCCGTGGCTTTACGGGCTGACCGCGCTGTTCGGCGGCGGCCAGACCGCGCGCTGGCTGCATCCGCTGCTGGGGCTGGTGCTGTTTGTCGGCTATACGCTGATCTTCATTCAGCTGGTGCCGCGCAACATCCCGCGCCGCGATGACGTGGTATGGGTCAAGCATATCCGCGACGTGATGGACCAGAACGAAGAAAAGCTGCCCACTCTTGGCAAATACAATGCCGGGCAGAAATTCGTGTTTTGGGCCATGGCGGCGCTGATCGTGGTGTTGCTGGTCACCGGGATCATGGTCTGGCAGGAATATTTCCCGCATATCGTGGACATCAACACCCGCCGTTGGGCCATGCTGATCCATGCTGCGGCTGCCGTGGCGATGGTCATGGTGTTCATCATCCACGTTTACGCAGCGGTCTGGACGCGCGGCACCATCCGCGCCATGACCCGCGGTTCTGTCACCGGCGGCTGGGCCTGGCGGCACCATCGCAAATGGCTGCGCGAAGTGGCTGGACGCGACCGCGCTGGTCCGGCAGAATAACGCCAGACCTTTCAGACAAGAAAGGGCCGGTCGCTTTCGGGCGGCCGGCCTTGCCTTTGCCGATCAGCGGAACACAACATGACCGAAACCGACCTTCAGCCCGACCCTTCGCTTATTGGCGACAAGCCCGATGCGCCCTTTGCCCTGCCACTGGACCCCGCACAAATGTTCCGCCGCCGAGCCGAGCGGTTCAGTTTTCTGGCGACGGGCCATGACCTTGGGGATTATCTGCGGCTGCTGGCCGGGCTGGCGCAGGTGCAAGCCGAGCTTGCCGAAACCCTGCCCCCGGTGGCGCCCCTCCCCGCAGATCGCGTCGCCAAGGCCCGCGCCGGGAACATGCCCCCGATCGACCGCAAGTCCCTGCGCCACGACCCCGCGCTTGCAGAGACGCTGGCCGCTTTTTGCGCCGCCGCCGAGCGGCTGGACATGCCCGAGCCTGCCCGACTGGCGCTGCGGGCCGTGGCAGCGGCGGATGAGAGCGACCGGCAATGGCTGCTGGAAAACCTGCTGACCGACACCATCCCCGAGGACAGCGCCGCGCCGCATCTGTTCGCCGCCTGCGCGGTGGAACTGCACTTGTCCCGACTGGCCGCCACGCTGGATCACGAACGGCTGGTTCCGGTCCATATCGGCACCTGCCCCGCCTGCGGCGGCAAGCCCGTCACCTCGACCGTCCTTGGCGGCGACACGACCGAAAACCTGCGGTTTTGCAGTTGCGCAAGCTGCGCGACCCGCTGGCATGAGGTGCGGATCAAATGCCTGTGCTGCGGCTCGACCAAGGGGATCAGCTATCGCGCCGCCTCGCCCGCCGATGCGGATGCCGATAACGCCATCATCAAGGCTGAATGTTGCGCCGAGTGTAAATCATGGGTGAAAATCCTGTATAACACGCAGAATGTCGGACTGGACCCTGTTGCCGATGATGTCGGCAGCCTTGGCCTTGACCTGCTGATGCGCGACACGGTTTATGCGCGCGGCGGCTTCCACCCGTTCCTGACGGGCTACTGATGGATTTACGCGACCTGCCCTCGGTCGATCAGATGCTTGGCTCGGACACGGGCCGGGCGCTGGTGGCGCAGCATGGCCGGGCGCTGGTGACAGCAGCCTGCCGGGAACAGCTTGACGCGATGCGGACGGCGATTCGCGCAGGTCAGGCGCCGGGCGAAGCACTGGCCGGGGTTTCGGCCCGACTGGCGGCACAGGCGCAGACTGGCTTGCGCCCAATGCTGAACCTGACCGGAACGGTTTTGCACACCAACCTTGGTCGCGCCCTGTTGGCGGATGAGGCCGTGCAGGCCGCAGCGACCGCGATGGCCGCGCCGCTGGCGCTGGAATATGACCTGACCACCGGCGGGCGCGGCCAGCGCGACGATCACCTGCGCGGGCTTTTGTGCGAATTGACCGGCGCGGAATCCGCCACCGTTGTGAACAATAACGCCGCCGCCGTGCTGATCGCGCTGAACACGCTAGGCACGGGCGGCGAAGGCATCGTCTCACGCGGGGAACTGATCGAGATTGGCGGCGCTTTCCGTATGCCCGACATTATGACCCACGCCGGGCTGCGGCTGGTCGAGGTCGGCACCACCAACCGCACCCATGCCCGCGACTATCGCGCCGCATTGACCCCAGAAACGGCACTGATCCTGAAGGTTCATACCTCGAATTACCGGATCGAGGGCTTCACCGCCGAAGTTCCCGCACCAGAGCTGGCGCAGATTGCCCATGACGCCGGGGTGCCGCTGGTCAATGATCTTGGCTCTGGCTCGTTGGTCGATCTGTCGGCCTATGGGCTGCGCCGCGAACCCACCGTGGCCGAGGCATTGGCCGAAGGCGCTGATCTTGTGACATTTTCCGGCGACAAGCTGCTGGGTGGCCCGCAGGCAGGCTTTATCCTTGGCCGCCGCGATCTGATCGAGGCCATCGACCGCAACCCGCTGAAACGCGTCCTGCGGCTGGACAAGATCCGCATTGCCGCACTGGAGGCCACGCTGCGCCTGTATCGTGACCCCGACCGGCTGGCCGAGCGCCTGCCAACGCTGCGGATGCTGTCCCGCCCCCTGCCCGAAATTGCGGCGCAGGCCGCCCGGCTGGCCCCGCAGCTTGCCGCGCTGCTGCCCGATTTCAGCGTCACACCCTGCGATTGCGCCAGTCAGATCGGCTCGGGCGCGCTGCCGGTGGATACGATCCCAAGCGCGGGGCTGCGGATTACCGGCTCGGGCGGCGATGCGCCAGAGCGGCTGGCAGCCCGGCTGCGCGCCCTGCCCACGCCCATCATCGGCCACATCCGCGACGGGGCGCTGATCCTTGACCTGCGCTGCCTGCCATCCGACGCCCTGCTGCTGGACGCGCTGGCATGATTATCGGAACGGCGGGCCACATTGACCATGGCAAAACTGCACTGGTCAAGGCGCTGACCGGCACCGATGCCGACCGGCTGGCCGAGGAAAAGGCGCGGGGCATCACCATCGACCTCGGCTTCGCCTATGCCGACCTTGGCGCGGGCGTGGCCGGTTTCGTCGATGTTCCGGGGCATGAACGGCTGATCCACACCATGCTGGCCGGTGCAGGCGGCATTGATCTGGCGCTGCTGGTGGTTGCGGCTGACGACGGGATCATGCCGCAAACGCGCGAACACCTGGCAATTCTGGACCTGCTGGGGCTGACCCATGGCATTATTGCACTGACCAAGGCCGATCTTGCCGGACCCGAGCGCCGCGCCGAAGTCATTGCCCAAATCCGTGCGGCCACCGCCGGAACCGGGCTGGCCGATGCGCCAGTGATCGCGGTTTCCAGCCTGACCGGAGAAGGGGTTGACGACCTGCGCGCCGCCCTGATCGCGGCGGGGACCGAGGCACGCCCGGACGGGCGGTTCCGCCTTGCCGTGGACCGCAGCTTTACCTTGGCAGGCGCGGGCACAGTGGTGACGGGCACGGTGATTTCCGGCACGGTCGCTGTCGGGGATATGGTCACGATCTCGCCCTCGGGGCTGACGGCGCGGGTGCGCGGCATCCATGCGCAGAACCGCCCGGCGGATCGGGGCGCGACGGGCCAGCGGTGTGCGCTGAACCTTGCCGGGGACAGCATCGCCAAGGACGCCATCCACCGTGGCGACATGGTGCTGGACCCCGTGCTGCACGCCCCAACCGACCGGATCGACGCGCATCTGACCGTGCTGCCGGGCGAACCAAAGCCCTTGACGACATGGTTCCCCGCCCGGTTGCACAGCCATGCCGCCGAGGTTGGCGCCCGCATCGTGCCGCTGGCCGATGACCTGCGCCCCGGCGACAGCGGCCCGGTGCAACTGGTGCTGGACCGGCCGATCGCGGCGACGGTCGGGGATCGCTTTATCCTGCGCGATGTCTCGGCCAGCCGGACCATTGGCGGCGGCCGTTTTCTGGACCTGCGCGCCCCCGCCCGCAAGCGCCGGACACCGGAACGGCTGACCAGCTTGCAAGCCGCCGCCCTGCCCGCCCCGCAGGCACTGGCCGGGCTGTTGGCGCTGGCCCCGGTCGATCTGCCCGGCTTTGCCCGCGACCGTGCGCTGACCGAAGCCGCGCTGGATCAGGCCCGCGCGGGCAGTGAAACCATCGGCCATCTGGCGATTTCGGAACCGATGTTGCGCGGCTTGCGGGCCGGGATCACCGCCGCATTAACCGATTTCCACACCGAGAACCCCGACCTGCCCGGCATGGGCCGCGAGCGGCTACGGCTGGCACTGACCCCGCGCCTGCCGAAAGATGCTTTTCTGACCTTGCTGCGGACGGAATCAGATGCAGGCCGCATCATGCTGGACGGCGCTTTCCTGCGCCTGCCGGGGCATGAGGTCCGCCTGACCCCCGAGGATGAGGCCCTTTTCGCGCAGATCGCCCCCGCGCTGCATGGGGAAACCCGGTTCCGCCCGCCCCGCGTCCGCGATTTTGCAGGCGATCTTGGCGTGGACGAACGCGAGATCCGCCGCGTTCTGCGCCTGACGCAGAAGCTGGGCCGCACCGATCAGATTGCCCATGACCATTTCTTCGCCCGCGAGGTCACGCGCGAGATGGTCGCCATTATCCTTGATGTTGCCGCACAGGCCGAGGACGGCTGGTTCACCGCCCCCGTTTTTCGTGACCGGGTGCAAAACGGGCGCAAAGTGGCCATTGAAATCCTCGATTTCTTTGATCGGCACGGCCTGACCTTGCGGCGCGGCGATCTGCGCCGTATCAATCCCCATCGCGCCGATCTGTTCGGCTGACGGAAGGGAATCGTCCCCGGTGGGGCGGCCGGACTTCAAATCCGGTTGCGGCAGCGAGCCTGTCGCGGGTGGGTTCGACTCCCATTCCCTTCCGCCAAATCAATTATTTAGCAACCCGGCGCAGCCGCCACCGCTTCCGGCACACCTTTCAGGTCCAGCCCACGCGCGGTTGCAGGCTGCCAGGTCCGCGATTCCGGCACCGCACCCTGCGGATTCGTCCCGATCTGCGAACCACCCGTCGCCCCGGTCCATGCAGTCGAGCCACTATTTGCCGCTGCGGCACCATCCGCCGAAGGGTCAGGCTGCGTAGCCGCCTCGGCCACCCCGGCAGCATCGGAACATTCGCCCGCAGGCGCAGTCTGCGCTAAGCCAGCCCCCGCCGAGAGAAGCACTGCCAGCGCGGCCATCCGCAATTTGCTCACCATCTGCATCTTAACACCCTTCTTCCTGATTGTATCCCAACCCGCCGCCCGGCGATGCAGTTCCCCAACGCCAGTTTTTTGCGCCATTCACCATCCTTCGCATTTACGCCGCCCGGCCCGCTGGCTATCTGCAAAGCTATGGATGTGATTTCTCTGGTTGGCATCGTCGCCGCGCTTTTCATCGTCATCAGCCTGTCCGAGCCGCTGGCCGAGCGACTGCGCCTTCCCTTTACCGTGGTGTTGGCGATCATTGGCGTGGCGCTTGGCAGCTCATCCACCTGGATTATGCAGGCGGGCTTTGGTCTGCCGCCAGATTTCGAAGGGTTCGGCCTTGGAATCCGGGCCAATATCTTTCTGTATGTGCTGCTGCCGACGCTGCTGTTTCAGGTCTCGCTGGGGCTGAACCTGCGGCGGATGGCCGATGACTGGGTGCCGATTCTGGTCATGGCGGTGATGGCTGTGGTGGTTGCAACCTTTGTGATCGGCTTTGCGCTGACACCCTTTACCTCGATCCCGCTGGTCGCCTGCTTACTGATTGGCTCGATCGTCGCCACCACCGACCCTTCGGCGGTGGTCAGCATCTTTCGCAGCACCGCCGCCCCGCAGCGGCTGGCCCGGATCGTCGAAGGCGAAAGCCTGCTGAATGACGCCGCCGCCATCGCGCTGTTCGGGTTTTTCCTATCCTTCGTCATGCTTGGCGTGCCGAACCCGACGCTGCGCGACGCACTGGTCGATTTTCCGGTGCTGATCTTTGGCGGGCTGGCGATTGGCTGGCTGCTGGCGCTGGCATGGCTGTGGGTGCTGCGGCGGCTGGACGCCTATCCGCTGGCGCAGGTCTCGCTGAGCGTCGCCCTGCCCTACATCACCTATCTGGTGGCGGATCGGGTGATGGGGGTTTCGGGGGTGATTGCGGTGGTCATGTCGGGGATGGTGCTGAACTATCTTGGCCCTTCGCGGCTGTCCCCCACCAACCTGACCAACCTGCGCGAAATCTGGGATTTGCTGGCGCATTGGGCCGGGGCGCTGATCTTTCTGCTGGCGGCGCTGCTGGTGCCGCGGCTGCTGGGAGATATGGGGCTGAGCGACCTGCTGCTGGTCGGTGTCGTGGTGCTGGCCGCCGTCGCGGCGCGGCTGTTCATGCTCTATGGCGTGCTGCCCGCGCTGACCGCGCTGCACCTGTCGCCGCGCGTGGACCCGCCCTACCGCGTGGCGATCCTCTGGGGCGGGTTGCGCGGCGCCGTCACCCTGGCACTGGCGCTGGCCGTAACCGAAAACCTGCGCGTCCCCGCCGACATCAAGCGCGAAGTCGGGATTTTGGCCACCGGCTTCACCCTGTTCACGCTGCTGGTGCAGGGGACCACGCTGCGTTGGATCATTTCGATGCTTGGGCTGGACAGGCTGGCCCCGCTGGACCGGGCGCTGTCAAATCAGGTGATCGCCGTGGCGCTGCAAAATGTCCGCGAAGAAATGTCCGAGGCCGCCCGCGACCACCAGCTTCCCCGCGACATCGCCCGATCCGAGGCCAAGCAATTCGCGGAACGGCTGGACAGCGCCATCGAGACCGCCGAGGCCGCCGACATCCCCGACCGCGACCGCATCACCCTTGGCCTGATTGCGCTGGCCGGGCGGGAACGTGACATGATCCTCGACGCGTTCCGCGAACAGGTGATCTCGCCCCGGCTGGCCGAGCAGATGCTCTCCGATGCCGACCGCCTGATCGAGCGCACCCGCAGCGGCGGGCGTAACGAATATCGCGCGGCGGGGCGCATGAACATCGCCAAGGGCCGCGCCTTCGGGCTGGCAACATGGCTGCATAACCGTCTGCGCCTGTCCGGGATGCTGGCGCAGCGGATCGCGGATCGGTTCGAGATCCTGCTGCATCAGCGCCTGATCCTTGGCGACCTGCACCGCTATATCGACGGCAAAATACGCCGCATCCACGGCACCCGCGTCAGCGAACTGTTACACGAATTGCTTAAGCGCCGCGAAGATGAAGCTCAATCCGCGCTGGAAGCCCTGCGCCTGCAATATCCCGGCTATGCCGAAAAGCTGGAACGCCGGTTCTTGCAGCGCACCTCGCTGCGCATGGAAGAACGCGAATATGACGTGCTGTTCAAAGACGGTTTGATCGGGCGTGAGCTGCTGACCACCCTGAAGCAAGACCTGTCGCAACGCCGCACCCGAACAGAGCTGCGCCCGACGCTGGATCTGGCGGTGCAAAAAGACGTTTTGGTCGGGCAATTCCCGCTGTTCAACGATATGGACGAGGACAGCCGCCGCAAGCTGTCGGCAGCGCTCAAGACCCGCTATGTCCAGCCGGGCGAGGTCGTGATCCACAAGGGCGACGTGCCGCGGCAGGTGTTTTTCATCGCCTCAGGCGCTTTCGAGGTCGAAGCCGCCGGGCAAAAGCACAAGCTGGGCCGCGGCGACATCTTTGGCTGGCTGTCGATCCTCAGCCGCCAGAAGCTGCGCCACCAGATCACCGCAATCAGCCATTCGACCCTGCTGGTGTTGGACGAATCCCGCTTCCGCCGCCTGCTGGCCCGCAACGAAAACCTGCGCAACATCATGCGCGAAAAAGCCACCACCCGCGGCATCGACCTCAGCGAATTCAACCTGTGGGCATAGGGCGCAGGGTGCCTGAAACCGGCCTGCGGCGTTTCGGGACGCCCCCGGCAGCGGCCAGAACGTGATCCGATCATCACAAAAACTGCGAAACAGAAATCCCCATCAGGATGCAAGCCATACCCCGGCACGCACCGGCCCAAGAGACATTTTCAAAGAGGATTTCGCTTGCTTGAGAGCGGCAAGGCAGCAGGCGCGTCATCGTCGGGCATTTCTGACATCCTATGAGCGAACAACGGAATGTCGAGAAAATCCCGGCAATCAGCGGATATCGCCTTAACCATATTGCACGGAAGAAAAGATCGCCCAAAACCATGAGACGCAACCATTTTCAGGCCATGCACCGTTTAACGGCATAGCTGATCCGTGCGCCTCGCTCGGGGGGCAGGCAGGACCGTTCGGACACCGCACCGGCAGCCCTACACGAAAGCGATCTCAATATACTTCATATCAACCAGATATCCCCCTTCAAAGGGGGCAAGGGCTAAGATCAGGACTTGTTCCGTTGGTCAAGGTTCCACAGGCTGAAGGGCGACAGCGCCGCATCCTTTCGGCCTAGAGTATCCCCGAAAGGATGGCCCAAAACCGATGGTCTGCCCCCTGAACAGCCTCGGCCCCCGCAAAAATCAGCGGCCATTCCCGACATCACGGACGATCAGCGGCTTACCTTGCGCGAGAACGAAACTGTCCTATGGCATTAACCCTGCATGGGTGAACATCACCCGCAGCTGCCCTTTTCACCCCGGCGGCCTCGGACCATATCACCGCCCGATAACCGGGCCGCGCAAAGGGCCACATTCCATCCCGACAAAACGCGCAGTGATATAGAAAAGGCCGGGTCTGTCCCCGGCCTTTCAGGTTCAGATTGCGGCGCGCAGGGCCTCGGCCTTGTCGGTGGCCTCCCAGGAAAACGCCGTCGCGCCGTTCAGCGCATAGGGGTCGCGCCCGAAATGGCCATAGCTGGCGGTCGGGCGATAGATCGGGTGCAGCAGGTCCAGCTCGCGGATGATCGCAAAGGGGCGCAGGTCGAACACCTGCCGCACCGCAGCAATAATCTTGTCCACCGGCACCGTTTCCGTGCCAAAGCAGTTGAGCGAAATCGAGGTCGGTTCCGCCACACCGATGGCATAGCTGACCTGAATCTCGCAGCGTTTCGCCAGCCCTGCGGCAACGATATTCTTGGCCACCCAGCGCCCGGCATAAGCGGCCGAACGGTCCACCTTGGACGGGTCCTTGCCCGAAAATGCGCCGCCGCCATGACGGGCCATGCCGCCATAGGTGTCAACGATGATCTTGCGCCCGGTCAGGCCGCAATCCCCCACCGGGCCACCAATGACGAAATTGCCGGTCGGGTTGATGAAATATTTTGTCTGCGCCCCCAGCCATTCGGCGGGCAGCACGGGCTTGATGATTTCCTCGATCACCGCCTCGCGCAGATCTTCCAGCGAAATATCAGGGTTGTGCTGCGTGGACAGCACCACCGCATCAACCCCGGCGGGGCGGCCCTGATCGTCATAGCGCAACGTCAATTGCGATTTCGCGTCGGGGCGCAACCATGCCAGCGTGCCGTTGCGGCGCACCTCGGCCTGACGCTGCACCAGACGGTGCGCATAGGTCACGGGCGCGGGCATCAGCACATCGGTTTCATCCGAAGCATAGCCAAACATCAGCCCCTGATCGCCGGCGCCCTGCTCCTCCTCGGTGGCGCGGTCAACGCCTTGGTTAATATCGGGGGATTGCTTGCCGATAATATTGATGACCGAACAGGTCGAGCCATCGAACCCCACATCGGACGAGGTATAGCCGATGTCGTTAATCACCCCGCGCACGATGGATTCCAGATCGACCCAGGCATTCGTGCTGATCTCGCCCGAGATGATCGCCACCCCGGTTTTGACCATGGTTTCGCAGGCCACACGGGCGCGCGGGTCTTCGGCGATGATGGCGTCCAGAACCGCATCGCTGATCTGGTCGGCAATCTTGTCAGGGTGGCCCTCGGACACGGATTCCGAGGTGAAAATCTTATATTCGCTCATATCAATACCGATAGTGGTCCGATTTGAAGGGGCCTTCCGGGGTCACGCCGATATAGGCGGCCTGTTCCGGCGAGAGGGTCGAAAGTTTCGCGCCGACCTTATCCAGATGCAGCCGGGCGACCTTTTCATCCAGATGCTTGGGCAGAATATAGACGCCGGGCTGGTATTCATCGCCCTTGGTCCACAGTTCGATCTGCGCAAGGGTCTGATTGGTGAACGAAGCCGACATCACAAAGGACGGGTGGCCGGTGGCATTTCCAAGGTTCAGCAGCCGCCCTTCGGACAACAGAATGATGCGGTTGCCGGACGGCATCTCGATCAGGTCTACCTGATCCTTGACGTTGGTCCACTTGTGGTTTTTCAGCGCCGCAACCTGAATCTCATTGTCGAAATGGCCGATATTGCCGACGATCGCCATATCCTTCATCGCCCGCATATGTTCCAGCCGGATCACGTCCCGGTTGCCGGTGGTGGTGATGAAAATATCGGCGCTGTCGGCCACATCCTCCAGCAAGACGACCTCGAACCCGTCCATCGCCGCTTGCAAGGCGCAGATCGGGTCCACCTCGGTCACTTTGACCCGCGCCCCTGCCCCTTGCAGGCTGGCCGCCGAGCCTTTGCCCACGTCGCCATAGCCACAGACCACGGCAACCTTGCCCGCCAGCATCACATCCGTGGCGCGACGGATGCCATCGACCAGCGATTCCTTGCAGCCGTATTTGTTGTCGAACTTGGACTTGGTGACCGAATCGTTCACATTGATCGCCGGGAAGGGCAGCAGCCCTTTCTTGTGCAGATCATAGAGGCGATGCACGCCCGTGGTGGTCTCCTCGCTCACGCCCTTGATGGCGTCGCGTTGTGCGGTGAACCAGCCGGGGCTGGCCGCCAGACGACGCTTGATCTGCGCGAACAGGGCTTCTTCCTCCTCGCTGGTGGGGGTTTCGATCAGGTCGGTTTCGCCCGCCTCGACCCGTGCGCCAAGCAGGATATACAGGGTCGCATCGCCGCCATCATCAAGGATCATATTCGCCGTGCCCTCGGCAAACTGGAAGATCTGATCGGTATAGGACCAGTATTCCGGCAGGGTTTCGCCCTTGATCGCAAAGACCGGAATCCCCGCTGCCGCAATCGCCGCCGCCGCGTGATCCTGCGTCGAGAAGATATTGCACGAGGCCCAACGCACCTCTGCCCCAAGCGCCACAAGCGTTTCGATCAGCACGGCGGTTTGCACGGTCATGTGCAGGCTGCCCGCAATGCGCGCGCCTTTCAGCGGCTGCGCGGCCCCATATTCCGCCCGCAGCGCCATCAGCCCCGGCATTTCGGTTTCGGCAATGTCCAGTTCCTTGCGCCCGAAATCGGCAAGGGAAATGTCGCGGATGATATGATCGGTCATAGGAGGCCCTTGGCATAAGAATGGCCCCGGCCATAACACCCAAGCTGTTAAGATTCAATGAACGCCACCCGGCGCGGGCCGCATTTTGTTCCCCAGCCCCGCCGGATCGTCCATGGCTTGGCGCCAGCCGGTGCCGTCAGGGTTTCGGTCCCCATGCCATCACAGGGGCCATCGAGGCTGGCAACTGCGACATTCAGCAGCATCACCCCCTGCCCCGCACCATTGACAGCCCCGCCGCAAAAGCTGAACAAGCCCTGTCCCGAGCCAAAGGAGGCCACGATGACCCGCCACGTTTTTGCAGTCGCCACGCTTTGCAGCGCCCTTGCCACAGGGGCCTTTGCGCAGGACTGGCCGACAGCGCCGGTGCATATTTTTGTGGGCTTCCCGGCGGGATCGTCGCCGGACACCATCGCCCGGCTGGTGGCTGAACCGCTGGCCGCCGCGCTGGGGCAGCCGGTGGTGGTCGAGAACAAGCCCGGTGCGGGTGGCGTGATCGGCGTCCAGCAAATGCTGGCGCAGCGCGACAAGGATTACAATTTCGGCATCACCATCAACGGCCCGCTGACCACCGCAGAACGGCTGATCCCCGATCTTGGCTATAAGCCTGAGGACATTGCCCCGGTCGGGCTGATCGCCACCAGCCCGCTGGTTTTGGCGGTTGCGGCAGATTCCCCCGCCGACGATGTCGAAGGCTTTATCGAGGACGCCCGCACCGAGGCCGAAAAGGTCAGTTATGGCTCGGTCGGGGCCGGGTCCGGGGCGCATCTGGCCACTGAACTGTTCGCCAATGCCGCCGGAGTCAGCCTGTTCCATATCCCCTTCCAGAGCTACGCCGAGGTCACGACCGCATTGCTGGGCGGCGAGATCGACAGCGGCTTCATGGCCACATCGGCCGCACTGCCGCAGGTGCAGGCAGGCAAGCTGAAAATGCTGGGGATCACCTCGGCCGAGCCATTCGCGCAAGTGCCGGATGTGCCGGTTCTGGCCGGAAACGCTGGCCTGCCCGCCGATTTCCGGGCCGAATTGTGGAACGGCTTTATCGCCCCCGCGGGCACCAGCCCCGAGGTCATCACGCGGCTGAACGCCGAACTGAACACCATCCTGTCCGACGAAGCCCTGCGCGAGCGTCTGCTGGCGACCGGCTGGCAGGTCAGCCCCGGCACGCCGCAGGATATGGCGCAACGGATCGCGGATGACACCGCCATGTGGGGCGCGGTGATCGACCGGATCGAGGCGCAATAAGCAAAACAGATGCAGCGCAACTGGCAGGATATTATCTGGGGTGGCGTGATGGCCACGCTTGGGCTGGCGGTGGCGGCCTATGCGGCTGGCCATTACGACATTGGCAGCCTGCGTCGGATGGGGCCGGGTTTTTTCCCGGTGGCGCTTGGGGTTCTGCTGGCCGTGCTTGGCTTGCTGATCACCCTGCCCGCGCTGCGCCTGCACCCCAAGACGGAGCCGCAGCCCTTCGCCTGGCGTGAGGCTTTGGGCGTTATCGCTGCGCTGCTGCTGTTCGGGCTGCTGCTGAACCGGCTGGGCCTGCTGGCCACCACCGCGCTGTCGGTGCTGATCGCCAGCGCGGTTGCCCCGCGCAAAGGGCTTGGCTGGCGGCTGGTTCTGGCCGTGGCGGTTTCGGCGCTGACCTGGGTGCTGTTCATTCGCGGCCTGAATATGACGATCCCGGTGTGGCCCGTCTGGAGCAACTGACATGACGATGCTGGACGGGCTGATCCATGGGCTGACGGTGGCGCTGCAACCTTCGGTGCTGATCTACAGCCTGTTCGGAGCGGTGCTTGGAACATTGGTCGGCGTCTTGCCGGGCATTGGTGCCATGGCAGCCATCACCCTGCTGTTGCCGATCACCTATTACATCTCGTCCGAGGCCGCGCTGGTGATGCTGGCCGCCGTTTATTACGGGGCGCAATATGGCGGCGCGGTGGCCTCGATCCTGCTGCGGCTGCCCGGCACGCCGCAATCGGTGGTCACAACACTGGACGGCTATCCCATGGCCCAGCAGGGCCGCGCCGGGGTGGCGCTGTTTACCGCGATGGCATCGTCCTTTGCCGGGTCGATGCTGGGCATCCTGATCCTTGTCATGCTGGCCGGCTGGCTGTCGCAACTGGCCACGCAATTCGGCGCGGCAGAATATACCGCAATGATGGTGATGGGGCTGGTCGCCGCCGCAACCATTGGCGAGGGGCGGCCCGCGAAAAGCCTTGCGATGGTGGTGATCGGTGTGCTGCTGGGCTGTGTCGGAACGGATGTGAACTCGGGTGCGCAGCGGTTCACCTTTGGACAGGTGCAACTGATGGATGGCATCAATCTGGTGGCGCTGGCGATGGGTCTGTTCGGGCTGGCCGAGGTCATCGCCAACATCCGCAAGGCCGAGCGCCACGGCCCGCCCGCCCGCGTGACCCTGCGCCAACTTGTGCCAACCCGCGACGACCTGCGCCGGATGCTGGCCCCGATTGGCCGGGGCGTTACGCTTGGCGGCTTTTTCGGGGCGCTGCCGGGAACAGGCTCGACGATCTCATCCTTCCTCAGCTATGCGCTGGAACGCCGCGTTGCCCGCCAGCCCGAACGGTTCGGCAAGGGCGCAATCGAAGGCGTCGCCGGCCCCGAAGCCGCCAACAACACCGCCGCCATCACCGCTTTTGTCCCCACGCTGACGCTTGGCATCCCCGGCGATCCGATCATGGCGCTGATGCTGGGGGCGCTGGTCATCCACGGCATCCAGCCCGGCCCAATGATGCTGGGTGAACATCCCGATATGTTTTGGGGGCTGGTGGTCAGCTTTGCTATCGGTAACCTGTTTCTGCTGATCCTGAACCTGCCGCTCATCGGCATCTGGGTGTCCATGCTGCGCATCCCATTCCGCTGGCTTTACCCGGCGATTATCGTCTTTGTCTGCCTTGGGATCTATTCCGTGCGCGGATCGACCTTTGACATCGTGATGGTCGCGGGCATCGGTGCCATCGGCTATGCGCTGTCCTATGCCGCCTTCAGCCCGGCATTGCTGCTGCTTGGCTTTGTCCTTGGCCCGCTGATCGAGACCAACCTGCGCCGCGCCCTGCTGGTGTCACGCGGCGACCCGATGACCTTTATCGACCGGCCGCTGGCGCTGACCTTTACCCTTGCCACGCTGGCGCTGCTGCTGTTGCCGCTGCTCAGACGCCTGCGCAGATAGGAAATGGTGACCCCGACAGGACTTGAACCTGTAACCTGCCCCTTAGGAGGGAATGCTTCATCGCTTCTTTCCTTGTTTTATATCACAGTCTTATCAGGTCATACTTTGTGCGTCTGTACCTGATCTGTACAAAATCTCGCCCGAATCTCGTCCTCGGGCGTCTCGGGGTGGGTATAGATGCGCAGGGGCAAGGTGACGTCAGACCAACGCCCCAGCTTTGCCGCCGTCACCGGATCGACACCTTGCCGGATGACCAGTTCGGTAAAATATCCATGCCGACCGGCGGCGTGGGCAGACAGATAGGGGATGCCCGCCCTTTTACAGATCGTCCGCCAGCGTTTGTTATATCCGGTCGGACTGGCATAGCCGAAAACACGCGGCGCAAGTACGCACCAGTGCGGCGGTTGCGGGGGTACTTTGGTTTCAGCGCCATGATCTCAGCCATCATGTCAGGTGATACCGTCACCCAACAGCCTGCATGGCACTTTTGCGCTTTCAGCCAGACCTGTCGTTCATCCGGGCGCAGATCGTCCGGCGTGAAGCACACTGCCTGGTCAATTCGCGCCGCCGTCTGGCGCATAAAGCGCAGCAAGGCCGCGTTATGGGAATCTGCGGCGGCACAGAAGGCGTTAACCCAAGCCTGATCGGACGGCTTACGTTTGATCCGGCTCTGGCGGTTCCGTTTGCGGTCCTGGTTGATCAGCTCGAACTGTGAATAGCGGGTGACACGCAGCAATGGGGTTCCGACAACCTCATTGACCTGCCCCCCGAAAGATCCCTCACTTTAATGTAGAGTCTGCTCAACCGCG
>NZ_JAUNTN010000062.1 GCF_030538695.1 Paracoccus sp. (in: a-proteobacteria)
GGGTCGATACGGCCATGATCGGCCCGGTGGCTGACCACGGTGCGATCAAGCTGCGTCTTGAGCGCGGCGCGGAAATCTTCCCATGGTGGCGGGATGGAACCTGCCAGTTCCTCTAGCCCGTTCTCGACATTGGCCTTGGCAATATCGGCGATACGTTTGACCATGCCCTGATCGGTCGCGCCGATCACGGCGGCGTCTATCATGTGATGGCGATGGTCCTGACGGTTCTTGGCCTTTGACGTGCCGCGATGGGCATCGGGCAAAAGGCTGTTCAACCCCCAATGGCGGCGCAGCAATTCGGTCAGCTTGCCCGCGACAACCCAGATCGGGCGGCGGCCTTCATGCAGGGCGTCGGCATAAAGGCCTTCCAGATATTCCCGCGTCACCCGCGACAGATATTGCGTATCGACCAGGGCGCGGGCGGTGAAATCGCGCTGGCCTTCGAATTTTTCCATGGCATCCGGCTGAAAGCGCCAGCGTTTGCCGTCGGGCAGGTTTTTCAGATTGGCTTCGATGGCCGGCCATTTCGATGTGCCGCCCCACGCTTCCCACGGGGTTTTGTTGCGTTTTTCGCGGTTTGCGGATTTGAGGCAGATGGTGCGATTGTTGAAACTATCATCCAATGTGCGTGAATAGGGCAGGATATGGTCGATATCGCAACTTCCGTCGAACAGCATCGCCGGAGAAATCGTCGCGCCGGTATAGGGGCAGCAGCGTTTCAGCACATCGGTTGAGGATTCTTCCCAGACCCGCAAAATGGCGCGATTGCGGCCGCTATCCTCGACCTTTAATTCCTCGATCAGCTTTTGGCTGCGCGATTCCGCTGCCCGCTGGTTCTTTGCATTTTTCTGTGCCTGCTCACGCTTTTGGTCCTCACTCATCTTCAGATCGCGGGCCAGCTCCAGCACGATCTCATAAGGGCGGCCATAGGTGTCGATTATCCGGTTCACCAGCCGCCGGATCTGGCCCAGACCGATATGCACCGTCGGGTTGGTGATGCGGCCGAAACGAGTCACATCGTCGTCGGTTTCTTCGCCCGTGCCGGGCAGGACGTGACGGTCAAGGATCTGCCCGTAATAAGGCAGGCGGTCCAGAACCTCGCCGGTGGCCAGATGTGAATGGTTCCAGCCGCAAAACTCCACCGCCTCGTTATAGGTGGCGACCTCTTGATCCGCCGTGCCGCCGATCAGCGCGGCAAGGATGCGGCGGGTGGCGGTCTCGCCCAGACGCCCGAAGCCTTCAGGCAAGGGGGCGTCAGCGATGGCGCGCGCGCGGTCCCGGTCGAAGCCGGTGTGATCCATCAGCCAATCGACCAGCTTTTCGCCGTCCTGCTCGTCGCGCAGGTGCTGGATGATCTCCCATTGCTGATCGGGGTTCAGCGTGGACCAGCCGGGACCATAACGGTCAGGATGGGCAAGGCTCATCCGAACGGGATCGCAGGCAATGGCATCGCGCATCGCCGTTTCCAGAGAGAAGCTTTCATCCGGGCGCAGCTTGATCA
>NZ_JAUNTN010000041.1 GCF_030538695.1 Paracoccus sp. (in: a-proteobacteria)
ATTAACCCTTTGTTAAGATAACAGTCCTTCTGCGGCAGTCTTTGCGGTATAATCACCAGCAAAGGGCGCATCCTGCGCCTGCAAGGTGATCGTGATGTATGTCTTGGCCGGTATTCTTGCTGTTCTGACTCTGGGGCTGTTCGGTGATTTCGGTGCATCCTCGGATGATGAGGCCGATGATCTGTTGCCCGAGGCTGACCCTCAGCCCGAACCCGAGGTTCCGGCTGAACCGCCGCATGAGCCGATGCCGGAACCGCTGCCCGAGGGGGTGCATCTGTCCGGCACCTCTGCCGATGACGGGCTGATCGGCGGTGATGGTGATGATACGCTGGATGGCGGTAATGGCGGCGACCAACTGATCGGGCGCGGTGGGAATGACCTGCTGATCGGCGGTGATGGCGACGACTGGCTGAGCGGCGATGACCCCGATGCGCCGGGGGGCGAGGATACCCTGCTGGGTGGTGCAGGGGATGATTTTCTGGCTGGTTATAGCGGCAATGACCTGCTGGATGGCGGTGCCGGGAATGATACGCTGCTGGGGGGTGAGGGCGACGACTGGCTGATCGCCGGGCCGGGGGCGGATAATCTTGACGGCGGGGCAGGGGATGACACGCTGGAGGCCGGGCCAGATGGGGCCAGCGTGCTGGTTGGCGGTGCCGGCAATGACCTGCTGGTCGGCCATGACTCGGATGAAACCGTCTGGCTGCTGGGCGGCGAAGGTGATGACACGCTGATCGGTGGTGCAGGGGATATGCTCAGCGGTGAAGGTGGCAATGACCTGTTCCTGATCCGCCCCGGCAGCGAAGGTTATGGGGTGATTACTGACTATCACCCCGACCATGACCGGATCGAGCTGCACCTGCCCGACAGCGCCCGTGATGCGGTGGTGGGCATCGACCGACTGGCGGATGGTTCTGCCATGGTTCTGGTGGATGGCCTGCCGGTGGTGCATGTGCTGCATGGTGGCCGTCTGACGGATGACGCGGTTCTGGTGCTGCGCCCGGAATAAGCCTTTTCTTTCAGGGCAAAACCCTTTATGGGCGCATATCCGCTGCTTTGATCGGTGGCGGATACCTCCATGGGCCTGTGCTGGACGACATCCCGGCCTGTGCCATAACCCTTTGTATTTCTGAAAGGAGATCCCGATGTCGATTACCGTCGAAGAAAAGAATCGGCTGATGAAAGAATACGCGACCAAGCCGGGCGACACTGGCTCGCCGGAAGTTCAGGTTGCGATCCTGACCTCGCGTATTTCGACCCTGACCGAGCATTTCAAAACCCATAAGAAAGATAACCACAGCCGCCGTGGCCTGCTGAAGCTGGTCGCGCAGCGCCGCAAGCTGCTGGACTATCTGAAGGGTAAAGAAGAAGCCCGCTACACCGCGCTGATCGGTCGTCTGGGCATCCGCCGCTGATTTCAGGGCACTGAATTGAAACACCCGCAACTGCTGTTGCGGGTGTTTTTTGAGGGGCTATATATAAATACTCGCAACAACAGATGCAGTGAGATAGATATACTTCTTTACTTCTTTTCCGCATTTTGAAGTGCTCGCTATCAGGACACATTTCTATCAAGTTCTGCACGCTACACTCGGCTCGCAGCCAACACTGAGTGCCCAAGTGTTGCCACTAGACTGCAATTTTTGAATGACTACACTAACCGAGCATATCTACCATATGTCATGTCGCTATCATGAACAAGGCTGCTTGGGACGGTCGGCCCGAGGATCTGTAACAGATCGCCGAGGAGGCGATGATCGTTGGCTGCGACGTCGCGCGCGAACTCACCGCGTAGGATGAGGTTTGCATCTTCGAAGAAATCGGTAGTCAGATTGAGATTCTGGAACTTTCGTCCAAGGGTGCGTGCCGCATTCATCGAAAGATCGCAGCCCATCTATGACGAATTTTGGTCGCGTATCTCCCCGGAGCTGATGGATTGCGTCATCGCTGCGGCGAACGGTCGAGGGGGCAACGATGGGGTGCAGGAAACTTATTTGTTACCATAGAGATGGCCAAAATGACGCTATTTTAAGTGATTCGTGGTGACCTGCCGACAATCTTGTTGATGACGGAGCCACTGATCCTGTTAACCTATGTGCCGACGATTAGCTTACTGATTCCTGAGATGCTGTTTGGAAACTGAAACCCTGTCTATAAGTACCGGATGTCACGACTATCTTTTAAGGTCGTAGCATTAACTTATTATATGTTGGACACGGCCTATAAAAAGCCGGGCTGCAATCTGTAAAGTGCTGGTTTGCAGTCTTCCTGAATGAAGGGTGTGGAATGTTTGGTTTTCGTGACATCGAGATTATCCGGGCCGTCTGGCGCTATGGCGGCTTTCGTGCGGCGTCCGAGGCGACGGGGCTGGCGCAATCCGCAATCTCGCGTCGGGTGCGCCACCTTGAAGACCGCATGAAAATCACGATTTTCGAGCGTGACGGGCGCGGTGTCCGCTTGACGGCAGCGGGGCGGCGGCTGTGCGACGAGGCGGACCTGCTGGTCACACAGCGCGATCGTATCCTGAAGGAACTGACACAAGGAGTCATGGCCGGGGTTGTGCGGCTGGGTGTGGTCGAGACCATCACCCACACGCTGCTGGCGCGGATGCTGACGGATCTGCGCAATCGTCATCCGCTGCTGCGTTTCGATATTTCGGTGGATACATCAGAGCAGCTTGCGGGTGAGCTGATGCGCGATGAGCTGGATGTGGTGATCCTGATGCGGGATATGGCACCGCGTGGCACGCATCTGACGCCGCTGCCGCCAGTGACGCTGGGCTGGTTTGTCTCGCCCCGGCATTTCGATCTGCCCCATCCCGCCGGGATAGACGATTTGGCGGCGCTGCCGATTGTATCCTTCCCCAAGGCGACGATTCCCTATCGCCGCGTGGTGCAGCTTTTGTCCCCCGCGCGGCGGCAGGCGGCGACGGCCGTGCATGGGTCGGCCTCATTGGCGACGATGCTGCATCTGGTCGGGCAGGGTTTCGGGATCGGGACGATTCCGCATGATATTGTCCGCTCATGGCCCCATGCCGGGCTGGAGGAAATCTCCGTCATGCCAGACGCCCGCCTGCCGGATCTGGAGTTTGTCGTTTGCTATTTGCCTGAACGGAATAACGAAATCGGGCGCGAGGTGACGACGGCGGCACTGAACCTGATCAAAGAATGATCTTAAAATTAGATCAATACTGCAAATAAATGAACTATTGATCTGCTCATTTCTCCCTATCAGACTGGCTTCAAAGTGAGGGGGACGCGTTGCAGCAGGCTGTTCATCTATCTGATCCACGGGAGTTACGGGCAGCTATCCGCCGGGGGGATTTCACCGGCCCGACGGCGGGTTTTGGTGGCGATGCGCTACAGGCGAATATGGTGATCCTGCCCGCTGCGGATGCCACGGATTTTCTGCGTTTTTGCCAGATGAACCCGCGCCCCTGTCCGCTGCTGGCGGTTGGGGCACCGGGTGATCTGTCCTTGCCAAGTCTGGGCCATGATATTGACCTGTGCCATGACGTGCCGCGCTATCGGCTGTGGCGGGATGGGCGGCTGATGGATGAGCCGGTGGATATTGCGGCGCTGTGGCGCGATGATTTGGTGTCCTTTGCGCTGGGCTGTTCGTTCAGCTTTGAGGATGCGCTGGCGCGTGCAGGCGTGCCGCTGCGCCATCAGGCGGCGGGACGGAATGTGGCGATGTATCGCACCAACATTCAGACTCGCGCAGTGGGGCGGTTTTCGGGACCTTTGGTCGTCAGTATGCGCCCGATGCCTGCTGCTGATGCCATCGAGGCGGCGATCATCTGCAATGGCCTGCCGCTGGCGCATGGGGCGCCGGTGCATCTGGGAGACCCGGCGCAGATCGGCATCCCGGATTTGATGCGGCCCGATTACGGTGATGCGCCCGACATTCACCCCGGCGATGTGCCGGTGTTCTGGGCTTGTGGGGTGACACCGCAAGCCGCGCTGGAGGCGGCGCGCCTGCCTTTCGCCATCACCCATGCGCCGGGGCATATGCTGGTGACGGATATTCCGGCGGCGCGCGCCGGGCGTATCCTGACCGGCCCCGGTCAGACCCTATAACAAACCAACAGGAGAGTACGATGAAACACAGCATGATCGCATTGACCGCAGGCGCCTTTCTGGCCGCCCCGGCATTGGCAGAAGACTTCGCCGTCGTTGGAAGCTGGAGCAACCTGCCCCTGTATCAACAGTTTGAAACCCCGTTCTGGACCGAAAAGCTGTCTGAGCTGACCGGAGGGGAGATGACCGCGCAGCTGACCAGCTTTGACCAGATGGGCATTGCCGGGGCTGATGTATTCCGCATGTTGGGCGATGGCGTGTTCGACATCGGTTCGACCGTGGCCGATTACACCGTGGGCGATGCGCCGGAACTCGAAGGGCTGGATGTGCCGCTGATCGCCAATTCCGCCGACGAGGCCAAGGCGATGGTTGCCGCCGCCCGCCCGATGGTTGCCGATATTATGCGCGACCGCTTTAACGCGGAATTGCTGGCGATTGCGCCTTATCCGCCGCAGGTGGTGTTTTGCCGCGGTAATGTGGCGTCGCTGGCCGATCTGAAGGGCAAGAAAGTGCGCGGTTCGGGCCGCATGACCACCAAATTCCTTGAGGCACTGGGCGCCGAAGGGATCAATATTGCCTTTTCCGAGGTGCCCGGATCGCTGGAACGCGGCGTGATCGACTGCGCGGTGACGGGGGCCGGTTCGGGCTATTCCGCCGGTTGGTGGGAGGTGTCCGATCGCCTGCTGACCTTGCCGCTGGGTGGCTGGGATCCGGTTGTGGTGGCGATGAATGCCGATCGCTTCGATGGTCTGAGCGCCGGGCAACAGGCACAGCTGGTCTCGGCGGTGGTCGAAGGGCTGGAGGCCCCGGCATGGGCAGCATCTGAGGGCGGGTTGCAGGGTGATCTGGCCTGCCTGACCGGCAACGGGGAATGTGCGCGTGGTAAGGCTGCCTCCATGACGCTGGTCGAGGCCAGCGACACTGATCTGGCCACCGCGCGAGACATCCTGTCAACCGAGGTTCTGCCCGACTGGGCGCGGCGTGCGGGTGACGACTGGGCGGCGCGCTGGAATGAAACGGTTGGTCAGACGGTCGGTCTGAGCATCGGCCAATAACGAAAGACCGCTGCCATGATGACAAAATTGCACGCCCTGTTGCGGCGGGTGAACCGCTATGTCGCGCTGATCCTTGGGCTGGTTTTGATTGCCACGGTTCTGTTTATCCTGACCGATGTGATGCTGCGGGCCATGGGTCGGGGGTCGCTGGGCGGTTCGGATGAAATCTCGGGCTATGTCGTGGCGGCGGTTGCCAGCTGGGGGCTGTCCTTTGCGCTGTTGGAGCGTGCCCATGTCCGTATCGACTTTATCCGGCAGAAACTGGCGCAGGGCGGTCAGATCGCCATGGATATTTTTGCGCTGATCGTGACCAATGCGGTTATCGTGCTGATCGCCGTTCACTGCTGGCCGGTTCTGGAAAAGACGCTGGCACGCGGGGCAAAGGCCAATACGCCCCTAGAAACGCCCCTTTGGATCCCGCAAGGCATTTGGTTTTCGGGCTGGGTCTGGTTCGCGGTGACCGCCACGCTGCTGACGCTGATTGCGCTGTCTTATATGCTGACGGGGCAGCGCGCGGGTTTTGACGCAGCCGCCGGCATCGGATCGGAGGTCGAACAATGATCTGGTCTGTTGGTATCGCCCTTCTGGGGCTGATGGCGCTGTCGATCCCGGTGGGGATTGTGATGTTCCTGCTGGGCATTGGCGTGGCCGAGTTCTACTCCTCGTTTCCGCTGCTGCGGGGGCTGGGGCAGATGGTCTGGTCATCCTCGGCTTCCTCGACGCTGATCGCGATTCCGCTGTTTGTGCTGCTGGGCGAGGTACTGGTCCGGGGCGGTGTGGCCGAACGCACCTATGCTGTACTGGACAAATGGCTGTCATGGCTGCCCGGCGGGCTGATCCATGCCAATATCGCCACGGCCACGATGTTTTCGGCCACCTCCGGTTCGTCGGTGGCGACGGCTGCCACCGTGGCCACGGTGGCCATGCCGCAGGCGGAACGGCTGAATTACGACCCAAGGTTGTTTTCCGGCGCAATCGCCGCGGGCGGGACGCTGGGCATTATGATCCCGCCTTCTATCAACCTGATCGTTTACGGGTTTCTGACCGAAACCTCGATTCCGCAACTGTTTCTGGCCGGTCTGATCCCCGGTCTGGTGATGGCGGCGGCCTTTGTCGTGGTGACTGTGCTGCTGTGCATGGCGCGTCCGGGCCTTGGCGGTCCGTCGCGTGGCTTTGGTTGGGCGGATCGGCTGCGCAGTCTAGTGCAATTGCTGCCGATCCTGTTTCTGTTTGCGGTGGTGATCGGCTCGATCTATGCGGGCTGGGCGACGCCCACTGAATCCGCAGCGATCGGTGTGGCCATGGCGGTGCTGATTGCGATGTTCAGCGGCGGGCTGAGCCTTGCCGCCGTATCCGAGGCCCTGCAAGGCACGATCCGCATTTCCGCGATGATTATGTTGGTCATTGTCGGGGCCTATTTCCTGAACTTTGCGATGACTTCTGCCGGGCTTGGCCGTCAGTTGTCGGCGCTGATCCAAGGGTCGGGGCTGACACCCTTTGGCACGCTGCTGCTGGTGATTGCGCTCTATATCGTGCTGGGCTTTTTCATCGAAACCCTGTCGCTGATGGTCGCCACGATCCCCATTGTCGTGCCGATCATGGCGGGGCTGGGCTATGATAAGGTGTGGTTCGGCATCTTGCTGATCGTCCTGATCGAGATGGCGCTGATTACCCCGCCCGTCGGCTTGAACCTGTTTGTTGTGCAGGGCGCGCGTCGTCGCGGCCCGATTAGCGATGTGATCGTAGGGGTGATCCCCTATGTGCTGGTGATGGTCGCCATGATTGTGGCGCTGATCGCGCTGCCCGGTTTGGCGCTGTGGTTGCCCGCGGCTTTCTGAAAGGACTGAATATGCAATTTACTGTTAATGGCGCGCCACTGATGTTGGATCCTGCGCATCTTGTCATCGCGGGCTGGACGGGCCGGGACAGTGCCGCCATCGCCCATCATATCGAGGAGCTGGCAGCGCTTGGCGTCAAGCCACCCTCGGCCACGCCGCTGTTTTATCGCGTCTCGGCGGCGCTGCTGACCCATGACGGGCGGATCGAGGTCGTGGGCAATGGCTCATCCGGCGAGGTCGAGCCGCTGATCGTGCAGATCGGCGCACGGCGCTATCTGGGTATGGGGTCCGATCATACCGACCGCGTGTTGGAGGCTCATTCTGTCGCCCTGTCCAAACAGGTCTGCGCCAAACCCTGCGCTGCAGAGCTGTGGCCCTGGGAGGAAATCAGCGACCGGCTGGAGGAAATCCAGTTGGAAAGCTGGATCTATGAGGGCGGCGATTGGATCGCCTATCAATCCGGCACGTTGGCTTCCATTCGGCCCCTCGCCGATCTGATCGCGGGCGGCGGACTGGAGGATCTGGCGCAGGATGGCCCGGTGCTGATGATGTGCGGCACCTTTGGCGCTAAGGGCGGGGTGCGGCCGGCCACGCGGTTTCGGATGCGCATGAGCGATCCGGCAACCGGGCGGCAGATCAGCCATGAATATGAAACCACCGTTCTGCCGGAAATCGCATGACCCGCTTACTTGATAAGGTCGAGGCCGCCATTGCCCGGGTCGAGGCGCTGCCCGCGGACACCCGCCGCGCGATTTTCACCGCTTTTTCACCCGAACGTATCCGGGCCGAGGCCGCCCGGTTGCAAGCCCGCCATGATAGTGGCGAGGATATGGCGCTGTTTGGCACGCTGATTTCGATCAAGGATCTGTTTGACGAGGCGGGGCAGGTGACGAGTGCCGGCTCGCGCCTGCTGGCTGATCGCGCAGCGGCCCGTGATGATGCGGTCGCGGTGGCGCGTTTACGTCAGGCGGGTGCGCTGATGTTCGGGCGCAGCACGATGTCCGAATTCGCCTATTCTGGCGTTGGCCTGAATCCGCATTATGGCACGCCCTCCAGTGCTTTGGTGCCGGGGGTGATGCCGGGTGGCTCTACCTCGGGCGGGGCGGTTGCGGTGGCACTGGGGCTGGTGGATGCGGCGATTGGCACGGATACTGGCGGCTCGCTGCGTATTCCGGCGGCGGCAAACGGACTATGGGGGATGAAGCCCAGTCAGGGGCTGATCGACGCCACGGGCGTGCATCCGCTGGCCCCGACCTATGACACCCCCGGCCCGATGGCCCGCGATCCGGGCCTGCTGCGGGCGATTTTGGCGATCATGGCTGCGCAGCCGCTCTTGGCCGAGGCCCCCCGGCACCTGCGCCTTGCCGTGCCGGAAGGTGCGTTTACCAATGATCTGACCCCCGAGGTTGCCGCGCTGTTTGATGCTGAAAAGACCCGGATTGAGGCACAGGGGCATGAGCTGGTCCCGGTCGATTTCGGTTGGCTGGGTGCAAGAATCGGGCTGAACCGGATCATCGTCGCGGTTGAGGCGCATCGGATCTACGCGGGTGATCTGGACCGTCTGGCCCAGATCGGTGATCCGCGCGTTCTGGCCCGCATCCGCTTTGCCGAAACCCTGACGCAGGCGCAGATCGACGATGCCTATGCCGCCCGCGCCGAAATCACCCGGCGGTTTGATGCCGCGATGGAGGGGTTCGATGCGCTGCTGACCCCCACGCTGATGATGCTGCCCCCAACGATTGCCGAGGTTGAGGCCGATTTCGACCGGCTTAACGCCGCCATGCTGCGCAACACCTCGCTGGCCAATCTGGCCGATGGCTGTGCGCTGGCAATGCCCACGCCGGGACTGGCCCCGGCATGGTCCATGACGATGCTGGTCGGGCGCAAGGGACAAGATGCGGGGTTGCTTGCGGTTGCCGGGCGGATTTGCGCTGTGTTTTGAGGTGACTGGTGGTGGATACAGGGTGCAGCCATATGGAGCGGATTTTGCGTATGGTGACCGTAGCTTGACCAGAGAGCGCTTCCGTGGGTCGGAGAACCCTACCCGCCGAACAGTTTGCGGGTGCCGCGCACGACCAGCGCGGGGTAGTGTGCGGGCAGCAGTCGGGCGATAAGTTCCAACCTTTTGGCGCGACCGCTCAGGACAATCCGGTTGCGGCCACGCGCGACACCGTCAAGGATCAGCCGGGCGGCGGTGTCGGGCTGCATTTGCAACAATTGCTGGTCATAAACCTTCAGCCGCGCCTTGGCGGCCGCATCATCTGCCACCCCCCGCGCGATGATCTGCGTGGCGATCCCGCCGGGCAGAACCAGCGTGACCTGAACCGGATGGCGGTCCAGCAGCATTTCGGCCTGAAGCGCCTCGGTAAAGCCGCGGACGGCGAATTTGCTGGTGGAATAGGCCGTCAGCAAGGGCTGCACCATCACCCCGTTCAGGCTGGAGATATTCACCAGACAACCGGCACTGCTGGCGATCAGATGTGGCAGAAACGCCCGGCTGCAATGGACCACGCCGCCAAGATTCACCGCCATGATCCGGTCGAAAGCCTGCGGTGGCGTGTCCAGAAACGAGCGGTCAAAGCTGCCGATCCCGGCATTGTTGTAAAGCTGATGCACGCTGCCGAAATGCGTCAGAACGGCATCCGCAAAGCCCTGAACGGCGGCGCTGTCGGTTACGTCCAGCGCCGTCGCCATGACTTCGGCACCGGCGGCCTGAGCCAGTGCGGCGGTTCCCTGCACGGCCTCGCCGTTGATGTCACAGATCGCCAGCCGCGCCCCACGCGCTGCGAGATCCAGCGCCAAGGCCCGGCCAAGCCCGCCGCCTGCGCCGGTCACAACGGCGGTGCGGTTGTAATAAATCGTCACGATACCCCCCTTTCCAGACGCAATTCCGGTGTAATCGCAGGGCCAGCCCGCATCAGGCGCGCGTCGCGGTGGTAATCCTGCCCCATCTCCCAAGGGAAAGCGTCGCCTTGCTTGGGCAGGCTGTCCATTGCCCGGCGCACATAGCCTGCGCCAAAGTCCAGCAGCGGGCGCAGGGCCATGCCTCCGGCGGGCCGCTGTGCGGTGCAGATGGTCGCACCCTGCGCATCCATTTCCGCCAGCAGGCGGCAGAAATATTCGCAGATCAGCCCGACCTTGAGCGTCCATGACGCATTGGTATAGCCGATGCACAGCGCCAGATTGGGGATGCCATCCAGCATCATACCCCGGAAAATGACCCGCTCGGACCAGTCAACCTTTTGTCCGTCAATGGAATATGCCGCGCCACCCGCCAGTTTCAGGTTCAGCCCGGTGGCCGTCACAATGATGTCGGCGGGAATGTCCTGACCGTCCTGCATCTGGATGCCCGAAGGCGTCAGGCGCGCGATCTGGCCGGTCACAATCCCGGCGCGACCGTCAGCCAGTGCCTTGAACATATCCCCATCCGGCACCACGCACAGCCGTTGATCCCACGGGTCATAGGGCGGGTTGAAATGCAGATCGACCGGGTAATCCCTTGGCAAAGAACGGATATTCACCCAGCGGATCAGCCGCCGCATGGTTTGCGGGAAGCGTTGGCACAGGTGCCAGAACAGATGCCGTTCGAAATGGGTTTTGCGGCGCATCAGTCGGTGCAAGCGCATTGGTGACAGGAACGGGCGCAGCCATCGGGCCAGCCGGTCCTCGGACGGTTGCGGCATGATATAGGTGGGGCTGCGCTGGACCTGCACCACATGCGCGGCCTTTTCCGCCAGCGCAGGCAGCAGCGTGACCGCCGTCGCCCCCGAGCCGATCACCGCCACCCGTTTGCCGCTGTAATCCAGCCCCTCGGGCCAGTGCTGCGGGTGGATAATCTGCCCGGCGAAATCTGCTTCGCCCGGGAAATCAGGCTGATAGCCCTGATCGTAGTCATAATAGCCGGTGGCCGAAAAGATCCACCGCGCCTGCCAGATTTCCTGCGCCGCGCCCGCCTGCACCGTCACCCGCCACAGCCCCCGTTCTGACGACCAGTCACAGGCCAGCACCTTGCGGCCAAAGCTGATCTGATCGCGGATTGCATAGTCATCGGCGGTGGCGGCGATATAGGCCTTGATCTCTGGTCCCTCAGCAATCGCCTTGCGGCTGTTCCATGGGCGGAAATCATAGGCAAAGCTGTAAAGGTCCGAATCCGAGCGGATGCCGGGATAGCGGAACAGATCCCATGTGCCGCCCACATCCGTGCGCATCTCAAGAATATGCCAGCTTTTATGCGGCAAATGCTGGCGCAGATAGGCCGCGCAGCCGATGCCGGACATGCCCGCACCAAGGATCAGAATATCGAAAATCCGGCCCGTCTCTGGCTGTTCCATCGCCATGGCAAGCTCCTCTCTCCCCCTTTCGACTATGGGCCGCGCGGGATGGTCTGAGAAGCGGGAATATCGGTTCTGACGTGGCGTCGTGCGGGCAACAAAAAAGGGCCGGTTTCCCGGCCCTTTTCTTTGTTTCTGCTGGCTTACATGACCAGCGGCTTGTCGTTGCGGGCATGACGCACCGCCAGTTTGCGTGCCATCCGGCCCGAGGTCAGCATACGCGCCGCAGGGCGTTCGGCGCCGTCGCGCA
>NZ_JAUNTN010000022.1 GCF_030538695.1 Paracoccus sp. (in: a-proteobacteria)
CGCGGTTGAGCAGACTCTACATTAAAGTGAGGGATCTTTCGGGGGGCAGGTCAGCTCGATGTGTCGGAGAGATAACGGCCATCTCCGAGATAGGTCCGCGAACATGCCGCCGTCCCGCTGTGCTTCCAGCGCGTGCAGGTCCGAGATCGCCTGATCGCGGGTATAATCCGGGCTGCCCGGTTGCGGGGGGCGCGCAGGCGGTGCATCAGGGCGGTTCTGGCTGCGATGCGCGCGATACTCTTTGCCGAGCTGTTCGGCAGGGGCAATGGCTGGAACAGTATTCGGTTGGGCTACGTTCGCCGCATCTTGGCCTTGGGCGCCAAGCGCAGCCTGCACCTTAGCGGTATGCTTGCGCGCAAAGATAAAGCCGCCCTCGCGCGCATCCCATTTGATCGAAACGCCCGGCACTTCTGGCACGGCGTCCTGATCCAGCCCGCGAATGACCGCTGCCTTCTGGCGGATCGGTTCAATGGTTACTGCTCGATCAGGCTGCCCGGCATCAGTTGCCACAGCCAGATTGCCGCCAGAACCGGGTGTAGTGTCGAGTCCGGTTGCAGGTTCTGCGGGCTGCGAAGCCATTTCAGCGCCGCGCCCGTCTGCTCGCGCGTCAGGATCCCCGCCTGCCTCAACTGATGCGCCGCCATCTCGCCGTGCATCATCCATCCGAAGGGCGGGTTTTCCGGCAGTTTGTGGCGTGGATTGCTCTGCAATGCCTGAACCTGCATCTTCGACCTCCCGGCTGTCAGCCTCAATTAGCGGCGCGGCAATCTCGCGCATCTGTTCACGCATTTCTGTCAGGCGGCGGTTCCAGCCGCTTACCTTCGCCTGCTGCTCGACATATGCGATCCGCTCAAGAGCCTGTTCGGGCGTGATCTGGCTGCGCTGGGTATCGGTGCGCGGCGCTTCTTGCACTCCTTGCATGGCTTTTTCGGCAAGGCCGCCCCGCTCTGGGGTATAGCTTTCGGGGGCATCGGGTGCGCGGCGCGCTTGCACCGCGCTTTGGCGGTCCAGCTTTTCCTGCGCACGGATTTGCCCAACCATATCCCGCGCCCGGTCGAAGTTTTCGGGCGAAAGCGCAACCTCTGCGCCCTCAACACGGAATACCGCCTGGCCGATCATTTCGGCATTGCGATAGCCTCGGGCGTGTTTGGACAAGATCGGGTCAACAACCCCTGCCGTCTGGGTGTTCATAACAGTCATGATTGGTCCCTTCAGCGGATCAGGATGTCGACGAATTCGCCGTCAGCGGCGGCAATCAGGGCGGTGCCGCAGATGTTTTTCGAGGTGGTCAGGGCTTTTTTCACGCCGCCGGTGGCGGCGGTCATGACGGCATCACCCTTGGCGATGACGCCCGAGGCTTTGATGCGGACCCAACCCGTCACCATCATCCAGCCATTCGATTTTCGGGGCGCTGGCCTCTTGGCCGCGGCCCAGCAGCAGATCGGCAAAGCTCGCGATCAGCGTTTGCAGGTCATGGCTCCCGGCCAGCGGCATGGAAAACTCGACCACGCCTTCCTGATCGGCGGCGAAGCTGACGTTCTTCAGGCCGGGGACAGCCGGGGCTGCACCGCCAAGAAAGCCGATATGCTTGGGATACCAGACGCCCGGCACCGGGTTGTTCGGTGCGGTCGGGCTGTGCCACGCCATCGACACCTTGCGATAGCGCCCGGACTGAACAGCCTCGGCAAACTCGGGGGCAATATCCCCCACGGTCGCGCCCATCCGTTCGGACCCGGCATCATAATCGAACTTTTCCGCCCAGCCAAAGGCCGGGGTATCCGCTGAAGGATGGCCCACCACAATCGGGGCGGGCGCGATGGCGGGATCATAGGCATCAGCGGCGGCGCGAAGCTCTGCCGCCGAAAACGTCAGGGGTTTCCCGCCCATCGGGGTAAAGGTGCCGGGGCGGAAAACCTCAATCCGGGCTTTTTTGCTGTTCTGGTTCTTGGTCATCATCAGGTCCAGTTGCGTTCTGGACCCATCAATGCCTGATGATTCGCACCCGCTGACGGGCGGCGACTTCCTATAGCGGCCTCTTTTGCGCTATGCTCTGACCATGGCCTGATTGCGCACCATCAGGCAAGCCCCCACGCACCCCCGCGCCTAACAGGCCCGTAGCGCGTTTTTAACGGTGGGTTAACGGTGGGTTCGCGCCCTCCGGCACCCCATGCCGCCAAACCACCCTAACGCCGCCCTACGGGCCGATTTTCGGGGTGTCATGCTTTGACAGCCAGTCCTTGGCGATTTCATAGATTTCCGCCTCATCTGCCGGGCCGATGCCCAGATAGGGCCGGGCCGGGATCGTGATGCTGCGGGCGGCATATGTGACTTCCTCGGCCCGCTTGTGCTTGTTCTTCTTTTTGACAAAGCGCCCGTTGGTCTTTTGCGACTTGGGGTTGAAGTGGCGATAAATCGTCCGCGTGTATTCGGGAATGTTGATTTCCGCGCCCATCTGATGAACGCGGGCATAGCTTTTGCCGTTATGCCGGGCCGTCGCGCCCCACATCACCTGATCCGGCCCGGCCTGATAGGCGACCGAGGATTTCAGGCCGATGCCCCGGTTCGTGTTCAGGATGGTCATGGGCAGCAGCTTCTGGCGCTCACGCTGGCGGATGCGCTTTTTGGACAGCGCCACCCATTTGGTGCCGTCCGGGGCCGATTCCTTGTCGAAATTGTCCAGTGTTGATTGGCGCATGTGATGACCGACGTTGTCGTAAAACCCGTCTTTCGGCGCGGAAACACGCGACAGCATCGCCCGCAGCTTGGCATCAACCGCTTCCGAATTCAGGGTCAGCGTGAAGGACACGCCGGGAACCTTGGTGGTCATTGCATATTCCCTATCCTTGGCCTATATTGACTGTGCTTGCGTCGTTCCGGTGACTGGACCCCACAGGCGCAGGTGCGGGCGGTCGGATCACCCCGACCGTCCTTTGCATTTCAGCGTGACCAGAGCAGTTTTCCGACACGCAATTCCGCCAGATAGTCAAAATCCATACTGCTATCATCGCCCCGAATTGTTGGCTGAAACGTTGTAACCGGCGTCCAGTGCCGCCGCCCAAGTTCATGCATGCCCATGAACCCCGTATCCCGCATCAGTTCCGCATCTGGCATGAACACCTTCCCGGCCCGGATATACCGTCTGGTGATAAAATGCTGGAAACTGTCGTGCAAAGCGCCATGCCGTGCCCTGACCCCCAGCCAGATTTCGTCCGGGTCCAGCATGGTTTCTGCCATTTGCAGCACATGCCGTTCACGCCCGCGCTTCAGCTTCCATCGTCCGGCCCGGTCGCGCAGCATGTCGTCTGACATGGGCATATAATTTCCAGCCTTATCCTGCCACAAGACGGCCTGCCCGGCCCGACCGTCGAACATTTTCATGAACGCATCGGCATAATATTCCGGCTCACGGCCACCGGGCAGCACCTCGGTCGTGAATGGGCGGCCCCGGCGAATAAGCTCCTCCACCGGGCGGGGACGGTCGATCTGCACGATTTGCGGCATTGCGCCGCCACCAACCGGCGCGATTGGCTCAACGGCTTCTTCTTCCAGAAGCTCGGGCGTCAGCCCCCGCGCCCATTGGTCACCCGGCTGATAGCCCCAGCCATAGCCGACGCCATCGGGATACATGATCTCGGGCTTGCCGCGCCCGGTCGAGGTCGGCACCATCTTGATCTCCGGGGCCTTGTCCGGGCCGGTCTTGCCCAGCCGCAACAGATCCCGTTCGGTCAGGGTCCGCACCCCGCAGGAACAGCGCCAGTCGTTGGGCGGGAAATAGATGTCCCACCACGGGTCGTCATGCATCAGCACCAGACCATCCCATGCCACATGCTGGGGACGCGGGTTCAGAGGCGTTCGGGTTTCACCATGGACATATTGCCAATAGGGCCGCAGCGCCACGACCTCGGGCTGACGCATCTGCTTCAGCCGCCCGGCCATATAGCTGGTGCGCACATTGGTCTGAAAAATCGTGCGGATGCGCCAACCGCGACCCCCGTTATAGGACCAGCCATATTCCTCGACCAGCCGGTCGAACTCCTTGGTGAATGCCCCGATATCCTGCCCCGGCACCGTCTTGGCCAAGGCGTTCTGGAACTCTTGCAGCATGTCCAGATTTTTGGCACCCGCAATCACGAAGGCCCGATCATGATCGCCATACATATGGTCTGTCCAGACCTTGCTTTTCGTGGGCCGCTTTTGCTTCAGAAAGGCGATCTGCTCTTCAAATATAAAGCCGAATGGGTCGGCGGCAAAGCTGGCGCGACCCTCGATTTCGGCAAAGACAGCCTCGCGCCCTTCCAGCGTGGCCAGCTCCAGCGCCAGCCCGATCTGACGGGCCAGCGCATCCGGGGTCCATTTCGCGGCCAGTTCCAACAGGTTGCGCTGTGCGGTCTCAAGGTCGGGCGCATCAATGGCGCGGCGGATTTCCTTCAGACGCCGGGCAAAATACGGCTCCGTCCGTGCGATCAGGGCATCCGTGATCCGGGCGACGGGGCCATCATCATCTGCAAAGCAGCAATGGGGCTGGTGTTTTTTTTTGAGCCGTCATCCGCGAAAGCCGGGCTGCGTTGCGGCGGGCCGGACGGGACGCCGGGGGCGTCCTCGTCTTCACCTGGCACATGCCCATAATCCACGCGGATGCTGGCCAGATGGTCAATAACCGCATCCGACAGGTGAAGGCTGGCAGGTGGTCACGGTGTCCGTCAGCCATCGGCAACGGGCAAGCGGTCGCTCGAAATATTCCAATCTTGCGCGGGGGCTGGTCGGCATCCCTGACCTGCTTGGCGCAGCATGGCTGATCGCACGATCCGGGCGACCGCTCAGGAAATAGGTCGTCAATTCATAACTGGAAAAGATAGACCATATCGCCAATTATCGTCTAATCATCAGAGCCTGTCTGCATTACCTTTCCCGCATATCCCGGCGGCCATATGGCCCCAAATCGGAGAAACAGGATGCAGGACGTTATCACCATCATCGGCGCGGGCGGCATTGGCGAGGCCATCGCGCGGCGGCAGGGCGCGGGCCGGATCGTGCTGCTGGCGGATTTCAACGAGGCCACGCTGAACCGCGCGGCACAAGGGATGCGTGACGCCAGCTATCGGGTCGAAACGCAACTGGTCGATGTCACCGACCCCGCGTCCGTCCGGGCGCTGGCGGATCGGGCAGCAGTTCTGGGCCGGGTGGCGCAGGTGGTCAACACGGCCGGGCTGTCGCCCAACATGGCCCCGCCCGCGCAGGTGATGAAGGTCGATCTTTATGGCTCCGCGGTGGTGTTCGACGCGTTTTATCAGGTGATCGCGCCGGGGGGCGCGGCGCTGCTGGTGTCCAGCATGGCGGGGCATATGATGCCGCCGCTGACCCCGGAACAGGATCACGCGCTGGCCTTTGCCCCGACCGAGGAACTGCTGGATCTGGCGGTGGTGCGCGATGTGCCGAACTCGCTGGTGGGCTATATGGTCGCCAAACGGGCAAACCACCTGCGCGTTCAGGCCGAAGCCGTCCGCTGGGGCGAAAAGGGGGCGCGGGTCAATTCGATCAGCCCCGGCGTGATTATGACGCCGCTTGCGCAGCATGAACTGAACTCAGAGATCGGTGACGGCTATCGCGCGATGGTCGCAGCCTCGCCCTCTGGGCGCATGGCCCCGCCCGAAGAAATCGCCACGGCGGCGGCTTTTCTGCTGGGACCGGATGCGGGCTTCATTACCGGGTCCGACCTGCTGATCGACGGCGGCGTGATTGCCGCGATGCGGGCGGGCAAGCTGCCGGTCCCGGCGGATATGTAAGGGCCGCCCGCAACCGGCCAGCCCTTTCACATATCAGGCGGCAAGCCCCACTGATGACGCTTGCGGGCCATCAGTGGGGCATCGGGCAACAGGGTTTCGGCCTTGCGCAGCGCCCATTTCAGCCGCACCGGCTGGTCGAACTCGACCGCCCGCGCGGCAGCCGACAGGTGCAACAGCGGATTGTCGGGGGCCAGTTCACGGGCGCTGTCCAGCCAGCGGGTGCCGGCGCGGACATTCCCAGCCCGAAAGCAGGCATCGGCCAACCGCTTATGGGTCAGCGCATCATTGGGCCGTTGATCGTCGATCTGATGCAGCACCGCAAAGGCCCGCATCAACCGCCCATGTAACCGCAGGATTGCCCCCAGAAACCCGGCCCGTATCGCCAGATCATCCCCGATCACCGGAATATCGGCCTTATCAACGCTCTGTTGCACCAGATCCCGCGCATCCTGCCCCAGATTACGGATCTTGTTCCACAGATCCGGCCAGTTGCGCAGCGCATAGCGGCGGCTGTCGCTGTCCAGCAGCTCCTCCCAATCGGTCAGCAGCATCCAGACCGGCAGCACCGGCGGCAAAGGCGCACCGCCCTCGACCTGAGGCGGGGTATAGGACTGATCCAGCACCAGCGCGGGCGGCAACATCAAGGCCCGCGCGGCCATGCCCCCCGACAGCATCAGCCTGCGTCCCATATGCGGCAAAATCGGGCTGTCCTGTGACCGCCCCTGGAAAAGCTGGTTCAGAAAATCCGCCTCTGCGGCTGAGGCATCCGCCCCGCCGGGGTCATAGGTCAGCAAGGTCATCACTTGCTCACATTCCACCCGGTCACGATGGCGGATACCATGGGCCGCAATCCCGGCGTGGGCCAGTTCGCGGGCAACCTCGGTCAGCCCACCCCCGACCGCCGCCGTCGCCAGCGCACGGTTCAGGAACGGGTGACGGTTCAGCATATCCGCGCGTTCCCCCTGAAATACCGCCAGCAGTTCCGACACCCGGCCCCGCGTCACGGCCTGAGGCGCAGCAAATTGCACCGATTGCGCCAGATCTCCCTGCACCCCGCTGTCAGGACGGTAAAAGCTGTCCGGCGCAGAAATCACCCGCTCCAGCAGCGCATCATAGGCCGCAGTCCGCACCGCCTCGGGCAGCCCCCCCGGCAGCGGCGCGACATCGGCGCCGCCAATCACCTCGGCTGCGCGGGAAAAGGCCGACAGGCTGGGCGCACCAATCAGCCGACAACCCGCCATCAATAGCAGCTCGATCAGGTCGCGTTCGGCCGTATCAAGACGCGAGAAATCCACCAGATCCCCCACCGGCAAAATCCGGGGGTCGCCCTGCGCCATATGCAAGACCGCCTCGGGCGTGTCAGAAAAGGCAATCACCGGCCCGTCGACCTCGGCCACGAAGGCGCGGAAAAACTCGTCCGGGACGTATTTCGCTGGCCATGAAGTGCGTGACCATGGGTCGCCATCCAGAATATCGCCGCGCCGCACATGAATCGCAAAAGGCCGCCCCGGCCCCCATTTCGCCGCCAGTTGCGCCCGTGCCTGTTCCAGCGGCTTGCGGATTCCGGGGGCGAGTTCCAGCCCCGCGACAAGCGCCGCGATCTGGTCATCAACCTCGGCCCGATCTTCGCCCATCATGCGGCAGATTTCCAAATTGGTATCGACGCTGAACCGCTGCCCCTGATCCAGCATCCGGGCCACGGCTTCATCTCCGGTCGATCCCGCCAGCGCCGGAAACAGCTTGCGTCCCGCCATATCCGGGTGCTGATCCATCACGATCATATGCTGACGCACAAAGCGCGGCGCGAAAAACCGCTCCGGGTCGGTCAATTCGGGATAAGGCCCGTCCGGCTGCGACAGCCAGACCATCCGCCCGGTCACGCCGAACTTTTGCGACAGGCGCTGCACATTCAGCAGATTCACCAGCCGCGCCCCGATGCGGTCCTTGCGAAAACCAAGGAAGATGGGTTGATCCGGCGTCACGACATGCCCTTTCCGCTGATCGGCGGCTTGCAACCGCGCCTGTCGCTGCCTATCACCCCAAGGCAAGAAGGTTCAATCCAGCCGACGAGGAACGCCATGGATATCGCCGCCCGCCGCAAGGCCAACCCTGAACATTGGAATCTGGCCACCGCGATCCGCGTGCTGGCGATGGATGCGGTGCAGGCCGCCAATTCCGGCCACCCCGGTATGCCGATGGGCATGGCCGATGTGGCGACGGTGCTGTTCCGCAATCACCTGAAGTTTGATGCGTCCAGCCCTAACTGGTTCGACCGCGACCGTTTCGTGCTGTCGGCGGGGCATGGCTCAATGCTGATCTATGCGCTGCTGCACCTGTCGGGTTATGATGATATGTCGCTGGACGACATCCGCAACTTCCGCCAATGGGGCGCGAAAACTGCGGGCCACCCGGAATATGGCCATGCCGAAGGGATCGAGACCACCACCGGCCCGCTGGGTCAGGGTATCGCCACCGCCGTGGGCATGGCCATGGCCGAAGAAGCCATGCGGGCGCAATTCGGCACCGACCTGTGCGACCACCGCACTTGGGTGATTGCAGGCGACGGCTGCCTGATGGAAGGCATCAGCCAGGAAGCCATCGCCCTTGCCGGGGCGCAAAAACTGGGCCGGCTGATCGTCTTGTGGGATGACAATGACATCACCATCGACGGCCGCGTGTCGCTGTCGGACAAGACCGACCAGAAGGCCCGGTTCGAGGCATCCGGCTGGCGGGTGCTGTCCTGCGACGGCCACGACGCCGCCGACATCGACCGCGCCCTGACCGCAGCCGCCAAGGATGACGGCCGCCCGGTTCTGGTCGCCTGCAAGACCATCATCGGCTTTGGCTCGCCCAATAAGGCCGACAGCTCGGGCGCGCATGGCAGCCCGCTTGGCGCGGCAGAGATCGAGGCCACCCGCGCCGCCTATGGCTGGACCCACCCGGCCTTCGTGATCCCGGCGGAGATCAAAACCGCATGGGAGCAGATCGGCAGCCGTGGCGCCAGCGCCCGCGCCGATTGGCAGGCCCGCGTGGACGCCCACACCAAACGCGACGAATTCGCCCGCCGCATCTCGGGCGATGTGTCCGACAAGCTGGCCCCGGTGATCGCGGCGTTCAAGGAGCAGGCCGTCGAAGTCAAGCCCAAGGTCGCCACCCGCAAAGCCAGCGAAATGGTGCTGGAGGTGGTCAACCCCGCCCTGCCCGAAACCTTTGGCGGCTCGGCCGACCTGACGGGTTCCAACAACACCAAAACCGGCGATCTGGGGATTTTCGACGCCGAAAACCGCAAGGGCCGCTATGTCCATTACGGTATTCGTGAACATGGCATGGCCGCCGCGATGAACGGCATCTGGCTGCATGGCGGCTTCCGCCCCTATGGCGGCACCTTCATGGCCTTTACCGATTACGCCCGCGGTTCGATGCGTCTGTCGGCGCTGATGGGGCTGCCGGTGGTCTATGTGATGACCCATGATAGCATCGGCCTTGGCGAAGACGGCCCGACGCACCAGCCGGTCGAGCATCTGGCAATCAGCCGCGCCACCCCGAACACGCTGGTGCTGCGCCCCGCCGATGTCGTGGAAACCGCCGAAGCATGGGAAATCGCGCTGTCGCAAGCCTCGACCCCTTCGGTCATGGCGCTGTCGCGGCAGAACCTGCCGGCGCTGCGTATTGAAAACAGCGCCGAGAACCTGTCGGCAAAAGGTGCCTATATCCTGCGCGAAGCCTCGGACAAGGCCGAGGTGATCCTGATGGCCACCGGCTCCGAAGTCGAAATCGCCGTGGCCGCCCGCGATGCGCTGGAAGCCGAAGGCATCCCGACCCGCGTGGTTTCGGTCCCGTCGATGGAACTGTTCCGCGACCAGCCCAAGGATTACCGCAAGAAAGTCCTGCCCAAAGGCCCGGTCCGCATCGCCATCGAGGCCGCAATCCGTATGCCCTGGGACTGGCTGCTGCTGGGTGAACGCGGCAGCGCAAAGACCTCGGATTTCGTGGGCATGTCAGGCTTTGGCGCCTCTGCCCCGGCAGAGCGGCTCTATGCCGAGTTCGGCATCACGGCGGAAGCCGTGGTCGAAAAGGCCAAGGCGCTGCTCTGATGGCTGCCGGGGACGCCTCCGGCGGGGATATTTGGGGACAAAAGATAGGCGGCGCGCAACGTCTGCGGCATCTTTTGTCTGAAAATATCCCCCGCGGAGCGTCCTGCCCCCACCACAAGCGCAGGTCGCGGTAATGCGCGCCCTGCCCCGCGCCTTTGCCCTGATGGGCCGCGAAAAAGATGGCAGCCGCCGGGTCCGTGATTCGCAGGCCACCGGGATCATGCTGCTGTTGCTGGCGATTTTTGTGTTCACCCTGATGGATGCGACGGCCAAGCACCTGTCGGCCCGCTATCCCGCGCCAATGATCGTCTGGATGCGTTTCGTGGTGAACGCGGCGCTGATCCTGCTGGTGCTGGGTCCACGTCTGCGCCACCACATCCGCAGCAGTCAGCCCTTGCTGCAAATCGGGCGCGGGATCACGCAGATTGGTTCGGTCGGGCTGTTCTTTTCCTCGCTGACCTTCATCGGGCTGGCCGAGGCGACCGCGATCATGGACATCAACCCGGTGCTGATCACTCTGGGCGCGGCGGTTTTTCTGGGCGAAAAAATCGGCCTGCGCCGGATCATCGGGATTCTGGTCGCGCTGGCCGGGGCGCTGATTATCATTCGTCCCGGCGCGGGGGTGTTTCATCCGGCCGCCATCCTGCCGCTGATCGGGGCGTTTTCCTATGCCGCCGGGGCCATTATGACCCGGATGGTGCGGGGCGATTCGACGGCGACCTCGATCCTGTGGTCCACCTCGGTTGGCACGGTTCTGTCCAGCATTGCGGTGCCGTTCTTCTGGACGCCCATTGCAGCGGGCGACTGGTGGGCCTTTATCGCCATCGGCCTGCTTGGCTCCGTTGCGCAGGCCCTGCTGATAAAGGCGTTTTCCATGGCCGAGGCGGGGGCCGTCGCACCCTTTGGTTATACCGGGCTGATTTGGGCAGGCTTGTGGGGCTGGTTGTTTTTCGGCACCATCCCCGACGGCTGGACTTTGGCCGGAGCTGCCATCATCGTTGCGGCCGGGATTTACGTCTGGGCGCGCGAAGCCAAAAGCATGAGGTCCGAATGACCCACCCGACCGAGGAAACCCCGCCATTGTCCGACCGTCTGGCCAATGCGGCCTTTCTGGGGGTGATCGGGCTGGCGCGACTGCTGCCCTATCCGCGGCGGATTGCGGCGATGGGCTGGTTGTTTGCGCATGTGCTTGGTCCGGTGGCAGGCTGGCGGCGGCGCATCCGTGACAATCTGGCGCTGGCCCGGCCCGAGCTGTCCGAAGCCGAGATCACCGCCCTGACCCGCGCCGTGCCGAATAATGCCGGACGTTCGCTGGCCGAGATCTATTCCGGGGCCGAGTTCACCGCCCGCATCGCCGCCGCCGACCCGCTGGAAGGCCCCGGCGTCGCGGTGCTGGAACGCGCCGCCGAGGAAGGCCGCCCGGTGATCCTTGCCTGTGCGCATTTCGGCAATTACGACGCCTTCCGTGCCGCCGTAGCTGCACGAGGCTGGCCGGTCGGCGCACTTTACCGACCGATGAATAACGAAGCCTTCAACCGCCACTATATCCCCGCGATCAGCGCCATTGCCGAGCCGCTGTTCCCGCGCGGTCGGGCCGGTTTCGCGGCGATGATCCGGTTTCTGCGCGGCGGCGGGTTTCTGGCGCTTGGCTTTGACCAATACGACCGCAACGGTGCCGAGTTACGCTTTTTCGACCTTCCGTCAAAAACCGTGCTGACCCCGGCCGAACTGGCCTTGCGCTATGATGCGCTGCTGGTGCCGATTGCGGGTATCCGCCAGCCGGATGGGCTGAGCTTTCGCGTCCATGTCGGCGATCCCGTCACCGGCGACGATCCGGCACAGATGATGCAGGCGTTGAACGACGATCTGGAGGCGCTGATCCGCCGTCACATGGACCAGTGGTTCTGGGTTCACCGGCGTTGGAAGAATCTTTAATCCCCGTCCTTTTGCGCAGGTTCATCCTTGGGCAAATCGTCTTGCCCGGTCGAACGGACCAGCACCCGCATCAGCCACAGAACCACCAGCGCCAGCCCGGTGGCCAGTGCCGCCAGTTGCAGGTTCCCGGTGCCACAAGCCAGACCAATGGCGCCAGCCAGCCACATGGAAGCGCCGGTCGTTACCCCGCACACCGACCCGCCAGACATGAAGATTGACCCTGCGGCCAGAAAGGCCACGCCCGAAGTCACAGCCTCGATCAGACGCAGCGGGTCCGAAATCAGCGTCACGCCGGATTCATCCCCCAGATAGGTCAGTTCCAGCGCAGTAATGGTAAACAGCACCGCCGCGAGGGCGATCAGCATATGGGTGCGCAACCCCGCAGCCCGGTGCGAGCTTTCACGCTCCCACCCGATCAGGCCGCCAAACAACAGCGCGGCACACATCCGCACCGCAACAACATCCAGCGGCAGCCCTTTAAGCGGCGCATGTATATCGGCATGAACATCCGCAAACATGCGCCTTAAAGCAGCAAGCCGCCCCCGGTTCCGCGATCAATCCAGCGCCACCACGCGGACCTGCCCGCCTTTGGCTGACAGCGCAATCTTGCCTTCGGCCAGCCGCAGGGCATCATTGCCGAACACCTCGGCCCGCCAGCCCGACAGTGCAGCGACATCGCGCCCGCCGGCTGCAATCGCATCCAGTTCCGCCGCCGAGGCAATCAGTTTGGGCGCGACATTGGCCGCATCCGCCTTGGCCTTCAGCAGCACCCGCAAGAGATCGGCCAGCGCCCCGTCACGCGGCGCACCGGGGTCACTGTCCTCGGCTTTGGGCAGATCGGTGGCCTCCTGCCCGGCCTTGACCGCGCGCAGGATACCCTCTGCAATCTCGCCCTTGCGGGCCTCGCGCAGCAGCAGGCGCGAGCGGCCCAGCTCAGTTTCATTCGTGGGCTTGCTGGAGGCCAGTTCCACCAGCGCATCATCCTTGAACACCCGCGAGCGCGGGACATCACGGCGCTGCGCGTAATCCTCGCGGAACTGTGCCAGCTCCCGCACGATGGCCAGAAAACGCGGCGCGGTGGACCGGGTGCGCACCCGCAGCCAGGCATCCTCGGGACGGGTGATATAGGTTTCAGGGCTTTCCAGCACGGCCATTTCCTCGGCCAGCCAAGCCTCGCGTCCTGATTTGTGCAACTGGTCGCGCAGGTTTTCATAGATCGCCCGCAGATGCGTCACATCGGCCAGCGCATAGGTCAGTTGCGCATCCGACAAAGGCCGGTGCGACCAGTCGGTAAAGCGCGAGGATTTATCCAGCGGTTGCCGCACGATCTTGCGCACCAGCGTTTCATAGCCGACCTGTTCGCCAAAGCCGCAGACCATCGCCGCCACCTGCGTATCGAACAACGGCTGCGGGAAAACCCCGGCGTCGTGAAAGAAAATCTCAAGATCCTGCCGTGCGGCGTGGAACACCTTGACCGTGGCCTGATGGCGAAACAGGTCATAGAGCGGTTCCAGCGACAGATCACCCGCCAGAGGATCGACCAGCACCGCCTCGCCCCCATCCTTTTTCGCGCCGGACGCAGGCGGCAGGGCCATCTGAATCAGGCACAGCTTGGAATAATAGGTGCGTTCGCGCAGAAACTCGGTGTCAATGGTGACATAGGGCTGCGCCTTGGCGCGTTCGCAAAAAGCGGCAAGATCGGCGGTGGTGGTAATCAGATTATGGCTCATTGAGTTCCTTTGGGGCGGGTCATCCGCCGATTCGGGCTTCGCCTTACGCCCCGGAGGGCATTTTTGCCAGAGCCGCGGAAACAACGCCGTGGCGACGTGGGAAATATGCCTCACGCAGATGTTGGGGAACGGGCGGGAGGCTGGCGGGTTGTTTTGCGAACACCGCCCACGAAAGGAGCCGAAATGCGCCCGATCCTGCGATCCACGACCGCCATTGCCGCCAGCATGACCCTGATGCTGCCGCAGCTTGTCAGCGCTGAAACCCTGATCGACCCCGACACCGCCGCCCGGCAGGCCGCCAACCGCGCCACCGCCTATCCCGATCTTCAGCAGTTGCTGGAGGCCGAGCTGGCCGCCGGGCTGACCCCGGATCAGTTGGTTTGCGCCGATGACAGCGCCCGCCCCTGCCCGGATGGGATGGCCTTTCTGACACCCAAGGGGCTGACGGTGAACCTGTCCCGCGACGACCGCATCTATGTGGCGCTGCGGGAAAATCAGGTAAACCAGATGGGAGATGCGGCCCCGCAAGCGGCTGAGGCTGCGCCCGAACCGGCTGCGGAAGCCCCGGCAGCGGAACCCGTTGCGGCAGAGGCCGAGACCAAACCGGCAGAAGCCCCCGCTGCGGCTGCGGAACCCGCCGCAGAACCAGCCGCAGAACCAGCCACGGTGGCCGAGGCTGCCACCGAAACCCCGGCGGAACCTGCGGAAGCCGCCGCCTCTGAGGTCCCGACGGAGGCCCCTGCCGAGACCGCTGCACCTGAAACCGCCTCGGACGCCCTTGCCACCGCGCTGGCCCGTGAGACCGCCGAGGCCACTCCGGCGCCCGAGGTCAACGAGACCCCCGAGGCCGATGCCGTGCTGACCGAGGCCGCCAAAGAGGCCGCCGAGGCCGCGCCCGATGAAACCGCCGCCGCACTGGCTGCGACGGATGCGCCCGCCACCGCCGAAGTGACCGAGGAAACTGTCACCGAGGCTCGCAGCTCTGCCGAGGATTTTACCAGCAATCTGGCCGAGGCATTGCAACAGGCGCAGAACACCGAAGCCACCGCCACACGCAGCGACCGCAACGATGATCTGAAAAAAATCGCGCTGGCCGGGCTGGGGGCGCTGGCGGTCGGCACCATGCTGAACAACCAGCGGCAAGTGGCGCTGAACACCGGCGACCGTGTGATTGTGCAACGCCCCGATGGCAGTCAGGAGGTCGTGCGCGATGATACTATGCTGCTGCGTCAACAGGGTTCGGATGTGAAAACCGAAACCTTCGCGGATGGCTCGACCCGGACCATCGTCACCCGCGCCGATGGCAGCCAGGTGGTGACAATCCGCGACGCCGATCTGCGGGTGCTGCGCCGCTCGCTGGTGGCAACGGATGGCAGCGTGACCTCGCTGATCGACGACACGCAGGCGCAACCGGTCGATCTGGCCAGCCTGCCCCCCGCCGCCCGGCCCGTTCAGGTCAGCGCCACGGATGAGGCCGCCCTGCGCGACGCCCTCCGCCGCGAGGCCGCCGTCAGCCGGACCTTTACGCTGAACCAGATCCGCAACATCCCCGAGGTGCGTGCGCTGGTCGCCCCGGTGGACATCAGTGCCATCACCTTTGAAACCGGATCAGCGGCAATCCAGCCCGATCAGGCCCGCCAGCTTGCCGCGCTGGGTCAGGTGATCGCGGACAGCATCAAGGCCAACCCGCGCGAGATGTTCCTGATCGAAGGTCATACCGACGCCGTTGGCGCGGCCAGCTATAATCTTGCGCTGTCCGATCGCCGTGCGGAATCCGTGGCGCTGGCGCTGACCGAATATTTCGCCGTGCCACCGGAAAATCTGGTGGTGCAGGGCTATGGTGAGCAATTCCTGAAGGTGCGCACCGAGGCATCCGAACGTCAGAACCGCCGCGCCGCCGTGCGCCGGATCACCGATCTTCTGGCCTGGAACTGACCGTGGAACCGGGGGTTTCACACCCCCGGACCCCCGTGGGATATTGGGGTGAAGAAGAAGGCGGCAAAGGGGCAAGCCGCAGGAATGTATGCCGGTTCCCTTTTGCAATACGGATGGGCCGCGCCGAAGAAGGCGCGGTTTATGTTTTGGGCAACTGCCCGTATGAGGTCGAGGTCGCCTGCCGCACGGATCATCTGGATGCGGGATTTTGGTGCCGGGTGGCGGGCGTGTTCGGTAAGGCTTGCCGCGGCAATGATGATCCTTTCAGGGCAGAGGGACATCGCCCTGTTCTGCGCCTGAAGTCGTGATCCAATCCGGGCAAAGGGTATTGACCCGCGCTCTGCCCCGGTCAGCCTATCGGCCTGCAACTGATTTGACCGCCCTAGCAAAGCGACTGCCACGCGCATGGCAGTTCAACCACAAACCGGGATGCAGTGCCATCAGGGTATTCCCTGACGACCTGCAACACGACCGAAGTTCGCTGCGACCCTGACTGTTGCTGAAAGGGCGCGTCGATACGCGTGCGCCTGCATCACCGGGATACGACCGCCCCTGCTGCCGCAATTGTTCTGCAAACAAGGGCATGCCGGCAAATGCGGCCCTTCCGGTGAAGTTTGCTCAGCCCATCCGCTCACTGGCATATTGGCCGGGGCTGGCGGGGAAAACCACGGTGCGGTTGCCGTTCAGGAACACCCGATGGTGGATATGCGCATGGATCGCACGGGCCAGAACCTGCGCCTCGACATCGCGGCCAAGGCTGACATAATCGGCCGGGCTTTGGGCATGGGTCACGCGGGCGGTATCCTGTTCGATGATCGGGCCTTCGTCCAGATCAGCGGTCACATAATGCGCCGTCGCCCCAATCAGCTTGACCCCGCGCTGATAAGCTTGCTTATAGGGGTTCGCCCCTTTGAAAGACGGCAGGAAAGAGTGGTGAATATTGATGATCCGCCCTGACATTTTCTGGCAAAGATCATCTGACAGCACTTGCATGTAGCGTGCCAGAACCACCAGTTCCGCGCCTGAATCGCTGACCACCTGCATCAGTTGCGCCTCTGCCTCGGGCTTGTTGTCGCGCGTCACCTTGATGTGGTGGAAGGGCAGGTCGTGGTTCACCACCAGCTTCTGATAGGTCAGATGGTTGCTGACCACGCCAACAATATCCGTTGCCAAGGCCCCGATCCGCCAACGATACAACAAATCGTTCAGACAATGGCCAAAGTTCGACACCATCAGCAGGGTTTTCATCCGCTTGGCGGCGTCATGCAGCGCCCAATCCATGCCAAAGCTGTCCCCGACCGGCGCCATCGCCGCCCGCAAGCGGTCGCCATCCGCGCCCTGCTCCGAGGTAAAGCTGACGCGCATGAAAAACCGCTGGCTTTCCATATCGTCAAATTGCGCGCTGTCGGTAATGTTGCAGCCATGCTCGGCCAGCAGGCCCGACACCGCCGCAACGATGCCACGGCGGGTTGGACAGGCAATGGTCAGGACGTATTCGGCCATATTAAATCTGCTTTTCCGGCAAGTTCACAACCAGCCCATCCAGCGCCGGCGTCACCTTGATCTGGCAGGTCAGGCGCGAGCGCACCGGGTCCGGCTGATAGGCAAAGTCCAGCATGTCCTCTTCCATAGGGTCTTTGCCGGGCAGGCGGTCAACCCATTCCGGGGCAACATAGACATGGCAGGTCGAGCAGGCGCAGGCACCACCACAATCAGCGTCGATACCGGGAACGCCGTTGTCACGCGCCCCTTCCATCACGGTCATGCCGGGTTTGACCTCGACTTCGTGCCGGGTGCCGTTGTGTTCGATATAGGTAATCTTTGCCATGGCTTGATAATCCTTGCTGTCGCCTGTCGCATCTAGGCGATCATCGCTGCAATGAAAAGACCCGCCACCAAAGCAGCGGGCCGTCGTTGTGAGGGGCGGTTACTCAGCGTCGATGGGCAGCGCCAGAAAACGTGGCTCGCCCCCACGGCGGATCATCAGCAAAACCGACTTGCGGCCCGCATCCCGTGCCGCCGCGATCACATCGCGCAGCTCACTGACCGCCGTCACCGGCTGCTGGTTGACCTCGGTGACAACATCCCCAGCGGTCAGACCGCGCTCAGCCGCGACACCGGCCGCATCCACATCCTGCACCAGAAGCCCGCTGGCATCACGCGGCAGGTTCATCTGTTCGGCCTGATCCGGGGTCAGCGGCGTCAGCATCATGCCAAGCACATCGCTGCCCTGTTCCGGCTGCCCGCCAGTCTGATCCGAAGCGGTCCCCTCGGCTTCTTCGCGGCGACCCAGCTTGATTGACAGGTCTTGCGCCTGCCCCTCACGCATGACCGTCACCGGCACGGCCTGCCCGATCGAAGCGTCGGCCACACGGCGGACCAGCTCACGCGTGTTGGCAACCGGATTGCCGTCAAAGCTGACGATCACATCGCCCGCACGCATCCCGGCATCCTTGGCGGGACCGTCCGGCACATCCGTCACCATCGCGCCAGAGGCATCCGCCAACCCCATCGCATCGGCCATATCCGGGGTCAGGTCCTGAATCTTGACGCCCAGCCAGCCGCGCCGGGTTTCCCCAAACTGCTGCAACTGATCGACAACCTTGCTGACCACATTCGAGGCCATCGAAAAACCGATCCCGATGCTGCCGCCATTGGGCGACAGAATCGCCGTATTCACGCCGATCACCTCGCCATTCAGATCGAACAGCGGCCCGCCCGAATTACCCCGGTTGATCGACGCATCGGTCTGAATAAAATCGTCATAAGTCCCGGTCAACTCACGGTTGCGGGCCGAGACGATCCCGGCGGTTGCCGAGAACCCCTGCCCCAGCGGGTTGCCAAGCGCCAGAACCCAGTCACCCACGCGGGCCTGATCGCTGTCCCCGAACTGCACGAAAGGCAGGTCGCTGGCATCAACCTTCAGCAGCGCAATGTCCGTGTTCGGGTCGGTGCCGATCACCTTGGCCGGGCGTTTGACGCCATCACGGAACTCGGCCTGAATCTCATCGGCGCCGTCGATCACATGGTTGTTGGTGACGATGTAGCCATCCGCCGAAATCACAAAACCCGAGCCAAGCGCGTTCGAGCGTTGCTGCACCATCGGTCCGCCCCGGCCTTGCGGGCCATCCTGCTGCGGCATCCCCGGAAACCCGAAATCGCGGAACAGATCGTTGAACGGGCTGTTCGGCGGCAGGCCGGGGAAGGTGCCACCCGCCGGACGGGATACAACCGAAGTCGTGGTGATATTCACCACCGCCGGGCTGACCTGTTCGACCAGATCGGCGAAACTGTCGGGCATTACCTGCGCCCGCTTTTGCGGCGTATCCGGCGCAGTCAGCGGCGCGTTATCGTTGGAAGGCGCGATTTGCGCCTGTTGCGCGGCAACCGGACCAGCGGCCAGCGCCAGCGCCAGTCCAGAGACCGTCAGCAAGTGGCGGGGGGAAAGAAACGTCATGCGGGTGTCCTTCATATATCGTCGGCATCTGCCCCAAGGCCAAAGGAAAACCCCGGTCCGGGCAAGCGCGTTCACTATGAACCGAATATAGATCAGCGTTGCAAGAAAACCACGCTCTCGGGCAATGAACTGATCGTGACTGGACGCAGTGGCGCAACGATCCCCGTTTCTGCCCTGATATTTCACAAAACTGCCCTTTCGAATCCTTTGTCCTGCCTGTCTGGCACAAAAAGGTTACGAAAACGCAAACGCCCGCCGAAAAATATCGGCGGGCGTTATGGTTTTTCAGGCTGCAATCAGGGTTGCGCGGTGCTGCCCGGCGCGGGGTCCGCAGCAGGCAGCGGCGTGGTGGAACCGGGTGCTGCTGCGCTGCCGTCGCTGGTCGCCGCAGGAACCGCCGGGCGCGGCGCATTGCCCATGCCATCGGCTTGCAGATAGTCGAAGAACTCACCATCCGGGCGCATCACCATCTGCGTGCCATCGCCCTGGAAAGCGCGCTCATAGCTGGTCATCGAGCGGGTAAAGGCAAAGAACTCGGGGTCGCGTCCAAAGGCTTCGGCATAGATCGCGTTGCGGCGGGCATCGGCCTCACCGCGCACGATCTCGGCCTGACGGCGCGCTTCCGAGGTCAGCTCGACCGCAGTCCGGTCGGCGGTCGCGCGGATACGCTGCGCGGCCTCGCCACCACGGGCGATTTCATCGGCGGCTTCGCGTTCCCGCTCGGCCTGCATCCGCTCGTAGGTGCGCTCAAGGTTCTGCTGCGGCAGGTCGGTGCGGGTCAGACGCACGTCGATCACCTCGACCCCAAGATCGGCAGCCTCGGCACGGGCGCGGTCGCGGATGCGGTTCATCAGCGGCGTGCGGTCGTCGGACAGAACGGCGGTCGATGGCACTTCACCCAGCACCGCCCGCGTCGCCGTGCCGACCCGCTGCGTCAGCAACGTGGTCGCCCGCGCGATCCCGCCCGGAGTCGTCGCCCGGCGGAACTGCACCGCATCGGTGATCCGCCAGCGAGCAAAGGCGTCCACCACGATCCGGCGGTCATCCGCAGGCGTAACCTCACCCAGATTGGCGGTCAGGCCAAGGATGCGGTCGTCGTATTTCTCGACCTGATCCAGAAACGGCAGCTTGAAATAGAGACCGGGATTTTCCTGCACGGCCACCACACGGCCCAGCCGCAGGACCAGCGCCTTTTGCCGCTCATCCACAATATAGATCGACAGCATCGCCAAAACGGCAGCGACGAACACCAGCGGCAGCAGAATATAGGTTGCGAAACGATTGCGCATCTTAGTTGCCTCCCGCAGCGTTGCCATTGGTCCCGCCCGAGCGCGAGCGCAGTTGATCCAGCGGCAGATACGGCACGACACCGCCATTATCAGCCCCTGTATCAAGGATCACCTTATCGACGCCCCCAAGGACTTTTTCCATGGTTTCCAGATACATACGCCGTCTCGTAACCTCGGGCGCCTTGACATACTCATCATAGACGCTGTTGAACCGCGCGGCCTCACCCTCGGCGCTGTTGACGGCCTGGGCGCGATACGCCTCGGCCTGTTCGACAAGCTGAGCCGCCTCCCCCCGCGCGCCGGCCAGCACACGGTTGGAATAGGCGTCAGCCTCATTGGTCAGGGTCTCGCGCTGCTGCTGCGCGGCCTGCACGGCGCGGAAGCTGTCGATCACCTCGGACGGCGGGTCGGCGCGGCCAAGGTTGACGTTCAACACCTGAATCCCCGACTGATAGGCATCCAGCGTGGCCTGCACGCTGTCCTGCAACTCATTCTGGATCGCGCCACGGTCACGGTTCAGGATCGGCGCCATCTCGGAACGGGCCACAATGTCGCGCATCGCGGATTCGGCCACGGCGCGGACGGTCTCTGCCGGATCAGCGAGGTTGAACAGATAGTTTTCAATATTCCCGATATTCCAGATGATCTGATATTCCATCTGCACGATGTTCTGGTCACGGGTCAGCATCAGCCCGGTATCCTCGGGACCGGCCCGGCCGGTGCCGATCTCGGTCACGCGCTGCTGCGTCACCTCCTCGACCTCATAGGTCACGAAAGGCCAGGGCGCGAAATGCGGGCCTTCGCCCTTGACGCCGATGGCGCGGCCGAACAGGAACTCGACGCTCTGCTGGTTGGTGGTCAACTGATAATAGCTGGTCCACCCCCAAAGCGCGATGGCACCAAGCGCCACCAGCCCCCATGTGCCGCGCGACATCTGCGGCGCACCGCCGCCGCGCTGCGGGCCACGCGGGCCGCCGCTGCCACCGCGACCGCCCATCAGCACCCGCAGGCGTTCCTGCCCCTTGCGCATCAGATCTTCGATTTCCGGCATTTGCTCGCCGCGCGGTCCTTGCGGGCGGCTGCGGTCATCACCGCCGGGCTGCTGACCCCAGGGGCGATTGCCGCCCTGCTGGTCCTTGCCCTTATCGTCATTGCCGCCGCTGCCACCCCAGGGGCCTTGATTAGCCATGTATCCGTGCCTCTTTGATAAGTCCTGTTGGAAACTGGGCAGGGACGCGCGAAAGTCAAGCCTTTCCGCCGCACTCCGCCCCGTCCTCGCCCGATTGTCAGGCCACCGGGCCAACCCGCCGCGACGGGTTCCGCATCGTCACCAGTTCCTCGGCCAGCGTCGGATGCACCGCACAAGTGGCGTCGAAATCCTCTTTCGTTGCGCCCATGCCAATGGCGATGGCGACCATCTGGATCATCTCGCCCGCCTCGGGGCCAAAGATGTGGCACCCCACAACCTTACGATCCGAGACCCGCACCAGCAGTTTCATCATCACCCGCGCTTCCGACCCGGCAAACATGGTCCGCATCGGACGGAAAACGGCCTCATACACATCGGTATCGCCAGCCTTGGCCGCCTGTTCTTCGGTCAGGCCGATGGTGCCTAACTCGAACGGGCGGGTATAGACGGCGCTGGCAATCAGGCTGTGGTCCATCTTGCGCGGGGTCGCGCCAAAGACCGTATCGGCAAAGGTATGGCCTTCGCGGATCGCCACCGGGGTCAGGTTCACGCGGTTGGTGACATCACCCACCGCATAGATCGAGGGGATATTCGTCTGTGACCATTCGTCCACCACGATTTCCCCGGCGCGACCCAGCGTCACACCGGCGTTTTCCAGCCCCAGCCCCTTGGTATAGGGGCTGCGCCCGGTGGCAAAGAACACCGCGTCATAATCTGCCGAGCCGCCATCCGCATCATGGGCACGGATGCCGTCAGCGGTCTTTTCCAGCCGGACGACGTTGTGATTGCAGCGCAGGTCAACGCCAATTTCCGCAATCTGCGCCGAGACCCGCTCGCGTCCGCCAAGGTCAAAGCCGCGCAGCAGCAAATCGCCGCGATAGGACAGCGTAACCTGACTGCCCAGCCCGTTCAGGATGGTGGCAAACTCACACGCGATGAAACCGCCGCCGACAATCAGCGTGCGGGCCGGAATTGCGTCCAGATCGAACAGATCATCCGAGATCAGCCCCAGCTCCTGCCCCTCGATTCCCGGCAGGCTGGGGCGACCACCAACGGCGATCAGGATATGTTTCGCCGTATGACGGCTGCCATCGGCCAGCGCGACCGTGTGGGCATCCACCACCGTCGCCCGCTGGTGGAACAGCTTGCCGCCCGCGGCTTCGAAATTGCGGGTATAGGCGCTTTCCAGACGGTCCAGCTCGCTATGCAACTTGGCGCGGAAGGTGGGCCAGTCGAACCGCCCGGCATCCGCTGACCAGCCATAGCCGCGGGCTTCTTCGACGGCCTCGGGGGCGCTGCCGGCAAAGATCATCAGTTTTTTCGGCACACAGCCACGAATGACGCAGGTGCCGCCCATGCGGCTTTCTTCGGCCAGCGCAACGCGGGCACCGTGCTGCGCAGCGATCCGGCCCGCACGCACCCCGCCCGAGCCGCCGCCGATCACGAAAAGGTCGAAATCAAAGCTCATGCTGCATCCTCTGCCATAAGTTCACTGACGGAACCGTCCTCATGCCCGATGATCGCCCGCTTGCACAGGCCAAGGAACAGCCCGTTCTCGACCACGCCGGGCAAGGCGTTTAACGCCTGCGCCAGCCGGGCGGGATCGTGGATTTCCTCCAGCGCCAGATCAAGGATCAGGTTGCCTTCGTCCGTCTGGAAGGGCAGGCCATCACGCTTGCGCAGGATCACCGGACGCTGCAGCATATCTTGATGTTCCAAGATGTTACGGATCAAAGTTTGCGTGGTTTCCCATCCAAACGGGATCACCTCGACCGGCAGATGGAACAGGCCCAGACGGTCCACCAGCTTGGATTGATCCGCGATCACCACCATCTGATCCGAGGCGCTGGCAACAATTTTTTCGCGCAGCAATGCACCGCCGCCGCCTTTAATCAGGTTCAGGTCCGGGTCGATCTCATCGGCCCCGTCGATGGTCAGATCCAGCCAGCCGATCTGGTCCAGCTCCTCGACCTGCATCCCAAGGTCGCGGGCCTGTTTCGCCGTCGCCTCTGACGTTGAGGCAAGACGCAGGGTCAGCCCCTCGGCCTCGACCCGCTCGGCCAGCCGCCGCACCAGCCATGCGGCGGTCGAACCGGTCCCAAGGCCAAGCCGCATCCCATCCTGCACCAGCCCCGCAGCGGCCCGCGCCGCTGCATCCTTAGCCATATCCTGAGGCGAAAGCCCGGTCATGTCGCACCCCCTGTCACATGCTCTGCCTGCATATAGACATGACGGGCCGGGAATGACAGGGGGCGCTTCGGGGTGCCTGACACCCAAGGAAGCACCCGGCTGCACCGCCGAATGGATATTTATGGACAAAAGATGGGGCTGGCCTTGGGCACGAGGCTGGCTTAGGCAAGGCGCATGAGTGATCTGGACGATTTTGGCGTGGTCATCACCGCTGCGGGCAAAGGGTTGCGTGCAGGCGGCGCGGTGGCAAAGCAATGGCAGGAACTGGGCGGCCAGCCGGTGTTGGCGCGCACGGTCGCGGCGTTCCGGGGTTTTGGGCATATCATCGTGGTGGTCGCGCCCGAGGATATGGCGCAGGCGGTGACGCTGTTTCAGGGCCGGGTAACGCTGGTCGCGGGTGGCGCAACACGATCAGCCAGCGTCGCCGCGGGCCTGCGGGCGCTGGCCGGGGCGGGTGGCGTCCGTTACGCCCTGATCCATGACGGGGCGCGGCCTTTGGTATCTGCGGCAGTCATCGGCGGTGTAGTGGATGCGCTGCGCGCTGGTGCAATGGCAGCCGCGCCGGGGTTGGCGGTTTCGGATGCGCTGTGGCGTGGAACGGCGCGGGTCGAGGGCTTTGCGGCACGGGACGGTCTGGTGCGGGCACAGACGCCGCAGGGCTTTGATCTGAGCGCGATTCTGGCCGCGCATGAGGCGTTCCCCGATGGTGCCGCCGATGATGTGGAACTGGCCCACCGTGCCGGAATGGTGGTGGAAATCACGCCGGGGTCCGAAGATAATCTGAAAATCACCTGGCCGGGCGATCTGGACCGCGCGGCCCGTATCCTGGAGGGCGCGATGGATATTCGCCTTGGCAATGGGTTCGACGTTCACGCCTTTGGGCCGGGCGATCATGTGGTGCTGTGCGGGATTCAGGTGCCGCATCGGCAGGGGCTGGCCGGTCATTCCGATGCCGATGTCGGGATGCACGCGCTGACCGATGCGATTTATGGTGCGCTGGCCGAAGGTGACATCGGCCGGCATTTCCCGCCCTCGGACATGCAATGGAAGGGTGCGGACAGCGCAGTTTTTCTGGATCATGCGGCAAAACTGGCCGCTGCACGCGGGTTCCGCATCAGCAATGCCGATGTGACGCTGATCTGCGAGCAGCCCAAGGTCGGGCCTCATGCGCTGGATATGGCGGCGCGGCTGGCGGAAATCATGGGGATTGATGCGGGCCGGGTCAGCGTCAAGGCGACGACCTCGGAACGGCTTGGCTTTACCGGGCGCGAGGAGGGCATCGCCGCTCTTGCGACCGTTACCCTGATCGGAGGCGCTCATGGATAAGCTGCTCGCAACATGGTTCGGCGTGGGCTGGCTGCGGCCCGCCTCTGGCACCTGGGGCTCTGCCGTGGCCGTCGCCATGGGTGTGGGCCTGCACATGATCGGGCATTTCTGGCTGTTGCTGGTCTCGACCGTCGCGGTGACGGTGGTGGGGTTTTGGGCGGTGCGTCGCTATACCGAAGGCATGGCCGACAAGGACCGCAGCGAGATCGTGATTGATGAGGTCGCGGGCCAGTGGATCGCGCTGTGCTTTCCGTCCTTTGGCTTTTGGCTGATGGGCCTGCCTGCCGACCGCTTCCCCTATCCCGGCTGGCTGGCGGCATTCCTCTTTTTCCGGCTGTTCGACATCTGGAAACCGTGGCTGGTGGGCCGGGCCGACCGGCGCAAAGATGCGGATGGGGTGATGATCGACGACCTTTGGGCCGGGCTGTTCGCGGGCCTGTCAACGATGGCTGCCGCCGCATTTTCGCATCTGGTGCTGATGTGAGCCTTGCCCCGCAGGTTCTGGAGGCCGCCCGCGCCCGTGGGGTGATGCTGGCGACGGCTGAAAGCTGCACCGGCGGGCTGATCGCCGGGGCGCTGACCGAGGTGCCGGGATCGTCCGATGTGATGGACCGGGGCTTTGTCACCTATTCCAACGCCGCCAAGGTCGAAATGCTGGGCATCCGCCCCGAAACCCTGACCGCCCATGGTGCTGTCAGCGAGGAAATCGCCGCAGAGATGGCCGGGGGCGCGCTGGCCCGGTCGCAAGCAGGATTCGCGGTGGCCGTAACAGGCATCGCCGGGCCGGGCGGGTCGGAACACAAACCCGAAGGCCGGGTCTGTTTCGGCCTTGCCAGCCCCACCGGGGTGCAAACAGAAACCGTCGAGTTCGGTGCCATCGGCCGGGCGCAGGTCCGCGCCGCCACGGTCGAACATGCCCTGCACCTGCTGCTGGCGGCGCTAGGCTAAGGCGTCCAGCAGGGCCGTAACCTCATCCTCGGTTGTGGCCCATGATGTCACCAGCCGGATGGTGCCATATTCGGCATTATCCCCCGGCGCGGGCCAATCAGCCGCCCGCAGCCCTTTGGCCCGCAAGGCACGGATCCTCAGGCGCGGCAGACGCAGGAACACTTCATTCGCCTCGACCGGGACGACCAGTTCGCCCGCTTTGGCCAGCCGCGCCGCCATGGCATTGGCATGGCCTGCCAGCCGCAGCCACAGATCATCATTCAGCCAGGCCAACGCCTGCGCCGCCAGAAAGCGGTGCTTGGACCACAGATGCCCTGCCCGCATCCGGCGAAAATCAAGGCCCTGCGCATGGTCGGGGTTGAAAAAGATCAGGGCTTCCAGCGCCATGCAACCGTTCTTGGTGCCGCCAAGACAGACCGCGTCCACGCCCGCCCGCCAGGTCATATCCGCCGGGCTGGCCCCGGTGGCCGCCAGCGCATTGGCCAACCGGGCGCCATCCATATGCACCCGCAGCCCGGCTTCGCGGGCAATGGCGGTCAGCGCCGCAACCTGCGCAGGCGTATAGACACCGCCCCATTCGGTTGCGTTGGTCAGCGACAGCACCGCGTTCAGCCCGTCATGCGCATCACCCTGCGGATAATCCGCCAGCCGCGCCCGCAAACCCTCTGGTGTGATCCGCCCGGCAGCCCCCGCAATCAGCGCCAGTTGTGCGCCGCCGGTAAAGAACCCCGGCGCACCAGCCTCGCTGGTCTCGATATGGGCACTTTCATGGCAGAAAATCCGCCCGTAAGGCGGGCAAAGCTGACCCAGCGCCAGCCCGTTCGCCCCAGTGCCGGTGCCGATCAGCACCACCCGCGCATCGGGCGCCTGAAACAACTCACGCAGCCGGTCCTCGGCCCGTTCGGTCAGCGGGTCGCCGCCATAGGACGGCAGATGCCCGCCATTCGCCGCCAGCATCGCCGCCATGATGTCGGGATGCACGCCGCTGGCATTATCAGACGCAAAGTTCATCGCTGGTCCTCGATCAGATAATCCTGCCAGTCTTCCTCGGGGATTTCGGCCTCGGACACCACACGCCCCGCCATCGACGCCCCCGCGCGATGGATGCTGTCAGGATCGCCGGTCAGCAGGTGGTGCCATTCTGGCAGCGGCCGCCCCGCTGCCCGCAGCCGATAGGCGCAGGTGCGGGGCAGCCAATAGCTGATTTCCGCCAGTTTCGCCGGGGTCAGGGTGATACATTCCGGCACATAGCGGTGCCGGTCGGCATAGGACGAACAGCGGCAGGTCGCCCCGTCCAGCAGGCGGCAGGCCACGCGGGTAAAGGCCAGCTCTCCGGTGTCCTCGAACTCCAGCTTGTTCAGGCAGCATTTGCCGCAGCCATCACACAGCGCCTCCCATTCCTCGCGGGTCAGCTTGTGCAGCGGCAGGGTCCAGAACTGGTCACGCATCCGGGTCGCCAAGCACGGCACGGGCCTCTGCGCTGTCACGGTCCATTTGCGCAATCAGCGCGGGCAGGCCGTCAAAACGCGCCTCGGGGCGCAGATACTCGACCAGAGCGACCGAAAGGTGCTGGCCGTAAAGATCACCGTTGAAATCAAAGATATGCGTCTCAAGATTCGGTGCATTCTCGCCAAACATCGGGCGCACGCCAAGACTGGCGACGCCGCGATAGGTGCCAACATCGGGGCCGGTCAGCACATCGACCAGCACCGCATAAACACCCAATTTCGGCAAGGTCAGCCCGTCCAGCCCCATATTCGCGGTCGGATAGCCAAGGCCCCGGCCACGCTTTTTGCCATGCAGCACCTCACCCTCGATCCGGTGCCAGTGACCAAGCATCCGTTCGGCATCGCGAGGCCGCCCCTCGGCCAGCGCGGCACGGATCGCGGTCGAGCTGAACTCGATCTCACCCTGACCGAGCAGCGGCAGCACCGTCACATCAAAGCCAAGCGTCGCGCCAAGGCTTTGCAGCATCGCCGCATCACCCGCGCGGACCTTGCCGAAACGGAAATCCGCGCCGACCGCGACATGGGCCACGCCAAGCCCGTCGCGCAGAACCTCATGCGCGAAAGCCTCGGGCGTCAACCCGGCCAGCGCCGCGGTAAAGGGCAGCTCGTAAAGCTGATCGACACCAAGCCGCGCAAGGCGGTTCGCACGCGCCTCGGGGTTCATCAGGCGGAAGGGCGGCGGGGTTTCCCCCCTGAGGCGGGCGAAATAGTCACGCGGATGAGGTTCAAACGTCACCACCCCAAGCGGCAGCCCGTCCTGGCGGGCCGCGTCGATCACCGCGCGATGGCCACGGTGAACACCGTCGAAATTGCCCATCGCAACGCTCGCACCGCGCGCGTCCAGGGGCAGCCCCTGCCAATGATGATGGATCTGCACCGCTGCGCCCCCCTGCCGGGGCCGCGCCCGGTCGGTCAGTCAAACTTGCGGCTTGGCGCCAGAACGACGGCCTCGCCTTTCAGAACGACCGTATCCCCCACAAGACAGCGGGTTGCAAGCGTCACGCGGCGCTTGGGATGGTCGATGGCATCGACCTTGACCTCGGCCCGGACGGTATCTCCGGGGCGGACCGGGGCCATGAACTTGAGCGTCTGCCCCAGATAGACGGTGCCATGGCCGGGCAGTTGTTCCCCGATCACCGCCGAAATCAGCCCGGCGGTCAGCATCCCATGCGCGATACGCCCTTGAAACATGGTATCCTGCGCATAGGCTTCATCCAGATGCACCGGGTTATGGTCGGTCGAGACCTCGGCAAACAGCTCGATGTCGCGGTCCGTCACCTGCTTGGTCAGGTGCCGGGTCATGCCAATTTCCAGATCTTCGATCACGATTGTTCCGCGCGGAAAATTGTCCAGCATCATTGCACCCTCTCCCCTGCCATGCTGCATAGCAGCAAGACAGAGGCCGGGCAAGAAAATAACCGGACAATTTACAAAACGGTCATATTGTTGCGCACATCAGCGCAGGCGGCCCATCACCCAGGTTGGGTTCAACTGATGAATCCGCAGGAACTCGGCCAGTTTGACCTCGGAAGGGTTTTCAACATCCGCCCCCATCTGCGCGGCGGCCAGACCGCCGGTGATGAACAACGAATCAATCCCTTCGGATGCGGCACCGGCCACATCCGTATTGATCCCGTCGCCAATAGCCAGAATCCGCGCCCCTTCCGGCGCGTCGATGCGGCGGCGGGCAAGGTCATAGATCGGCGGGTGCGGCTTGCCGAAATACAGCGAGGTGCCGCCAATATCCTCATAGAGTGCAGCCAGCGCCCCGGCGCAATAGATCCGATGTTCGCCCATATCCACGACAATATCGGGGTTCGCGCAGAGCAGCTTCATCCCGCGTTCGCGGGCCAGCATCAGCCGGGCGCGGTAATCGTCGGGGGTCTCGGTATCCTCATGGAAGGGGCCGGTGCAGATGATGCCCTCGGCCTCCTCGAAACTGACCCGCTCAATATCGGCCTGCCCCTGCCATTCGGCGGGAATATCGGTGAAAAAGCCGTCGTCCTTTTCCGGGCCAAGGTGCCAGACACGGCGACCGACGGCACCCGCAAACATCGCATCCTGCGCCGCGTCGCCGGAACTGACCACCGCATCCCACGCATCGCGCGGCACGCCCATACGGTCCAGCGATTCGATCACAAAACGCGAGGGCCGCGGCGCATTGGTCAGCAACACCACCTGCCCGCCCCCCTGCCGAAAGCCTTGCAGCGCGGCGACGGCGGCAGGGTAAGGCTGCCGGCCATTGTGCAGGCAGCCCCAGAGGTCACAAAACAGGATGTCATAATCCGGCCCGATCTCGGCCAGGTTTCCGATGATGCGGGCCATCTTTTGTCCTTACACAGCCAGTTGCGGAATGATCTGCTTTTTCCGGCTGACGATCCCCGGCAGCACCACGGTATCACCCGTCACCGGCACGCCAAAGGACTTGGTTGCCACACCCGCAACCCAGGTATTCGGCACCAGCAGGGTGGCTTCTTCTTTCAGGATGTCCACGATGAACAGCAGAACCTCATCCGCGCCATCGGCGGCGGCGACGGCGGGCATAGCGGCCAGCAGCGAATCCTTGCGGTCCAGCAGAACCTGCGGCGCGGTGGTTTCCAGAACCGAGATGCGCAGTTGCTTGCCGCCCAGCTCGTATTCCTTGCTGTCCATGCGCAGCAGCGCATCATCGGCAAAGGCCGAAACATCGGATTTCGCGGCGAACATTTCAGCCGCATAGGCCGGGATCGAAACCCCAAGATCCGCCGCCAGCTTTTCCGCCACGGCACGGTCATGCGGGGTGGTGGTCGGGCTGCGGAACTCCAGCGTGTCGGACAGGATGCAGGTCAGGATCGCGCCCTTGATCGCCTTGGGTGCCCGGTCCAGATCCGCGCCGATCAGGTCATGCAGGATGGTCGCGGTGCAAGCCAGCGGACGAATGGTAATATTGATCGGCTGGCGGGTCTTGATGCCACCGGCCAGCATGTGATGGTCGATGATCTCAATGACCTCTGCCTCATTGATCGAGGCGGGCAGCTCGCCGGGGTTGTTGGTGTCCACGATCACGACCTGATCGCCTGCGGCCACGTCGGTGATGATCTCGGGCTTGTCCAGCCCCCAATGCGCCAGCATCCAGTTGGCTTCGGTGTTCGGCTCGCCCAGCAGAACCGCTTTGGCGGGCTGCTTGCGCACCTCGGACAGATACCAGGCCCAGATAATGGGCGAGCCGGTCGAGTCCGTGTCGGGGGATTTATGGCCAAAAACCTGGATCATGGGAGGCACCTTTGCGCAAAAGAGACGATTTGCGCCGCATCTAGCGCGGATGCGGGCAAAAGTCCACCGCAGAGGCGTGCGCAGAGAGATGTGAATACAGACCATCGTTTCGCTTGACAGACAGGCGGGTCACGGCTCCTAACTGATTGAAGCAAAACATCCCACAATCAGGAAACACGATATGGCAAAGGCTGACATCAACACCCCCGGCGCGCTCTTTCTGCGCGAAGGCGACGAATGGGTCGTCAGGACATCCGTCCAGATGACCACAAGCCCGGACGATCAGATCCCGAGAACACTTGAGCCACTTTCGGTCAGCTATAATCTTGAATACGGCACCAGCGGCCAGAAAGAAATCGGGATGGGCTGGCAAACCAGCACCAAGATCGAACAATGGCAGTATGTAATTTTTACTTTAACCTATGCAGATGAAATCACGTTATACGCCGTTGATGACGGTATTCTGGAGGATACCGAAATCGCTTGGTTTACCGTATCCCTGCGCAAAGATCACACTTTCAACGATGGCAATGTCGATAAGCGCATCGAGGTTCATATTCTTGACAGCAGCAATAACAAGACAATCGGAACCGAGGGCAATGACACTCTGAACGGCACCGCCGGGGATGATGTCCTGAGGGGCGGCGCGGGTGATGATCGTTATTATGTCAGCCTTGGCGATCGGATCATTGAAAATGCGAATGAAGGGATCGACACGGCTTTCAGTAATTACGACTGGACGCTGGAACGCAATGTCGAAAATCTGGTTCTGGTCGGCAGCGATGATCTGAAGGGCACTGGCAATGCCCTGAATAACGAAATAACCGGAAACGCCGGAAACAACTTGCTGAATGGTTTTACCGGTGCCGACACCATGGCAGGGGGTGCAGGCAATGACACCTATGTTGTCGATAATACCGGCGACCGTGTTATCGAGCTTGCGGGCGAAGGGATCGACACGGTTCGGGACTCGATTGATTATCGCCTGACCCAGAATGTCGAAAACCTGATCCTGACCGGCACGGCAACGGTCGGCACCGGCAACAGCTATGACAACCGGCTGAATGGAAATGCAGCGGATAATATCCTGTCGGGGCTGGTTGGGAATGATACGATCCACGGCGGCGCGGGCAACGACAGCCTGACCGGCGGTGCCGGGGCGGATCGGCTGACCGGCGGCGCGGGCGCTGATGTGTTCATTTTCGAAAAGCTCAGCGATTCCGGCGTGACTGCCACCACACGCGACACGATCCGCGATTTCAACCGGGCAGAGGGCGATAAAATCGACCTGTCACAACTGGATGCGGACAGCCTGACCGATGGAGTTCAGGCGTTTAGCTTTATCGGCAGCGATGATTTTTCGGGAACGGCGGGCGAATTGCGCTTTACCCAAGGCCGGACCATCACCGTTGTCGAAGCCGATGTGGACGGCGACGGCGTGGTTGACTTCTCGGTTCAGGTGAACGGCAGCCTGACCCTGATCGAAACCGATTTCCTGCTGTAATCCCGAACGGCCTGCCCCCCAAGGGCAGGCCCCTACCCCGCCAGCGCCCCGGCGGCGGATACCGCCAGCGCCACCAGCACGGTATTATAGAAAAACGCCAGCACCGAATGGATCAGCGTCACCCGACGCAGGCGCGTGCTATTCACGGTAACATCCGCAGTTTGCGCGGTCATGCCGATGGTAAAGCTGTAATACAGAAAATCCCATATCCCCGGCTGCAACCCGGCCTGCTGGAAATCCAGCCCGCGCGCAGGTTCATCGCCTTCGCCGCGCCCATACCAGATGCTTGCGTAATGCAGCGCCATCACCGTATGCAGCATCGCCCAGCCCAAAGGCACCGAAGCCAGCGCCAGCCAAGGCCGAAGCCACAGCCCCGGATGCGGGTCGGTGATCGTTGAAATGATGGCAAAAACGCTGGTCCCAATCGCGCCAAGCGCCAGCAGGATGATGACGGCAATGCCCTCGTCCTGATCCTGCGCGCTACGGCGCAGGACGGCAGGGCTTTCGCGGCGCATCAGCAGGGCGGCAGCGGCCAGAAAACTGGCAAAGAACAGATCCGCCCCGATCAGCAGCCGGTCGGTCAGCGGCCAGAACGGCGTCAGCGCAATGGCCACCAGCCCGACGCCCAAAGCGCCAAGGAAACGGACATGGCGCAGCACATCGCGCCACCACGGCTTGTCCAGATCAGCGGGCAAGTTCGCTGACCACCCAGCCATTTTCCGCCAGAAGGTTCAGCACCCCGCCTTCCCCCGGCAAGTGCAGCGCACCAAAGGCGGCGAAAACCGGCTTGCCGCGCGTAGCCGCGTCAGCAGCGGCAGCCTCCAGCGGGGCGATCCATGACGCGTTGCGGCGGTCGATCAGCCGGTCCTGCGCCAGCGCGATCTGTTCGTCCGCCTGTTCGCGGGTCAGGCTGTCGTCTTCGTAGGCCATGTCCAGCCCGTATTGCCAGATCAGCCAAGTGTCGCCGTTGAAATAGGAATTGCCCAGCGTCACCCCGTAATCATCGGCATCTTTGGCCGTGACCATCGCCATTTGCAGCATGTCCTGTTCCTGCTCGGTCGTCATGCCGTCAAAAATGCTGAACAGGGTATTCCACGGCTCCAGCGAATGAACCGGCAGGTCGATGGCCCTGGCGCTGGCCTCGATCAGCCCGTCCAGCCCCTTATCCGCACCTTCGGCCTGAATCTGCTGCATCGCGCAGGGCGAGACCCCCAGCATGACCGACACATACCACGGTCGCATTTTCGAGATCAGGAACGGCGGCATCCCGCGCTCACTCATCGCTTGCGACAGATCGGCCCACAGCGGCGCAGGCAGCCGTTCCGGCAGCGTCGGGCCGTCCATCTCCATTATCAGCGCCGGGTTTCGGGCCATTTCCGTCTGCAACTGCGCCTGCGCATCCGTATTCGCCTCGACATAGACGGCATCGGCCCGCTCGATCTCGGGCAACAGCCGGTCCAGAAGGGCCTGATGGCGCGGGTCGGGAAAATGGTAGGTGCCGGCCATGACGATGCGGGCATCGCCCTTTTCCGCCTGCCAGATCAGCCCGCGATGAAACGGCACCTGCGCCGTGCGGGCGTGCAGATCGGCCCGCGCCTCGGGCGGCATGGCGGCAATCAGGTCGGTGCCATGGCAAACCGTCTGCGCCTGCGCAGGCAGCACCCCGGCAAGAGCAAAAGCAAAGGCTGAAATCAGGCGCTTCATTGGCATATCCCCGGCTGGTCCGCCCGCAGCCTGCCACAGCCCGCCGCCATAATCCAGCGGGTGAAAAATCCCCTGCCGGGCGTTGACAGCCCCTTATGCGCCGCCTATCTCAGCGGCATTGGCACTCACCTGACCCGAGTGCCAACAGACACTGCAACCTGAAACACCGGAGTGTTCACAATGGCATTCAAACCGCTGCACGACCGCGTTCTGGTCCGTCGCGTCGAATCCGACGAAAAGACCAAGGGCGGCCTGATTATCCCCGATTCCGCCAAGGAAAAGCCCGCTGAAGGCGAAGTCATCGCCGTTGGCGAAGGCGCCCGCAAGGATTCGGGCGAGCTGATCGCCCCCGCCGTCAAAGCAGGCGACCGGGTGCTGTTCGGCAAATGGTCCGGCACCGAAGTCACTGTTGATGGCGAAGAACTGCTCATCATGAAGGAAAGCGACATCATGGGCATTCTGGCCTGATCGCGTCCAAGACTTAATTTCAGGAGATTCAAATGGCTGGTAAAGAAGTCAAATTCGGGACTGACGCCCGCGACCGGATGCTGAAAGGCGTCAACATTCTTGCGGATGCGGTGAAAGTCACCCTCGGCCCGAAAGGCCGCAACGTCGTGATCGACAAATCCTTCGGCGCCCCGCGCATCACCAAGGACGGTGTGTCGGTTGCCAAGGAAATCGAGCTGACCGACAAGTTCGAAAACATGGGCGCGCAGATGGTCCGCGAAGTTGCCTCGCGCACCAATGACGAGGCTGGCGACGGCACCACCACCGCCACCGTGCTGGCTCAGGCCATCATCAAAGAAGGTCTGAAATCGGTTGCCGCCGGTCTGAACCCGATGGACCTCAAGCGCGGCATCGACCTGGCCACCGCCAAGGTCGTGGACGCGATCAAATCGGCCTCGCGCCCGGTCAACGACAGCGACGAAGTTGCGCAGGTCGGCACCATCTCGGCGAACGGCGAAGCCTCGATCGGCCGCCAGATCGCTGACGCCATGCAGAAAGTCGGCAACGAGGGTGTCATCACCGTCGAAGAAAACAAAGGCATGGAAACCGAAGTCGAAGTCGTCGAAGGGATGCAGTTCGACCGCGGCTACCTGTCGCCTTACTTCGTCACCAACCCGGACAAGATGATTGCCGAGCTGGAAGACGCCTATATCCTGCTGCACGAGAAGAAACTGTCCTCACTGCAACCGATGGTGCCGCTGCTGGAAGCCGTGATCCAGTCGGGCAAGCCGCTGCTGATTATCGCTGAGGATGTCGAGGGCGAGGCTCTGGCCACGCTGGTCGTCAACAAGCTGCGCGGCGGTCTGAAAATCGCTGCCGTCAAAGCCCCCGGCTTTGGTGATCGCCGCAAGGCCATGCTGCAAGACATCGCCATCCTCACCGGCGGTCAGGTCATCAGCGAAGACCTCGGCATGAAGCTGGAAAGCGTCACTGTTGACATGCTTGGCACCGCCAAGAAAATCTCGATCAACAAGGACAACACCACCATCGTGGACGGTGCTGGCGAGAAAGCCGAGATCGAAGCCCGCGTGGCCCAGATCCGTCAGCAGATCGAGGAAACCACCAGCGACTACGACAAGGAAAAGCTGCAAGAGCGCGTGGCCAAACTGGCTGGCGGTGTTGCCGTGATCCGCGTCGGCGGCATGACCGAAGTCGAAGTGAAAGAGCGTAAAGACCGCGTGGACGACGCACTGAACGCGACCCGTGCAGCCGTTCAGGAAGGCGTTGTCGTCGGCGGCGGCGTTGCTCTGGTTCAGGGCGGCAAGGCTCTGGAAGGTCTGACCGGCCAGAACAGCGACCAGGATGCGGGCATCGCCATCGTGCGCCGCGCGCTTGAGGCTCCGATGCGCCAGATCGCGGAAAACGCGGGTGTTGACGGTGCGGTTGTTGCGGGCAAAGTCCGCGAATCGACCGACAAGGCGTTCGGCTTCAACGCGCAGACCGAAGAATATGGCGACATGTTCAAGTTTGGCGTCATCGACCCGGCCAAAGTCGTGCGCACCGCGCTGGAAGACGCAGCCTCGGTTGCTGGTCTGCTGATCACCACCGAAGCCATGATCGCTGAAAAGCCGGAACCCAAGGGTGCCGCTGGCGGTATGCCCGACATGGGCGGCATGGGTGGCATGGGCGGCATGATGTAATCAGCCTTACCTTTGGCACAGGAAAACCCGCCCCTTCCGGGCGGGTTTTTCATTTCTACGGAACCCGATGCGTCACGGGTGGTTAGTCCTGACATTCCCCTTTCAAGGATCAGACTGATGCAAACCAGAATCTCGATGCTGGCCCTGACCGCCGCAATCACCCTTGCCCTGCCGGTCAGCGCACAGATGGCCCCCGACAGTGTGCAGGCTGGTGACGAGGCGGGCTTCACCATGACCTCGCTGGCCGAGGGGCTGGACAACCCGTTCGAGATCACGCTTGGCCCCAATGGCTGGCTCTGGGTGACCGAACGCACCGGCAAGCGTATCACCCGCGTGAATACGGCTGACGGCACGGTGACACCGGTTCTGACGATCGAAGATGCCGTCGCGGGCGAGGATTACGGTCAGGCCGGTGTGCTTGGGCTGGCGCTGCACCCGGATTTCGGCAAAGGGACGGATCAGGTTTTCGTCGCCTACAGCTATAACGACCCGACCCGCACCGATCTGACGGTGCCGGAGGCCGACGACCCGTTCCGGCACGTATTCCTGAAAATCGCCCGCTATGACTGGGATGGGACCACGCTATCAAACCCGCAAATCCTGATCGACGGCCTGCCCGCCAACAGCGACCACGTTGCCGGACGGCTGAAGTTCGGCCCGCAGGGCAAGCTGTTCCTGACCCTTGGCGATCAGGGCCACAACCAGCTTGCCATGGCCTGCCGCAAGAACGAGGCGCAGCGCCTGCCCTCGGCCTCGGAAATCGCGGTCGCGGATTACGCGGCCTATGTCGGCAAAACCCTGCGCCTGAATGCCGATGGCTCGATCCCCGAGGACAACCCCACGCTGGGCGGCGTGCAAAGCCATGTCTATACCTACGGCCACCGCAACCCGCAGGGCATTGATTTCGCCCCCGACGGCCGCATCTATTCGTCAGAGCAAGGCCCGAAAACCGATGACGAGCTGAACCTGCTGCGCGCAGGCGGCAATTACGGCTGGCCCGATGTGGCGGGCTTGCAGGACGACAAGGCCTATGTCTGGGCAAGCTGGGCCAATGCCAGCACCCCCTGCGCGGATCTGACCTTCTCGGATCTGGAAATCCCTGATGCGGTGCCGCAGGTCGCGGAAACGGCTTTCCCGACCCCGGAAAATTATCACGATCCGATTGCGACCATGTTTACTGTGGGCAATGATTACAACTTCTCGAACCCCGATTGCGGCGGCATGGATTACATCTGCTGGCCGACCATCGCCCCGGCATCGGTGCAGGTCTATGCCGGTGATGCGATCCCGCAATTCGCAAACAGCCTGCTGATCCCGGCGCTGAAGCGCGGCTCGCTTTATGTGATCCCGCTGGATGGCAACGGCGGCGTAACCGAGCCGTTCCACCGCTATTTCCACAGCGACAACCGCCTGCGCGATACCGAGATTTCGCCCGATGGAAAGACCATCTGGATTGCCACCGACAGTCAGGGCAATTTCGAAGCCACCGATGGCACGGTCAAGAATACCCCTGCCAATCCGGGCGCAATCCTGACCTATACTTACGGCCAGTAACGGCACCCGATAATGATGCGGCCCCGGAAGCTCGGGGCCGTTAGCGGTTTCTTAGCCTTTTTGCGTCATGCTGACCCCGAATCATATGGGGCGGGCATGATACTGCTGCTGATCTTGCTGATGACGGGGCTATTATGGGCCAACGGGTGTGGCCTCTGCGCCCTTGCGCGGGGGTTTCACACCCCCGCACCCCCGTGGGATATTTGGATGAAGAAGAAGCCCAGTCTTTTGTCCAGAAATATCCCGGGGGAATCGCGCAGTCATACGCGATGGGGGCAGCGCCCCCGCAAAGCCAGCCCGTCAGCTTATCGTGCCTTCGACACCCATCGCCTTGCACAAGGACTGGAACCGTGCCTCCGTCACCTCGCCGGACAAGGCCCGCCCGGTTTTGGTCAGGACCAGCTCAAGCGTCTTTTTCTTAGGCGCGTATTTCAGCTCTCCCGCCTCGGACGGGTCTTTGATCGAGAACATCGCCCCAAAGCGCATGGCCTTGCCCAACACTTCGGCCTCTTGCAATTCGGCCTCGCTCAGCAAAGCGAACAGCGGCGCCATCGGCGAATCCGTGCGGCTGTTGCGATAGCGGTGCAGCAGGGCGACGCCCAGAAAGATGCGCTCAGGATGGCTCAGCGCCGCCATATTGGCGCGGGTGACATTATCGAAACAGACCTCGGCCCGGTAATCGGGATGCGCACGCCACGCCGTATCATGCAGCAGACAGGCGGCTTTCAGCAAACGATGGCGTTCCGAGGTCATCTCGGGGAACAACGGCAGCAGAAATTGATACAACTTCTTGCCAAAGCCCGGCATCCGCGACATCTGGCGTTCCGAAAACCGCGCCGCTTCGATCAGCGGGTCGCGGTGGCGCAGTTCGTCGGGCATCTGTTCGTAAAGCAGCCCCTCGCGGATACCATAGGACGACACCGCCAGTTCCCTGGGTGCGAAACTCTCCACCAATTGCCGCAGCACTTGCGCCGCCAGCGGCACCAGTTCGATACGCGAGGACGAAATCCCGACCTGCTTGCGCAACTCGCTCATATCGTTTTTGGCGATCCAGTCGGTCGTCTCCAGCACCGCCTGCGGGTCCATGCGGTATTCATGCAGCACCGTCATGGGATAGGCGCGGCGTTCCATATCCAGCCGCGCAATCGCCCGCCACGAGCCACCGACCAGATAGATACGGTCGTGATCCTTGCCAATCTCATCCACCAGGTCGGCCATGACCTTCTTGATATATTTGCGGATTCCGCTGTCGCCGCCCTTGACCTGCTGAAGCCGGAACGGACCAAGCTGGCTGGTCACGCGCTTGCCGACCTTGCCATCGGCCACCACGGCCAGCTCCATCGAGTTGCCGCCAATGTCGCAAACCAGCCCTTTGGCATCGGGCCAGCCCAACAACACACCCTGCGCCGACAGCCGGGCTTCCTCGGGACCGTCGATCACCAGCAGCTTCAGCCCGGTTTCCTTTTCCACCCGCTTGCGCCACTCCGGGCCATCCTCGGCCTCGCGCACGGCGGCGGTGGCCACGCAGGTCAGCGGCTTGATATTCATTCCTTCGGCCAGCGCGGCAAAGCGTTTCAGCGCCGCCAGACCGCGCACCGCACCTTCGGGGTTCAGCCTGCCGGTCGTCACCAGCCCGGCACCCAGCCCCGCCATGACCTTTTCGTTAAAGAAATAGGCCGGGCTGCGGGCGGCACCGTCGAACACCACCATACGGATACTGTTCGACCCCACATCAACCACGCCCACACGGGACAGCGCACGGGCAGAGGCGCTTTCGAACAGCGACTTTCCAAAAGGCTCGACGCTTTTCCCGGTTGCAGTCAGGATTCCGTTCATCTTCGGGTTTCCGTTTCTGGCTTGCCGTCATGTCCGCATGGCACACAAACCCGTGAAGGGTCAATGCGCCTGAACCGTTTACTCTGGCGTATGGGTCAGGGCCGGCACATCTGCCGCACCTGCGCTGCCGCGACCGGACAGCGACGGGTTTTCCATGAAGAAGCGGTGACAATTGAACAGATCATCCCGCCCGGCCGGCAGATAGCGGACATAGCGCCCGTCCGGCTGCAACAGCCAGCTTTGCGCCTCGTCAGCCATATTGGCGGCCATGATCTGACTGGTGATCTGCGCCTTGACGGTCTCGTTCAGACATTCGATCAGGGTTTCGACCCGCCGGTTCAGGTTGCGCCCCATCCAGTCGGCCGAGCTGATGAACACCCGCGCCTTGCCAGAGGGCAGCGCATGGCCGTTACCAAAGCAGACGATGCGGGAATGTTCCAAAAACCGCCCGACGATAGATTTCACACGAATATTATCGGACAGACCCTTGATTCCCGGTCGCAATCCACAAATCCCGCGAATGACCAGTTCGATCCGAACCCCGGCCTGCGAAGCCTCATAAAGCGCCTCGATCACCTCAGCGTCGATCAGGCTGTTCATTTTGGCCCAGATATGGCCGGGGCGGCCCTGCTGCGCCAGCATCGCCTCGCGCCGGATCATGTCCAGCAGGCGCGGCTTCAGCCCGTCGGGCGAGATCGAGAGATTCTCCAGCCCCTCGGGCTGCACATAGCCCGACAGATAGTTGAACACCTTGCTTGCATCGCGGCCCAGCGCCGGATCGCAGGTGAACAGCGACAGGTCGGTATAAATCCGCGCGGTGATCGGGTGATAGTTGCCGGTGCCGAAATGGCTGTACGTCACCAGCCGGTCGCCCTCGCGCCGGACCACGCTGCTGATCTTGGCATGGGTCTTGTAATTCACGAACCCATAGACGACATGCGCCCCGGCCCGCTCCAACCGCCGCGATTGGCGGATATTGGCGGCCTCGTCAAAGCGGGCTTTCAGCTCGACCAGCGCGGTCACGGATTTCCCGGCCTCGGCAGCCTCGCACAAGGCTTCGACGATCGGGCTGTCGCGGCTGGTGCGGTAAAGCGTCTGCTTGATCGCCAGCACATTCGGATCACGCGCCGCTTGCTGGATAAAGCGCACCACCATGTCAAAGGTCTCATAAGGGTGATGCAGCAGCATATCTTTTTGCTGAATCGCCGCGAACATATCGCCGTCATGGTCCTGCACCCGTTCCGGCACCCGCGGGCTGAAGGAAGGCCATTGCAGGTCGCGGCGGCTGTCCAGCACCAGTTCTTTCAGATCGGCAACGCCCAGCAGGCCCTTGACCTCGACCACTTCATCGGGATCGACATGCAACTCGTCCATAATCAGGCGACGCAGCGCCGAAGGCGCTCCTGCGGTGATTTTCAGCCGGATCACGCTGCCCCGACGGCGACGTTTCAACGCGGTCTCAAACTCCCGCACAAGGTCTTCGGCCTCCTCCTCGACCTCCAGATCGCTGTCACGCAGCACCCGAAAGGCACAATGGCCGGTCATCCGGTAATGCGGGAACAGCGTGTCCAGATTCATCAGCAGCAGGTCTTCCAGCGGCAGGAACCGCTGCCCGCCCGGCAAAGCGATAAAGCGCGGCAATTGCGCCGGAATCGGCAACAATGCCTTGATCCGGCGTTCGTCACTGTCGCGGATCACCTCCAGCGCCAGCGAAAAGCCGGTGTTCGGGATAAAGGGGAACGGGTGCGCCGGGTCGATGGCCAGGGGCGACAGCACCGGCAGCACCTGGTCAAAGAAATGCCGGCGCAGAAAGGCGGCCTCATCCGCAGAGACCTGATCGCGGGTCAGGATGGCGATGCCCTCAGCGTTCATCTCGGCGCAAAGGCGGTTCCAGACGGTTTGCTGCGCGCTCATCAGGCGGCGGGCATCGGCGTTAATCAGGGTCAGTTGTTCGGCCGCGCTCAGACCGTCATCGGATGGGGTGGTGTTGTTTTCCCGCACCAATTCCCGCAGCCCGGCGACGCGGACAGTGTAGAACTCGTCCAGATTGGTGGCGCTGATCGACAGAAACCGCAGCCGTTCCAGCAGCGGCACACGCGGGTTGCGGGCCTCGTCCAGCACCCGCCAGTTAAAGGACAGCCAGGACAGTTCCCGATTGAAAAACCGCGCCGGACCTTCGGGCGTGCCTTCGGGCAGGTCCACGGGGCTGGGAAAGGCGGTTTTCAGGAAATCGGCTTGGGTCATGGTCACTGTCTTTGGTTAAAGGGACGCCGCTTATGCCTCATCAATGGCCAACCTGTCCAGCACTTCGGCAGCCAAAGCGCGGGTCAGCGGGCGCCGGTCCGACAGCGCCTGCGCATCCATCGCCGCGACCAGCCGCCGGGCAAGGCCAAGGTCACGGTCCATGCGCAGCGCCAGCCAGCCAATGACGGCGGGCGGCACCGCAATCTGGCGATCCGCGAACAGCTTGACCAGCACCGCCTGCAACAGCGCCGGATCGGGCGGGCCAAGCCTGACCTGCGTCACCGCATCCATACGCGAGCGCAGATCGGGCAGCGCCAGCCCCCAGTCGCGGGGGGCGCTGCGCGCCGTCAAAAGCAGCAGCGCCCCCCGCGCCGGAGCCAGGTTCCACAGGTGAAACAACGCCTGCTCGGCCCCCGCAGCACCACCTGCGCGATGCGCGTCCTCGACCACCAATGCACCGCCTTCTGGCAACAGGGCCTCGGCAGCATCAGGGTGCAGATTGCGGGCGTTAACACGGGTTGCACCATGTTCCGCTGCCCAAAAGGCCGCCAGATGCGACTTGCCCGCGCCTGCTGGCCCGATCAGCAGCATCCGCCCCTGCGGCCAGGCTTGCGGGCTGTCCAGCATCGCCAGCACCGCCGCGTTCGCATCCGTCACCAGAAAATCCGCCCGCGTCAGCGCAGGCGGAACCGTCAGGTCAAAGGTCAGTTGCCGTGCCAATGTGCCGCCTTACGCCTGCTCTTGTGCCTTATCCCGCGCGACCTTCTGCGCCGATTGCAGGGCGCTGTCCTGATCCTGTGCATTGAACGCGCGGCCCTGATAGAGCTTGCTTTCCGTATAGCGCCGGGTCGCAAAGCGGACCAGCACCCCCAGCGCAGCCGCCATCGGCACCGCAACCAACATTCCGGCGAAACCGAACAGCGCCCCGAAAACAGACAACGCCATCAGCAACCAGATCGGGTGCAGCCCGACATAGCTGCCGACCAGACGCGGGGTCAGAAAATTGCCCTCCAGCACCTGCCCGATGACAAAGATCGTGATGACCACGCCAATCCAGAACGGATCACCCCAGAAATGGAACAGCGCCAGACCGATGGCCAGCGCCCCACCGACGATGGCCCCGACATAGGGGATAAAGCTGATCGCCCCGGTAATCACCCCGACGATCAGGCCAAAGGGCAGCCCCACCGCCATCAGCGTCACCGAATAATAGGTCGCCAGAATCGAGATCACGATGGCTTCGCCGCGCAGGAAACCGGCCAGCGCCTGATCGACCTCTCCGGCCAGTGTGCGGATGGTGTTGGCGTGGTCACGCGGCAACAGCGCGTCAATCCGCATCACCAGCTTGTCCCAGTCCAGCAGGAGGTAAAAGGCCGCGACCGGGACAATGACCATGAACAGCACCGCGCTGATGACGCCGCCCACCGATTGCATGACCGAGGTCAGCAATTCGCCACCGCGCGACTGGATGGTTTCACCGATACTGCCGATGGCCGAACGGACCGGGCTGCCCTCGACCAGCAAATCAGGGAATTGCTGCGAAAGGAAGGCCTGAAGCTGGCGGAACATATCCGGCGCGGCAGCGATCAACTGGCTGGCCTGCGACACCAGCAAAGGCACCAGCACCAGCAACAACGCGACCAGCACCAACGCGGCAACCAGCGTAATCAGCGTCACCGCCCATGTCCGCGACAGGCCCTTACGCTCCAGCCAGTCGGCAATCGGGTCCAGCAGATAGGCCACCGCCGCCGCCACGATAAAAGGCAGCAGCGTGTTGCCCAACTTCCACATCACCAGCCCGAACACCGCTGCGGCGACGGACCACCAGATCACCTGTTGCCGAACCGGCAGCGCCATATTCTGTCCCCCTGTTGGTTCCCGCGTGATGACCGTCTGCGCGGCTACCTTCAAGCAAAATCTTGCGGGCGGCGCGGCGATACCCTATCCCGAACGCGCCGATATATCAGAGGTTCCGATGCGCCTGTCCCGCTATTTCCTGCCCGTCCTGAAAGAAGACCCGAAAGAGGCGCAGATCGCCAGCCACCGGCTGATGCTGCGCGCGGGCATGATAAAGCAGCAATCTGCGGGGATTTATTCCTGGCTGCCGCTTGGCCTGAAAGTGCTGCGCCGGATCGAACAGATCGTGCATGAGGAGCAGGCCCGCGCCGGTCACATTCCGGTGCTGATGCCGACGATCCAATCTGCCGATCTGTGGCGGGAATCGGGGCGCTATGATGATTACGGTCAGGAAATGCTGCGCATCACCGACCGTCACGACCGCGAGATGCTTTACGGCCCCACCAATGAAGAAGTCATCACCGACATCTTCCGCGCCCATGTGAACAGCTATAAAGACCTGCCGCTGACGCTGTATCAGATCCAGTGGAAGTTCCGCGATGAGATCCGCCCCCGCTTCGGCGTCATGCGGGGCCGCGAGTTTCTGATGAAGGATGGCTATAACTTCGACCTGACCAAAGAGGATGCGCTGCACGCCTATAACCGGCATCTGGTCAGCTATCTGCGGACCTATGAACGCATGGGCCTGCAAGCCATCCCGATGCGGGCGGATGGCGGCCCCATCGGTGGCGACTATACGCATGAGTTTCTGGTGCTGGCCGAAACCGGCGAATCCGAGGTGTTCTATGACGCCGAGATCACCGACCTGACCTTCGGCAACCGCCAGATCGACTATGACGACGTAGCACAATGTCAGGCGATCATGGAGGAGTTCACCAGCCGCTATGCCCGCACCGACGAAACCCATGACGAGGCGATCTTTAACGAGATCCCCGAGGCGCGGCGGCGTTCCGCCCGCGGCATCGAGGTCGGGCAGATCTTCTATTTCGGCACCAAATATTCCGAGGCCATGGGTGCCACCGTCGTCGGTCCCGATGGCGCCCGCGTCCCGGTCGAAATGGGCAGCCACGGCATCGGCGTCAGCCGCCTGCTGGGTGCCATCATCGAGGCCAATCACGACGACAAAGGCATCATCTGGCCCGAAGGCGTGACCCCGTTCCATGTCGGCATCGTCAATCTGAAACAAGGCGACGCCAGCACCGATTCGGCTTGCGAGGCGCTTTATACCGAATTGAAATCCCACGGTCTGGACCCGCTCTATGACGACCGCGACGAGCGCGCCGGGGCCAAGTTTGCCACCATGGACCTGATCGGCCTGCCCTGGCGCATCACTGTCGGCCCGCGCGGTCTGGCGGCCAACAAGGTCGAGCTGACCAACCGCCGCAACGGCGAGGTGCTGGAACTGTCCCCCGCCGAGGCTGTCGCCCGTCTGGCCGAAACCTATCAGCCGGTGAAAGACGCCGCTTATCGCTAAGCCCTTGGGCGGCTGCATAAACTCAAGGCGCGGGTCGCATCAGCCCGCGCTTTTTCATACGCCGCAGCCCCCATCGGGGCCACAGCCACCGCTGGCCTGTGCAATCCCACAACAGCAGTTCCGGCTTGCGCCGAAACGCCGCATCGTAATATTTGACAAATTACATCAGGATTTGCTCTGATCCTTGCCACGCCATGACGAAAGGATACCCATGCCCCGCCTTCTGCCCCTGCTGCTGACTTCGGCCCTTGTTCCGGCACTGCCTGCCTTGGCGCAGGATGATCCGGTGGTTCTGGACCCGGTGGTGATCTATGCCACCGGCCTGCCGACCGAGATCATGCGCAATCCGGCCTCGATCACGGTCATTCAGGGCGACGACCTGCCCGCCGCACCCGTCAGCATCGCCACGCTGATGCGCGATGTTCCGGGCGTGCAGATCACCGAGGAAGGCATGGAGCGCGTCGGCATCCGGGGCGAGACCGGCCGCCGCGTCGCCATCCTCATCGACGGGCAAAAGCTGACCGACCACACCATGTATGGCCAGCCGGTGATGGTTGACCCCACCACGGTCGAGCGGGTCGAAATCGTGCGCGGCTCGTCCTCGGTCGCCTCGGGCAGCCGGGCGATTGGCGGGGTCATCAACATCATCACCAAAACCGGCACCGACCGCCCCTTTGCGCTGACCACGCAAGCGGGCTGGTTTTCGGCCAGTGGCGGCTATCGCGCCTCGGCCAGTGCTGCGGGGACAGTGCAGGCCGGCACCGGGGAACTGGATTACCGCCTCAGCTATGGCCGCATGGATCAGGGCGACCGCAAGACGCCCGACGGGCGGCTGGCCAATTCCGACATGCAGGACCGTAACCTGTCGGGGCATCTGGGCTATCGCATGGGCGACCATTATTTCGGGCTGAAGGCGCAGCAATTCGACCTGTCGGGCAATGTCTGGACCGGCATCCCCGACTTTGACATCAGCCTGCCGCACCGCGATCTGCGCAAGGTTTCGGCCTTTTACGAAGGCACCAACCTGACCCCATGGCTGGAGCGGCTGACCTTTGACATCTATCGCCAGACCATCGACCGCACCTTCCTGAATGACGTGACCGTCAGCCGGGGGCCGGGTGTGGTGGTGAATGTGAACTCGACCTCTGAGGACCGGCAAGAGACCAAAGGCGCGAACCTGCGGGCCGAGATGCGCTTTACAGACAACAGCCGCACCTTGGCCGGGCTGGAATATGAGGACGACTCACTTGTGACCGACAAAACCACGGTCACAACCGCTTTTGGCCGCCCCACCACCGACCTGCGCCATGACAGCGCCCGTATCCGCACGTTCTCGGCCTTTGCGCAGCATGAAATCGACCTGACCGACCAACTGACGGCCACCTTTGGCACCCGTTGGTATGACGTAAAGGCTGACCACCGCGCATCTGTCGCCAACGGTGTGGCAAACCCGGTCACTTCGAACAGCGACAGCCTTGCGCTGGCCTCTGCCGGACTGGTCTGGATGCCGGATGACGGGCTGGCGCTGCGGGCCAATATCTCGCAGGGTTACACCTATCCGACACTGGGCCAATTGTTCCTGTCCACCACGGCGGGCGGGGTGATCCAGAACGGCAACCCCGATCTGAAACCCGAACGTGCCACCAGTTTCGAGCTTGGCGCAAGGCTGGATCGTGGCCCGTGGCAGGTCGATGCGACGCTGTTCCATACCCGGTCGCAGGATTACATCGCACTGATCTACAGCGGCACCATCGGCACCTATCAGAACGTCGAGAAGGCCCGGACATGGGGTCTGGAACTGGCCGCCGAATATGACAGCGACATATGGGGGCTGCGGCCGCACGCCGCGCTGACGCTGATGGACCGCCAGCTGCATTTCGCCAATGGTTACAGCACCGGCGACAGCGGCACCCCGGCCCTTGCCGGCACCATCGGGCTGCGCAAGGACTGGCAGCACCAGCAGTTCAGCGGCAGTTTCGACCTGTTCCTGCGTGGCGAAAGCGCGGTCACGATGCGCGACAACAGCGGCACCGAGACCGATGGCGCTGCGGGCTATGCCACGCTGAATCTGCGCAGCAGCGTCGAACTGGCCCCCGGCACCACCCTTCTGGCCGAATTCAGCAACCTGACCAACCGCAGCTATACGCCCTATGGCCAGATGCCAGGGGCGGAACGCGCGGTCAACCTGTTCCTGACGAAATCGTTTTAAGGGGAGGCACCATGCTGAAACCCGCGCTTGTGATCCTGACGCTGATGGGGGATGGCGGCACCCGTATCACCCTGAGCGCGGCGGACAGTCCAGAGGAATGTGAGGCCCGGCGCGAGGTGCTGACACAGGTGTTGACCCATGCCGGGCAAGCGCCCCTGCTGGCAATTTGCGGGGAAACCGCGCTGCGGCTGTCGCCCTTTGTGCATGGTGTCCCCGAGCAGGCAGAGGTCAACCGCTATCGCCTGACGATGCAAGGTGGCGGCTTTATCGTCGAACCCTTGGGCGATGCGCCCTGCCTTGATGCGCGCGATGCCGAACCTGCGATCTGGTGCGCACGTTCAGCGCAAATAGTGCTGCCGGATGAATAGGCTGGCGCGGCCTCTGATGGCCCTGATGCCGCTGAGCGGGCTGCCCTCTCTGATCTGGCTGCGCAGCTCTTGGCCGCGTCTGTCCGATCCACGCAGCCTCGGCCTGCACCAAGGCTGCTGATCCGCAACCGGCGCTTTTCCTGCTGCCTGCCGTCCTGCTGGGTGGCGCTATGGCTGCCTGACGGGGTTGGTTGCTGAAATGCCGGGATGATGTGCTGGCTGGGCGGGGTTCGCCTTGCTGGCCGTCGCGCGGATCAAATGCGCGACTTCAACGGGAGGAATAGCACAAAACTCTCGAAGCGCAAGAAACAATCAACAAAATCATATAGTTGATTATTTTGATGCGTTAATATTCCGCACAAAAATCAACAGCCTGCGGCGTTCTGCCCGTTTGCACCCGGTTCACATATCCGCCCCATTTATATCGAAAGCTGATAAGATCATACGCGATTGCGCAACTTTCGACAAATATCGACACCGCCGCCTAGCTGCACCATATTTCGTTTGCACAGGCCCCCGATGTCCGCTTTCCCCGCCCATCCAGCGCATTGGGCAGCGGTTTTTGCCATGTATTCCTGCATCCTCGTCTGATCGCCACCACCACGACCGACGCCCTGACTGCGTGGATCGTCGCGCATCCGGCGAACGCGCTCAGGCCAAACTGTCCGTCAGCACATCGCGCAGCATCGCGGCAGGCACGTCATCGGTGACGAACGCCTGCCCGATGCTCCGTGCCAGAATGAACCGCAGCCGCCCGTCCAGCACCTTTTTATCCTGCCCCATCAGCGCGATCAGCGCATCCGCATCCGGCAGGCCCGGCACCTGCGACAGCCGCGTGGGCAGGCCCATCGCATCCAGATGCGCAGCCACACGGGACGGGGCTTCCTGGCTGCACAACCCCAACCGGGCCGACAGGTCAAAGGCCAGCACACAGCCAAGCGCAACGCCTTCGCCATGCAGCAACCGCGCCCCGTCATAGCCGGTAGCAGATTCCAGCGCGTGACCAAAGGTGTGGCCAAGGTTCAGCAAGGCACGGTCGCCCTGCTCGGTCTCATCCCGTTCAACGATGCGGGCCTTCATGGCGATGGAATGGGCCACAGCGCGACGGCGCAAGCCTTCGTCCTGCGCCAGCAGGGGCGCGTTCGCCTCCAGCCAGCCAAAGAAATCCGCATCCCCCAGCAGGCCGTATTTGGCAACCTCGCCATAACCGGCACGGAAATCGCGCGGCGTCAGGGTGGTCAGCACGCTGGTGTCGGCCAGCACCAGCGCGGGCTGATGAAAAGCCCCGATCAGGTTCTTGCCATGCGGGCTGTTGATGCCGGTCTTGCCGCCAACGCTGCTGTCCACCTGCGCAAGCAGGCTGGTCGGCACCTGCACGAACCGCACCCCACGGCGCAGGATCGCCGCCGCAAAGCCTGCCAGATCCCCGATCACCCCGCCGCCGAAAGCAACGATCAGATCCCGCCGCTCGACCTTTTGTTCCAGCAGCCACTCGACCGAGCGGGTCAGATGCGGCCAGCTTTTGGTGGCCTCGCCCGCAGGCAAGGTCAGGGCGGCACTGTCCAGCCCGGCAGCCGCCAGCCCGTCGCGCAGCGCATCCAGATGCAGCCCGGCCACCGTCTCATCGGTCAGGATCGCCACCCGCCGCCGCTGGCCAAGCGCCGCCAGATGCGCCCCCGCCTGCCCGATCAGCCCCGGCCCGATCAGCACATCATAGGCACGATCGCCAAGAGCAACATGGACGGTTTCGTGGCTCATTCCGCATCCTCCAGAAAAGCGGGGCGCTGGCTGCGCAGCGCCTCGATCACGCGGGCGGTCGTGGCTTCGACACTATCGCGCGGCCCGCTGCGCACGGTCAGGTCGGCGCGAGCATAGACCGGGTTGCGCTGCGCCAGCAGCCGCTCCAACGTACCGCGCGGATCGTCGGTCAGCAGCAAAGGCCGCCCTGCCCGCGCCCGTACCCGGTCCCACAGCGTTTCGGCATCGACATCCAGCCACAGCGCCAGCCCATGTTCGCGGATCACCGCCCGGTTCTCGGCCCGCATCCATGCGCCCCCGCCGGTCGAAACCACCCTTGGCCCCCGCGACAAGATCCGCGCCAGCACCTGCGATTCGCGGGCGCGGAAGAAATCCTCACCATCGCGGGCGAAAATCTCGGGGATGGTCATGGCCGCGGCGCGCTCGATCTCGGTGTCAGCATCGACATGCGGCACGGAAAGCCGACGTGCCAGCTCGGCCCCTATGGCGGATTTTCCCGCCCCCATCATGCCAATCAGAACCAGATTATCGCGCATTGCCTGCCTTTATTCCCCCGTCCGGCCGCCTTTTGCCGAAAACGAAGGCCGATGAACAGCTTTGATGGCGTGATCTTTTCAAAAATGCCATATATAAAACTGGGGATTCCGGCCCAAGATCGGGCGAAAAAGGGCAGATTGATGCGGTTGATAAAGATTTTGCTGGCGCTTGTGGTTCTGGCGGCACTGGGGCTGACGGGTTACGCTTATTTTGGTGACATGGAATCGCGCCCCCGCGAAATGCGGGTGCCGGTGCCTCTGGATCTTGGCGCGATCCCGGATGCGCCCGCCGCTGACACCCCTGCACCAGCCGTCCCTGCCCCCGCAACCGAGCAACCCGCTGATGCGACGAATCTGGACTGATACGGCCAGCGGCCTGCTGGCGCTGATCGCCGGGCTGGGGTTTGTTGCCCCCGCAGTCAGCCAGTCGTTGCGGGCCGAGCCGCCGCTGGCGGCATCCGACTGGCTGTCCGGCAGTTTGCAGCCCCCCCGGCAGGCCGAAGGGTTGCGCCGCGGGGGAGGCGCGACACCCGCCCCCAACCCCGCCCCGCGCCCCCGACAGGTCGCTGAAAGCGCCGATACCGGGACCGTGGCCGTCACCCGGCTTGGTCCCGGCAACCCGGACGGCAAGGGCACCATCCCGCCGCGCAAACTGGGCTTGCCGGATGATCTGTGGTCCGGCACCCCTGCCCCCGATCTGGCGCGGATGCTGGCCGAGACCCGGCCGGATCTGCCTGTCCTGCGCGACCTGCTGCGGCGGCTGATGCTGGCACAGTTCCGTGCTCCGCCGCTGGCCGGTGGTGTCGAAGGCGGCTGGCATCTGGCCCGCGTGGACCGGCTGCTGGACATGGCGGCGCTGGACGACGCCCATGCGCTGATCGAGGTCGCGGGCCTGTCAGACGCCGAACGCTTCCGCCGCCATTTTGACATCGACCTGATCGAAGGCAAGGAAGCCCACGCCTGCACCACCATGACCGAAACCCCCGGCATCGCCCCCAGTTATGAGGCGCGGATTTTCTGCCTTGCCGCAAGCGGCGACTGGCCTGCGGCGGCAACGGTGTTCTATGCCGCCGATGCACTGGCGCTGATCCGCCCCGAGGATGCACCGCTGCTGGCGCATTTCCTTGACGACAGCCTTGTGGATACCAGCATCACGCTTGAACCGCCGGCCCGGATCACGCCGCTGACCTTCCGACTGTTCGAAGCCATCGGCCAGCCCTTGCCGACCACGGGCCTGCCGCTGCCGCTGGCCCGCGCCGATCTGCGCATGAATGGCGGTTGGAAGGCACGGCTGGACGCGGCAGAGCGGCTGGCGCGGGCCGGGGTGATCGACCCCGCCCTGTTGCACGCAATTTATACCGAGCAGCGCCCGGCGGCCTCTGGCGGATCATGGGATCGGGCGGCTGCCGTGCAGGCGCTGGACGCGGCGCTGATCTCGGACGACCGCGCCGCCGTCGGCGTGGCGCTGGATGCAGCCTTTGCCGCCTTTACCGACACCGACATGGGCGCGGTGCTGGCGGCAATTTATGCGCCGGATCAGTCGCACCCGCTGCCCGACGCGCTGCCGGATGGGCCGGGTGCGCAGGCGCTGGCGCTGTTGCAAGGGTTCCAGGGCAGCCGCAACCCCGACCTGCCGCCGGTGCTGGCCGACGGGCTGACCGCTGAGGCCGCCCTTCCTGACCCGGCACAACGCGGCGCGGCGCTGCTGACGGCGATTTCCGATACCGACGCCGGGCTGGTGGGCGACCTGCCCCGCGCTGCCCGCGGGCTGGCCGTGCTGCGCGCCCTTGGGCTGGAGGCAGAGGCCCGGCAAGCCGCCGCGCAAATCGCGCTCTGGCCCGCGCTGAACCGGGGCAACCGCTGATGCCCGACCATCCCGCACCCCAGCCTGCCCCGTCCGAATTACGCCAGATCGCCGCCTTTCTGGATGCGCAGGCCGCCGTGGCCGGGGCGGCGCAAAACACCTTGCTGGCCTATGGCCGCGACCTGCGCGACCTGCTGGAGTGGCTGACCCCGCGCCCGCTGGCCGGGCTGACCCGCAACCAGATCGAGGATTACCTGACCCATTGCGACGCGCAGGGCCTTGCGCGGGCGACACGGGCGCGGCGGCTGGCCTCGATCCGGCAATTCACGCGCTTTGCGCAGGAAGAAGGCTGGCGCGAGGACGACCCCGCCTGCCGCATCCCCGGCCCCGGCAAGGCACAGCGCCTGCCCAAGACCCTGACCCGCGAACAGGTCGCGGCGCTGATCGCCGCCCTGCCCCATTGCGGCCGGACCGAGACCGACCGGCTGCGCAACCGCGCCGCGCTGGAGCTGCTTTACGCCACCGGGCTGCGCGTCACCGAACTGGTGACGCTGCCCGCCGCCGCCTGCCGGGGCAATCCGCAACTGCTGCTGGTCAAGGGTAAGGGCGGCAAGGAACGCATGGTGCCACTGTCCGGCCCTGCCCGCACGGCACTGGCCGCATGGCTGGCGCATCGTGACGCCGCCCCCGAGGACAGCCCGCTGGGACGCCTGCTGGCAAAGAACGGGCGCTGGCTGTTTCCCTCATCCGGGGCAGCGGGCTATCTGACGCGGCAGGGGTTTTCGTTGATCCTCAAGGATCTGGCACTGGCCGCCGGGCTGAACCCGGCACATGTCACCCCGCATATCCTGCGTCACGCCTTTGCCACGCATCTGCTGGAAGGCGGTGCCGATCTGCGGGCGATCCAGACCTTGCTGGGGCATAGCGACCTTGGCACAACCGAAATCTATACGCATGTGCTGGATGCGCGGATGCGCGATCTGGTGCTGAACCACCACCCCCTTGCGCGCGTCAAAGGCTGACGTGCGCCAACAACCCCGGACGGGAACCAGATGATTGCCTTGCTGACTGCCGCCGCAGCCCAAACCGCACCCGCCACAGCCGAGACCTCGGACGGGAACACGCTTTGGGCCATGGGCATCGCCATTCTGATCTGTCTGATCATGTCGGCGTTTTTTTCGGCATCCGAGACTGCGCTGACCGCCGCCAGCCGCCCGAAACTGCGATCCCGCGCCGACAAGGGTGACAGCGGCGCAATTGCGGCGCTGGACATCACCCGCGACACCGACCGCCTGATCGGCGCAATCCTGTTGGGCAATAACGTCGTCAACATCCTTGCCGCCGCACTGGCAACCACGCTGTTCACCGGCCTGTTCGGCACCAGCGGCGTGGCCATTGCCACCTTTGTCACCACGGTTCTGGTGCTGATCTTTTCCGAGGTCATGCCGAAATCCTATGCCATTGGAAACCCCGAGAATCTTGCCGCCACCGTCGCCCGCCCGATCCGGGCCATCATCCGGGTTCTGACTCCGATCGTGGTGGTGGTTCAGGTCATCGTGCGCGGTCTTCTGGGGCTGTTTGGCCTGCGCAATGCTCAGGACGGCAATCTGTTTTCCGTGCAAGAGGAAATCGCCGGTGCGCTGGCCATCGGCCACAGCGCCGGGGCGGTGCAGAAAGAGGACCGCGACCGCCTGCTTGGGGCGCTGGACCTTGGCGAGCGCACCGTGGACGAGATCATGCTGCACCGCTCGCAAATCGAGATGATCGACGCCAGCCTGCCCGCTGCCGAGATCCTCGACGCGGTGTTGAGCAGCCCCCATACGCGCCTGCCGCTGTTTCGGGACGAGCGCGAAAACGTCATTGGCGTGATCCATGCCAAAGACCTGCTGCGCTCGATCAACCGGGTGGTGCGCGAAGGCGGCGGTGCCGATGCGCTGCGCGATTTCGACGTGATGGGCGTAGCGATGCAGCCCTATTTCGTCCCCGAAACCACCGCTTTGGACGAACAGATGCGCGAGTTCCTGAAACGGCGCACGCATTTCGCGCTGGTGGTGGACGAATATGGCAGCCTGCGCGGGCTGATTACGCTGGAAGACATTCTGGAAGAAATCGTCGGAGAAATCGCGGACGAACACGACACCGGCAACGAACCCGGCCTGACCCCCACCGCCTCGGGCGATTATATCGTGGACGGGGCCATGACCATCCGCGACCTGAACCGCGCGCTGGACTGGAACCTGCCCGACGACGAGGCCAACACCATTGCCGGGCTGGTCATCCACATGGCCCAGTCAATCCCCGCACAAGGACAGGTGTTCAGCTTTGAAGGCTTCCGCTTCGAGGTCGTCACCCGCCGCGAAAACCGCATCACCCGCCTTCGCATCCGCCCGTTGATGCAACAACCGGAGGCAGACTGAGCGGGGGAATGAGGGCGAAAGGCGGCGGGGACAGACCTGCGACCGGCCTACCCTCAGCTTTCACCATCTGGCACTGACCGACAAACCGGCATTGCCGGCCAGTATTTTCGGGCAGGCCCGCTTGGGATCACCGCCCGGCATTCACCCGCCGGTTCAGGCGGACCAGATCTTCGTGCGTGGCGTTTTGGGGCAACGCAGCCATGTCGTCCATCAGGCGGGCGCGGATTTTTGGGGCCTCACCCGGCTGGGCCGCGGCCAGCGCATCGCGCGCCTCACCGGCGGTCCAGTCGCAGCAATAGACCGGGGTCGAGGGCTGTTGCCGCCACGATTCCGACAGCGGCCCGGCATCTACGGGGTCAAAGCCGATCTCATCGACCAGACCCGCGAGCAGCGCCTTGGCCGCCGCGTCATCCCCGGCAATCGTCACCGCCAGCCGGTCAGGCACACCCGAAGGCCGCGACAGATTTTTCAGCGAGGGCGCAAGGATCATGTTGAACGCCTTGATAACGGGGCGGCCGATCTGTTCGGCCACCCATTCGCTTTCGACCTGCCCGGCCTCGACCGCCGGGATCGGATCATGCAGAATGCCCGGATAGTAATTGCTGGTATCCACCACCGGCACCCCGGCGGGCAGGTCGTCGAACAGCCCTGCGGGCAGCTTGGCCATGGCGACAAAGGGAATCGCCAGGATCACGCAATCCGCGCCCTGAACCGCGCCTTTCTGGTCCGTGGGCGTGGCCCCGATCTCTTGTGCCAGATCGCGCACGGCATCCGCCCCGCGCGAATTGGCGATGCGGACATCATGTCCCGCCGCCGCCAGTTTGCGCGCCAATGTGCCGCCGATATTGCCCGTGCCGATAACACCAATCTTCATGGCTTGTCCTTTCATGCCGCAGCCACGCCAAAGGCGCGTTTCCAGGCCGCGATGTCGGTGTCGTTGATTGTGTCAATCAGCGGTCCCTTGGTGCCGATCTGCCCACCATGCGGCAGGCCGGGAGAGATATGCAGCTCGGTCGCCACGCCAGCCTGCATCAGCCGCTGTGCAAAGGCAATGCTTTCGCCCGTGAACAGGTCAATCGACCCGCAACTGATAAAGGTGGACGGCAAACCCGACAAATCAGCCATCCGCGCCGGCGCGGCATAGGGGGACACGTCCTCCCCGCCCGGCACGGTCCCAAGCCGCGCCTGCCAGCCAAAGGCATTGTTCTGCCGCGACCAGCCATATTCGCCATTATAGGGCCAGTTGTCGGGGTCCGTTCCGGTGCGGTCATCCAGCATCGGCTGGATCAGATGCAGATGCGCCAGCGGGATTGCGTCCCGGTCCCGCGCCCAAAGCGCCAGCCCCGCCGCCAGCCCGCCCCCGGCGCTGGTCCCCAACAGGCCAATCCGCTGTGGGTCGATGTTCAGCGCCTGCGCCTGCCCGATCAGCCATTTCAGCGCGGCATAGGCGTCCTCAAGCCCGCCGGGAAAGCGGGTCCCGGGCGAAAGCCGATAATCGACCATGACCAGAACCGCACCCAGTTCGCGTGCCAGCGGGCCATAAATGCCAAGGCTTTGTTCAGGCTTGCCCGCCACATGGCCACCCAGATGGGTCTCCAGAATGGCCGGACGGGGCGCGGTTCCACCCTGAGGCTCCAGCACAAGGACACGCACATCGGGATCGCCCGGCGCGCCGGGGATAAACCGCTCGCTCAGGGTCTGGCCGGAGAGGTCAAGGTGATCCAGCCCCAGAAGCTGCGCCATCCCGGCGTCGGCTTCTGCGCGAAAGGCGGGCAGACCTTCGGTCGTCAGGTCAACGGGCGGCATCGCCTCAAAGATCGGCGCGACCTCGGGGGCCAGAAGATGACGGGATGTCATGTCGGTTTCCTTTCGTCCCAGAACGCAGGTGTTCAGAAATAATCAGGCTGCCCGCTGGCGCCGGACAGACCGCCAAGCGCACCGATCCTGCTGTGCGCGAAACTGGCAGCACCCATGACCAGCATCACCCCTCCTGCGGCCCGCCGTCCTGCGCCTCGCACTTCCGGAACGCCCAATCCATCAGCGCCTCGATGGATGGGCCAAGTGCGCGGCCAAGATCGGTCAGCGCATATTCCACCTTAGGCGGAACCTGCGGATAGACCGTCCGGGTGATGATTCCGTCTTTTTCCAGATCCTTGAGTTGCTGGATCAGCATTTTCTGGTTCACGCCCACCACCCGCTTTTCCAGTTCCGAAAAGCGAACCGGCACCTGCGCCGCGAAAAGCTGGACGATGATGACGATTTTCCACTTTCCTTCCAGCACACGAAGGGTCTCGCATGTCGCAGTCGCCCAGATCTGGTGCTGTTTTGGATCGTCGCTCTGCCAGTCTGGTTTCACGGCTATACCTTTTCGTCTGTTACCCACCAAAAGGTGGGTTCTTGCGATAGTATCTAGCTACTCATAAATCCGGGTCCAGTAAATAGCCGGTGAGAACGCTGCCGGGCCAATCAACACATTGGTCTGGAACAGGCCGTAAGCCGCCGTAACCAAAGGGAAACTGAGACAATGAAAGCGATACGCTGGACGACCGGAGACAAGCCGGGGCTGGAGCTGCACAATGAGCCGACACCGACGCCCGGTCCCCATGAGGTCGTGGTCAAGGTTCACGCCGCATCGCTGAACTTTCGTGATCAGGCGATCCTTGATGGTGCCTATGGCACCCCGGTCAAGCCGAATGGCGTTCCCCTGTCTGACGGCGCAGGCGAGGTTGTCGCCGTCGGCCGCGATGTGACACGCGCCAAGGTCGGTGATCGCGTTTCGGCGTCCTGCTATCAGCACTGGATCGGCGGCCCGCCGCGTCAGGAATATCAGCCCGACAGCCTCGGCATCACCACGGACGGCTGGCTGGCCGAGAATATCCTGTTGCATGAAAACGCCCTCGTGCATCTGCCGGACTATCTGTCCTATGTCGAGGCGGCGGCGCTGCCTTGTGCCGCCGTTACTGCCTGGACGGGTCTGAACCTGTCCTCGCCGCTTCAGGCCGGGGAAACGGTGCTGGTTCAAGGCACGGGCGGCGTGGCGCTGTTTTCGTTGCAGATCGCCAAGATGTTCGGCGCAAAGGTTCTGGCGATCACCTCGTCGGATGAAAAGGCGGAGCGGCTGAGGACGCTGGGTGCTGCCGCCATCGTCAATTACCGGACCCATCCCGATTGGGACACGGAAATCCTTGCCCTGACGGATGGGCGAGGCGTTGATAAAACCATCGACATCGCGGGCGAAAAGACGATTGTAAAATCGGCCGCCGCAACCCGCATCGGGGGCGACATCTCGCTGGTCGGGTTCACCAGCGGCTTTGGTGGCGGGCTGCCGCCGATTGATATTCTGTCGCGCTCGCTTCACGTCGCCGGGACAGCAATCGGGCCGCGGGTGAATTTCGAGGCGTTACTACGCGCCATGGCCTTGCATGAGGTGCATCCCGTGCTGGATCAGGTGTTTCCGTTTGCGGATTATCAGGACGCCTATCACCGCCTGAAAAGCGGCGAACACGTCGGCAAGGTCGTGATCGACGTCGCGCACTGACGCGACCGTCGGCTTGTGCCTGTGACCTGCCCCCCTTTGTTCCCTCGTTTATAACGAGAGTCTGCGGGTTTTATTTTGGTATTCGGGTTCGTCCTCTGGCGCAAGCGCGGCGGGCGCGGAGCCCTCAAGTTGCTCAAGCGTTCGGCGCGCGTCCAGCGGCGGGTGCAGCTCGAACGCCTTCGGCTCACGCGCAAAGTTCCACAGGCGGAAAAGGGACCATTCCGACCGGCGTTCCTCGGCCACGGCCAGCTCGTTGCGGCTGATGTGGAAGGGCGTGCGTTCCCAGCCATTCGTCGTCTTCACCTCGATCAGGCGCGGACTACCATCCAGCGCGAAGCTGGCGATATCGTAGCCGGCTCCGTCGCCATCTTCCTCCGACACCCATTCACGCCTTTCCTGTCACTGGCCGAAAGCCACAATGCGGTCCATGCTCAATACCCTGAACCGGCTGAACGCTGGGTCGCAAAAGAGGCGCCGCCGCGCTATTCGGCAGAGCATGAGGCCGAGGATCAGGGGCGGCGGCTGATCGCCTCGGTCTCGCTGCCCACCGCACCTTACCCCAATCAGGTCCAGCGCATGATGCAATTCATGCTTCAGGAAGAGCGCAGGATGGCCCGGCATGAGCTGCCGATGCCCCCGGATTTTGCGGTGCTGGAGCCCTTGGATGCAGTCGCATGGACCAGCGCCCGCAATGGCTATGTAAATAAGGTCTTCGAGGTTGCTTCAAAAACCGATTATCAGCGCAGCTTGAACCAGCGGATCGCACTGCGAGAGCGCGATTCGGCCGATGTGATCTGGCGCCCCACCGATCTGTTGCCGAGCGCGCCGGTATCTGTCGCCACACCGCTGCCCGTTGCTGAAGCTGTGCCCGGCTTTGATGCTCGTGGCATCACCCTTTTGGATAAAGACGGGCGGGCGCGGCGCCCCGCCTGCCAGCTGACCTGGGACGCCGATCAGCCCGATGTGCAAGGCATCCATTATGAAATCCGGGTGTCCGGTCGGGTGGAACTGGCTGGACAGGGATCAACCATGGATGTCAGCGCCGGGGGGCTGGTGGTTGTCGATGGCGTGCTGCCGGGGACAGACATGGAAGCCCGCGCCCGGCTGGTCGTCAATCGCCCGGTGATCTGGTCGGCATGGCGCCCGTTTCAGACGGCGGACATCAAGATCCCGCTGGTCGAGATTGATGACACCCCGCCGCCGCGCCCGGCAGCTCCTGCACTTACGGCCGCCTTGGGCAAGATCAGCGCAAGTTGGGTCATCGGGGTCGAAGACACGGCCTATTCCGATCTGGAACTGATCGAAGGCAGCGGCAATCCAGTATGGTTTCAAAGCGGTGGCACCAGCTATGAGTGGTCGCCGGTCAAGCCAGGCGTGGATTACAAGATCCGACGCCGGGAGGTTGACCGGGTGGGGAACAAATCCCCTTGGTCGGATTATGCCGCAATCAAGTCCACGACGGACACCACCCCACCGGCCACACCCACGGGGCTGAAACTGACAGCCGGGTTCAACACCATCTGGATCGAGTGGGACCGCAACACCGAGGATGACCTTGCCTATTACGAGGTTGCAGCAGGGGCTGCATCCTTTACCGAAGCCGCAGCGCCAGCCAATATCATTGCCTCCACGGTCGCCAACAGTTTCGTTCTGACCGAACTGCCCGACGGCACCAGTCGTCACATCCGGGTTCGGGCGGTGGACACGTCGGGCAATGCAAGCCCTTGGACTGCGGCCCTGTCAAAAGCCACCGTGGCTTCGCCCAAGATCACGACCCAAGAACTACAGGGTCTGGTCGATGCCACCAGCTTCGCAGCGGGCATTGAACCTGTCCGGGTGGTGACGACGGCCAGCTTACCGACGGTCAAGGATACCTCAGCAATTGTCTGGCAGGGTCAGCTTTATCGCTGGGATGGCACCAAATACACGGCCTCGGTTGCAGCGGGGGACGTAACAGGACAGTTTGTGGCCTCGCAGATCGCCACGGGCGCTGTTGGTGCAGAGCAAATCGCTGCCGGAGCCATCACCACCTCCAAGCTCGGAGTGGGTGATTTCACCAATAAGGTGCCAGATAACCAATTGTCCGACCCGGCCTCTTGGGTGTTCTATGCTGCGTCGGCCGGCGCATTCTGCAGACGCCCGAGGTGGTCACGCAGGTGCTGGCGGCGCTGAAGCGCGATAAGGTGTCCGAGGCCGAGGCCATCGCGGCGCTGCATGATTTCAACACGCTCTGGGCCCAGCTGTTTCCGCTTGAGCAGTCGCGGATCATCCAGCTGCTGGTCCGGCGTGTCACCGTCACCGCCGCCGGGCTCGAGGTCGACATCCGGCGCGAAGGCGTCGCGGGCGTGATCCGCGAGATGATCGCGCCGCGCGACATGGAGGCCGCCGAATGACCCGTGGCAATGGCACGATCCGCGTGCTGATCCCCCTGAAGCTGCGCAAGAAGAACGGGCGGCCGAAAATCATGCCGCCCGCCGATTACAGCCCGAGCGAGGATCAGACGCAGGACCCGCACATCCTGCGCGCCATCGGCCGGGCATGGGGCTGGCGGCGGCGCATGGAGGCAGGCGAGTTCTCCACGATCCAGGAATTGGCCGAGGCCGTCGGTCTGGCTGAGCGCCATGTCAGCCGCCAGCTGCGCCTTGCCTATCTGGCACCAGAGGTCCTCAAACGCCTGACCTGCGGACGCGAGGCGTCGGCGGTCAGCCTCTACGACCTGTGCTTTCTGGCGGGGGAGACATGGCAGGAGCAGGCTGAGCGGGCGTTTCGGTGACCCTCAATGAAAACTCGCCTGAAAGGACGTCGCGGTCAGCGAGACATGCGCGTCCAACGGCGGGTGCAGCTCAAACGCTTTCGGCTCGCGCGCGAAGTTCCACAGGCGGAACAGGGACCATTGCGAGCGCCGCCCCTCGGCCACAGCCAGCTCGTTGCGGCTGATATGAAAAGGCGTGCGCTCCCAGCCATTCGTCGTCTTCACCTCGATCAGGCGCGGACGGCCGTCCGGCGCGAAGCTGGCGATATCGTAGCCGGCGCCATCGCCATCTTCCTCCGACACCCACCTGACCTTGCGCGCAAGATCGTCGCGGCCCGCTGATTTCAGGGCGGCCCGTTCGTGCGCCAGGACGCGTTCCTCACCGGCACGGCCGAGGGCGCGGTTTCGCTCGTCTCGCGCCGCGACATCGAATTTGCGGGCGATGTGCAGCATCTGCTCAAGCTCCTGCGGCGGCGGCTGGTTCGACAACGTGGGCGGCGGCCCGATCCAGATCGGCCGCGCCTCCGCGAGGCCTGTCGGCGCTCCTACACCGGAATGGCGGTCGAGCCACGCCGGGTTCAGCGCCAGCCAGCGCGCCACGGCATCCACCAGCGTCATCTGGAAATTGAAGGCGGGCTTGTAGCCCGGGATCCAGTCCTCACCCAGCCCCTTCAGCACGGCGCTGATGTTCTGGTGCTTGAACTCGACCGATCCCTCGGACCGATCATTCAACAGCGGCAGAAGCCCGCGCCGATGCTCGGCCTTGTTGTAAGGGCGGCCAGAGACGTCGTCGGCCAGCATCGCGAAGTAATCCGCGACGATCAGGTTGTTCTCTTGATCTGTCCAGGCCCCGTTCGACATCGCGCCAGGCTAGGGGCGGAAACTGCGTTTGTCATCAGAGACTTCGCGCAAAACTCCCAAGACATACCAACGACCACGCCGCCCGTGTCCCGCCTCTGACTTCATCGAAACAAGCCGGATCCAGCGAAACACGGGCGCAACGCGATCCCGTCAGTTCACTGAAATATATGGGGATTTTCAACCCGTCTCGCCGAGAGCGCAGGGCGGGTGGAAAGAGACGGTGGGCGTTCGGAGACCGATCTCGTCCGGCTGGGCCGTCTCCGAAGGGCGGATGGTGCCTGCAACCCCCTTTGGCACATAAAGAAAAAGGCCCCGCGAGGGACCTGTTTTCGGGTTTGCGATGTGCAAGTGGCGGGCGGGAGACGAAGAAACCGAGAACTACACCTACGCTATAGCCCTCCAAAATGACACCTGAAAGCCGCCGATGGTCGACAGACGGGGCACGGGTTGGCATTATGTCGCCCGTGCCCAACCGCAGGAGCGACGCAACGGCAATCCGCGCAGACCGTGAAGGAGCAGAACCATGGTAGCCGTGATGTTGATGAGCGTGGCGCTAGTCGCCGTCCTTTGCGTCGTGGCCTATAAGCTCGCAGTCTATGCTCTGCCCTTCATGCTCGGATTGACCGCTGCGCAATTCGCCTATCAGACCGGCTCCGGCGTGATAGGTGCCGGGCTGGTCGGCCTCGTTTCCGCTGGCGTGGCGTTTGGCATCCTCGCCCTGCTGTTCGAGACGTTGCGCACTCCCATCCTTCGCCTGATCGTGGCACTGATCTTTGCCGCACCCGCCGCCGTCGCGGGCTATGCGCTGGTCCATGGCATCACCAAAGAGGCGGTGCCCTCTGAAATCTGGCGGCAAATCTTCTGTCTGGTCGGCGGCGGTTTCGTTGGCGTGTCGGCTTTGATGCGACTGGCCGCACCGTTGCCCTCCAGCCCCGCACCTGCCCGCTGACATGAAGGTATAAAAGACGGTCCCGGCGCAAGCGCCGGGGCTTTTTTCATAGCGGCCCTCCGGCTCTCTACAGCGCAATTTGGAAGCGCGTTCGCCTCCGGGCCGGCGCGGCTATCGCCGCGCCGCAGCGGCCTACTTTGCCGGCAGGGATCGAACGAAGGCGAGTGCGGCATCGACCAGCCTGCGCCGTAGCGCATCGTCACCGAAAGCCGAAGGTCCGGCTCGCACCCAACCTTGCATCCGCCGGCCGCGCGAGATCATCGGAACCACGTCAGGCATATCCAGCGCCCAACCGTCCCGATCCTTGCCGAGTCTGGCGAGCATCCCATCGTCACGAGCTGCGCACAGCAGATTGCCGTCGAGCAGCCAAGCCCAGCCGCCGAACATGGCCTTTTCCGTCAATCCAGACATGCCCCCGAGGTCTTCCCGCAAGATTTCCTCAAGGCCCTCATCACGCGCCAAGTCGTGCCTCCAAATGACGCCGCGAAGCGGCGACTGATTGCTTGGTTTTACTAAGGGCGTTGCCCTCGCGCCAGCAAGGTAAGTGGAACCGTCCGGGGCGGTATCCCCAGCCTTCCGCGCCCCAAGGGGCTTGTGCAGGCCGGGTGATCCCCCTCCACCCCGGCCGCCCTTGCTCGTTGCTACCCCAGTCTCGGCGACGGCCAGAAGGTCAGGCGCGGCGTTCCGCTTCGCTGACCTTCAGACCCGAGGATCAGAGACATGACCAACGTATCCGACAGCACCCCCCGCATCTATGTTGCCTGCCTTGCAGCATACAATAACGGCTTTCTGCATGGGGCTTGGATCGACGCGGATCAGGACACCGACCAGATCAGGGACGAGATTGCCGCGATGCTTGCCCGTTCCCCCGTCGAGGATGCGGAGGAATACGCCATTCACGACTATGAGGGCTTCGAGGGCGTCAGCATCTCCGAATATGCCGGCATCGACAGCGTGGCGCGGATGGCCGCTTTCATCGCAGAGCATGGCGCACTCGGCGCGGGCCTGCTGGAGCAGTTCGGCGGCGACATGGACCAAGCCGAATCCACCTTGGAGGACTGCTATCATGGTCAGTTCACCAGCCTTGCCGACTACATGGAGGAGCTGACCACCGAAAGCGTCACGATCCCCGAGCCGCTGCGCTACTATGTCGATTGGGACGCGATGGCGCGCGACGCCGAAATGGGCGGCGATCTGTTCACCATCGAGACGGCGCACGGCGAGGTGCATGTGTTTTCCAACAGATGAAAACATGGTCGCCTGTCCGCACTTGCGGGCGGGCGACTAGCCAGAGCGAGACGATAGTGTTAAGAAGAAAATAACCAATAATGATCGGGTTATCCGCTCAACATATCTACTTTGAGCGGCTTCTAATACTTCAAACAATACTTGAATCTCTCTGGTCCGGGCGCGGCCTCGCGCGCCCCGGCTTTGGGAGGTGACGCCATGCTTAGCATCGACTGGCGTTTCCCGGCGGCATACAGACACGCGAAGCACATTCCGGCCGCCGGTTTCGCTTGGGAATACCTGCGCCGCAACGACGAATATCGTCAGGACTTCCTGACCATCGCATTGACCGGCCAGCCGACCGGGCGCGACCTTGAAGCGTTCGCGCATCGCTGGGGCTTGCGATTTCCCGTGCGATCCCGACGCGCCGCATGACCAGCAATCCCCGATCTGGACGCCGAGCCTTCAACCGCAAGCGGTAGTGCTGTCGCCGGTCGATCACAAGGACGGCGACACCGAACCGATATTGACGCTGGCGCATCTCGACGGCCTCGACCTGCGCCGCGCCGCCGATGGCTGGCACGGCATCTGGCAGGTGGATGGCGTCGCACATCAATTCTGGCTGCCCGAGGCGGTGCCCGACGCAGCCGCTTTCTATGCCGTCACCCTGCCGATGGATTCTTTTCTGGAACTGCGCGCCCACGCTGCCCGCCGTCTTTGGCGGTCCCTCAACGGCCGCGCGCCCGGTCCCGACTTCCGGGCCGTTCCCGCGCAGCTCCGGCAATGGCATATCCTGTCCCTGCGCGCGCTCGACGCCCGGCTGCGCGGCGAGAGCTATCGCACCATCGCCGAAGTCCTGCTCGGCTTTCGCGGCACCAAGGAAGACTTTGAGAACGATCCGCGCAAGAACAAGGCCCGCAGGCTGGTCGCGCACGGTATCAAGATGATGCGCGGCGGCTATCGCTTGCTGCTTCATTACCCGATCAAGCCCGGCAAGCGTTGATCGGGAGGCGTGGACCTCACGCCTTGTTGGCTGCCGCCTGCTCCAGAATCTTGCGATAGCCCTCACGCGATAGCCATTGCGCGCGTTCGAGGTGGCTTTGCCAGCAACGATAGGTCCGAAGTTCCTCGGCTGCCGGATCGCGGTGCAGCACGATCCGCGCGACTTCCTTCCAGTCTGCGCCCTCGGCCTTCGCATCGAGAAGGCGCAGATAGGTGACGTAGTGGCGTTCGTCATAGGCGGTTATGGCGTCGCCGGCTGGAGCTTCGTCGTCCACATCGGGATCGAGTTCGACGGGAACCCGCATAGCCTTCCCCTTCATCTGGAAAGAGCCTTGCTTGCGGTGCGCCCCCGCAAATGGCCCCTCAACCTGGTGATCGGGGAGTTAGTAACCGTGACTAGACGGCCCTATGACCTTTGGGCGGGTAGCCTTGGACATACGTCATAGGCCCCCCGACCATAAGTCGAGGATCGTGGTGCCGTCACGGCCGGCACCAACCGCTAGTCAGGGGTTACTAAGCCCCAGAGCAGCGCGTCTGCTCCGCTTACATTCCTAGCCGAGCTGCGCGCGAATGTCTTTGCCTTTTCGGTGCGACACGGCGACGGGCGACTGAAATCCCTCACCTATCGGCCGCGCAGCGCCCCGAAGGGGGGTGCCGCCAACGCATAGGCGCAAATGCGGCACGCTACGCGCCGCCGATCCCTCGCCATGGTTCGCCACAGTCCGCTGCCGCCCCCCGGCAGCCCAATCCCGACTGGAGGTGATCCATGCCCAACCCGCTTGCGGGCCTGCCGCCGCGCCTGTTGCGCACCAAGGAAGCAGCGCGCTTCCTCGGCATATCCATCCGCACCCTAGAGAAACATCGCACCTACGGCACCGGCCCGACCTATCGAAAGGTCGGCGGTCGCGTCCTCTACACCGTCCGCGATCTGGAGGACTGGAGCGCGGTCGGCGAACGTAAATCCACCCGCGACAAGACCGCCGGCACGGTCTTTCCCGCACGGCCGCTCACACCCGAAGAACGGGACGAGTGCTAGATGCTGCGCGAGGACGATCACGCCCCCGCGCAGCCGACCGAGGACAGCGAGCGCAGCCGCCTAGACCCCTTCGTGGTCGCAACGGGCGATGCGCCGCCGCGCGACCAGCGCGACTTGATGGAACGGCCGTTTTTCTCGCTGGCGAAGACCCCGCGCACCAAGCCGATTCTCTACAAGGCCGCCGACATAGAGGTGCAGGTGTTCGGGATGCCCGAGCATGGCATGGCGACCATTTGGGACGCCGATGTGCTGATATGGGCGGCCTCGCAGATTGTCGCGGCCGAGAATGACGGCCTCACGACTTCGCGCTTCGTCCGGTTCACGCCCTACCATCTGTTGCGGGCCATCGGACGCCCGACCGGCAATCACCAATACCGGCTTTTGAAAGCCGCGCTGGCGCGGCTGCAATCCACCGTCATCGCCACCACCATTCGCAACGGCCCGCATTGGCGTCGCCGGCAATTCTCTTGGATCAACGAATGGGAGGAAATGACGACGCGCGCCGGCCGCGTCGAAGGCATGGAGTTCGTCCTGCCCGAATGGTTCTACAACAGCGTCATCGACCGCTCGCTGGTCCTGACCATCGACCCGGCCTATTTCGGCCTGACTGGCGGCATCGAGCGATGGCTTTACCGCGTCGCCAGAAAGCACGCCGGGCACCAGCGCCACGGCTGGATTTTCGAGGTCGCGCACCTTCACCAGAAATCCGGCAGCCTCGCGCGGCCGTCCGACTTCGCGCTCGACCTGCGCCGCATCGCGGCCCGCCAGCAGCTCCCCGGTTATCGCCTCCAGATCGAGCGGGAAGACGGCCGCGAGCTGCTGCGCATCCGCCCCGAAAACCTGTCAACAGGCACTGTTGATAACCCTGTTAATGCCATCGGCAGATCAGGCGCACGGGGTATCGGCACATCAGGCGCAGCACTATCGGCACATCAGGCGCACGAACCGCAGCTAACGCTTTGGCCTGAAAAGCGGAATCCGACCGCTAACTTATCTAACAGAGAATCTAACTCTTTTTCTTTGACGCGCGCGCAGGCGAAGCGTGGTGCCGGTTCTGCCGGGAACGGCGAGCCATGACGCCCGCCGTTGACGCAGCGCACGCGCGCAATCCTCACGAGCACATCGCCGGAGACGAATTATGACCCGTCGCGCCCATCGCAGCGCGCACGGCCGTCCGCTGCCGGACGGGCCTGCGCCCTTCACCACATTGGTCGAGCTGACTTTCGAGAAACGCAAGGTCGAGCACTGGATACGCTTTGGCCGCAAGAGCTACGAGCAGATCATCGACCGCCGCCGCAGCGTCGTCGGCTTCGCGCCGGGCAGCGTCTTCGCCTTCGTCCGATGGGCGAGCGGCGAGCATGGCACGGTCGTTTCCCGCATCGACATTGTGCGGGCCATCGGGCGCGGCGAGCCGTTCCAGACATTGCCATTCGTCCGCCCCGGCGGCGAAATCCTGTTGCGGCTCGATAGCTGGCCGACGGTGCAGCGCGGGCTTGCCGCCATCGACGCCGTGGAATCGCTCGGCCTCGATCCG
>NZ_JAUNTN010000042.1 GCF_030538695.1 Paracoccus sp. (in: a-proteobacteria)
GGGTGATCTTGTCCACCTCGTCGATATAGACGATGCCGCGCTGCGCCCGTTCGACGTTATATTCCGACGCCTGCAACAGCTTGAGGATGATGTTTTCCACATCCTCGCCCACATAGCCCGCCTCGGTCAGGGTGGTGGCATCGGCCATGGTGAAGGGCACGTCCAGAATCCGTGCCAGCGTCTGCGCCAGCAGGGTCTTGCCGCAGCCGGTCGGGCCAATCAGCAGGATGTTGGATTTGGCCAGCTCGATGTCGGTCTTGGAACCGTGGTTCAGCCGCTTGTAGTGGTTATGCACCGCCACCGACAACACACGCTTGGCGTGTTCCTGACCGATCACATAATCGTCCAACACCCCGCAGATTTCGCGCGGAGTGGGCACGCCATCGCCGGATTTCAGGCTGGAGGACTTGGTTTCCTCGCGGATGATGTCCATGCACAGTTCGACGCATTCATCGCAGATGAAGACCGTCGGCCCGGCGATCAGCTTGCGCACCTCGTGCTGGCTTTTGCCGCAGAAGCTGCAATAGAGCGTGTTTTTACTGTCACCGCCGGACTGAGTTGCCATCGTCCATTCCCCTTTCGCCGTCCATCCGCTGCGCTGCGGCGGGCTGCGTTTCATTGACGGGCACCCACGTTCGCCGAGGGCACCCATTGTCCGCTTATGTTAAGGATGGCGACGCGCCGTCACAATCCCAAAGTTACGCCGCGCGGTGCGCCGCCGATGTTACTTCTTTTCAACCTCGGCCTTGCCGCGCGGGGTCAGAACCTCGTCGATCAGGCCCCAGTCCTTCGCCTCTTCGGGGGACATGAAACGGTCGCGTTCCAGCGCCTGTTCCACCTCATCCAGCGTGCGGCCGGTGTGCTGAACGTAGATTTCGTTCAGGCGACGCTTGAGCTTTTCGGTTTCGCGCGCGTGGATCAGGATGTCGGTTGCCTGCCCCTGATACCCGCCCGAGGGCTGATGCACCATCACCCGGCTGTTGGGCAGCGAATAGCGCATCCCCTTTTCGCCCGCGCACAGCAGCAGCGACCCCATGGATGCCGCCTGCCCCACCACCAGCGTGGACACGCGGGGCCGGATATACTGCATCGTGTCATAGATCGACAGGCCCGAGGTCACGACGCCGCCGGGGCTGTTGATATACATCGAAATGTCCTTGGAGGGGTTCTCCGCCTCAAGAAACAGCAGTTGCGCACAGATCAGCGTGGACATGCCATCGTGGACAGGCCCGGACACGAAAATGATCCGTTCTTTCAACAGGCGTGAAAAAATGTCATAGGCCCGTTCCCCGCGCGAGGTCTGTTCGACGACCATGGGAACAAGCGTGTTCATATAGAATTCTGCCGGATCGCTCATCTTATTCCTTTGCCTGTTTGCCCCGTCGCGCACGATTCGCCCCCGACCGTTGGCCTGTGATAGACGGGAAAGGTTGACAGAGTCTTAGTAACCGGCGACGTCCGCCGCAAGGGATGCAGAAAATTTGCCTGATCTAACAGAGGGCCACCATGGACAAGATCATCGTCGGGCTGGGCAATCCCGGCGCGAAATATGCCGCGAACCGGCACAATATCGGCTTTATGGCGGTGGACCGGATCGGCTCTGACCACGGGTTTTCGCCGTGGAAAAGCCGGTTTCAGGCGCTGACTGCCGAAGGTCGCCTGAACGGCACCCGTGTTATGCTGCTGAAACCGCAGACTTTCATGAACCTTTCCGGCCAATCCGTGGGCGAGGCGATGCGCTATCTCAAGCTGACGCCCGCTGATGTCATCGTGCTGCATGACGAACTGGATCTGGCCCCCGGCAAATGCCGGGTCAAGCGGGGCGGCGGTCATGCGGGGCATAATGGGCTGCGGTCGATTCACCAGCATATCGGCGCCGATTACGGGCGCGTTCGGCTGGGAATCGGGCATCCGGGCGACAAGGACCGGGTGGCGGGCTATGTTCTGTCGGATTTCGCCAAGGCCGATTCAGACTGGCTGGACGATCTGCTGCGCGGGCTGTCGGACGGCGCGTCGGACCTGGCCGCAGGGGATGAGGCGCGGTTTCAGAACGCCGTCGCCGCCCGCACCGCGCCTGCGCGCAACAGCGGCACCAAACCGGCAGAGAAACGCCCGTCGCCCCAGCCAACAGCCGACCCCGCCCCCGATCAGCCGCCCAGCCTGACCGAGCGGCTGAAATCACTTGCAGATCGGTTCCGCTAGGGGCTTGGCGCGCGGCGGCGGGCGCGCTAGCCTGTGGACATGGAACCTTCGCTGAACGTCCTTGGCGGGCCTTTGCAGCCCTGTTCGACGGACCCGATGACCGGGTTTTACCGTGATGGCTGCTGCAATACCGGACCCGACGATCATGGCAGCCACACCGTCTGCGTGATCGTGGATGCCGAGTTTCTGGCCATGTCGCGCTATCTTGGCAATGACCTGACCACGCCGCGCCCCGAGTTTCGCTTTCCGGGGTTAAAGCCCGGCGACCGCTGGTGCCTGTGCGCGGCGCGCTTTTTGCAGGCGGCGGGCGAACTGGCCGCGCCGCAGGTGGTGCTGGAATCAACCCATGCGCGCGCAGTCGAAATCGTGCCGCTGGAACTGTTGCGCCGCCACGCCGCCCCGGCACAGCCCTGAACAGGAGCTTGGGATGACGGCCTTACGCCTGCTGCTGGCAATGTTGCTGGCCACACCTGCCGCCGCCGAAGAACGCAGCGCAACCCTGCCAGACGGCACCCCGCTGCGCGCCGAGGATGCCGCGCGGCTGAACGATCTGGATGCCGTCACCGGACAGGCGCTGCGGCAGGCGATGGCGCAGGCCGCACCCGCCGATCTGGCCGTGCTGACCCAGGCCATGCACGGCCACCCCCTGCCCCCGCAAGAGGCGTTGACCGCCTTGCAGGGCGAGTGGGCCTGCCAGACGATCAAGGTCGGGGGCAACCTGCCGCTGGTGGTCTATCCGCCGTTCCGCTGTTACGCCGGACCGGATGGCAGCTTTGAAAAACTGACCGGATCGCAGCGGACGACCGGGCAGACGACGATCTTTTCCGGCCTGCCGCTGTATATCGGCACCGCCTATGTGCAGGAAACCACGCCGCCGCGCTATGCCGATTTCGGTGAAGACCCGCCCCCCGAACCCGGTGTGACAGCGCCCGATGTCGGCATCATCGAGATGACCGGGCCGGACAGCGGCCGCATTCTGTTTCCGCGCCCCTATGTCGAATCGGATCTGAACATCCTGCTGCTGACGCGCTGAACGAAAACGCCGGGGCGGTCAGGCCCCGGCTGAAACTCGTTACAAGACCCGATCAGCTTTCGCTGTCAGCGCCCTCGCCCGAGTCGCTGTCTCCGTCGCTGTCAGACGAACCGTCATCGCCGGATTCACCCCCCTGCGAGGCGTCGCTGTCGGCACCGTCATCGCCGCTGGTGTCATCGGTGGCGCTGTCGTCATCCGCCGCATTGTCGCCTGCACCATCGGCATGTCCCGAATGGTTGTCCTGCCCGCCCGCCGAGGTATCAACCGGGGTTTCGCCGGGCACGGGCTGGCCATTCACGCTCAGCAATTCGCCGCGCACCAGATGATAGACCAGCTCGATCGGCTGATTGTCGCGCTGCGCCGTCACCGTCAGCTTGGCGGCATCGCGGAGGATATGCACATCGCTGAACCCCTGCGCGATCAGCGTTTCGGCAATCGCCTGATCGTTGGCGCTGCGGTCAACCGTGCGCGGATAGATATGCTGCGGCGGGGTTTCCGTGGCCGCGGCGGGCGGGATCACGGCCACCGGCGCACCGGGGGTTTCAACAACGGCGGGGGCCTGCGCCATCACGGCACCCGACATCAGAACCGACAGCGCGGCGGCCTTGCCGGCGATCAGGGTCAGGGTCAGCGGTTTCTTGATAAGCATCTCGTTCTCCGTCATCTGCGGTATGAGACAGAAACGCACGCCGCCGGATCGGGTTTCCGGCAGCGGTGTTTTTCTACCACAGGTGGCGAAGGCCGCCGGTGTCAGGTTCGAATATCAACCCCAAGATGCTTGGCGACGGTGAAAATGTCCTTATCGCCACGCCCCGACAGGTTCACCACGATCAGGTGATCGGCGGGCAGATCAGGGGCGATCTTGACCACATGAGCCAGCGCATGGCTGGGTTCCAGCGCCGGAATGATGCCCTCGGTCTCGCACAGCAGGGTAAAGGCGGCCAGTGCCTCGTCATCAGTGACACTGACATATTCCGCGCGCCCTACTTCGTGCAGCCAGGCATGTTCGGGGCCGATGCCGGGGTAATCCAGACCGGCGCTGATCGAATGCCCCTCAAGGATCTGACCATCCGCATCTTGCAGCAGATAGGTGCGGTTGCCGTGCAGCACACCGGGGCGACCGCCCGACAGGCTGGCGCAATGTTCCACACGGTCATCGACACCCTTGCCGCCCGCCTCGACCCCGATGATCCGCACCGACGGATCGTCAAGGAAGGGATGGAACAACCCCATCGCATTCGAACCGCCGCCAATCGCCGCGATCACGGTGTCAGGCAAGCGGCCCTCGACCTCGGCCAGTTGAGCCTTGGTCTCGCGCCCGATGATGGTCTGGAAATCGCGCACCATCGCCGGATAGGGATGCGGCCCGGCAACCGTGCCGATGCAATAAAAGGTGTCGCGCACATTCGTCACCCAATCGCGCAGCGCGTCGTTCATCGCATCCTTAAGCGTGCCGCGACCGGATTTCACCGGCACCACCTCGGCCCCCAAAAGACGCATACGGAACACGTTGGGCTGCTGCCGCTCCACATCATGCGCGCCCATATAGACGATGCACTTCAGCCCGAACTTGGCGCAGACGGTCGCGGTGGCCACGCCATGCTGCCCCGCGCCGGTTTCGGCGATGATCCGGGTCTTGCCCATGCGCCGTGCCAGCAGAATCTGCCCCAGCACATTGTTGATCTTGTGGCTGCCGGTGTGGTTCAGTTCTTCGCGCTTAAGGTAAACCGTCGCCCCGCCCAGACGTTCGGTCAGCCGCTCCGCCTTATACAAGGGGCTGGGGCGGCCAACATAATGCGCCCACAGATGATCCATTTCTGCCCAGAAGGCCGGGTCGGTTTTCGCCCGGTCATATTCGGCCTGCAAATCCAGAATCAGCGGCATCAGGGTTTCGCTGACAAAGCGCCCGCCGAAAATGCCGAACCGGCCCTGTTCGTCGGGACCGTTCATGAAACTGTTCATCAGATCGTCGGCCATGGTGCTGCCTTCGCGGTTGGAATGGGTGTTGGTGCCAGCAAAAAGCTAGATCGCTTTCTTATAGCCGATATGGGATGGCGTGAAGCCCATCCGGTCATAGAAGCGATGCGCGTCGCTGCGCACCTTGTTGGTGGTAAACTGCATCAGGCTGCACCCGGCGGCGCGGGCGCGCGCTTCGGCGTCAGCGATCATCGCCGCCCCAACGCCCTGCCCGCGATGGCTGCTGGCGACACGCACCCCCTCGATCTGGGCGCGACGCGCGGCGGCCAGCGACAGGCCACTGATGAAGGTGATCTGATAACAGGCAACAACCTGCCCGGCATCTTCGCCCACGATCAGGTGGTTCGCCCCCTCGGCCTGCATGGCATCAAACGCGGCCAGATAAAGCGCAAGATCGGCGCTTTCGCGGGCGCGGCCCAGCATGTCATCGGCCAGCATGGCGGCAACGGCCGGAATATCGGCACGGCTGGCCAGACGCCAGATCATGCGGCGGCGGCGATGAAATCGCGGATCAGGCCAGCGTCCTTGTGCCCCGGCGCGGTCTCAACCCCCGAGGACACATCCACCCCCGGCGCCCCCGTCAGGCGGATCGCCTCGGCCACATTATGCGGCGTCAGCCCCCCGGCCAGCAACCACGGTTTCAGCAACCGCCGCCCGGCCAGCAACCGCCAGTCAAAGGCCAGGCCATTGCCGCCGGGCAGATCGGCACCCGGCGGGGCCTTGGCATCGACCAGCAGCATGTCGGCAACCAGCCCGTAATCCCACAACTGTTCCAGATCCGGCGGAGCGGCGATGCCCACGGCCTTGATGACCGGCAGGCCGGTCAGCGCCCTGACCTCGGCCACGCGGGCGGGGGATTCACTGCCATGCAACTGAATCAGGTCCAGCGGCGCCACAGCCAGCGTATCCTTCAGCAGCGTATCATCGGGGTTCACGAACAGCCCGACACGCGCGACGCCGGGCGGCACCTCCGCCCCCAATGCCGCCGCCTGATCCGGCGTCACCGCACGCGGCGATTTGGGAAAAAACACAAAGCCCAGATAGCGCGCACCAGCCTGCACAGCAGCATCGACATGCGCCGCTTCGCGCAGACCGCAAATCTTGACCTGCGCCATCTTGCTTAACCGCGCGGAGCGGAGGGCAGCGTGGTCCCCGGCGCAGGTTCAGCCGAAGGGATCGGGCGCGGCGACGAAGGCATCCGCTTGGGCGCATCGACAATGGCCAGAATTTCATCCTGCGGCCGCAGATTGGGCGCGTGATGGCCCGGCGACTGCTTCAGCCGCGCCAGTTCAGCCTCGCGATAGCTGACCTCGCGGCGCAAATGCGCCTCGCGCAGCCACTCCCACACCAGACCGGCGACCATGCCGATCAGCACGGCCAGCAGAATCACCAGAAACAGCGGCAGTTGCACAGACCAGGTGCCGCCCAGATATTGCCCGAACTGAGCCGGAAACGCATTCAGCGTCACCACCTGCCGATTGGCCAAGGCGACGGCGATCAACACCAAAGCCAGCAAAACAACAAAGATCAGTCGGATCAGACGCATCGGGAATCCTTTCGGCGGCAGACAGGTCTGTTCTGGCCTATCAGGCTTCGCCGTTCAACCTGTCGCGAAGCAATTTGCCCGTCTTGAAAAACGGCACATGCTTTTGCTCGACATCGACAGATTCGCCGGTGCGCGGATTGCGCCCGGTGCGGGCATCACGCTTTTTCACCGAAAACGCGCCAAAGCCGCGCAGTTCGACACGATCCCCGCGTTCCATCGCACCGATGATTTCTTCGAACACGGTATTCACAATCCGCTCGACATCGCGGCGGAACAGATGAGGGTTCTCATCAGAGATTTTCTGAATCAGTTCGGAACGGATCATCTTTACCCCTGCGGCTGGCCCGGTTCGTCGTCCCGTGCGACAATAACCTTAGGCATTTTCAGATAGTGTTAAAAGAGGAAACGTAAAACACTTCATTTGGTTGCACGCCCCATCGCAAATTCCTGCCGACGATACCACGCCCCGCCAGGCAACATCCGCCCATGCCCTACAGTCACCCGGACGATGGCTTTCGCGCGACACCGTTCTCCGGGCACGGGCAAAGCACCAACGCCCCGAACACACCGCAGCCCGAACAACCAACACATTAAAATAATTCAAAAAAACGCAACTCCCCACACCCCCGCCCATCTTTGGTCCCAAAAATATCCTCAGGGGGTGAATTGGCCGCAGGCCAAGAGGGGGCGCGAGCGCCCCCTGCTGCTGCATAGCCAATAAAAAACGCCACCCCGTGATACAGGGCGGCGTCATCAGTCATGCCAAAGGATCAGTTCCGGCCTTTCAGCGCGGCACCCAGAATATCGCCCAGCGAGGCGCCCGAATCGGACGAGCCATACTGTTCGACAGCTTCTTTTTCTTCGGCAATCTCACGGGCCTTGATCGACAGGCCCAGACGGCGGGTCTTGGTGTCGATGTTGGTGACGCGGGCATCAACCTTGTCGCCGACCTGGAAACGCTCGGGGCGCTGGTCCTGACGGTCGCGGGCCAGATCGCTGCGGCGGATGAACGACTTGACGCCGTTATATTCCACCTCGATGCCGCCGTCTTCGATGGCGGTCACTTCGACGGTAACGACCGAGCCGCGCTTGACGCCATCAGTCGCCTCGACCATGGCATCGTTTTCCAGCGCCTTGATCGACAGGCTGATCCGCTCTTTCTCGATGTCCACTTCCTGAACGACGGCCTTGACCACATCGCCCTTGCGGAAATCCTGAATCGCGTCTTCGCCACGGGTGTCCCAGCTGATGTCAGACAGGTGAACCATGCCGTCGATGTCGCCATCCAGACCAACGAACAGACCGAATTCGGTGATGTTCTTGACTTCGCCCTCGATGACGGTGCCGGTCGGGTGGGTTTCGCTGAACACTTCCCACGGGTTGCGCATGGTCTGTTTCAGACCCAGCGACACGCGGCGTTTCTGTTCGTCGATTTCCAGAACCATCACGTCAACCTCTTGCGAGGTAGAGACGATCTTGCCGGGATGGACGTTCTTCTTGGTCCAGCTCATTTCCGAAACGTGAACCAGACCTTCGACACCGGCTTCCAGTTCCACGAAGGCACCATAGTCGGTGATGTTGGTCACACGGCCAGAATGGACGCTGCCCAGCGGGAATTTCGAACCAACGGTATCCCACGGATCGGCCTGAAGCTGCTTCATGCCCAGGCTGATGCGGTGGCTGTCCTTGTTGATCTTGACCACCTGAACCTTGACGGTTTCGCCGATGTTCAGGATTTCCGACGGGTGGTTCACGCGGCGCCACGCCATATCGGTGACGTGCAGCAGGCCGTCCACGCCGCCCAGATCGACGAAGGCACCATATTCGGTGATGTTCTTGACCACGCCATCGACCACCTGACCTTCGGTAAGGTTCGAGATGACCTCGGCGCGCTGTTCGGCACGCGATTCTTCCAGAATGGCGCGGCGCGACACGACGATATTGCCGCGGCGGCGGTCCATCTTCAGGATCTGGAACGGCTGTTTCAGACCCATCAGCGGGCCGGCATCGCGCACGGGGCGCACGTCAACCTGGCTGCCGGGCAGGAAGGCCACGGCACCGCCCAGATCGACGGTAAAGCCGCCTTTGACGCGGCCAAAGATGGCGCCTTCGACGCGCTCTTCTGCGGCATAGGCTTTTTCCAGACGGTCCCATGCCTCTTCGCGGCGGGCTTTTTCACGGCTGATGCTGGCTTCGCCGCGGGCGTTTTCCACGCGGTCCAGATACACCTCGACCTCATCACCGACGGCAATGGCGGGGGCTTCGCCGGGATTTGCGAATTCTTTCAGATCAACGCGGCCTTCCATTTTGTAGCCGACGTCGATGATGGCCTGACCGGCCTCGATGGCGATGACCTTGCCTTTGACAACGCTGCCCTCTTCGGGGGTGTCAATGGCGAGGCTTTCATTCAGCATCGCCTCGAAATCTTCCATGGTAGCTTTTTCAGCCATGTGGTTGTGTTTCCTTTAACAATGGTTTCCGGCCATGCGGTTGGCTCCGCCGGTCTTTATCGCCGTTCGGGAACGACAAAGGGTCGTGGCTGATGCCCGACCCGTGGATAAGCGGCCTGTTCTGGCCATATCGCCCCGATTGACTTGCTGCGCCCTATAACGACGCAGCCCCGAAAAGGCAAGCGTTCCGCCCAAAGTTGCGTATTTGGGCAAACAGCAAGCCGGGCCTGTTCAGGCGATAATGTCGGGGGTCAGTTCATCTTCCAGCCGGGAGATCTGATCCTTGAGCGCCAGCTTTTGTTTCTTGAGACGTTGCAGGGTCAGCGCCGATGTCATCGAGGCTGCGGCAAGCGCGCCGATCGCCTCGTCCAGATCACGGTGTTCGCGGCGCAGCACCTCGAGCCGGGCGCGCGCGATTTCTTCGTGAGACATTTCATGGTGTGGCTTCATGCGGGGATTCGGCGTGCAGTGGCTGATCGTGGTCTTCACTATATCCGCCCTTATCCTTGCTGTTAACTGAATCCTGCAACTCTTGCGACGGATGGTTAACGCCACCATATTGATCCTGCGCGCTGCCGGAACCGGGGCGCACAAAGACAGTCGCTTGCGCTGAAAGGGCTGATGGTATGAGCAAGATGAGTTTGGGAACGCATCCGTTCCTGTTGGGTTTCGACCAGATCGAGCGGCTGGCCGAACGTGCCGCCAAGGGCGCCGAAGGTTATCCGCCCTATAATATCGAACATATGCCGCCGGACACGTTTCGGATTACGCTGGCTGTCGCCGGTTTTTCCGACGAGGATCTGGCGATCACCACCGAGGACCGGCAGCTTGTCATCCGGGGCCGTCAGGCCGAACCATCGGGCGAGCGTGTCTTTCTGCACCGCGGAATTGCCGCCCGTGCCTTTCAGCGCAGTTTTGTGCTGGCCGATGGCGTGGATGTGACCGGGGCGCATCTGGAAAATGGCCTGCTGAATATCGACCTGAAAAGGGTGCAGCCGCAGCAGGTGGTGCAGACAATACCGATCAGCCGCAAATAAAGGGGATCAGAGATGAATACCAGGTTTGATTTCAACGAAGGCCAGGGCGGCAACACCGTTTACATCCGCCGTGTGGCCATGGCCGACCTGCCCGATGAGGTGCGCGAACAGGCGCAGGGGCTGGACAGCCTTTATGCCGTTCATGGCATTGATGGCGAGCGTCTGGCGCTGGTGCGTGATCGCCAGATGGCCTTTATGCTGGCCCGTCAGAACGAGTTGACGCCGGTCAGCGTGCATTAAGGACGGGCGCAAAGCCGCCCTGCCCTGTCTGGCAATGAACGCCAAGAAAAAGGCCCCGCACCGGCGGGGCCTTTCGTTTGTCAGTTCAGGCCGATCAGCCCCATGCCTTCCAGCTTTAGCAGCACTTCGTGTGCGGCGCTGTCCACGTCGATATTGGTGGTATCAACGCGCAGTTCCGGGTTCACGGGTTCTTCGTAAGGGTCGGAAATGCCGGTGAATTCCTTGATCTTGCCTTCGCGGGCCAGTTTATACAGGCCCTTGCGGTCGCGGCGTTCGCATTCCTCGATGGGGGTGGCGACGTGGACCTCGACAAAGGCACCGCCTGCCTCGACCATTTCGCGCACGGCGCGGCGGGTCGCGGTATAGGGCGCGATCGGGGCGCAGATGGCGATGCCGCCGTTCTTGGTGATTTCCGACGCGACATAGCCAATGCGCTTGATATTGATGTCGCGGTGCTCCTTGGAGAAGCCGAGTTCCGATGACAGGTGTTTGCGCACCACATCGCCATCCAGCAGGCTGACCGGGCGGCCGCCCATTTCCATCAGCTTGACCATCAGCGCGTTGGCGACGGTGGATTTACCGCTGCCCGACAGGCCGGTGAAGAACACGGTAAAGCCCTGCTTGTGGCGCGGCGGCGAGGTGCGGCGAAGTTGTTGCACCACCTCGGGGAAGCTGAACCATTCGGGGATGTCCAGCCCTTCGCGCAGACGGCGGCGCAGTTCGGTGCCGCTGATGTCCAGCACGGTCGAACCCTCGGGGACTTCGTTGGCGGGATAATATTGCGCCTTTTCCTGCACATAGACCATATGTTTGAAATCGACCATCTCGACGCCGATTTCGTCCTGGTGCTTTTTGAACAGTTCCTGCGCGTCAT